>NZ_JAYXHS010000001.1:1751845-2114966 GCF_036017035.1 Uliginosibacterium silvisoli | reverse complement strand
AGCAATTTGCAAAACTATTTTTGCGAATCACTCGACTTCAACAACACCACCTCATTCGCCGCAAACCCGCGTCCAGCTTGGCTTTGCAGCTCGCCGACTTCGCTTGACTCAGTACCTCGATCACGCGATTTCAGCGCATCGCCCGGAAGCAGCGAAGAGGCAGAATTATGGACAGGTTTCAGCGGCAGGTCAAGGCTTTGTCACATTTTCTTCATGAGATCTTGGCACCAGCGAACAGCTTTTGTGCCACCAGCCTCTTTCCAAGCTCACTCTCAACTCTCGCAATGCCCCGTTGTCATTAATAAATTCATGAAGATCATCAGCTTGCTAAACCCACGGGACTCTCTGCCGTAAGTTGGCAGATGACTCCGCCAAACAAACTTACCCATCACCCCACATTTGGGGGCTCCGCCCCACGACGGGCGGCGCTGTTTGTGACCACCTTTACATTGGTATGCGCTGTTTCGGCGGCAGCCATGACGGACGTCGGTCCTGACGCCGGGTTGCTCGCCAAGCTTCAAGTGGAAGATCTGGCTTTGCCACCCACGGAAGTCATGAACGATGTCGAAACCCCCTTCATTGTGGGAACGACGCTGCGCCAAGGGGAGAGCGTCTCCGCGCTGCTGAACCGTCTTGGCGTGCGCGATGCGGAAGCGCGCAATTTCATCACTTCACGCGGCAGCGCCCTGCTGCACCTGAAGCCCGGAGCAGCCGTTGTCGCGCACACCTCGCGCCCTGGGGGCTTGCAGCTTCTGGATATTTTTGACTATCAAGATACGAAGAGTGTCCGCATTAAGCGTGAAGCGCATGGCCTGGCAATGGAAGAACAGACGATCGCCCCCGAAACACGCGTGGCTTCCATTTCCGGGACTATCCGCTCGAATTTCTCAGCGGCAGCCAACGCTGCTGGACTGCCAGCGGATGTGCTTCGCGCCGCGCCTGCCGTTCTGGGAGAAGAAAGCGATGCGCTGGGCAAGCTCAAACGGGGCGATCGTTTCGGAGTCATATACGAAGCCCTTTTTCATCAAGGGGTGCCATATCGCAGCGGACGTATTCTGGCGCTCGAATTGACCCACGCGGCACACACCCATACCGCCTACTGGTTCTCCAAGCCAGGTAACAAAGGAAGCTACTACTCGGAAGATGGCAAAAACCTGAGCGAGCGCTTTCTGCATTCGCCGGTCGCGGCTTCACGCATCAGCTCAGGCTTTGTCGGGCGCGAACACCCGGTCCTGAAAACGTGGATCCAGCATAAAGGGATAGATTTCAGCGCCCCGCTGGGCACCCCGGTGCACGCCACAGCAGACGGTGTCGTAGAGTTCATTGGTGACATGCGCGGCTTCGGCAATTTCATTACCTTGCGTCATGACAAAGCAATTACAACAGCCTATGGCCATCTCGACGGTTTTGCGGAGGCATTGAAAAAAGGGGATGCCGTACGCCAAGGTGAGGTGATTGGCTTTGTCGGCCAGACGGGATGGGCGACCGGAGCACATCTACATTACGAGTTCCGCATCAACGGTGTTCACCAAAACCCTTTAGAGCCGAACCTGGCGAGCGCTTTGCCCCCGGACAGCCACCAGCTTGCCCGGTTTCACGCCCAAGTTACCAAACTGCGAGCCCCACTTGCGTCTGGCGCGAAGGCGACACTCGCACTCCTGAATTAGGTACTTAGCGAAACAAAAAAGGGCGCCCGCGGGCGCCCTTTTTGTTTCGTTACTCGTGAATCAGACTGAGAAGGACGAGCCACAACCGCAGGTTGTCGTTGCGTTGGGGTTGCGGATGACGAACTGGGAGCCCTCAAGACCATCGCTATAGTCAATTTCAGCGCCAACAAGATATTGATAGCTCATGGCATCGATCAACAACGTCACACCGTTCTTGTTCAAAGTGGTGTCGTCTTCATTCATCTCTTCATCGAAGGTGAAACCGTACTGGAAACCGGAGCAGCCGCCGCCGGAAACAAATACGCGCAGCTTCAGTTCCGGATTGCCCTCCTCCTCGATCAACTCCTTGACCTTGTTTGCGGCGTTGTCGGTGAAGACAAAAGGATCTGGCATTTCGGTCACGGCATTCATGATCGGGACTCCTGAAATCAATTAGTTACTGCATGCTGATGCTGCAGCGCAAAGCGGACTCTTGCATTATCGAACCGATGTCGACAAGCGTCAATGTGAAACAAGTCGGGGCAAATTCCGGCCTTTCAATACCGAAGGGAATGCAAAACGCCCCGCAAGCGGGGCGTTCTGTTTGCTGCACCGATAAGATCAGGCGCGGCGGGTGAGCTTTTCCTTGATACGTGCCGACTTGCCGGAGCGGTCGCGCAGGTAGTACAGCTTGGCGCGGCGAACATCGCCACGACGCTTCAGTTCGATGCTGGCAACCAGCGGCGAGTAGGTCTGGAACGTACGCTCCACGCCTTCACCCGACGAGATCTTGCGAACGATGAAGCTGGAGTTCAGGCCGCGGTTACGCTTGGCGATCACCACGCCTTCGTAAGCTTGCAAACGCTCGCGCGTACCTTCCTTGACCTTCACTTGCACAACGACGGTGTCGCCAGGCGAGAATTCGGGGATGGTCTTGCCCAGACGAGCAATTTCTTCCTGCTCGAGTTGTTGAATCAGATTCGACATTGCGTAACTCCATTCAATAAAAGTTATGGCTTGTTGGTTCAAGCCTCGCATGCAGAGCAGGTCGCCACCTGATGCATGTCTTTGTCATCCACGGATCCTTATGAATCCGCTTCCTGCTCCCGCTTGAATTCCTCAAGCAGTGACATTTCTTCCCGACTCATCGCTCGGCCCTGCAACAGGTCCGGGCGTCTCTGCCAGGTTCGGCCCAGTGACTGTTTGAGTCGCCAACGCCTGATTTCTGCATGGTTGCCCGACAACAGCACGGCGGGCACCTTTTCTTCATCAAAGACTTCCGGTCGCGTGTAATGCGGATAGTCCAGCAATCCCGCTACGAAAGAGTCTTCGACTGCGGAATCCGCATCGCCAAGCGCGCCAGGCAGTTGGCGGATGATTGCATCCATCAACAACATGGCTGGCAGCTCGCCGCCGGACACCACAAAATCTCCAATCGATATTTCTTCATCAACACAGCGATCGATCAGGCGCTGGTCAACTCCTTCATAACGCCCGCACAGCAGCGTTATCGATTCCTGCTTCGTCAGACGCAGCACGGTTTCATGCGTCAGCGGTGCGCCCTGCGGCGACAGGTAGATCACACGTCCGACCTTGCCCTGCTCCGCCACTTGCGCGGCTTTTGCCGAGGCGATCGACTGCTCCAGCGGGCCGGGTAACATCAGCATTCCGGGGCCGCCGCCGTATGGCCGGTCATCCACTGTGCGATGCACGTCCGAGGTGAAGTCCCGCGGGTTCCAGCACTGCAGCGACCACAAGGAGCGCTCATGTGCGCGTCGCGAAATCCCGTGTTCGCGCAAGGCTGCGAACATTTCCGGAAAGATCGTGACGACGTCGAAGCGGCGCTTGAATGCTCCAGCGCTTTCGGCGCTCACCAGTCAGCTTCCCACTCGACGCGAATCTCGCGAAGCGTCAAATCGACGCTCTTGATGAAGGCGCCTACGAAGGGAATCAAGCGCTCCACCTTCGCATCACCCTCGCCATCGGCAAGTTGCAGCACGTCGTGTGCGCCGGTTTCAATCAAGCCCTGAACAACACCCAACTGAACATCTGCGGTATTGAGCACGGCCAGACCGATCAGGTCATCCCAGTAGTACTCGTCAAGACCGGGCTTGGGCATGTACTCACGTGGCGCGGCGATGAACAAGCCATCCAGCGCTTCTGCGCCATTGCGATCCGATACTTCATCGAAACTGGCGACCAGATTCTTGCCTTGGTCCCGCAGGCTTTCCAGCTTGTAGGCCTTCCAGTCTGCTTCGTTACTGGAGTCGGGATTGCGCCCAAGCCACCAGTAAACCATCTTGCTCCACGAGTGAGGATCGTCCCCGAAGGGATGAATCTTCACGCCGCCGCGGACGCCATGGGGAGCGACGATGCGACCCAGAACGATCACGACTCAAACCTCAGGAACAGATTGCTCAGGCTGCAGCCTTGGCGTTTTGCTTGACCAGACGCTCGACGGTCGGGGACAGCTGGGCACCATTCTGTTGCCAGTAAGTCAGACGCTCCAGGTTGATGGCCAGCGGCTTTTCAGCGCCGGAAGCAACCGGATTGTAGAAGCCAACGCGCTCGATGAAACGGCCGTCACGGCGATTACGCGAGTCAGTAGCAACGATATTGAAAAACGGGCGCTTCTTGGCGCCGCCGCGTGCAAGGCGGATCACAACCATGTTGATATCCTTCAGTGAAGAGTTCCGACACCCTGACGGCAGCCCACGTGGCCGCGCAAGTAACGGAATCGGAAAAACCCGGCATGCTATGCGAAAATCGTCGTTTACTCAAGCGTCTCACGCTACGGCCATAAAGAGCTCTGCGAATTCTCCGCAAATCCGGTACTGAAAACGAGTCAATCGGGCAATTGGCGACGACTGGCCTCGGCAGCAAGGCCTTGCTGCCCTACAATATGCCTCTTCCGCGTGATCACCACCAAGATAGCAGCGTTCCCAAATGTCCGTCGGTGCCCTTTCCCACAGCGAAGTCACAGCCCCCATCATCGATTGGCTGATTTCGCCTGCATCCGGCGACCTCCATGCCGAAGCAGTCGCGCTGGCAGGGCATCTTGATGCGCTACACGCACCGCGCGGTATCAGTCATGCCCAGTTTCATCGTTGCATCGAACTGTTTTACAGCCGCGCCCTGCAACTAAGCGGGGAGTTTCGTCGCAGCCTGCGCAGCATGGAGCTTCCGCTCGCTGCCGACTGGCTTGCCAGCGCAAGCCTGATGACAGCAAGCCTGCTGCGTATTGCACAAGGCTTCGAACGCGTCCTGTCCAATGCCAGCTCAGGCGCCATCCGTACGCAACGCCGCCTGAATGAAACGGCTTCAGCACGCGCACTGCGCCTGTTGTGCGAACAATTCGTAATTGTCTGCCAATCCGGACGAGAGCCCGAAACCTCGTTGTGGCAGACAGCCAATCGCCTGTACTACCTGTCCCGCGCCGAGGCTGGCGCGGCACAGGCTGCGGGCAGCCCTGCCGAAACCGCTCTGTTTACCTACAAACGCCTGCTTGGCATTGCTGCGCTGGATCCACGCACAATGTCGCCCGGCGAACTCGATTGGGCTGCGGAGTATGTCAGCCGGATTTGTGGTCAGCTGCACGTACAGGAAGATCGCCCCCCGTCGCTGGAAGGCGCGTGGTACTGGATCGACCCAGCAGATACAGCGGAACCTCAGGCCTGCAACAGGCAGATGCCACCGGAACGCCAGAAATCGAAACTGATTTTTTTCGCTACGACAGCGCTGGCCCGCCGCGCAGCGGAATTGCTGGCACGCCACGAAGGCGGCCGTGGCGGCCCGGATCTCGAGCCCAGCGAACTGTTCCCCGGCGTCGTGCCGACAGCACTCCTGGGTCGCATGCGTTCCCGCTGGCACGCACCACCAAAGCGCGAACATCCACGGCGGCGCCAGCAGTATTCAGTTGAAGCCTGTGTCGGACTGACCTCCATCTGGCGCATGCTGCGTGGCGACAAGAGTGCAGCGG
Organism: Uliginosibacterium silvisoli; assembly: GCF_036017035.1. Lineage (NCBI taxonomy): Bacteria > Pseudomonadati > Pseudomonadota > Betaproteobacteria > Rhodocyclales > Zoogloeaceae > Uliginosibacterium > Uliginosibacterium silvisoli. Next base: position 2,109,341 of record NZ_JAYXHS010000001.1, on the reverse strand, counting down.
CCGAGCTTATTTCGGAGTGGGATGTCGTCAATGAAAGCCCTGGCGGCTACGCGATCATCCAGGTCAAGGGGGCCGGCTCAGGGCTGGGCGCCGGTATGGCCGTAGCATTGCGGCGCGAACCCAAGGAAGCATGGAGCGTGTGCGTCGTACGCTGGCTGCGCAGCGGCGACGCCGGCCAACTCGAGATGGGCCTGCAGATCGTGTCGAAGGGTGCGGTGCCCGTGCAGGTCGGCTTCCGTCTCAGCAACGACCGCTCTGTCTCCATGGTTGATGCGCTTGTACTGCCGGTGCTACCGGCATTGCGCCAGCATCAGGCTGTATTGGCGCCATCGGGCACCTACACTTCACGCCGCTTCTCATTGGTGTCGGACATCGATCGACTCTATGTCGCACAAGGCCGCCTGCTGAGCCTCGACATGCAAACCGCGAACGTCGAGCTGTTCCAGTTCGAGATCGATCCCTACCCGCTGTAAGCCGCCTCCGCGCAAGGACTCACGGGCCTCGCTGCAGGCTTGATGCTTCATCAACAAGCGAAGCGACGGGCGTATCCAGTGCGCTACGCAGGCGCGCAAGCGCTGCGCGAATCACGCGCTGCTCGTCGATACCAACATCAGGCTCCGGCCCGCCGCCGAGAGCCAGCCAGGCCATCACGTCCCCCAGGCTCAAGGTGTGCGCTGATTTGCTGAGCACCCACTCCCCGGCTTCTGTGCACACAGCCCAGCCTGCCTGCGCCATGTCATCGAGCATCTGCTCGGCTCCCACTCGACCCTGCCCGCTTTTCTCGGCGAGTGTCGCAAGCGGCTGTGCAATGCCGATCTTCTGAGCCTCCGCCAAAGCCACAACCAGCCGCAATGCTGCATGGATACGACCGGAAGGCGTCTCCGGCAAAAGCTTGTGACGCGACTGAAAGTCCGGCAGGACAGCTGCCACCACAGCGCCATTCAATACAGCTACCCAGGTGAAATAGAGCCACACGAGGAAGATCGGGACGACCGAAAAGGTGCCGTAGATCAGCGTGAAGTTCGGCAGCTTCGAAAGATAGAGCCCGAACAGCCGCTGCACCAGCATAACCCCCAGCGCGGCCACGACGCCACCTATGATGCTGTGACGCAATTCCATCGGACGGTTGGGCACCTTGTGAAACAGATAAGTGAACAGGCCGCAGATCAGCAAGGCAGGCATCAAGGTGTTGGCGAATGAGCCCACCCAAGCGGGCTCGTGCACCAGCCCCAGGGACGTCTTGACCACCATGCTCATGAAAGCAATACACGCTGCCAGCACGAACGGACCTATTGTGAGCACAATCCAGTACGTCGACATGCGCACCCACCACGGCCGAGGGCGGCGAATGGCCCAGATGCTGTTCAGCGTGCGGTCAATGGTCTGCAGCAACATCACCGCCGTCACCACCAGCATGCTGGTACCCACCAGCGTAAGGCTGGACGCCTTCTGGCTGAACTGCAATACATAGGTCGTAATGACCTTGCCGGCACGATCAGGGAGCAGATTCTCCAGCAAGAAGCTGCGCAAGCCCGAACCGAGGCTTGCGAACTGCGTAAACTTCGACATCAAAGTCAGCGTGACAGTCAGCAAAGGCACGAGCGACAGCAGCGTCGTGAAAGTCAGACTGCCAGCCGTTTGCGCAATGCGCGCGTCCGCCGACTTTGCGCGCATGCGCTGCCAGAACTCGTTGAAGCCCAGCAGATGTCCGCACATGTGCGAGGGCAGATGAATCATCGTAAAACTCCAGATGGCAGCGCGCCTATAATGGCCGCCTTGTCCGGCCGTACTACCTCGGCCGCTCTGTTGTATCTCAATCGATTTAATCACAAATGAAGCGCTCAAAGACTGCAACGCCTGTTACGCCGGAATTTGTCCAGCAATGCGCAACACGTGCTCGCGGTGCGCAGACCATCGGCATAGCCGCCCTGCTCGCGCTCATCGCGCTGGGACTGGCGTGGGAGCTACACCTGGTGCCGATGCGGCCAGGCGCGTCGTGGCTGGCCCTCAAGACCGCGCCGCTGGCCGCAGCCCTGCCTGGTTTTTTCAGCGGCAAGCGCTACACCTTTCAGTGGATGAGCTTGCTTGTCTGGATCTACTTCACTGAAGGCATTGTCAGCGCCACGTCCAGCGGTGGCGCCGCCAGCGTTGTCGGCTGGATTGAAACCGCGCTGACCGTCGTGCTATTCATCGCTTGCGCCATTTACGCGCGCATGACGGAGTCATGGCGCCGGGTCGGCTGACTGGCGATCACCGCGCGTTGAGGGTTGCGATATCACGAGAAATCGCACATCGCTCGCCGAGCGATTGAAGAACTGATGCGGTGTCCGCGCAGGCACAACAAGGCTCTGGCCCGCAGATAGCAAGACCTCCTGCCCGGCCATCTCGATCGCCGCCTCACCCTCCACAATGTAGAAGCACTGCTGCGCATTCATGTGGAGATGACGCGACTCACTCTTTCCCGGCGGCACGCGCTCTTCAATCACGGACAAGGCATCGCTCTTGAGCAGATGCCAGCCGTCACAGCCCTCGCCCCATGTGTAATGCTCGGCGTTGTCGCGAGACAACACCTGCATCAGGCGTCTTCGCCCTGCGGATCGACGCGCACGGTATTGGCATGCAGCTTGTTGAGCGCGTTGATATAAGCCTTGGCCGAGGCGACGATGATGTCGGTATCAGCCCCCTGACCATTCACCACACGCTCATCGCGCGCCAGACGCACGGTGACCTCGCCCTGTGCGTCGGTACCTGACGTGATCGCATTGACCGAATACAGCAACAGTTCGCTCTTGCTGCTCACGATGTCTTCGATCGCCTTGAAAATCGCATCGACAGGGCCAGAGCCATTGGCTTGCGCCTTGCGTTCAGCGCCATCTACCGACAAGGTGATTCCCGCATGCGGCACCTCACCGGTTTCCGAACGCACACTGGACGCCACCAGTTTGTAGAATTCGCGCTCCGGCGTCACCCCTTCGTCCGACATCAGTGCGTGCAGATCTTCATCGAAGATCTCCTGCTTCTTGTCTGCCAGCTCCTTGAAGCGCGCGAACGCGATATTGAGCTGCTCTTCGGACTCGATCGTAATGCCTATGTCCTGCAGGCGCGAGCGGAACGCATTGCGGCCGGAGAGCTTGCCAAGCGTAAGGCGATTCGCTGTCCAGCCCACATCTTCGGCACGCATGATCTCGTAGGTTTCGCGATGCTTGAGCACACCGTCCTGATGGATGCCGGACTCATGCGCGAAAGCATTGGCGCCAACGATGGCCTTGTTCGGCTGCACCGGGTAGCCGGTGATTTGAGACACGAGTTTCGAAGCCGGCACGATCTGCGTGGTGTCGATGTTCGTCGTGACAGGAAACAGATCGGCACGCGTGCGCACGGCCATCACGACCTCTTCCATCGAGGCATTGCCAGCACGCTCACCAAGACCGTTCACCGTGCATTCGACCTGACGTGCACCGGCAACGACAGCCGCCAGCGAATTGGCGACAGCGAGGCCGAGGTCGTTGTGGCAATGCACGGACCATACGACTTTGTCGCTGTTCGGCACACGCTCGATCAAGGTGGAGATGAGGCGCGCGAATTGCTCGGGCGTGTTGTAGCCGACGGTGTCCGGCACGTTGATCGTCTTTGCGCCAGCGCGAATGACCTCGTCGAAGATGCGGCACAGGAAATCCACTTCCGAGCGGCCGGCGTCCTCCGCAGAGAACTCGATGTCGGCCGTGTATTCGGACGCCCAGCCGATCGCTTTCACCGCCTGCGCGACGACCTGATCGGGCGTCATGCGCAGCTTCTTCTCCATGTGGATCGGGCTGGTCGCGATGAAGGTGTGGATGCGGCCACGCGCGGCAGGCTTGATCGACTCGCCTGCGCGGCGCACATCGTTCTCGTTGGCTCGTGCCAGCGAACAGACCGTCGACTCGCGCACGGCCTCAGCAACTGCACGTACGGCTTCGAAGTCGCCATTGGAAGCGGCGGCAAAGCCGGCTTCGATAACGTCGACGCGCATTTTCTCGAGCTGACGCGCGATACGCACTTTCTCCTCGCGCGTCATCGCTGCGCCGGGGCTTTGCTCGCCATCGCGCAGGGTGGTGTCGAATATGACCAGACGATCTTTCATGATGAACTCCTTGGCTCTCGTAACGCTCAGCTGTGGCTGGCGCGCGCGCTGCGCTTGCGCAGACGGCGGACCAGCGTCATCACGTAGCCGGACAATGCATAACAAACGAACACGCCGAACAACACACCCGGCGGATAGGACGATACGAACAGCAGGATCACGATCAGCGCGATCGCTGCTGCGAACGGCACGCTGCGCCGCAGGTTGAAGTCTTTTCCACTATAGAAAAAGACACTGCTGACCATGCTGATACCGGCGAAAGCAGTGATGGCACATGCGAGGTACGGCACCGGCAGACCGAGGAAATAATCTTCGCCGCCGACACCATTGTCGATCATGACCCACACGAAGCCCGTCACCAGCGCCGCTGCGGCCGGACTGGGCAAGCCCTGGAAGAAGCGCTTGTCGATGACGTCGATATTGGTATTGAAACGCGCCAGACGTAGCGCTGCACACACGCAGTAGATGAAGGCAGCGATCCAGCCAAGCTTGCCCAGATCGCGCATGGCCCATTCGTAGATCACGAGCGAGGGCGCAGCACCGAAGGACACCATGTCGGACAGCGAGTCATACTCGGCGCCGAACGCGCTCTGCGTATTGGTCATGCGCGCGACGCGGCCGTCGAGCGCATCAAGAATCATCGCCACGAACACGGCTACACAAGCATGTTCGAAACGACCATTCATGGCCTGCACAATGGCGTAAAACCCGCCAAACAATGCCGCCGAAGTAAACAGATTGGGCAGGATGTAGATGCCGCGACGACGTCTTTCAGGACGCGGGCTGCTGGTCTCTTTCGACACGATACGAATCCTCCTCAAAGCCTGCGCAGGCAGTTGCTTATTCTACGAACGCAGTACAAAAAAAAGGCGGGTGCGTAACGCCCCCGCCATTTTCATTTCACGCAGACATCAGTTCTTCGATTGGTCGACCAGCTTGTTCTTGGCGATCCACGGCATCATGCCGCGCAGTTGGCCGCCAACAGTCTCGATCGGATGCACAGCGTTCAGACGACGACGTGCCGTCATGGCAGGGTAGTTGGTCTTACCTTCCTGGATGAACATCTTCGCGTATTCGCCGGTCTGGATGCGCTTCAGAGCATTGCGCATGGCTTCGCGGGATTGTGCGTTGATGACTTCAGGGCCGGTCACGTATTCGCCGTATTCGGCGTTGTTCGAGATCGAGTAGTTCATGTTGGCGATACCGCCTTCGTACATGAGGTCAACGATCAGCTTCAGTTCGTGCAGGCATTCGAAGTAGGCCATCTCAGGCGCGTAGCCAGCTTCAACCAGGGTTTCGAAGCCCATCTTCACGAGCTCGACAGCGCCACCACACAGGACGGCTTGTTCGCCGAACAGGTCGGTTTCGGTTTCTTCACGGAAGTCGGTCTCGATCACGCCGCCCTTGGTGCCGCCGTTGGCAGCTGCGTAGGACAGTGCGATGTCCTTGGCCTTGCCGGACTTGTCCTGATAGATGGCGATCAGGGACGGCACGCCGCCGCCCTTGAGGTATTCGGAACGCACGGTGTGGCCTGGGCCCTTCGGTGCAACCATGATCACGTCCAGATCAGCGCGCGGGATGACCTGGTTGTAATGGATGTTGAAGCCGTGAGCGAAGGCCAGCGTGGCGCCTTGCTTGATGTTCGGTGCAACGTTGTTGTTGTACACCTCGGGGATGTTTTCATCCGGCAGCAGGATCATGACGAGGTCAGCGGCCTTCACGGCGTCATTCACTTCTGCAACCTTGATGCCGGCGGCTTCGACCTTGGACCACGAAGCACCACCCTTGCGCAGGCCAACGACGACGTTGACGCCCGAGTCACGCAGGTTCTGTGCGTGTGCGTGGCCTTGCGAGCCGTAACCGATGATTGCGACTTGCTTGCCCTTGATGAGGGACAGGTCGGCGTCCTTGTCGTAATAGACCTTCATGATTTTCCTTTCGAGTAAAACGGTAAAAGCTGACGGGCGCGCGCCAGAAGCGCTGCCAGCGTCTGGCTAGACTTTGAGAATGCGATCGCCGCGGCCGATGCCGGTGACGCCGGAGCGCACCGTTTCGAGAATCAGCGCAGGGTCGAGCGCGTTGATGAACGAATCCAGCTTGTCCTGCGTGCCGGTGAGTTCGATGACATACGACGACTCGGTAACGTCAACAACACGGCCGCGGAAGATATCGGCCATGCGCTTGAGTTCTTCGCGGTCCTTGGCCACGGCACGCACCTTGATGAGCATCAGCTCGCGTTCGATGTGTGCAGCCTCGGACAGGTCCACCACCTTGACCACTTCGATCAGCTTGTTGAGCTGCTTGGTGATCTGTTCGATGACATCGTCGGAGCCAGAGGTAACGATGGTCATGCGCGACATCGACGCATCTTCGGTCGGCGCCACGGTGAGGGATTCGATGTTGTAACCGCGTGCCGAGAACAGGCCGGAGACGCGTGAAAGCGCGCCGGATTCGTTCTCCAGCAGCAGGGAAATGACGTGTCGCATTGCGTTCATGGGTTCAACTCTTCGATTACAGGTCTTCAGCGAGAATCATCTCGGTGAGACCCTTGCCACCCTGCACCATCGGATAGACGTTCTCGGTCGAGTCGACCTGGAAGTCCATGAACACCAGATCGTTCTTGTGCGTGATGAAAGCTTCACGCAGTGCGCCTTCCACGTCGGAAGGCTTGGTGATCTGGATGCCGCGATGCCCGTAGGCCTCAGCCACCTTGGCGAAGTCCGGCAGCGAATCCATGTAGGACTCGGAATAGCGATTGCCGTGGAAGAACTCCTGCCACTGACGCACCATGCCGAGGTAACGGTTGTTCAGACTCACCACCTTGATCGGCAGACGGTACTGCTTGCAGGTGGACAGCTCCTGGATACACATCTGGATCGAGCCTTCACCCGTCACGACCGCAACTGGCTTGTCCGGGTGCGCGAGCTGGATGCCCATCGCCGCCGGCAGACCAAAGCCCATCGTGCCCAAGCCGCCGGAAGTGACCCAGCGACGTGGTTCATCGAAGCCGTAATACTGCGCTGCCCACATCTGATGCTGGCCGACGTCGGTCGCCACGAAAGCGTCGCCGCCCGTGACTTCCCACATTTTCTGCACGACGAATTGCGGTTTGATGACTTCGTCCGAGCCCTTGTAGAGCATGCACTGCTTGCCGCGCCATTCGTCGATCTGACGCCACCAGGCCGCGGAGTTCTCCGGGTTCGGCTTTTCGGCTTCGATCAGGCGCGCCAGTTCTTCCAGCACTTCCTTCACATCGCCCACGATGGGCACGTCAACCTTGACGCGCTTGGAGATGGAGGAAGGATCGATGTCGATATGGATGATCTTGCGCGGTTCAGACTGGAAGTGCTTTGGATCGCCGATCACGCGATCGTCAAAGCGCGCACCGACGGCCAGCAAGACGTCGCAGTAGTGCATCGACATATTGGCTTCGTAGGTGCCGTGCATGCCCAGCATGCCGACGAACTGCTTGTCCGTGGCGGGGAACCCGCCAAGGCCCATCAGCGTATTCGTGACCGGGAAGCCCAGCGCGCGTGCCAGCTTGGTCAGCTCCTTGGCCGCATTCGACAGCACCACGCCACCGCCGGTGTAGATCATCGGGCGCTTGGCTTCGAGCAACAGCTGGGCGGCCTTCTTGATCTGGCCGTGATGGCCCTTCACCACGGGGTTGTACGAGCGCAGCGAGACGCTTTCCGGATAGACGAATTCGCACTTGTGCGCGGTGATGTCCTTCGGGATATCGACCAGCACCGGGCCGGGACGGCCAGTCTTGGCGATATAGAAAGCCTTCTTGATCGTCTCGGCAATGTCCTTGACGTCCTTGACGAGGAAGTTGTGCTTCACGCAAGGGCGGGTGATGCCGACCGTGTCGACTTCCTGGAACGCATCCAGGCCAATGGCGGGCGTTGGCACCTGACCACTGATGATCACCATCGGGATCGAATCCATATAGGCAGTCGCAATGCCGGTCACGGCATTGGTGGCACCAGGGCCGGAAGTCACCAGCGCAACGCCTACGCTCTCGGTAGAGCGGGCATAACCGTCGGCGGCATGCACAGCAGCCTGCTCGTGGCGAACCAGTACGTGGCGTACTTTGTCCTGCTTGAACAGCTCATCGTAGATAAACAGAACAGCGCCGCCAGGATAGCCGAATAGATACTCGACCTTTTCTTCCTGTAGACACCTCACTACAATCTCGGCACCCGTCAAAAGCATTGCGACACCCGGCAAGTAGAAGTCTTTGCGGACCTCTGATAAAAAGAACCCGCTAAGTTACCGCCGCACGCAGCGTTGGTCAAGGAAAATGGCCTGTTTCTGGCCATAAAAGGTCCATAAATCAAGACTTATCGCAGTCCGACCTGACAAAGGCAACACCCTGTCCTCCCGCTCAGAACTGTCCGATTTTCTGGCTTCCGTTGAACGTCGCGCTTTCAAACAGGCGCAGTTCGCTGTGCGCGATGAGCAGGCAGCGCTCGATATCGTGCAGGACGCAATGATGCGGCTGGCCGAAAAATACGGGCAGCGCCCTGCGTCAGAGTTCCCGATGCTGTTCCAGCGCATCCTGCAGAATGCCGTTCGTGATCACCATCGCCGCCAGAAGGTGCGCAACCTGTGGGTGAGCTTTTTCTCGGCCTTCCGCAAGGATGACGAGGAAGATTTCGACATCCTGGAAACTCTGGAAAGCGAAGACGACTCCAAGCACGCCGACACCCCGCATGGGCAGTACCAGCAGAATCAGATGCTGGCGATAATCGAGCGGGCCATAGAGCGTTTACCGGCACGTCAACGCGAAGCGTTCCTGATGCGTTACTGGGAAGAGATGGATATCGCGGAGACCGCAGCCGCGATGGGATGCTCGGAAGGCAGTGTCAAAACGCACTGCTCACGGGCTGTGCACACGCTGGCGGCAGCGCTGCGCGAAAAGGGGATCGAGCCATGAACCAACCAACGATGGACCAACAAGCGTTCGAGCAACAGTTCGGCCTGAAGATTCGCCACAAGCTCAATCTGGCCAGCACCGCGCTTGAACCAGCCGCCACCGACCGCCTGTTCGAAGCCCGCCAGCGCGCCTTGGCACACCATGTTGATAGTGTCGGAGAGCTGTCGCTGGCCGGTATGGGCCGCCACCTCTTCGGCATGGGCGAAGACTATTGGCGCCCCCTTGCCGCTGCGGCGGCCCTGGCTGCATTTCTCGTCTGTGGTGATTACGTCACCTCTATCCAGCGCGCCGCGGAGCTGGAAGAAGTAGATAGTGCGCTGCTGGCCGATGACCTCCCGATTAATGCCTACCTCGACCGCGGCTTTGATACATGGCTGAATTCCTCCGCGCAGCCCTGATCGCATGCGCTGTTGCGCTACCGTTCACGATCCTCGGCCCCGCTCTTGCCGCAACAGCCCCCATCGTCCAGACCGGCTCTGACTGGGCGCACCTGACACCGACCCAGCGCGAGGTCCTGGCGCCGTTCGCCAAGGAATGGAACACTTTTTCCGAAGTTGCCAAGCTCAAGTGGATGGGTATCGCTGATCGCTACCCAAAAATGACGCCGCCCGAGCAGGCAAACGTGCGTGCGCGCATGCAGGAGTGGTCGAAACTGACGCCGCAGGAGCGCCAGAACGCCCGCGAACAGTACAAGAAGCTGCGCACAGCACCTCCGGAAGAGCGCAAGCAGCTGGAGCAGAAGTGGCGTGAATACGATGCTTTGCCCACCGAACAGAAGCAAGCACTGAAGGCAGCGCCCAAGACGCCTCCTCCCGCTTCCGCCTCTGCTCCAAGCGCATTGCCAGGGGTTCGCCCACCCAAGCCGGTTGTCGTGGCGCCACGCACGGTCAAGCCCGGCCGCAAACCCGCTACGCCGACATCGCAGCCTGCCGTCACACCATCTTTGCAATCCGCGCCGACCAGCCAGCCTGATCCGGCCAAAGCCACTCCAACCTCATGAATACCGCCATTTCGCATCCGACCGCCGCGGCCCGCCCGGCGGTCGAGCTCGCTTCGCTGCGCCGCCGCCTTGCCGCCATGCTCTATGAAAGCCTGCCGACGTTTGGCGTTGGCGCAGTTACCTGGTTTGCACCCCTTGTTTTCTTGCACGGCCTTGGCGTGAACGTGCCGGGCGGGCTGGAGTGGCTCGCCTTGTTCCTGATTCTGGGAGTCTATTTCGTGTTTGTCTGGCACAAGCTTGGCCAGACGCTCGCCATGCAGACCTGGCGTCTGCAGCTGGTGGACGCCACGACCGGCCGCGCGCCCACGCTACGTCAATGCATCATCCGCTACGTGCTGGCCTGGCCGTCACTGCTGCTGATCGTGAGCGGCGTCGGCATCCTGTGGGCCGCCTATGTCGATCGCGACCGCCAGTTCGTACATGATCGGCTGGCAGGAACCTGTGTCATTTTCGACCCTCCGCAACTGACCAGGCGCTGAGCATCAACTAACGCCGCTCGACTGCTCGCAGCATGAAGATTGCGAGCGCAAGGAACAGCAGGCTCGGCGCGGCAGCAGTCGGCAAGGCGGGCCAGCCATTGATTACGCCGAGATTAGACGACAACCCGTTGAGCAGGTAGAAACCCATACCCAGCATGACGCCGAGCATGACGCGTGCGCTGACATTGCCGGCGCGCTGACTGCCGAGGCAGAACGGCAGTGCCAGGCCGATCATCACCAGCGCGGCAAACGGATAGATCAGCTTCTTCCAGTACGCAACCTCGTAGCGCCCCGTGCGCTGGCGGTTCTCCTGCAAATGCTGGACGTACTGGTACAGACTGCCGATTGCCATGCGCTCGGGCGTCACCATGCCAACACTGAACATATTGGGCGTGAGCGAAGAGCGCACCGGCATCTGCGCAAAGCTCTCCACTTCCGTGCGGTCGCCCAGCAAGCGCGTCTGCACGACGTTCGAGACAAGCCAGTTGCCATCTCCTGCGTATTCGCCGCGCTCGGCGAAACTGATCGAGCGCACGTGATACGCATCGTCAAGCTCGTAGACCTTGATGTTTTCCAGCGCCGCATCCGGCTGCGCCTTGCCGACATTGATGAACCTGTTGCCATCGCGCAACCAGACCCCGGTGCGCAGCTCCTGAGGCGCCGATGCATTGGTGCTGCGCAGCCGCCATTTCTGGGCAACACGCTCCAGTGGCGGCGCGATGTATTCACCCAACGCAAAGGTCACGACCACGAAAATAAGGCCGACGCGCAGCAGACTGCCCAGCATGCGCAGGGTCGACACGCCTGCCGCGCGCATCACGGTCAGCTCCGAGTGGCGCGCCAGCTGGGTCAGCGCGTAGAGCGCGCCGATCAGCACAGCAATCGGCATGATTTCGTAAGCCCGACTAGGAATGGTGAGGGCCACAAAAATCAAAGCATGCTTGAGCTTGTAGCCACCCTGCCCGACCTGATCGAGCTCGCCCAGAAAATCGAAGAATGCAAACAGCGCAATGAACGCCAGCAGCACAAGCAGCGTGGCCCCAACGACTTCTTTGCGCAAATGGCGGCTGAGCGTCTTCATTTTTTGAACCCTTCCGCTCTTATTTGCGGCGCACGGACGGCGCCAACCGAACCAGGAAAAGCACACCGAGCAGGGCCAGCATGAGGCCGTGCACGCCCCACGTGCCCTCCACCACGCCGAGCTTGCCTTGCGTCACCCAGGCGCGCGATACGCCGATCAGGTTGAGATAGATGGTGAACGTGAGCAGCGCGAAGATCAGGCTGTTGGTGCGCCCGGCGCGCGGATTGACGAATGACAGAGGAATAGCCAGCAGCGCCAGCAGCACCGTGGCAATGGGCATGCCGATACGCCAGACCATTTCGCCCCAGCCGGCCGGCGTGGGCTTTTCAAGCAGGTCCGTCGTCGGCAATTGCTTGGCCGAAAACTCCAGCTCGCCCACTTCCTTCGGCTCGATGCGCACGGCGTAGCGCTCAAACTGCATCACGCGGTAATCCGCCATGCCCGGCTCGCCCTCATAGCGACGGCCATTGAGCAGGACGATGAAACGATCGCCATTCTTCGCCGTCTCGACGACGCCTTCGGCCGCTACCGTGACATTCTGCTTGCCGTTTTGCAGCGCGCTGATGAAGACGTTGTGTACACGCCCCGCATCCTTGTCCACGGACTCGACGAAAAACACGCGATGCGCATCGTTCGACTCACGGAACGAACCCGGGGCGACGCGCGAGACCTCGTCGCGATTCTCGAGGCGTTTGCGATATTCGGTCTGCTGTTGTTGTGCCCACGGCGACAGGAACAGCGACATCACTGCAACGACCAGCGCGACCGGCACGGCGAAACGCAGCACCGGGCTGATCCATGCGGTCAGTGGCAAGCCCGACGCAAACCACACCACCATCTCTGAATCCCGGTAGCTGCGACTCATGGACATGAGGACCGCCACGAAACTCGACAGGGCCAGCACGACCGGCAACTGGTTCAGCGTGGAAAAGCCGATCAGCGCCAGCACGGCATCCGCAGGAACACGCCCGCCCGCCGCCTGCGACAACAAACGGATGAGCACCACGGTCACCATGATGAACAGCAGCGCCATGGAAATGGCTGCGGCGGTGCTGGCAAATTCACGCACGGCGGCGCGGCGGAAAATCATGTCTGGGTGGGTCGCAAATGAGGTTGCAAATGAACTCGCAGGCGGTATTGCCGGTGTTGCTTACTGGCGCCGCAATCCGCGTACTCCGGGGTGCGCTTTGACGGCGCTTGATGCAAGCGGGGATAATGCACTGGCCCGCATGACAGCGCGTGCCCAACGAACCTCTACGCATGCGGCAGGCCCGGTCGGCATTGCATGACCGAGCCTTGATTGAAACGATCACAACCGCCTTCTACAAGGCGTTTATTACGAGGTCAGCCCGTGGAATTTAGCATAAAAGCCAGTGCCCCCGAGAAACTGAAGACAGCCTGCCTGGTCGTCACCGCCTTCGCCGATAGCGCTCTCGGCGCACAGGCGCAAGCCGTCAGCGACGCCAGCAATGGCGAGCTCGCACGACTCGTCAAACGCGATCTCGAAAGCAAGGCTGGCAGCCTGCTGCTCATTCCCGTCCTGCCCGGCGTCGCGGCTGAACGCGTGCTGGTCATCGGCCTCGGCAAGAAGGCTGAATACAACGACAAGGCACTGCGCACTGCGACCAGCAGCCTCGGCAAGTGGCTGGCGAGCCATCGTGCAGCGGATGCAGCCGTCTGCATTACCGACGCCATTCCAGCCCAGCGTGACCTGCCTTACACACTGCAGACTGCGACCCAGCTGATTGCCGACGCGGCCTACCGTTTCGACGTGCCGCGCGCAGTGAAGGAGAAGAGCAAGAACGGCGTCGCCAAGCTCGACTTCCTGCTCGTCGGCCGCAGCGACAATGCTGCCAAGAATGCGGTTGCACAAGGTGCCGCAATTGCCGAAGGCATGGCGCTGACCAAGGAGCTGGGCAACCTGCCTGCCAATGTCTGCACGCCTTCCTATCTTGCCGATACGGCCAAGAAACTCGGCAAGCACTACGGTTTCAAGGTCACCACCTTCGATCGCGCCGGCATTGCCAAGCTTGGCATGGGTTCGTTCCTGTCCGTTGCGCAAGGCGCCGTCGAACCGCCGCGCTTCATCGTCATGGAGTACCGCGGCGGCAAAGAGAAGGCCGCGCCCATCGTGCTCGTCGGCAAGGGCGTTACCTTCGATACCGGCGGCATATCGCTGAAGCCCGGTGAAGGCATGGACGAGATGAAGTACGACATGTGCGGCGCGGGCTCCGTGCTCGGCACCTTCAAGGCCGTCGCCGCAATGGGCCTGCCGATCAACCTGGTCGGCCTGATCCCGACCACCGAAAACATGCCTGCTGGCAATGCCACACGCCCCGGCGACGTGGTGCGTTCGATGGCGGGCCTGACCATCGAAATCCTCAACACGGACGCCGAAGGCCGCCTGATCCTGTGCGATGCGCTGACTTACGCGGAGCGCTTCAAGCCTGCAGCCGTCATCGACATCGCCACGCTGACCGGCGCCTGCATCATTGCGCTGGGTCACCAGACCAGCGCCGTGATGGCCAATGATGACGCGCTCGCCCGCGAGATCCTGGATGTCAGCGTGGATTGCGGTGACCGCGCTTGGCAACTACCTTTGTTCGACGAGTACCAGGACCAGCTCAAGAGCAACTTCGCCGACATGGCAAATATCGGCGGTCGCCCTGCCGGCTCGATCACGGCCGCCTGCTTCCTGTCGCGCTTCACCAAGGCCTACAAGTGGGCGCACCTGGATATCGCTGGCACCGCGTGGACTTCGGGTGCGAACAAGGGCGCAACAGGCCGCCCTGTACCGCTGCTGACCAACTTCCTGATCGCCAGAGCTGGCAAATAAGCAGGCAACCAAGCAGGCCAACAAGCGCAAATACGTGACTGAAATAAAGTTCTACCACAATGCCCCTGACCGCCTGATGGCGGCCTGCTCCATCACGGCCAAAGCGGTGCGGCAGGGGCATCGCGTACTGGTGCACGCACCGGATCCGTCACTCGCCCAGCGTTTCGACAGCCTGCTGTGGACGGCACAGCCGCTCTCCTTCGTGCCGCATGTCGCCGCAGACTCTCCGCTCGCAGCTCGCACGCCCGTGGTCATCGCCTCGCGACTGGACAATCCGCCTCATACGGACGTATTAGTGAACTTGAGCGACGATCCTGTGCCGGAAGCGTTCAAGCACTTCGGCATGCTGGTTGAAATCGTCTCCACGCAGGAAGGTGATCGCCAGCAGGCACGGCAACGCTGGCAGGCCTTCAAGGAGCAAGGCCATGTCATTACGGCATTCGACCTTGCGAAGAAGCCTGACTGAAACAACGAGACACATTCTGAAAACACGGCAAGAACACCGACCCTGACAAGATGAACCCGATTTCCTCGCTGAACGAGGCTGACCTCTCCGACGAATTGCTCACCAAGGCCGATGCGCTGATCAAGCGCAACCGGCCCGATGGCGTCAATTCCGAATCTGAGGAGCTGCCCATGCTCACCGAGGTGATCGACGACCTGCCTGAGCTCACCGACGTGATGGACGTCATGGAAGTGCCAAAGGTCATGGCGCTCGAAGACGAGGAAGACCAGCCGGCCACGAGTGGCTTGTCTTCCGAACAGGTGAACATCCTCATCAACGACGCTATCGAGCGCACCCAGCGCGAGATGCTCAAGAACCAGGACAGGGCGATCCAGGACGCGCTCGACCGCGCCCGCCTCGGCAATCCACTCGCCGTCCAGAACGCCCTCGCTCAAGGACGCAAGGAAGGCCGCGACGAGGCCTACAAGGAAGGCTTCGCGCAGGGCATGTCGCAAGGCCGCGTGGAAGGTCGCAACGAAAGCCTGACGCAGCACCAGCTCGCGCTTGAGTCAACGCGGCGCGAAACCCACCACGACGTCGTGCTGCAATTCTCCGAGCAGCTGATCGAGCTGGACGCCTATATCTCGCAATCCATCGATGCCTGGCTGGCACGCGAGCTCCCCCAGGTCATCGCCGGCGCGCTGGACAATGTCGCGGAGCGCATCCGCATGCAGACCTCGGCGCACATGCGCGCGACCCTGCTTCCCGAGCTCTCCAACAAGCTCTCGACACTGCTGGATACGAAGCCACAGTAGTCCGGCAGCCATCGGCCTGCCGCCTCGCGGTCCTGTATGCGCGTTGCGCCGGTATAATCACCGGCTCTCCAGCATTCACACGCATCCAGCAAAAATGGAACTCGCCAAGAGCTTTGAACCGGCCGACATCGAATCGCGCTGGTATCCGAAATGGGAACAGTCCGGCTATTTCGCCGCCGGTCTCGACACCAGCAAGCCCGCCGACCAGTCTTTCTGCATCCTGCTGCCACCGCCGAACGTCACCGGCTCGCTGCACATGGGTCATGGCTTCAACCAGACCATCATGGATGCGCTGACGCGCTATCACCGCATGCTCGGCGTCAACACGCTGTGGCAACCGGGCACGGACCACGCGGGCATCGCCACGCAGATCGTCGTCGAACGCAAGCTCGAAGGCGAAGGCATCAAACGCCTCGATCTCGGTCGCGAGAAATTCCTCGAGAAAGTCTGGGAGTGGAAAGAGTATTCCGGCGGCACCATCACCAAGCAGATGCGCCGCCTCGGCACCTCGCCCGACTGGAAGCGCGAGCGCTTCACGATGGACGCGGGCTTATCCAAGTCCGTCACCGAAACCTTCGTGCGCCTCTACAACGAAGGCTTGATCTATCGCGGCAAGCGCCTTGTTAACTGGGACCCGAAGCTCGGCACGGCCGTGTCCGACCTCGAAGTGGAATCGAACGAGGAAGACGGTTCGCTGTGGCATCTGCGCTATCCCCTGGCTGATGGCTCAGGCCATCTGGTCGTTGCGACGACGCGTCCCGAAACCATGCTTGGCGATACCGCCGTCATGGTGCATCCGGAAGACGAGCGCTATGCGCACCTCATCGGCAAGATGATTGCGCTGCCGCTGTGCGATCGCGAGATCCCGATCATCGCCGATGACTATGTCGACAAGGAGTTCGGTACGGGCTGCGTGAAGGTCACGCCGGCGCACGACTTCAACGACTACGCCGTCGGCCAGCGTCACAAGCTGCCGATGATTTCGGTATTGACGCTGGACGCGAAGATCAACGGCAACGCGCCGGAGAAATATCGCGGCCTCGACCGCTTTGAAGCACGCAAGCAGATCGTCGCTGACTTCGAAGCGCTCGGTCTGCTCGACTCGATCAAGCCACACAAGCTGCAAGTGCCGCGCTGCGAGCGCACCAACGAAATCGTCGAGCCGATGCTGACGGACCAGTGGTTCGTCGCAGTCAACAAGCCGGGCGCGGATGGCAAGAGCATCGGCCAGAAGGCCATCGAAGTCGTCGAATCCGGCGAAGTGAAGTTCGTGCCGGAAAACTGGGTGAACACCTACTACTCGTGGATGCGCAACCTGCAGGACTGGTGCATCTCGCGCCAACTCTGGTGGGGCCACCAGATACCCGCATGGCATTCAGACGACGGCCGCTGCTGGGTTGCGCACGACGAAACCGAAGCGAAAACGCTGGCCGCAAAAGACGGCTACACAGGCGCGCTCAATCGCGACAATGACGTTCTCGACACCTGGTACTCGTCCGCGCTGTGGCCGTTCTCGACGCTCGACTGGACGCCTGACTATCCGGCGAAGAGCAACCCCGCCCTCGACCTGTACCTGCCCTCCTCCGTGCTCGTCACGGGCTTCGACATCATCTTCTTCTGGGTCGCCCGGATGATCATGATGACCAAGCACATCACCGGCAAGATTCCGTTCAAGCACGTCTATGTGCACGGCCTGATCCGCGATGCGGAAGGCCAGAAGATGAGCAAGTCGAAGGGCAATGTGCTCGACCCGATCGACCTCATCGACGGCATCTCGCTCGAAGACCTCGTCGCCAAGCGCACCACCGGCCTGATGAACCCGCGCGACGCGGCGAAGATCGAGAAGAAGACGCGCAAGGAATATCCCGAAGGCATTCCCGGCTTCGGCACCGATGCGCTGCGCTTCACCTTCGCCTCGCTGGCCTCGCCCGGCCGCGACATCAAGTTCGACATGAACCGCTGCGAGGGCTATCGCAACTTCTGCAACAAGCTGTGGAACGCCACGCGCTTCGTGCTGATGAATTGCGAGGGCAAGGATTGCGGTCTGGACAGCCACACGCAGGCTGACTGCGTCGGGGGCTATCTCGACTTCTCGTTTGCCGACCGCTGGATGACCAGCCGTCTGCAACGTGTCGAGGGCGAGATCGCGCAATTCTTCGCCGACTACCGCCTCGACCTCGCCGCGCGCGCCGTCTATGAACTGGTATGGGACGAGTACTGCGACTGGTATCTCGAACTGGCCAAGGTGCAGTTGCAGAACGGTTCCGATGCGCAACAACGCGCAACGCGTCGCACGCTGGTGCGCGTGCTCGAAACCATCCTGCGCCTCGCTCATCCGCTGATCCCGTTCATCACGGAAGAGCTGTGGCAGACGGTGTCGGTCGTTGCGGGTCGCAAGAGCCAGGACTTCATCGGCACGACCAGCTACCCGACGATGGAAACTTCACGCATCGACGAAGCGTCGGAAGCGAAGGTTGCGCAGCTCAAGGACATGATCAATGCATGCCGCAGCCTGCGCAGCGAGATGAACCTGTCGCCTGCTACCAAGGTGCCGTTGCTGGTGTCGGGTGACGAAGCGACAGTTAAAGCCATCGCGCCGTACCTCGCCGCGCTCGCCAAGCTCAGCGCAGTCACCGCCGTCGGTGCCGAGCTGCCGCAATCGCCCGCGCCGGTTCAGGTCGTCGGCGAGTTCCGCATGATGCTAGAGATCGAAGTCGACATCGGCGCCGAGCGCGAGCGCATCGGCAAGGAAGTCGCGCGCATCGAAGGCGAAGTCGGCAAGGCCCAAGCCAAGCTTGGCAACGAAGGCTTCGTCGCACGCGCCAAGCCGGAAGTGGTCGAACAGGAGCGCAAGCGCCTGGCCGATTTCACGTCGACGCTGGAGAAGCTGCGCGATCAGCTTGCACGATTGGGCTGAGCCTGATTGTGATAAGAAAGGGCCGCAAGTCGCGGCCCTTTTTCTTTGGCGCTGCGCCAGGCGGGAATTCGATTCTTCTTGCCTACGCGAAGCTGTCTGCCTACAAAGATGCACGGACCGTCGAGTTTCTTCCGTCATCGAGAGGGAACGGGATCCGGCCTGGCGTCGCAGTGCACCGCAGCGACAGCACAATAATTCCAAGGAGACACTTCATGCGTAATTCCCGCTTCCTGCTGGGCTTCGCCGCATTGGCGCTGACCAGCACCGCCTTCGCGGCCAACCGGCCCGCCGGTTACACGACGCTCTGTACCGAAGGCAAGACCTGCACAGTCACCTCGGCCACCAGCGTGGCCTATGGTCGCTCCGACAAGTTCACCTACAAGACACTCACCGGCAGCTTCGTCTGCGGTGAAGTCACGTTCGGCGCCGGCACAAAGGTTGCCGGCGGCACGAACGAGTGCTCGGTACCGAACGGCACCAGTACCAGCTCGGCCAGTTCATCGAGCTCCAGCAAGTCCAGCTCTTCCAGCAGTTCGTCATCCTCATCGAGTGCGCCCTCCAGCAGCTCATCATCTTCGAGCGCACCGTCGAGCTCGTCATCCAGCTCCTCCTCGATAACGCCGCCAAGCGGTGACGGTGTCATGGGCTGGGCGACGAAGGCCGCAGGTGGATTCCCGACCGGTGGCGCAGGCGGCCAGTCCTGCACGGCAACCTCGATGGCCACGCTGACTTCATGTATCGCGACGGCTAGCAGTGGCGCCAACAAGGCGATCCCATGGACGATCTATGTGAAGGGCTTCATCAACGGCGCGACCACTGCGGATGGCACGGGCTTCACCGAGCAACGCATCTCGCGCCCCAACACCTCACTGATCGGCATCGTCGAGAACGGCGCAATCCCGACGCTGAACGCGGTGTGGATCCACATCAGCGGCCAGAACAACATCATCGTGCGCAACGTGCGATTCATCAACGGCAAGGACGCCGGCTGGGCCTATGAAGATTTCGGCAAGTGCACCTATGTCGACAAGGACTATTGCCCGTCCAATGCCGAGCCGGATGGCCTGACGTTGCAAGGTGTGACACGTGGCTGGGTGGATCATTGCGAATTCACCGATGGCGCGGATTTCAACGGTGTGAATCCGAACAAGGCCTTTTACAAGATGTACGACGGCCTGCTCGACATCAAGTCGGGCGCGGACTACATCACCCTGTCGTACAACAAGTTCAGCAATCACGACAAGAGCATTCTGATCGGCTCCAGCGACGTGAATGACGGCGAGTACCGCATCACTTTCTACCGCAACTACTTCCAGTACACAGGCCAGCGCACGCCACGCGTGCGCAACGCCCACGTGCACATCCTCAATAACCTGTACGAGAACGTGAAGAAGACGGAAGAAACGCATCCGTACTACTCCAGCTACGCGATCGGCCTCGGCTTCAATGGCAAGGCCTACTCGGAGCGCAATGCCTTCGACATCTCCGGCGCAGTAGCGACAGATCTGCTGTCGGCCAACTTCGATGCGTGGAGCCAGTACTTCACGGATGTCAGCTCGTGGCTGAATGGCGCGGTAGTCGACCTCAACGCAGCTGCAGCGACGGTGGTGAACGCCACGAACGCAGTAAAGAACTCCGGCAAACCATT
Organism: Uliginosibacterium silvisoli; assembly: GCF_036017035.1. NCBI lineage: Bacteria > Pseudomonadati > Pseudomonadota > Betaproteobacteria > Rhodocyclales > Zoogloeaceae > Uliginosibacterium > Uliginosibacterium silvisoli. The sequence continues at coordinate 2,089,061 of NZ_JAYXHS010000001.1, read as the reverse complement.
CATCGGTCTTGTTGATTGGGCGCCTTCGGCGTATTACACATATACGCCGCTGACGACGCCCGATGCCGTGCGCTCAACCGTGAAAGCCAATGCAGGAGTCGGCAAGATCGCGCCATAACGCAGCAACAGCGCAAGAAAAAGCCCGTCCGGTTTTCCGGGCGGGCTTTTTTATTGGTTGCAGAAACGCGCTAGACCGTAAATCGCTTGATCGTCGAATCCAGTCGCTCAGCCACGCCGAACAGCGAGCTGGAGTGACGTTGCGCTGAGGATGCGGTCTCGCGGTTCTGCTCGCTGACGCTGGCAATGCGCTCGATGTGCGTAGCGATCTGGTGGCTTGCGTGGCTTTGTTCGTCGATGGCGCTGGAGATGTCGGCGATGTGCGAGGCGGTGTTCTGCGACAGCGCTTCGATGTTGCGCAGCGACTCGGCGACTTCCTGCGAGCAGCGCACGCCGCTGACGACGATTTCGCTTGCTGTTGTCATGCCTTGTGCGGCAGCGCCGGTTTCGCGTTGAACGGCTTCGATCTTTTCATTGATCTGAGTCGTTGCCAGCGTGGTGCGTTCGGCGAGCTTGCGCACTTCGTCGGCCACCACGGCAAAGCCACGGCCCTGCTCGCCTGCGCGTGCGGCTTCGATGGCGGCATTCAGCGCGAGCAAGTTGGTCTGGTCGGCAATTTCCTTGATGACCATGACAATCTCGCCAATTTCACCGGAGCGCTGATCGAGCACGCGAATCACTTCGGTGGATTGCGTAATGGCCTCCGCCACCTTCTGGATTTCATCCGCGGCACGACGTGCAGCTTGCGCACCATTGCCTGCAGTTTCGGAGGCGTGTGCGGTCTCATGCTGCAGCGTGCGAGCGCTGTCGGCAATATGCGAGACGCTGCTCGTCATTTCCTGCACGGCGGCAGCCGAGGAGGCAGCCGCGTCGGATTGAGAGATGGACGCCGAGGCAATGCGGTCGGCAGCGCCATTGAGTTCGCGCGCGACCTGCAAGAGCTCGGTGGAATTGCCGGTCGCGGCGCCGATGATCTGGCTCATGCCTTCGAGAAGATGGTTCACCGCTGCCGAGGTCTGGCCGATTTCGTCTTGCGCGCCGACCGGCATGCGCTTGCTGATGCGGCCGGTCTTGCTGATCTCGAGAATCGCGGCCTGCATCTGCGACAGCGGGCTGCGGATGCTGGCGATGATGCGCCATGCGGCGATTACGCCAACGGCCAGGCCTGCCAGCATGAGCACGACGGCCCAGGTCGATGCACTCGAACGAATGGCGGCGAGCTGCCCGTCAATGGCCTGCACGCGTGCCTCGGCCGCCTTGGAGAGCTCGTTCACTGAACGCAGCGCATCCTGCATGAGCTTCTTCTGCGGCTCGAAAGCCATATTGGCGTCGTTTGCCGTCTTGTAGCTGCCGTCATTGATCTTGCTGACGGTGTCCTCCATGCCACTGAAGTAGCCTTTGAACTTGTCATCGAGGTCGGTGAGCTTGCCACGCTCCTCGTCACTGGCTTTCTTGCGGATGTCGCCGATGATGTCGATCACGCCGTCGTAGGACTTGCCCCACTTTCCGCGGTATTCCTTGATCTTGTCGGCAGCCCCCACGGACAGGAACACGTCCTTCTCGTCGCGGCGCATCTTGGAGATCTTCATCTGCGCATCAAGCATGGTCAGGTGCATGTCAAGATCGCGTGCCAGCAGGGACTTCACCTGCTCGTACTGACGGTTCAGGCCGATCAGGCCAACCACGCCAACGGCGATCATCAAGACCAGCATGAACGCGAATCCAAGACCCACGCGCTGGGCGACGCTATTGCTTGAGGGCATTACTTACTCCTGAGGAAGATCGGGGCGCGCAGGAAAAAGCCGCGGCAAGATATGCAACTAGGGGAATTAACGTCCGCAAGGCACAAACATGAAGAGCCCCGCCGCAGACGTAACAACTCGTGACAAGCCGGCAGCCACGGCCTGACGCCCCCTTCCTCAGCCGTGATCAGCCATATGGCTGGCCGCGCCAGTCCGGCAGGGCTTCGGCTTCGAGCGGTTTCGAGAAATGAAAGCCCTGCCCGCCTTCGCACCCCAGTTCGAGCAGACGATTGCAGACAGCTTGCGTCTCGATGCCCTTGGCTATTACGCGGCGCCCGAGGTCACGGCACAGGCCGATGAGAGACGCCACGATGGCCGCATCTGCCCGACTGGCCGCGACGGACTGGATGAAACAGGGATCTATCTTGATTTCATGCACGGGTAGATCACGCAGCGCCAGCAGGGAGGCCGCGCCACGACCGAAGTCGTCAATGGCGATTCGTACGCCCGCATTGGCCAGCATGAAGATGTTCTTCATGGCTGCGGCCGACAGGCGCGTCAGCTGGTCGTCGCGCAGTTCGATGGTCAGGCTGTCCGGCGGCAAGGCCATGCTGTGCAGGCGCCCCACCAGGGCGCTTTCCAGTTCAGGGTGCTGCAGGGTCGTTGCCGGCAGGTTCACCGAGATCGGCAGATTGCTACCGCCATCGCGCCAGGCACGCGCCTGCATCATGGCGTACTCGACGAACTTGAGGGATAGCGTGTCTATCGTGCCGTCGCGCTCGGCGAGGTAAAGAAACTCGGCAGGAGGCAGCAAGCCCAGCTCCGGGTGACGCCAACGCACCAGGGCCTCGGCACTCAATAGACGACCACTGCCCAGCTCGGCCACCGGTTGATAGCGCAACAGGAATTCGTTCTGAGTGACAGCACTTCCTATGCGCTTGCTCAGATCTGGCCGCATCGGAACAGACAGCGGCTCGTCGTCATCGACCGGCGTTTCGTCTCGCGTGGCCATGACGATACCGCGCCGGTTGCGTCGCGCCTGGTATTGCGCGCCGTCGGCGGCACGCAATAGTTGATCGCGACTCGTGCCGTGCGTTGGGTAGATGGCAATGCCGATCGCCACGTCTTGCGCGGCGATACCGCCGCACGCTGCGACCAGCGACTCGGTGATCTTGCCGGCCACGCGCTGGGCTCCGCCTTCGCTGCCCACCGCCAGCAGCACCGCGAACTCGCGTGGCCCCAGCATGGCAACCATGTCGTTGAGCCGCACATTGGCGCGGATGGCCGTAATCGCCTCACCCACATTCGCGACCGCCTGCTCCGCCGCGCCACCTACCTCGACCTTGAGCACGGCGAAGCCCCCACGCTGGCGTTCGCTTGCGCGCAACGCCATGTCGATCCCTTGCAAAAAGCCATCGCGGTCAGCTGCGTTTGTTGTCTGGACTGCAGGCGTGGATTCGATCATGACGCTCTCCGGCGGTTGAGTGGCTTACCTCCAAAAACGGCAATTTCAATAAAAACATTAGATTTGGCGACTCGTGGCAAACCCCTACCCAACGCCTTGCCTCTCACGCCGGAGCAGCACAAACCCTGTTGCCGCCCCTGTGTGCACAGGTATACTGTGCGGTTTTTCCGCAACAGGCAGTAAGCCCCATGACCGCACGTATTCTTGATGGCAACGCCCTCGCCGCAAAGGTCCGCGAAGACATCGCAACGAACGCCCGGACACTGACCGAGCAAGGCACCCAGCCCTGCCTCGCCGTGATTCTGGTAGGCGAAAACCCCGCCTCGGCCGTCTACGTGCGCAACAAGGTTGCCGCCTGCGAGAAAGCCGGTTTCCGCTCACTGAAGTTCACCTTCGCCGTTGATGTCGCGCCAGAGGTCGTCTTTGCCAAGATCGCCGAGCTGAATGCCGATCCGGGCGTGCACGGCATCCTCGTGCAACTGCCGCTGCCCAAGCATTTCAACGAAGACCAGGTTCTGGAAGCCATTTCGCCGGCCAAGGACGTCGACGGTTTCCACGCCGAAAACCTCGGCCTGCTGCTGCAAGGTCGCAAGAGCTTCTACCCGTGCACGCCCTGGGGCGTCATGAAAATGCTGGAATCAGAGAACGTACAGATCAAGGGTGCCGAGGCCGTCGTCATCGGTCGCAGCAATATCGTCGGCAAGCCGATGGCCGTGATGCTGCTGTCGCAGGGCGCGACCGTCACCGTATGCCATTCGCAAACCAAGGATCTGGCTTTTCACACCCGCCGTGCCGACATCGTCGTTGCCGCCGTGGGCAAACCGAAGTTCCTCACCGGCGACATGATCAAGCCGGGCGCCGTCGTCATCGACGTGGGCATCAACCGTCTGGATGACGGCAAGCTCGCGGGCGATGTCGATTTCGACTCCGCCAAGGAAGTCGCTGGGCTCATCACCCCGGTGCCGGGCGGTGTCGGCCCGATGACCATCACGATGTTGCTCGCCAACACACTCGAATCCGCCAAGCGGACTGCAGGGAAGTAAGCAATGGAAAACGAAAACGCCGTCATCGGCATCGTCATGGGCTCCAATTCCGACTGGCCCACCCTGCAAGCCGCGGCCAAGATCCTCAAGGACTTCGGCGTGCCCTACGAAGCGCGCGTCGTCTCCGCACACCGCACGCCGGACCTGATGTTCGAATACGCCGAAGCGGCGCGCGACCGGGGCCTCAAGGCCATCATCGCCGGTGCCGGTGGCGCCGCGCACCTGCCCGGCATGCTGGCCGCGAAAACACCCGTGCCGGTGCTCGGCGTACCGGTGCAGAGCAAGGCGCTGTCGGGCGTCGACTCACTGCACTCCATCGTGCAGATGCCCAAGGGCATTCCTGTCGCAACCTTCGCCATCGGCGAAGCCGGTGCCGCCAATGCCGCGCTGTTTGCGGTGGCTTTGCTCGCCAATGAAGACAAGCGCCTCGCGCTGATGCTCGATGCATTCCGCGCACGCCAGACGCAAGCCGTGCTGGACATGACGCTGGACGACCCGCAGTAAGGCCACGCACACGATGAGCATGATTCTCCCCCCCGCCACCCTCGGCATGCTCGGTGGCGGCCAGTTGGGCCGCTTCTTCGTTCTGGCCGCGCATGAACTCGGCTACAAGGTGTGGGTGCTCGACCCCGACACCAACAGCCCGGCCGGCAAGGCGGCAGACCGCCACCTGTGTGCCGCCTACGAAGACTTCGCCGCACTCGACCAGCTCGCGCAAAACTGCGCAGCCATCACCACCGAATTCGAGAATGTGCCGGCCGACACGCTGGACTACCTCGCCAAATTCCTGCCCGTGCGCCCGTCCGCAGATGCTGTCGGCATTTGTCAGAACCGCGTCGCAGAGAAGATGTTCCTGCGCAACAACGACATCCCGCACGCCGCCTTCATCGCCGTGAACAAGGCGGACGATCTGCGCAACGCGCCGGACGAGCTGTTCCCCGGCATCCTGAAAGTCGCGCGCTTCGGCTACGACGGCAAAGGCCAGGCCCGCGTCACCAGCCGCGAAGAGGCGCTGCACGCCCTGCAAGGCTTCCATAACGAGCCCTGCGTGCTCGAGCAGATGCTCACGCTGGACTACGAGATTTCCGTCGTGCTCGCGCGCGACGAACATGGCAACACGAAGAGCTTCGCGCCGAGCGAGAACGCCCACGCCAAGGGCATCCTCGACGTGTCGATCTCGCCTTCGCGCTTCACTGCAGAGACGGCGCAGCAACTCGCGGAACGCATCGCCGAACAGCTTGGCTACATCGGCACGCTGGCCGTCGAGTTCTTCGTCTCGCGCGGCGAGCTCTATGTGAACGAGATGGCGCCACGCCCGCACAACAGCGGCCACTACACGGTCGATGCGTGCGCCACCAGCCAGTACGAACAGCAGGTGCGTGCCCTCACCGGCCTGCCGCTCGGCGACGCGCGCGCGCATAGCGCTGCGGTGATGGTGAACCTGCTTGGCGACATCTGGTACGACCCGACACAGCCCGGCCCCGACTCGCACGGCCATTACCGCGAGCCGGACTGGGGCAAGCTGCTCACCTATCCCAACCTCAAGCTGCACCTGTACGGCAAGCACCACGCTCGCCCTGGCCGCAAGATGGGGCACTTCACCGTGATCGATGCAGATCCCGCGAAGGCACATGAAGTAGCGATGGCGGCGCGTGCAGCGATCGGGATCAGCGACGAGTAGTTCGGCTTTCTCAAGGGCGAAAAGCATGCAGGCAACGACCACACTACGCAGCGTTTCGAACATCGTAGGGTGGGTTCGGAGCGCGGCAACACTCCCCCCATCCATCGGGTCGCGCCGCGCTAGCCTGACCTGCGCAATGCGACTCGCTTCGCTGCTGTTCGCGGCGTGCATACCGACCGCACACGCCTCCGAACAGATCAGCATCCCCACGGCAGGCATCTCTTCCTCGCCCGAACCCCTCGTCGCACACCTCTACAAGCCTGCCACGCCCGGCCCACACCCTGCCATCGTGATGCTGCACGGCTGCGGTGGCATGTATGGCAGCAAGGGTGCTGTCGGTGCGCGCCAGAAGATGTGGGGCGAGTTCATGGCGAGCCAGGGGTATGAGTCGCTGGTGCTCGACAGCTTCACCTCACGCGGCATCAAGGAAGTGTGCACCATCAAGTTCGGCGAGCGCACGCTCAAGGAAGCCGACCGTGTCGGCGATGCCTACGCCGCACTCGCCTGGCTACGCCAGCAGACCGATATCGATGCCAAGCGCATTGCCGTGCTCGGCTGGTCGCACGGAGGAGGAGTGACGCTGGACACCATCACACGCAAACCCAAAGCCGTGACTACTGAAGGTTTCAAGGCCGCGGTGTCCTTCTACCCCGGCTGCACCGCACGCAACAAACGCGCAGACGGTTTCCATCCCTACGCACCGCTGCTGCTCCTGATTGGCGAATCGGACGACTGGACACCCGCAGCGCCCTGCAAGGAACTTGCTGCCAGCGTGGCTGCACGCGGCGAACCGATGAGCATCGTCACCTATCCTGATAGTTATCACGACTTCGACAACCCCGGCATCACGAGCAAACGCGTGCGCAAGGAAGTGCCGAATGGCGTCAATCCCGGCCAAGGCGTGACCACCGCGCCGAACCCCGAAGCACGTGAAGATGCGAAGAAGCGCGTCCTCGCCTTCTTCGCCGAACAGTTGAAGTAAGAGCCAGCAGATGAACGCAACACCTGAAGACATCGCCCGTGCCGCCGCCCTGCTCCGCGCAGGCGAACTCGTCGCCCTGCCCACCGAAACCGTCTACGGGCTCGGCGCAGATGCGTCGAATGCGCAGGCTGTGGCGAAGATCTTCGCAGCGAAAGGCCGCCCCGCCGACCACCCACTGATCGTGCACCTTGCCGATGCCGATGGCATTGTGGAGTGGGCGCGTGAAATCCCGAAAGAAGCCATCGCACTGGCGCGTGCCTTCTGGCCGGGCCCGCTGACCATGATCCTGAAGAAGGAAGCCGACGTCTCCGATCTGCTCACGGGCGGACAAGACACCGTCGGCCTGCGCGTGCCGGATCATCCCGTAGCCCTGGCCCTGCTGCGCGCCTTCAACGGCGGCATCGCCGCGCCCTCGGCCAACCGCTTCGGCCGCATCAGCCCGACCACGGCTGCGCATGTCGCCGAAGAGCTGGGCGAATCGGTCGCCCTGATCCTCGACGGCGGCGCCTGCCAGGTCGGCATCGAATCCACCATTCTCGACCTCTCGCGCGGCGAGCCTGTGATCCTGCGCCCCGGCATGATTGGCGCGGACGCCATCGCAGCGGTGATCGGCCGCCGCCCGCGCCTGCCACAGCATGCAGAGAACGCGCCGCGCGTCTCCGGCGCACTGGCGGCTCACTACGCGCCACGCACAGCCATGCGCATGGCATCGCGCGCGGAACTGCTCGACCCGATCGATCCAACAGGCGAGCATGCCGTACTGAGTCATAGCGTCGAGTCGCCAGGCGACCAGCCAGGCCCGTGGATCGTCTCCGGCCCTGACGTGGCCCACTTCGCGCACGACCTGTATGCCAATCTGCGCGCGCTCGACGCCAGCGGCGCACAACTCATCCTCGTTGAGGAGCTACCTCCCGACGCAGCCTGGGATGCCGTGCGCGATCGCCTCGGCCGCGCAGTTGTAGGCTCAGGCGGCGAGTGACAAAGACGTAGGTCGGAAAAGCCGCAGGCGCCTTCCGACATTCGCGAGAGTGCTGGCGCGAGAATTCAAGCGTCGGAAGGCGCTGCGCTTTTCCGACCTACAAGTCGCCGCCATGCCGGACGGAGTGGTCGCGGCTTCGTCGCGCCACCAACTTGCTTGAACACCAAGGCAAGCACGCAGAGTTCCACAGCCCTCATGGCGCCGCAGCGCAACACAAACGCCTGCACCAAGTCCGGTTGGTCGCGCACTGCACCGGTGCTGCGGCATTGCAATAAAAGCGCTTTAATCAAGGCCAAACCCAGCGCTCACGGCAGCATGTCGCCGTGGCGCGGAACCTGCTTTATGAGAGCATCAGGCAAACGACTGTCTGGTAGCGCGAGGTGACTCGCACCGATTACCAAAATTATTCAAATAGACGATGGCGTCTATTTCCGTGACCTCAACCGAGGCCCGGAAATAGGCGCCTTTTTGTTTTGCTTTTTGTGTTGTGCAAGGAGAAGTCATGTCTTATCTCGTCCCTTCGGAATTCGTTACGAAGATGATTGATGCAGGTGAATCCAAAATATTCATGTCCACGCGGGACACGGTAATTCGCGCCTTCATGGCCGGCGCCATCCTCGCGCTGGCAGCATGGTTCGCGGTCACCATCAACGTGCAGACCGGTCAGCCACTGCTGGGCGCAGTGCTGTTCCCTGTCGGCTTCTGCATGCTCTATCTGTTCGGCTTCGATCTGCTGACAGGCGTGTTCGTGCTCGCACCACTCGCACTGATCGACAAGCGCCCGGGCGTCACCCTCGGCGGCGTGCTGCGCAACTGGGGCTTGGTATTCGTCGGCAACTTCCTCGGAGCTTTCACGGTGGCCGTGATGATGGCGATCTACGTCACATACGGCTTTTCGCAAGAGCCCAATGCGGTGGGCAAGGCCATCGGCATCGTCGGTGAGAATCGCACGCTGGGCTACCAGGCACACGGCGCAGCCGGCATGCTGACACTGTTCGTGCGCGGCATGCTGTGCAACTGGATGGTGTCGGCCGGTGTGGTCGGTGCGATGATCTCAACGCATGTCAGTGGCAAGGTGATCGCGATGTGGATGCCCATCATGCTGTTCTTCTACATGGTGTTCGAACACTCCATCGTGAACATGTTCCTGTTCCCGTCAGGCCTGCTGCTGGGCGCACATTTCACAATCATGGACTACCTGATCTGGAACGAAATCCCGACCGTGCTGGGCAACCTGGTGGGCGGCCTGGCATTCACTGGCCTCACGCTTTATGCAACGCACGTGAAGACGGCACCGAAGCGCAACGCCTGATCCGCGCAAGAGGAGAAGCGCGCCGCATGCGATCATGCGGCGTGTTTTTTGGTGACCACCTCTGGCAGCCCCGATGTCCAGTGAACTGAAAATTTCTGTCGGGCAGCACTCCGATAAAGGCCGCAAGGAAATCAACCAGGATTTCCATGGCATCTGCATTCCTGCAGAGACGCAGTTGCGCTCGAAGGGCATTGCCATCGCGCTGGCTGATGGCATCAGCAGCAGCGACGTGAGCCAGATCGCCAGCGCCTCGGCGGTGAAGGCCTTCCTCGAGGACTACTACTGCACTTCGGAAGCCTGGTCGGTTAAAACCTCGGCGCAGCGCGTGCTCACGGCTACCAACTCCTGGCTGCACTCGCAGACACAGCGCAGCGAGCATCGCTACGAGAAGGACAAGGGCTACGTCTGCACGCTGAGCGCGCTGGTCATCAAGTCGACCACGGCACACATCTTTCACGTCGGTGATTCGCGCATTTACCGGCTGCGCGGCAAGAAACTCGAACAACTCACTCACGATCACCGCATCTACATCTCCGGCGAGCAGAGCTATCTGGGCCGCGCGCTTGGCATCAACCCGCAGGTCGAAATCGATTACCAGTCCGATCAGATCGAGAAGGGCGACATCTTCTTGCTAGCCACGGATGGCGTGTACGAGCACGTCGACGCGGCAGCAATCATCGAGGCCATCGAGAGCGATCCCGACCATCTCGATGAGGTCACGCGACGCATCGTGGCCGCTGCCTACGAGAACGGCAGCGCCGACAACCTGACGCTGCAGATCGTGCGCATCGACGAACTGCCCAACGCCGAGGTTGGCGAGATCCACCAGCAGTTCGCCAAGCTGCCACTGCCGCCCCTGCTCGATGCACGCGCGGTTTTCGATGGCTACCGCATCGTGCGCGAAGTGCATGGCAGCAGCCGCAGCCACATCTACCTCGCGGTCGACATCGAGACCGATGCAACCGTCATTCTCAAGACGCCCTCCATCGACCTTGGCGGCAATCCGGACTATCTCGAGCGCTTCCTGATGGAAGAGTGGGTCGCTCGGCGCATCAACAGCGCACACGTGCTCAAGCCTTGTTCGCTGACGCGGCAGCGCAACTTCCTGTACGTGGTGACGGAGTACATCGAGGGTCAGACGCTGACGCAGTGGATGATAGACAACCCGCGGCCCGACCTCGAAGCAGTGCGCGACATCGTCGAACAGATCGCGAAAGGCCTGCGCGCCTTCCACCGGCTGGAGATGCTGCACCAGGACCTGCGGCCGGAGAACATCATGATCGACGCCACCGGCACGGTGAAGATCATCGACTTCGGCTCGACACGCGTGACAGGTGTGATCGAATCTGCGCCCGCCGCTGATCGCGGCGACATCCTCGGCACGGTGCAATTCACCGCGCCAGAATACTTCCTCGGCGACAACGGCACGTCGCGCTCCGACCTGTTCTCACTCGGCGTCATCGCCTACCAGATGCTCTGCGGCAAGCTGCCATACGGCGCAGAGGTCGCCCGCGCACGCACGAAGGCGGCGCAGAAGAAACTGCGCTACCGCCCGGTGCTCGACGACGACCGCGAAATCCCCGTGTGGGTCGACGGCGCCCTGCGCAAGGCCGTACACCCCGATCCGTACAAGCGCTACGCCGAGCTGTCGGAATTCATCTTCGACCTGCGCCACCCCAATGTCGACCTGATGGATCGCAGCCGACCGCCACTCATCGAACAGCACCCCGAGGCATTCTGGAAAGGCGTATCGCTGGTGCTGGCCATCATCATCGTGCTGATTGGCCTGCATTCGGCGGTCCGCTAACCCGCAAGTCCTGCTGCAGGACCTTACCGGGCGCAATCCCCTTTCCTCAACATGGAAACCGCGGAGCCGAACAGGGAGTAAGATCGCTCCGCCCCCCTGTTCTCTCCCGCCCCCATGCCAGCCATCATTTCCGTCAGCAAGCTCTTCAAGACCTACGCGTCCGGCTTCCAGGCGCTCAAGGACATCCACCTCGATATCCGCCGCGGCGAGATCTTCGCGCTGCTGGGCCCCAACGGCGCGGGCAAGACGACGCTGATCAGCACGATCTGCGGCATCGTCAATCCGAGCGAGGGGCAGGTGCTGGTCGATGGCCACGACATCGTCAAGGACTACCGCGCGGCGCGCACCGTGATCGGCCTGGTGCCGCAGGAGCTGACCACGGATGCGTTCGAGACGGTGTGGGACACGGTGACCTTCAGCCGCGGCCTGTTCGGCAAGTCAGCGAACCCGGCGCACATCGAGAAGACGCTGAAGGATCTGTCGCTCTGGGAGAAGCGCGACAGCAAGATCATCACCCTGTCCGGCGGCATGAAGCGCCGCCTGATGATTGCCAAGGCGCTGTCGCACGAGCCGCAGGTGCTGTTCCTCGACGAACCGACTGCGGGCGTCGACGTCACCCTGCGTCGCGACATGTGGGAGCTGGTGCGCAAGCTGCGCGCCTCGGGCGTGACCATCATCCTGACCACGCATTACATCGAAGAAGCCGAGGAGATGGCCGACCGCATCGGCGTGATCAACAAGGGCCAGATCGTCCTCGTCGAAGACAAGGCCGAGCTGATGCGCAAACTCGGCAAGAAGCAGATGACGCTGCAGCTCGACGCGGCGCTCGAGGCCGTGCCTGCCGGTTTCGATCACTACCAGCTGAGTCTCGCCCAGAACGGCAACGAGCTGGTCTACACCTATGACGCGGGAGAGAAAGTGGAGATCGCCGACCTGCTCAAGCAGCTCGATGATGCCGGCATCCGCTTCAAGGACCTGCACACGACGCAGAGTTCGCTCGAAGACATTTTCGTGAGTCTCGTGGAGGGCAAGCAATGAGCCGCCTCAACATCCACGCCATCCGCGCCATCTACAAATTCGAAATGGCCCGCACCTGGCGCACGGTGATGCAGAGCATCATCTCGCCGGTCATTTCCACCTCTCTGTACTTCGTGGTGTTCGGCGGCGCCATCGGCACGCGTATCCCCGAGATCGACGGCGTGAGCTATGGCGCTTTCATCGTGCCCGGCCTCGTCATGCTGTCGTTGCTCACGCAGAGCATTTCGAACGCGTCCTTCGGCATCTATTTCCCGAAGTTCACCGGCACGATCTACGAGCTGCTGTCGGCGCCCGTCTCGTATGTGGAGATCGTCATCAGTTACGTCGGGGCGGCGGCGACGAAGTCCATCATCCTTGGCGTGATCATCCTCATCACGGCGGCGATGTTCGTGCCGCTACGCGTGGAGCATCCGTTGTGGATGATCCTGTTCCTGCTGCTCACGGCCATTACCTTCAGCCTGCTCGGCTTCATCATCGGCATCTGGGCAGACAGCTTCGAGAAGCTGCAGGTCGTGCCGCTCCTGATCATCACGCCGCTGACCTTCCTCGGCGGCAGCTTCTACTCGATCAAGATGCTGCCCGGCATCTGGCAGACGATCTCGCTTTTCAACCCGGTCGTCTATCTCATCAGCGGTTTCCGCTGGAGTTTCTACGGTATGGCCGATGTGGACGTCGGCATCAGCCTCACCGTCACGCTGGGCTTCATGCTGGCCGGCATGGCCGTCGTGGCCTGGATGTTCCGCACGGGGTACAAGCTCAAGCGCTGACGCGCGCGGGCAGCGTCAGAACTTCGGACCGGCATTCGGATCGACGACCGAACAGTTTGCGTTGAACTCGGCGAAGCCGCTGCTCAACGTGAATTGTCCGCTGACGCGATCGATACGGATCTTCGGCTTGTTGAACAGGTTGAAGCGCAGCGAGCCCGTTATCTCCTTGTCGCCGACGAAAGCGTCACCGAGCGTGTACCACGCGTCCTTGCCATCGCTCAGCGGCGGCACGAGATCGTGCGGTAGCTTCATGCGCACCGAGCCCTCCGACAACTCCACGTTGGCCGTACCGGAAAAAGGCTTCTTCACGGTGGTCGAGCCCGTCGTGCTCTTTTCGAAAGAGTGGCTCTGGTAGCTGTATTCCTGGGAGCTGGTCATCTGCGTATCGGAGACCGAGCCGTTGCCGGCGCATGTCAGTATCGTGCTGGCGATAGCCGGTGCTGCCAGACCGCCACAGATGACGAGGGGTACGACAGCGGAAACGAGTTTCTTCGTGGTGATCATGTCCAGCTCCTGCAGATCGAGGGCGAGACCGGATGGTGGCAAGGACACGCCATGGCGGCCTGTTCTTACTTTAGGTCGTCCCGCGCCGCCGTTCTTGATCAAGGTCAAGAATCAGCCCGGCATACGCGCATCGAGAACGAGACTTCCAGGTGGCACCGCAGGCTACGTTGTTGCGGGGTTTCTTAAGCTGCCTCAAATCCGCAGACCGTTGCAGCCAGTAAGGTCTGAGCTCCCCTGAAATGGATCGAGCCCAACCATGTCACGCAACACAGAAACCGTCGACGTCCTGAACTTCAAGAAGGATTGGTCTCACCTCGACCTGCCCGCGCACGTCATCGAGGTACTCAGCGCAGCGCCCGCGCTCTTCGTGCCGGAGTGCCGCGAAGATCTGCTCAACTGGGCGCTCGGCCGCGAAGCCGGCGCTACGGACTGGACGCTTGGCAATCGTGAAGACAAGGGCGAATACGAAGTTGCCTTCGAGGTGCCGACATTCGGCCGCGTCGTGGAAGCCACGGTCACCAAGGCGCGCAACGGCCTGGCGGTGAACTTTCCCGAGCCGGCGATGCGCCGTCGCGACCCGGATGCCATGGTCATCGGCGACGCTCTGCCCACGGACAAGCCAACCTACCTGCAGCGCTTCGGCGAGAGCTTCGACAAGACGCGCCAGAAGACGCTGGACTGGCTGAAGACGCAGGAGCTGATCGTCGTGCCGTTCTACGCCGGGCCTGATGATCTCCGTTACGGCGCGCTGCTGATCTGCCCGAAGCGGGCGGGCTTCTTCGCGGGCGCGCTGGCCGACTTGCAGGGCATGATTCCCGGCAGCGAAGTGCCTGCCGACTTCCGCCTCACTGCCGGCGTGCAGTTCATCGCGCCGCCGCTGCGGCATACGCATTTCGATCGCAAGCAGGTCGTCGTGCATGCGCGTTGCGGCACACATCAGGAAATCTACGCCTACAACCTTTACCCCGGCCCGAGCGCCAAGAAGGGTGTGTATTCGCTGCTGCTGGACATCGGCGAGCGCGAAGGCTGGACGACCAACCACTGTGCAGCTGTCGGTGCCGTCACGCCGTATGACAACCAGCTGGTCATCATGCACGAGGGTGCATCGGGTGGCGGCAAGAGCGAGATGACCGAGCACATCCATCGCATGGAAGACGGCCGCCTGCTGCTCGGCAAGAACGTCGTGACCGGCGAGGAGCGCACGCTGGTGCTACCGGAAGCCTGTCACCTGAACCCGATGGCCGACGACATGGCCTGTGCCCATCCTCACTACAACGAGGGCAAGACCAAGCTGCACATCGCCGATGCGGAAGCCGGCTGGTTCGTGCGCGTCGATCACATCAAGCGCTATGGCACGGCACCGCAGCTGGAGCGTCTGTGCATTCACCCGAAGAAGCCGCTGATCTTCCTCAACCACCACATCGTGCCTGGCGGCAGCGTGCAGATCTGGGAACACATCGAGGATGCGCCGGGCAAGCCCTGCCCCAACCCGCGCATCATCATTCCGCGCGACATGATCGAGGGCATCACCAGCGGGCCGGTCGCGGTGAACATCCGCAGCTTCGGTGTGCGTTGCCCGCCCACGCACAAGGACAGCCCGCAGTACGGCATCGTCGGCATGCTGCACGTTCTCAATCCCGCCCTGGCCTGGCTATGGCGCCTCGTCGCGCCCCGCGGCCATGCCAATCCGAGCATCCAGGACACGAAGGGCATGCAGTCGGAAGGCGTCGGCTCCTACTGGGCGTTCTGCACAGGGC
Organism: Uliginosibacterium silvisoli; assembly: GCF_036017035.1. Taxonomy (NCBI): domain Bacteria; kingdom Pseudomonadati; phylum Pseudomonadota; class Betaproteobacteria; order Rhodocyclales; family Zoogloeaceae; genus Uliginosibacterium; species Uliginosibacterium silvisoli. The sequence goes on along the minus strand of NZ_JAYXHS010000001.1, from coordinate 2,073,927 downwards.
GCCGCGTCGATCAGGCCAACCTGCTGCTGCGCCAGATCGTGGAGAACACGGACACACGCCACGTGCTGATCCCGAACCAGTACATCGGCGCGTGGAAGGTCGGTTTCATGGCCGAGTGGATCGCCCGCGAATACCTCGCGCGGCGCGGTAGCGCGCGCTTCTCGCGCGAGCAGCTGATCGAGAGCCCGTGCGCCCTGCTGGGCTACGTGCCGAAGCAGATCAAGGTGGAAGGCTCGATGATTCCGCCCGTACTGCTGCACGTGGCCAGCCAGCGCGAAGGCGGCGAGGCAGTGTTCGACGAAGGCGCACGCCAGTGGCGCGAGTTCTTCAAGCGCGAACTGGCGCCCTTCCTGACCGAAGACCTCGACCCGCTGGGCCGCAAGATCATCCAGGCCTGCATGAACGACGCCACGCAGGAGGACTACTGGCAGCTGATTCCGCACAGGATCTTCAAGGATTGAGAGAACTGAAGCACCGGACCCGCGCGGGCAGAACGCCTCGCCCCTGTTAGAATCGCGGGTTCATTTTCCGGCACGCCCGTGCGTGCCACCCGCCCGGAGAGTAAGTCATGTACCAGTCACCCCTTGTCCAGGATCTGCACGATCGCGGTCTGATCGCGCAGACCACCGACGCGCAAGCGCTCGATGAATTGCTGGCGAAGGAATCGGTGACGCTGTATTGCGGCTTCGATCCGACGGCAGACAGCCTGCATCTCGGCCATCTCGTGCCGGTGCTGGTGCTCAAGCGCTTCCAGCAGGCCGGTCACAAACCGATCGCCCTCGTTGGCGGCGCCACCGGCATGATCGGCGACCCGAGCTTCAAGGCCACCGAACGCAAGCTCAACACGCCTGACGTGATCGCCAGCTGGGTAGAGAAAATCCGCGGTCAGGTCTCACCCTTCCTGAGTTTCGACGGCAGCAACGCGGCCATCATGGCCAACAACTACGACTGGTTTGGCGGCATGGGCGCGCTGGAATTCCTGCGCGACATCGGCAAGCACTTCTCGGTCAACGCCATGATCAAGAAGGAGTCGGTGCAGCAACGCCTCAACCGCGACGACCAGGGCATCTCGTACACCGAGTTTTCGTACAGCCTGTTGCAGGGCTACGACTTCGCCAAGCTCAACGAACTGCATGGCTGCGTGCTGCAGATCGGTGGCTCGGACCAGTGGGGCAATATCGTTGCCGGCACGGACCTCACGCGTCGCCTGCATCAGAAACAGGTGTACGGCCTGACCCTGCCGCTAGTGACGAAGTCCGACGGCACGAAGTTCGGCAAGACCGAATCCGGCGCGATCTGGCTCGACCCGAAGAAGACTTCGCCGTACGCGTTCTACCAGTTCTGGCTCAACACGGCCGATGCGGACGTGTACAAGTTCATGCACTACTTCACCTTCCTCAGCGTGGCCGAGATCAAGGCCATCGAAGAGGCGGACAAGGTGAGCGGCAAGAAGCCGGAAGCGCAGCGCATCCTCGCCGAGCAGGCGACGGAGCTGGTGCATGGCAAGGCTGCATTGGCAGCGGCGCAGCGCATCAGCGAAAGCCTGTTCTCGGGCAGCCTCGATGCGCTGACTGAATCGGACCTGGAACAACTCGCGCAGGACGGCATGCCCGGCGTGCAGATCGAGAAGTCGGCAGGCAGCCTGATCGACGCGCTGGCAACGAGCGGCCTGGCCAAGTCGAAATCGGAAGCGCGTACCTTCATCCAGAGCGGCAGCGTGACGATCAATGGCGCAAAAGCCGATGTGCTGGAACACCAGTTCAACGACGCCGAGCGCCTGTTCGGTCGCTTCAGCGTGCTGCGTCGTGGCAAGAAGAACTACGCGCTGATCAGCTGGCAATAAGCGAAGGCTGGATCAAGAAAAAGGGGCCGGAAATCCGGCCCCTTTTTTATTCATATCTCATTCTGGAAAAATCACCATTCGGGCTTCACACTCTTGCACGTCATCTCCGGGTTGCCACCCATCTGGCTGTTCATGAACGGCCCGCGACGGGCAAGTTCCTTGACCTTGTCGGCATTGCGCAGCGGCATGTCGGCCATCCACACGGTCCAACTCAGGTTGCCACCCTCCGGCACCTTCTGCGCCTTGCCCGTCTTCTGCGCAAACCAGCTCGGGTCCAGCAAGCCATCTGCAACCAGCGAAGCCAGACGGAACAAGGCACCGTCGCCGCGCGTGTACCAGTTCTCGCCACGCGCGCGTGACAGCTCGGCAATCGTGGAAAGCGGCATCAGCGCGTAGTTGTGATAGTGCAGCGCCATGCCGGCGCGCGCCATTTCCGCCTCGAGAGAACCGTCGGCAGCGATGTGCGACAGGCCTTCGTCATACATGGCGCGCGCGGTGTCCCACAGCGCTTCGTCGCGCGTCGCGACCGACGTCGCCATCACCGCCATCGCCACCCAGTAGTAGTGGTTGTTGTGCTGGTGCTTGGGGTTCTTCCAGAAGTCGAGCGCTCGCAAGGCCTGCGCATGCAGCCACGGGTCGAGCAGCTTGTGATCGTCGGCGGTGAGCAGGTCGCGCACTTTGTATTGCGCCATGGCCAGGCCACCGAGCGTCCATTTCTGGATGTAGTTCGCCTGGTAACCACGCTCGTTCACGATCTCGCCCAGCAAGGCGCCGTTGCTCGCCCAGTGCCTGAGCCAGCCGACTGCGCACAGGGCGGTTTCGCGATCGCCTTTGGCAACGTACTCGTCGGCCATCGCCAGCACCTTGCGATGAAACTCGACGATGGGTCCGATGTTGCGCTCGTAGGTTTCGTGCAAGGCCTTGTCGACGACGGAGCCAGCCGCGTCCGAGTAATACGAGTTGGCGCGAATGTCGCGCACCGGCGCAGGCGCGGCCGGGCAGCCCGCCGCCATCGCGCTCGGGTGACAGCCGAAGCCAAGACAGAACAGCAAGATCGACAAGCTACGCATGGACGGCTCCGGTTTTGGGTCGGCGCATCCTAGCACGCGAAAATCGCAAAGGTAAACGTTTACTAAAGTTTTGCGCCTGTGCTACCGTCCGGCCTCGAAATACCAATAAAAGCTGGACGTTAACCGATTACCTTTGGCGCTCCCAGCCAGCCGCGACAGCCCATTTCAAGGAGGAAGAAACCATGTTTGCAGAATTCATGAACCGCCACAGCCGTGGCGCGTGTCCAGGCCTGTTCCTGCCACTCGCGTTTGCACTGTGCCTGAGCGCATGCGGTGGTGGCGGCGACAGCCCCTCAGCAGGTTCCGACACCAGTACGAACGTGAGCTCCAGCTCGAAATCCAGTACGGCATCGAGTGCAGCCTCGAGCGCTGCGTCGAGCACCACCTCCACCAGCAGCGTGGCCGTTCCCGATCCGGCGCTGGCCTACAGTTTCGACAGCACCGCCACCACCGACTTCAAGACCATCACGCCCTACTTCGGCGGCACGAACATGACAGCCGCGTCGGCTGCCAACGTGAGCGTTTTCTCCTTTGCGGCGAACAAGGCTGGTGCGGCGAGCACAGCGACCCGGATCACGCCGACAGCCAGCGTGGACGACTACTACCGCATCGTGGCCGCATCGGTTCCTGCACCACTCAAGACACCAGCGGCCATCACGCTGGAGGCAATGATCCAGTTCTCGTCCGTCACCACCTCATCGAACATCGTGCTTGCGAAGCACATGGACACAGGCAACACGCAGGGCTTCAACCTGTATGTGAAGACGGGTGGCGGTTCGCTGGGTTTCCGTATCAACAACGGTGCGGCCTATGAGCAACCCGTGACACTCGCCACGGACGGGAGCTGGACGCACATCGTCGCGACCTACGACGGCGCGAACATGCATCTCTACGTCAATGGCGTCGAACTGGGTACCGGCGTGGCCCAGACCGGCGCGCTGCTGGATTCCAGCACCGACTTCCAGGTGGGCGGCAACAGCACCAGCAACCCGAATGCGGCGGTGAACGGCGTGCTCGACGATCTGCGAATCTACAACGTAGGCCTGACGCTGGAGCAAGTGCAGGCACGCTACGCAGCGTACTGAAGCCAAGCTTCGAGGCAGAATTGAAAAAGCCCCGGGGTCTTCCGACCCGGGGCTTTTTCTTACTGGAGCTTCGAGGCAATTTGAGGAGTGTTCAACCAGCGTGCAATACGCTCTGCCATATTGTCGCTGAGAGATTCGAGCGCGCCACAAGCAGTCATTCGAGGCGACGTCTCTCGCTGAGTCGCATCAAAGCTCCCCAGCAACATTTCTCCGTCCAGTAATTCACCATGCATGTTGATCCATTTGGGTCCGGTCCAACCCCCGCCACCCATTACGTGGATATTATCGACCGACAAGATCAGTCGTCGGCCCGAGCCGATACTGGCCCCCTTGCCGAGAACTTTCAATTTGCCTCGCGGCGCAAGCTCTGCGTCGTTGAACTCATGCACCACTTTGCCAACCATGTACGTCGGCCAGCCACAACCGATGACGGTTTCGTTGATCGATGACGCATGGACTGTGGGCACTTCGGGCAAGACAGCAATGTCTTCGTCGGGATGTATGCCAGGGCATGCAGCATCGCATTGCGGCAAGCTCACTCTCGCAATCCAGTCAGCCAGATCCTCGCCCAACTCGCTGCCAATATCCCGGAGTCCATCGCAAAAGGGTGTGGCGGCAGCGACCGTGTCATCGCGACTGATATCTGTGGTGGCAATCAATTTGCCATCATTGAAAACATTTGCTCGTACCGCGATCAGATTGGTCCGCTTGCCGGGAGCGCCAGACGCCACAACTTTCGTTGCCTCCACGAGCATATATCTTCCCGTCATTTTCTCACTCGTCGAGAAAACCACCTTGCCCTTGGCCTGAAGGACCAGCTCCTTGGCTAGCGCGACATTCCAGTCGCAGCTACTGAGCAGTGGATTATCTGTCTGGAAGGCGCTGGCATAGCCAGCCGCGCGGGGTGTGCTGACTGCGCCTCCTTCTATGGCTAGCGCCGCCTGCACGAACAAGGCCAGGCTCAACGCAACCAGAATTGTTTTATGCATGCTTTTCTCTTATGTGATCGGTCAATCGTAGCCATGCCGGCGAGAGGAGGACAGTCTCACCGCCTGCGCTCTTCGAAGCGGATTATACGAATTTGCGGTGCTTCAACGCAGGAAGACTTTCCCGGATGTCATGAATGCGCTGCAGATCGAGCGTGCCAACTGCCACGCCCGGGCCGCTATCGTAGTGCGCGACGATCTCGCCCCACGGGTCAATCAGCATGCTGTGGCCGAAGGTGCGACGCCCGTGCGGATGCGTGCCGCCTTGGGCGCTGGCCAATACGTAGCACTGGTTCTCGATGGCGCGTGCGCGCAGCAGGACTTCCCAGTGCGCACGACCGGTGGTCTCGGTGAACGCCGCCGGCAAGATGATGAGATTGACTTCGCCCAGCTGGCGGAAGAGTTCGGGGAAGCGCAGGTCGTAGCAGATCACCAGCCCGGTCTTGCCCCAGGGCGCATCGAAGGTCACTGCATCGTGGCCTGCCTCGATGGTCCGTGACTCGTTGTAGCTCTCTTCACCTCGCGTGAAGCCGAACAGGTGGATCTTGTCGTAGCGCGCCACGCGCACGCCTTCTGGATTGAAGACCAGCGTGGTGTTGCGCACGCGCCCGTCGTCGTTCGCCACCAGCGGAATCGTGCCGCCAACCAGCCATACCTTGTAACGACACGCAGCATCGGCGAGAAAGGCTTGCAGCGGCCCTTCGCCATCCGGCTCGCGCAGCTTCACCTTGGCCGTCTCGTCGGGCGACAACAGGCAGAAGTACTCCGGCAAGGCCACGCATTGCGCGCCCTGTGCAGCCGCCTCGGCGATCAGACGATCCGCCTCATGCAGATTGGCATCGACATCGGCGCCGGAGATCATCTGCACGGCGGCCAGCTTGAATGTGTTTGTCATCTCGGGTCCTGACTGCACACGGGGTGTGCCGGAATCATTTCTTGCCGGAGAGCGGCACGCTGGGGACGGTTGTCGTCGTCACGCCTTCCTTCTCGATCTTCGGATCATTCCAGGAGCCCGTGACGGCGTACTCGAAGCTGAAAATCTTTTCGAAGGGATCCTGCAACACCTTCTGTGCCAGATATGTCGCCACACCGAAAACCGGGTTGACCATGGTGACGCCCAAGGCAATCCCCTCTGACAGGGTGGGCTGCACGGTGAGGCGCAAGGCATGCGTTTCACGCGCAATATCCGTACTGCCCTTGATGTAGACACGCGCTGCGGGGCCACGCACCTGCAGATCATCGGTCTTCATCACCCCTTGCTCGATATGTATGTCGCCCCGAATCGAGTCGAAGGCAAACCCTTCGCTGAACACATCACGGAAGTCCAGCGTGATACGGCGTGGCAAGGACTGCAGACTCAGAATCCCGAGCAGACGTGCAGCGCCTGGCTCAAGCTTGTTGAACTGGCCGTCGGTGACATTCATGCGCAACTCGCCATTCAAGGACGAGTAGTCGAAACTCGATACGGCGGCATTCCAGACAAGCTGCCCCTTGAGCGTAGCCTTGCCGCGCAAGACTGCATCGGCATAGCCAAGGCGGCCAAGGAATCCGCCTACATTCTCGCTGGTAACGTCGAGCTTGACCTCGGTCTGCTTGCCGCCCCCCGCCAGCGCCCGGCTGTCGCCCTCTCCGGTAATCACGGCGTCCGGACTTTCGATACGCAACTCCGAAAGATGCCAGTGTCCTGCCTGATCCTCCGAATGCAGGGACAGCTTGCCGAGCTTCATGTCACGCAGCTCGAACTGCTCGGCAGTAATGTCGAGCGTAGGCAATTTCTCATCGCTGTCGCGACTCGACACGGTCGGCGTACCCGGTGGCAACGGTTTGGCCGGCAAGGGGTGCAGCTTCAGCACGCTGAGCCGCGCCCCGAGGCGAGCGGCCTGCCCGCTGGCCGTCTGGCCCGTCCAGTTGATGTCGCCCGCAATGTCAGGGCCTTCCAGTCGCAGCACCCAGCGCTCACCCTGCTGCACCACACGCGCTATCACGCGCGTGAAGCGATGCCCGCGCACCAACACTTCGTTCGCTTGCAGGACGCCACCGGAGAGGATGGTCGCGTCACGCTTGGCCGTGCTCTTCTGGCCCTCCATGGCCTCCTGTATCACAGGCAACCACTGATCCGCATCGAGCGTCTGGAAGCGCCCGGAAACACGCAAGCCGCGCGTGGGCAAGCTGATACCGTCGTTGAGCGCCACCGCGCCGCGCAGGAAGCTGCAGGTGTCCTTGCCGCAACGATCCTGCCACTGCGCACTCCCCCGCGTATCGAGCGAAATGCGCCAATCCTGCAGGCTGCTGTTGGCGACACCGGGCTCATCGCTGAGGCTCCAGTTGAAAACGAAAGGCAGACGCGTATCAGCACTCTTGGCAAACGGCGCAGGCAGGGACGAACTGACGCCGAGCAGGCTGGAGTCGACCGTCACGTCAGCACGCTCCTTGGTGATCGCAATGCGCGCCGTGACAGGCGTGATGCCAGCCAGCCGGTTCCAGACCGGGGTGTCGATCAACTGATGCAGCCCCGTCACCGGGATCTGCCCGCTCGCATCGAACAGGATCGTCCCGTCGGCTGCGGTACGCCCCGAGGCATTGACCTGGCCGCCGAGGAATTCGGCAATCACCTGCGTCGGCGCAATACCGTTCTCGGTAAATCCGACGGCGCCACGCACCTGTGTGAAAGGCGGCAGTTCCGGGATCAACGACAGCTTGCTGTTCTCGAAGCGATAGCTGCCTTGTACGCGCGTGTGCTCCGCCTCCATCAGCGGCACGCTGAGCTTCAGATCGAGAGAACCCTCGCCTTCCTGGCGCATGCCCTGGATGAAGCTGCCCAGATGCTCGGCCACTGGCGAGGCCTGCAAGTAGTGCAACAGATCGGCCCCGGAGCCCGCGGCGCGTCCATTGATCACCAGCGGCTGCTGACGCACATTGGTCAGATCGGCAAGCTGGGCCTGCACCTCGCCCAGCTTCGCCTGGCGATAGTTGCCGCTGTGCGACTTGATCAGCATGCGTGTGCGGTCGAACAACAGCTCGCCCGTGAGGTTGTTGAGCACCGGCCAGCCGTCGGCGAAATCCAGATTGATACCGGCAAAGCCCCCCTCTACGCGGAATATGCCTTTGGGATCATTGCGAAACGGAAACTTCGCCAGGTCGCCCGACAGGCGCACCCGCACGTTCTCGCCTGTACCGGTCGTCAGCCCGCGCTTGAGCCACTCGCTGGTCTCGATCGGCACCACCGACGGAATGTAGCGCCACGCCGATGGCGCCTTGAAGCCCTGCACGCGCCCCGTCATGTCGATACTGCCTTCCGGGCCCGGTGCTGCGCGCCAGTCTGCCGAAAACTCGGCGCTCTGCATGTCGCGATTGACGACGCGCAACTTGCCCACGTTCACCGTCAGCGCGCCAGCGTTGTCGCGCCCCCAATTGCCGTTGGCATCCAGCGCATCGAGCGGGATGTGCGACTCGTGCATGATGCCGGGCAGATCCAGCGCGCCATTGCGCACCTCGAAGCGGAACTCGCCCTTGCGATCGCTACCCGTGACGCGCCCGGACAGGCGTGCGAAACCGGGATGACCGTCGCCGGGTTTGAGCGTGAGCTTGTCGAAACTCGCGTCGATGTCGAAGTGCGCAAAAGGGAGCGTGGAGGAAGACGCTGCATCCGCATCTTCCCAGCTTGCCTGCAGCAGGGAGACCTCACCTTGCGGGTCAGCATCCGCCAGTGTCTTGCGTGCTGCCTGCGGGAAAGGCAGGTAGGCCGCCAGCTGTGCCAGCACGCGCATGTCGAGCTTCTCGGCACTGATCTCGCCGCCGGGCTTGCGACGCGTCCTGTCCTTGAGAGCCTCGCCGCTTGCCGGACCGACACGGCGCATGGAGAACTTCGTCGGCGCGATCTGCAGACCATCCGTAGTCGTCAGCGCGAGGCGTTCGGCCGCGAAGGAAAAATCATTCTCGCGCGCGGCCAGGCGCACGCGCCCCGACGCCGTCCTCAAGGACAGCATGGGCAGATCGGGGGCGAAGCGCACCTGTACGTCGGAGAGCGCCAGGTCGGCCGTCAGCCCACCGATGCGTGCGCCTTCGAAATTGAGCCAGGTGCGCAGCGCGCCGCGCCCGTGCGGCACGGTAATCGGGTAGTCCACCCACTGCCGCCACACGGCCAGATCCGTCCGCTCCAGTGCGAGGTATATCGTGCCGCGCCAGTCCGCGAGCGTCTGTGGCGCCTTCTGCGTCCAGTCGCCGCGCAGATCGCCACGCAGGTCGATCGGGCCGGACAGATTACCCGCCGGCGTCGCCGCAACGGAGAATCGATGCGTATCGCCGCGGTTCTGCAGCAACAAGGACAGCTTGTCGAAGACCAATGGTGGCGCCTTGCGCACCTGGTCTTCCCAGAGCACGCGCGCATTGTCGATGTGGATCTCGTGCTGGCTCAGCAGCAGTTCGCCAAGCTTGCTGTCGTCCTGTTTCTTGTCGAGCCGCACCGCGATGCCCGCCACGAAAACCGTACCGTCGGCTTCGCGACGCAAGGCCAGCTCGGGCCGATCGAGCCGCAAGCGCTGCAGCTCCAGTTGCCAGCGCAACAGCGAGCTCCATGCCACCACGGCATCGACCCGTGGCAGCGCCAGCGCGACGCGCTGCTCCTTGTCGAAGATGCGCATGCCACGCATCTGCAACTCCGGGCGCAAGCCATTCCACTGCGCCTGCAAGGCATCGATTTCAACCTTGAGCCCCAAGGCTTGCGACAGCGCGCTCGCAATCTCGACGCGATGCTCGGCCACCTGCGGCATGGCCACGTAGCGCACCAGCAGGAAAGCGGCCGCCAGCACCAGCCAGGTGACCAGCACGCAGCGCCACACCACCGCCCAGGCGATGTGCGGCAAGCGCAAACTGAAGCGCCCGATATGCAGACAGGTCGTCAGCAGCGGGTGCCTGCGACGCGCCGGCGACACCGCCGACACGTCTGGCGTGTCGCCGGCGGGCGGGGCAGAATGCTCGGCAGGGGTGGGATGATCGGGAGCTTCGCGAGACACAATAAGTGCAGACCGGGGCTCGCCATGACTGCAACGCCCCGCTTCATGCCGACTTGATCAGACGGCAATTCTAACTGAAGACCCCAGCCTTCTTTGTTACCTCGACCCTGTCATGAACCAGACCGATCAGTACTTTGCCCGCGCCACCGGACACAGCCGCTTCCTGCTCACCCAGCTGACAGCCCGCCCGTGGCTCGCACCGCGCGTGGCAAAGCAGCTCGACCGACCCCTGGAGCGCGCCGATCTGCTCGCTTTTCTCAACGAGGAAGTGCTCACCGAGGCCAATCTGGGCCAGCGCCTGCGCCGCCTGCGGGCCTACGTGTACGCCCACGCCATGGTGCGCGACCTCAATGGCCTCGCCCCGCTGCCCGAAGTCACCGGCGCCATGACCTTGCTGGCCGAAGTAGCTGTCGAGACCTCGCAACGCGTACTGACGGCGCATCTCGCCGAGCGTCACGGCCTGCCGCGCAATGCCGAGGGCGAAGAGCAGGCAATGATCGTCGTCGGCATGGGCAAGCTAGGCGGTGGCGAGCTCAATGTCTCTTCTGACATCGACCTGATCTTCATCTACCCCGAAGATGGCGAGACCGACGGCGCGCGCCAGATCGGTGCCTTCGAATTCCACACCAGGCTCGGCCGCGCCATGATCGCCGCCATCTCCGAGATCAATGCCGAAGGTTTTGTCTTCCGTGTCGACATGCGCCTGCGCCCGAACGGCGACTCCGGCCCGCTGGTGGCCAACTTCGACATGCTGGAGACCTACTTCATCAGCCAGGGCCGCGAGTGGGAGCGCTATGCCTGGATCAAGGCGCGTGCCCTGACAGGCTCCCGCCATGATGAGCTGGATGCCATCGCGCGTCCCTTCGTATTCCGCAAATACCTCGACTTCGGCGCCATCAACGCCATGCGCGCCCTCCATGCGCAAATCCGCCGTGAAGTCGCGCGACGCGAGATGGCCGACAACATCAAGCTCGGCCCGGGTGGCATTCGCGAGATCGAATTCATCGCGCAGGTGTTCCAGCTGATTCGCGGCGGCCGCGATGCCGGGCTGCGCGTACGCCCCACGCTGCAAGTACTCGATGCCCTTGCCCAGCGCGGCCTGATGCCGGACGACACGGTGGCCGAACTCAACGGCGCCTACGACTTCCTGCGCCGCCTCGAGCACCGTATCCAGTACCTGGACGATGCACAAACCCATATGCTGCCGACATCTCTGGACGATCGCCTGCGCGTCGCGACAGCCATGGGCTTCGAAACCACCGAGGCGCTGATGGCCGCCCTCGACGCCCACCGCGTCATCGTCAGCCGTCACTTCGACGCCGTATTCTCTGAGCCGACGGCAGAGGAAGATGCGCAGGACAATGTGCGGGTCGATGCGTGGTCTGCCGACGGCGAAACCGACAGCGTCTGCAGTGCGCTGGAGCAATTCGGCTATCACGACCCAAAGCAACTCTGCGTCCGGTTGCGCAGCTTCCGCGACGGTCCGCGCTATCGCGCGATGAGCGAGGAAGCTCGCTCGCGCCTCGACGCCATCGTGCCGCGCATGCTGGCCCTTGCCGCAGCACGCCCGAACCCCGATCAGGCGCTGACCCGCAGCATCGAACTGCTCGAAGCCATCTGCCGTCGTTCCGCCTACCTGGCCCTGCTGCAGCAATACCCGCAGGCGCTGTCGCGCGTCGTCGAGTTGGTATCGACCTCCAGCTGGGCGGCCAATTACCTGAATCACCACCCGGTGCTGCTCGACGAATTGCTCGACAGCCGCAACCTCAGCGAACACACCAACAGCACGCGTTTCGCCACTGAGCTGTCGCAAACGTTGGAAGCGCTCGGCGATGACACCGAGCGCCAGATGGATCTGATGCGCGAGGCGCATCACGCGCAGCTTTTCCGCCTGCTCAATCGCGACCTGGCCGGCGACCTGACCGTGGAGTCCCTCTCGGACAAGCTCTCCGAGCTGGCCGACATCGTGCTCGAGGAGACCCTCAAGCAATGCTGGAACAAGCTCACCAAACGCCATGCCGAGCAGCACCGCTTTGCCATCATTGGTTACGGCAAGCTCGGCGGCAAGGAGCTGGGCTACGCCTCGGACCTCGACATCGTGTTCCTCCACGATGACCCCGATCCGGAAGCGCAAGTCGTCTACGCGCGCCTCGCCCAGCGCATCAACACCTGGATTTCCAGCCGCACCAGCGCCGGCATGCTGTTCGAGACCGACCTGCGCCTGCGCCCGAATGGCGACTCGGGCCTGCTGGTCAGCTCGCTCGAAGCTTTCGAGGAATACCAGCGCGGCTCAGCCTGGGTGTGGGAGCACCAGGCGCTCACGCGCGCCCGCTTCTGTGCCGGCAATCGCGAGGTGGGCGCGCGCTTCGAGCGCCTGCGTCACGAACTGCTGTGCCAGCCGCGCGACACCTTCAAGCTGCGCGATGAAGTGGTCGCCATGCGCAAGAAGATGATGGACGCCCACGCCAACAAGGGCGCGGGCTTCCAGCTCAAGCACGATGCGGGTGGCCTGATCGACGTCGAGTTCCTCGTGCAGTTCCTCGTGCTGGCTTTCGCCAACCAGTGGCCCGAACTCGCCGCCAACAGCGGCAACATCGCCCTGCTCAAGCTGGCTGCCAACGTCGGCCTGCTGCCGGCCGATATCGCCCACGATGCGGCCAACGCCTATCGCCAGCTACGCCACGCACAGCACGCCTTGCGCCTCAACGAACATGACAGCCGCATCGACGACGACAGCCTCGCCGGACCGCGCGCGGCCGTGGAGCGTTTGTGGCAGTGCGTGTTCGAGTTGCTTTGATGGCCGGTCGGAAAAGCGCGGCGCCTTCCGACGGTTCGGACCTACAAACAACCCAGGCGACTTGAGCGTTTGATGTCGGAAGGCGCCTCGCCTTTCCGACCTGCGTGACCACCAGGGGCGCGCACCAGCGTCGCGCCATCCTGGTGCCGGAGCGCACCCCGACAGCGCACCACCGTTTACCCCTACTCCCCCAGCCCAGGCGCCAGCCACAACCAAACCCAATGCCGTCAATGACTTGGGTGGGCCAAGTACCCCTACAGGCAGAATGGCATAGGCTTTGCTTTAACTGCGTCATAAGCGACTCCTGCCTTCAAAGGCACGTTAGCTTTCAGCAACGACGCTGGGAGCTGCGGATCAACGTCGATCTCTGTCAGAGCTGAATTCGATTCACAGGGGGATAACCCCGGCTTTTTACAGAGGTATCAAATGCGCAAGCTCAAGCTCGTGATGGTTGGCAACGGCATGGCCGGTGTCCGTACGATTGAGGAAATCCTCAAGATCGCTCCGGACATGTACGACATCACTGTCTTCGGTGCGGAACCCCACCCGAACTACAACCGGATTCTCCTTTCGCCCGTGCTCGCCGGCGAAATGACCATTCAGGACATCATTCTCAATGACCTGGACTGGTACAAGGACAACAACATCGATCTGCGCGTCGGCAAGAAGATCACGACGATCGACCGCAAGAACCGCAAGGTCATCGCCGACGACGGCACCGAAGCCGAATACGACCGCCTGCTGATCGCCACCGGCTCCAACCCGTTCATCCTGCCGATTCCCGGCAAGGACCTGAAGGGCGTGATTTCCTATCGCGACATCGCCGATACCGACGCGATGATTGCCACGGCTGCCACGCACAAGCACGCTGTCGTCATCGGCGCCGGCCTGCTCGGCCTCGAAGCGGCCAACGGCCTCGCCATTCGCGGCATGGATGTGACCATCGTGCACATCGGCGAATGGATCATGGAGCGCCAGCTCGACAAGACCGCTGGCCTGATGCTGCAGAAGGCACTCGAAGCCAAGGGCATGAAGTTCAAGCTGCCAGCGCAAACGGCAGAGCTCGTCGGTGGTGAAGATGGCCGCGTGAAGTCGGTCAAGTTCAAGGATGGCGAAGAGATCCCGGCTGACCTGGTGGTCATGGCTGCAGGTATCCGCCCCAACACCGAACTGGCAGAGAAGGCCGGCCTGCACTGCAATCGCGGCATCGTCGTCAATGACACGATGCAGACCTACGACCCGCGCATCTATTCGGTCGGCGAATGTGCCAACCACCGTGGCATCGCCTACGGTCTGGTCGCGCCGCTGTTCGAGCAAGCCAAGGTCGCAGCCAATCACCTCGCCATGTACGGCATCGGCCGTTATCAAGGTTCCGTCACCAGCACCAAGCTGAAAGTCACCGGCATCGACGTGTTCTCCGCCGGCGACTTCTCGGGCGGTGAAGGCACGGAAGACCTGATCCTGTCCGACCCCGGCATGGGCATTTACAAGCGCGTCATCATCAAGAATGACAAGATCGTGGGCGCCGTGATGTACGGCGACACAGTGGATGGCTCCTGGTACTTCCAGCTGCTGAAAGATGCCCAGGGCATCCACGAGATCCGCGACCATCTTCTGTTCGGCAAGTCCAACCTGGGTGACGTGGGTCACAAGGGTCAGAACTCTGCAGCTTCCCTCCCCGACACTGCTGAAGTCTGTGGTTGTAACGGTGTGTGCAAAGGCACCATCGTCAAGACAATCAAGGAAAAGGGTATCTTCACACTCGAAGACGTACGCAAACATACGAAAGCCTCCAGCTCTTGCGGCTCATGCACCGGGCTTGTCGAACAGATCCTCGCCTCCACCATCGGTGGCGCCTACACGCCTGCCGATTCGAACACCAAGGCGGTGTGCGGCTGCACGGATCATTCGCACGGTGAAGTACGCAAGACCATCGTCGATCTGCACCTGATCTCGATTCCGCAAGTCATGGAATCGATGGGCTGGAAGACGCCTAATGGTTGCGCAACCTGCCGCCCTGCACTCAACTACTACGTGACATCGAGCTGGCCGCACGAAGCAATCGATGATCCGCAATCGCGCTTCATCAACGAGCGCGCACACGCCAACATCCAGAAGGACGGCACCTACTCCGTCGTGCCACGTATGTGGGGCGGCCTGACCACGCCGAACGAATTGCGTGCGATTGCCGACGCGGCCGAGAAGTACAAGGTGCCGACCGTCAAGGTCACCGGCGGTCAGCGCATCGACTTGCTCGGCGTGAAGAAGGACGACCTGCCGAAGATGTGGGACGACCTGGCGAAAGCCGGCATGGTCTCGGGCCACGCCTACGGCAAGAGCCTGCGCACGGTGAAGACCTGCGTCGGTGCGGAGCACTGCCGCTTCGGCACGCAGCTGTCGATGAGCATGGGCGTCAAGCTCGAGAAGATGCTGTTCGGCATGTACAGCCCGCACAAGGTCAAGCTGGCCGTCTCCGGTTGCCCGCGTAACTGCGCGGAAGCCGGCATCAAGGACGTGGGCGTGATCGGCGTCGATTCCGGTTACGAGCTATACGTGGGCGGTAACGGCGGTATCAAGACCGAAGTCGCCGAGTTCTTCTGCAAGGTGAAGACGGATGACGAGGTGATGGAGTACTCCGGCGCCTTCATCCAGCTCTACCGCGAAGAAGGCTTCTACCTCGAGCGCACAGTGCATTACATGCAACGTGTTGGCCTCGACTACATCAAGGCCAAGGTCCTCGAGGACGCACCGAACCGCAAGGCGCTCTACGAACGCCTGCTCTACACGCTGCAGGGTTACAAGGACCCGTGGCTGGAGCGCAGCACCAGCGCCGGCGAAGCCGAGCTGAAGAAGCCGTTCGAAGACCTGACCGTCTAATGCGCTCCCCTCATTCCCGCGAAGCGGGAATGCGGGGGTTGCCTTGCCCAACACCAGAACAATCCGTGCGTAGCGGCAACGCCTGCGCCACAAGAAGCCTCAAGGATTCGATATGTCCGACTGGAAAAAAATCTGCGCACTCACCGACATTCCCGTACTGGGCTCGCGTGTGGTGAAGAGTGAAAAGCATGGCGACATCGCCGTATTCCGCACCTCCGACGACGAAGTATTCGCCGTGCATGACAAGTGTCCGCACAAGGGTGGCCCGCTGTCGCAAGGCATCGTGCATGGCAAACAGGTCACCTGCCCATTGCATAGCTGGAAGATCGAACTCGACAGCGGCAATGTCGTCGCGCCCGACGTGGGCTGCGCCAAGGCCTTCCAGGCCAAGACCGAGAACGGCGACGTTTTCCTGACCGTCTGAACGCCTTTTCGCTCACATCGCTCGCAACACGCTTGATCGCACCAATGACCTTGCCCGCTTACAACGCCCTTCGCCGTCGCCTGCTACAAGCGGGGGGCAGTGTTGCCCTCCTCGGCCTCCTGCCCTCCGCTTCGAACGCAGCGCCCAGCCCCGCCTCCGGGATCAGCATGCTGGAAGCCATCAACCAGGCGGGGCGCCAGCGCATGCTGTCGCAACGCATGGCGAAGCTCTACGCGCAGATCATCCGTGAAGTGCGGCAGCCCGAAGCGCTCAAGCTGATCGGCGAGTCGATGATGCTGTTCGAGAAGCAGCTCGGCAATCTGCGCAGCTTCGCGCAACAGAAGAATGCCACCGAGATCATTACCACCTACGAGCAACTCGGCGCGCGCTGGCTGGAGTACAAGAAGGTCATCGGCGCACCACCAACCGGTGAGGGCCTGCGCCAGGTTGCGGTCCTCAACGAACAGGTGCTGGCGAGCGCGCACGCGGGCACGCAACAACTCGAAAAGCTGCATGGCGGTTCGCTCGGCAAGCTGGTCAATATGTCCGGGCGTCAGCGCATGCTGTCGCAGCGCATCTCGAAGTTCTACTTCTTCCGTCGCGACGGCATTGCCACGCCCGAGATCATCAAGGGGCTGGACACCGCGCGTGACGAATTCATGGCCTCCATGAACACCTTGAAGCAGGCGCCCGAGAACAACAACGACATCAACTCGTGGATCGGGTTGGCCGAGTCACAGTGGGTATTTTTCGATCAGGCCGTGCGCTCCGACCCGAATGCGAAGCAGGAACTGATCTACCACGACAACAATGTTGCCGTGACTTCGGAAAACATCCTCCAGGTCATGGATAAGCTGACCAATCTTTACTCGCAGCTCAGCTGAGTCCGCAGCCACACGCAGCTCATCACGTCATGTTGCGACACTCGCGTCCGCAACATGGCAAAAGAATCATGCAAGGCCCCGCAACGGCGCGGTGAGCTGCGCAACATTTCTCCGCAGCCCCCGGCAATGACGCCGGGCACCGCTGCAGCCAAATCAACGGAGTTACGCATATGGACAAGAAGTCCTTCCTGAAGGCTGGCCACACCCCGACCCTGCTCGCAGCCTTTCTCTATTTCGACCTCGCCTTCATGGTGTGGGTGCTGCTCGGACCACTGGGCGTACAGATCGCCAAAGACCTTGCGCTGACTCCTGCGCAGAAGGGTTTCATGGTTGCCACGCCGCTGCTGACCGGCGCCATCCTGCGCATCGTCATGGGCACCCTGGTCGACCAGATCAAGCCGAAGAATGCCGGCATCATCGCGCAGCTGATCGTCATGGGCGCGCTGTTCTGCGCATGGCATTTCGGCATCCATAGCTACAAGGAAGTCCTGATTCTCGCCGGTTTCCTCGGCGTGGCCGGCTCCTCGTTCGCCGTCGCGCTGCCGCTCGCTTCTCGCTGGTATCCACCGGAACATCAGGGCACGGCCATGGGCATCGCCGGCGCCGGCAATTCCGGCACGGTGCTCGCAGCGCTCTTCGCGCCAAGTCTCGCCATTGCCTACGGCTGGAACAACGTCTTCGGCATCGTGCTGATTCCACTCGCCATCGTCTTCGTGTTCTACCTCATCGTCGCCAAGGATGCGCCGAACTGCCCACCCCCCAAGCCGATCGGCGACTACTTCAAGATCCTGCGTGACAAGGACGCCTGGTGGTTCATGTTCTTCTACTCGGTCACCTTCGGCGGCTTCTCGGGTCTCGCCTCCTCGCTGACGATCTACTTCAATTCAGAGTACGGTCTCGACCCGAAGATGGCAGGCTTCTTCACCGCCGGCTGCGTCTTTGCAGGCAGCCTGGTACGCCCTATCGGCGGGAACGTTGCCGACCGTATCGGCGGCATCAAGATGCTTACCGTCATGTACGCAATTGCGGCAGCTTTCCTCGTGCTCGTCAGCTTCGGCATGCCAAACGTGTGGCTGGCCGCAGCCGGCTTCGTCGGCGCAATGCTGGCTCTGGGCATGGGGAACGGCGCGGTCTTCCAGCTGGTGCCGCAACGCTTCCGCAAGGAAATCGGCGTGATGACGGGGCTCGTTGGCATGGCTGGCGGCATCGGCGGCTTCTACCTGGCCTCCAGCCTCGGTTATTCCAAGCAGGTAAGCGGCTCTTACCAGAACGGCCTGCTGATTTTCGCCGCACTTGCCGTGCTGGCACTGATCGGTCTCACGGGCGTGAAGAATCGCTGGCGCACCACCTGGGGCGCTGCGCATCTGACCTCCGCCAAGATCTGATCGCCACCCGACAGGCAACACCCAGGGGTATCGCACGAGCGATACCCCTTTCACGTTTACCATCCCGCCCATGACACTCTCCGTCTCCCTCGGCCACGCCTCTCTCACCGGCCCGCGCGCACGTAACGAAGACTTCGTCGGTGCAGTCACCCCGGAAGGCGCCGAACTCGAAAACAAGGGCCTGCTGGCCGTCGTTGCCGATGGCGTCGGCGGTCATGCCAATGGGCGCGAGGCTGCGGAATTCACGGTGCGCAGCCTGCTCTGCGATTACTACGCCACGCCCGACACCTGGGCCATCCCGAAGGCACTCGACAAGGTCATCAGCGCCGCCAATCGCTGGCTGGTGTCGCAATCGCAGAAGCGCAGCGATACGGCCGGCATGGCCACCACCCTGTCAGCCATCGTCTTGCGCGGTCGGCGCTGGGTCAGCGCCCACGTCGGCGACTCGCGCATCTACCTGTTGCGCGGTGGTGAGCTCAAGCGCCTGACGCAAGACCACGTGTGGGAACACCCTGAACTCAACAGCGTGCTGTCACGTGCGGTCGGCCTCGACCCGCGCCTGTCGATCGACTTCAGCGAAGGCGACCTGCAGGAGAATGACAGCCTGATATTGCTCACCGACGGCGTGTGGGGCTCGCTCCAGGACGCGCGCATCCAGAGCATTGTCGAGAAGCATGCCGACGCGCAGGAGGCTGCCTTCGCGCTTGCTGAAGCCGCCGTCGACAACAACGCGCAGGACAACTGCACGGCACTCGTGCTGCGCGTCGCCGAATTGCCGCGCGACACGCTGCGTGACTCCCTTGCACGCATCCGCGAGCTCCCGCTACCGCCGACGCTCAAGCCCGGGCAGGAAATCGACGGCCTGACGACACTCGACGTGCTGCACGACTCACGCGTCACCCTGCTCTACCGCGTGCGCAACGCAGCAGGTGACATCTACGTGCTCAAGACCCTGCACGCCAATGCAGACCCGCATGACGCAGCGGCACTGGCGCATGAAGAATGGATTGCACGTCGCGTCACCGATGCGGCCTTCCCGCAGGTGGTGCCGTGGCAGGCACGCAGCCACCTTTACTACCTGATGAGCTGGCATGAGGGCGAATCGCTGAAACAGCGCCTGGCGCGCGGCCACCGCTTCAGCGCTGCGGAAGTAGCCGATCTCGGCGCCCGCCTGCTCAAAGGCATCTCGGCCCTGCATCGCCTGGCGATCATTCATCGCGACATCAAGCCTGACAACATCCACCTCGGCGCCGATGGCCGCCTGCGCATCCTCGACCTCGGCGTCGCGGAGTCCGACGGGCAAGGCGAAGGCGAACGCTTCGGCGAGATCAACAACCCGGGCACGCCCTCCTACATGGCCCCCGAGCTGTTTACGCAGGGAGGCGAGCGCGCCCGAGCCAACGAATCCAGCGATCTTTATGCCGCTGGCGTGACGCTTTACGAACTCGCCACGCGCAAATATCCCTACGGCGAGATCGAGCCCTTCCAGCGACCGAAATTCGGCGACCCGACGCCGCCGACACGTTTCCGGCCAGACATTCCCGAGTGGCTGGAATCCATCCTGCTCAAAGCCGTCGCCCGTGAACCGGAACGCCGTTTCGAGACAGCCGAGGAATTCCTGCTCGCCCTTGAACGCGGCGCTCATCGCCCCCTGCAAGTGGCGCGCAAGCGTCCATTGATGGAACGCGATCCGCAGTTCGCGCTGAAGCTGGTGTGCGCCGTGTCCTTGGTTGCCAACGTTTTCCTGCTGGTGGCCTTGCTGATGCGCTGAGCCTGGCCTGACCTGCTTTCCGAACGCAAGGGCCCCAGTTCCAGACATGGAACCGGGGCCCTTGCGCATTCAGGACAGGAGACAACTTCATATTCCAATGTCACATCAAACCTGTCAGCCATCCGCGAATCGCTGGCAGCCCGGAATATGCACTTGTATTTCAAGGTAACGACTTTCCGGCAATCGTCGTCCCGCACAAGACGACCACCGTTCTACGTGGCCGCACGCTTCCAACATCGGCGCAATGCGCCCGCTTCTCATTTCGCAGCCTTCGGGAGAGGAAGCACTCTGTGCGCACCCCAAAAAGCGCCAGGTCCTGCTGGGTAGAACTACTCAGCAGGCAGCACCTACGCCTGCGGCGCACAGAAAATAATCACTATAAAAACAGCGAGTTAAAAACAATCCCGCTGATTTTTGCCACAAACGGAAAGCCAATAAAACCTAGCGATCCGACATAAAGTTTCACCAGATCCGACCGTCAACCCTGTTGCCACCTGTGACTTTTCGCAGGGGTTGTGACCGGCAGACAAGCCAAACCCGGTTGCAGACGTCTTGCTTCGCTGTTTAGTGCGACCGCCATGAAAAATAGTCGTTATCTCCTGATCGCCATTGGCGCCATCAACCTCGTGCTCGCAGCAGTCATTGCCAGCAACATCTGGATCGGTCTGGTTTGCGGCGCTGCCGCCTTCGCCGCGCTGTTCTGGGTCGGGCAAACGCTGCCGAAGGATTCGCCGACCATCGAGATCAAGCCGCAAGGCCTGAGCTTCAGGGAGCCGACCCCAGCCGCTGCGCAGAACGCCAACATCAATGGCCTGGTCTCCGAAGTGGTGCCGCTGTGGAACCGCCATGTGACGCTGGCCCAAGGTCAGGTCAAGGAAGCCATCGAATCTCTTGCGCAGCGCTTTGCATCGCTGGCCCAGCGCCTCTCCAGCAGCTCGGCTGCCGACAAGCGCGGCGGCGACAGCACGGCCCTGCAGACCATCCGCGAAGCAGAGGAAGGCCTGCGCGGCATCATCGACACGCTCAACTCCACGCAGGACTTCCGCAGTGCCCTCGTCAATGAAGTGGCCGGCGTCGCCTCCCACACCGACGATCTGCGCAAGATGGCCGAGGAAGTGGCGAATATCGCCAAGCAGACCAATCTGCTGGCGCTCAACGCCGCAATCGAAGCCGCCCGCGCCGGCGAATCAGGCCGTGGTTTTGCCGTGGTTGCAGATGAAGTGCGCAAGCTCTCCACCCAGTCCGGCGAAACCGGCAAGCGCATTCATGACACCGTGAATACGGTCAGCGAGGCGATCGCCCAGGCCTTGCAGCTATCCGAACAGTTTGCCTCGCGCGAGGCAACGGCAATTGGCAGCTCGCGCCAGACAGCCGAAACCATCATCAGCAACTTCAACGCGACCGCGCAATCACTGAACCAGTCGTTGCAGGCCATGCAGGACGAACGCCACGAGGTCGAGGCTGACGTCAGCGAAGTGCTGGTCAACCTGCAATTCCAGGATCGCGTACATCAGATTCTCGACCATGTCCTGAGCGACATGGACCGCCTGTCGGCTACCGCCAAGACGCTCAACACGACGCCCGGCACACCCGCCCCCAATACGCAGGACTGGCTCGCCACGCTATCGCGCAGCTACACGATGCACGAGCAGCGACAGCAGCACGCCGGCGACGCGAGCACCAGCGCCAAGCCTGCTGGCGGCGGCATCACGTTCTTCTGATTGACGTCTGCCCGGGCCCTGCATGCCATGTCTGTCAGCAACACCGACCTCGGTTGCCGGCCGGGCTTCACCCTTCCTTCACCTCTAGCTACTGGACTCTCTTGTCATGAGTAAAACTCTATTGATCGTGGATGACTCCTCCAGCATGCGTCAGACCCTCGGCATCGCCTTGCGCGGCGCCGGCTACGAAGTCGTCGAGGCCTGCGACGGGCAAGACGCCCTCGGCAAGCTCGACGGGCGCAAATACAACCTGATCATCTCGGATGTGAACATGCCGAACATGGACGGCATCAGCTTCGTCAAGGCGGCCAAGGCCCTGCCGAACTACAAGTTCACGCCCATCATCATGCTCACCACCGAAGGCGATGCCACCAAGGTGCAGGCCGGCAAGGATGCCGGCGTGCGCGCCTGGGTGCTCAAGCCCTTCCAGCCGCCAGCACTGCTCGACGCAGTGGCCAAGCTGGTCTCGCCCTGAGCGCCATCCGCTCCATTCACCTTGATATCTCGCCGGAGCCTCGCCCATGCCTGCCTGCGCCATTACCGAAACCACGCCTGGTCAGATTGCCGTTGAAGGCGACCTGACCATCTACGATGCCGCGCGCATGAAGGACGAGCTACTCGCCCGGCTGCATGCCAACTCGAAGCTGGCCGTCGACCTCTCCGGCGTCACCGAGCTCGACACCTCCGGCGTGCAACTCCTGCTGCTGCTGCAACGCGAGGCCGGCGAGGCGAACAAACCCCTGCAGTGGGGCAAGCACAGTGCCGCAGTCAGCGAAGTGCTGACGCTTCTCAATCTGGGCAGCACCCTTGGTGAGCCCGTATCCATTGTCTGGAGCTGAGCATGGACTTATCCGCCGCACGTGACGCCCTCGTCGAGGAATCGCGGGAGCTATTGGCCAATATGGAAAAGGCCTTGCTCGAGATCGAGACCGAAGGCCCGACACAGGAACGTATCAATGCAGTGTTCCGCGCCGCCCACACCATCAAGGGCTCGGCCGGGTTGTTCGGCCTCGACCTGATCGTCAGCTTCACGCACGTCATGGAGAGCGTGCTCGATCGCGTGCGCAATCAGGAAGTCGCCATCGACGACGCCCTGCTCTCCGTCCTGCTGCGCTGTGGCGACTACATCGCCAAGCTGGTCGATGCCATCGAGACGGGCAGCGATCGGGAAGAGCCCGACCCCGTCACGCGGGCGGCCTTGCTCGACAAGCTCGAAACGCATCTGACGCCGACGCCATCGGCACTCGCACCGATTGCAGAACATGCAGTCACGCCTGCCGACGCAAAACTCGAACGCGACAACGACGGCGCGGCTGTCAGCAATGAGAACTGGCACATCTCGCTGCGCTTCGGGCGTGACGTGCTGAAGAACGGCATGGATCCGGTGTCATTCATCCACTACCTGAGCGGCATTGGCGAGATCGTGCATCTGCACACCATTGCCAGCGACCTGCCGCCCGCCGCAGAAATGGATGCGGAGGAGTGCTACCTCGGCTTCGAGATCGACTTCCGCAGCGACGCTGACAAGGCAAAGATCGAAAGCGTTTTCGAGTTCGTGCGCGAAGACAGCCGTATCCGCATCCTGCCGCCGCGCGCAAAGATGTCGGAGTACATCGCCGTCATCGACGCTATCGCCGTGACCGGCCAGAAGCTCGGCGAGATCCTCGTGCAAGGCGGCACGCTGACGCAATCCGAGCTGAACGAGATACTCGCCCTGCAACGCACGACTTCCGTTGGCGGCAATACCGCGCGCCTGGGCGAGCTGCTGATCGAAGAGCACATGGTGCAGGCGCCGGTCGTAGCGGCCGCGCTCTCCAAGCAAAAGCACGAAGAGAAGCGCAGCGCCGAAAGCCGTGTCATCAAGGTCGAAGCGGCCAAACTCGACCAGCTCATCAACCTCGTCGGCGAGCTGGTCATTGCCAGTGCCGGCGCACGCATCCTCGCCGATCGCTCGCGCCAGGTCGTACTCTCAGAGGCGCTGGCCGAAGTCGGCGATCTGGTCGGCCAGATCCGCGATGGCGCACTGAACATGCGCATGATTCCCATCGGTGAAGTATTCCAGCGCTTCCCGCGCGTGGTACGCGACGTCTCGCAGGAGCTGGGCAAGAAAATCGATCTCGTCATCACCGGCGCCGATACCGAACTCGACAAATCCATGGTCGAGAAACTGGCCGATCCGCTGATGCACATCGTGCGCAACGCCATCGACCATGGCATCGAACCGATCGATGTACGCGAAGCCGCAGGCAAGTCAGCCCAGGGCAAGGTGCGCCTGCACGCTTATCACGAGTCCGGTTGCGTCGTCGTCGAGATCAGTGACGACGGCAAGGGCCTCGACGCCCAGCGCATCAAGGCCAAGGCCATCGAGAAAGGCATGATCGCCGCCGACGCTGTGCTGAGCGACAGCGAGGCCTACAAACTCATCTTCGCCCCGGGTTTCTCTACGGCAGAACAAATCACCAACATCTCGGGCCGCGGCGTCGGCATGGACGTCGTCAAACGCAGCATCGAGGCGCTGCGCGGCGACATCGAACTGGAAAGCACGCGCGGGCAAGGCACCACGCTGCGCATCCGCCTGCCCCTTACCCTGGCCATCATCAACGGCTTCCAGGTCGGCGTCAGTGGCTCGGTCTTCGTCGTGCCGCTCGACATGGTCGAGGAGTGCGTCGAATTCTCGGCCGAAAGCGGCCACGACTACACCAACCTGCGCGGCCAGATCCTGCCCTTCATCCGCCTGCGCGAGCTCTTCGACGTGCAGGGCGAAGCGGGACCGCGCGAGAACATCGTTGTCGTCAAGTACGCCAACCGCAAGTTCGGCCTGGTAGTCGATGAGCTGCTGGGAGAAGCGCAGACCGTCATCAAGCCCCTGTCGAAGATCTTCAACAATGTCAAAGGCATCAGCGGCTCCAGCATCCTGGGCACCGGCGATGTCGCGCTCATCCTGGATGTACCGACGCTCATGCAACAGGCGCAGTCCTCCCGGGCGCCAGACAAGCTGTCTCAAGCCCAGTAAACGTACATGTCATTTTCATTTTGCATCGCATATAAATAATACAAAGCGCTTGCATTCCCGGACTCCAGCCTGTTTTTGACCCCGATCAAGCCGGAGTTTCAAGAAATCGTTCAAGACCTGAAAAAGAAAGACGAAAAGAAGACATCGCCTGTATGACAGGCGGGCAAATTGCAGGACGTTCGTGGTGTGGCACGGATGATTTCTCAATCCGTGAATGAATTTTCCTTTCATTGAAATAAAGCCAAGCAGGAGTTAGCCATGCTTTCAATCAAAACCACCCGTCAACTGCAAACTGAAGAAGCCGCCCTGTGCGAGCGGATCGAGAAACAACTGACGCGGGTCGTGACGAGTGCCGCCGCGGGCGATCTCTCGCAGCGGGCCGACCCCGCAGGCCTGCCGCCTTCACTCGAGCAGACCGCCGTGGCGATCAACCGCCTGCTCGATCAGATGCAGGGTCTGCGCTCCGAAATGAATCACATGAGCGCCGAGCACGCGCGGGGTGATATCGACGTCATCATCGACACGCAGAAATTCGATGGCGACTTCCGCGACATGGCAAACGGCATCAACTCCATGGTGGATGCACACATTGCTGTGAAGAAGCTGGCAATGGGCGTGGTCAAGGAGTTTGGTCGCGGCAACTTCGACGCACCGTTGCAGCAACTGCCGGGCAAGAAGGCCTTCATCAACGAGATCGTCGAACAGGTGCGCAGCAATCTCAAGGGCATGATCGCCGAGATCAACCACATGTCCGCCGAGCACGAGAAGGGCGACATCGACATCGTCATCGACACGCAGAAATTCGAAGGCGACTTCCGCACCATGGCGCATGGCGTCAACAACATGGTGGCCGCGCATATCGCGGTGAAGAAACTGGCGATGGGCGTGGTCAAGGAATTCGGCCGCGGCAACTTCGATGCGCCACTGGCGCAGCTGCCGGGCAAGAAGGCCTTCATCAACGAGATCATCGAGCAGGTGCGGAGCAACCTCAAGGGGCTGATCGCCGAGCTCAACAGGATGTCGTCTGAACACGAGAAGGGTGATATCGACGTCGTCATCGACACGCAGAAGTTCGAAGGCGATTTCCGCACCATGGCGCACGGCGTCAACAACATGGTGGCCGCACATATCGCGGTGAAGAAACTGGCGATGGGCGTGGTCAAGGAATTCGGCCGTGGCAACTTCGATGCACCGCTGGCGCAGCTGCCGGGCAAGAAGGCCTTCATCAACGATACCATCGAACAAGTGCGCTCGAACCTGCAGGGCCTCATTACCGAGCTCAACAAGATGTCCTTTGCGCACGACGCGGGCGACATCGATGTCGTCATCCAGTCCGACAAATTCCAGGGCGAGTTCCGCAGCGTGGCCGAAGGCATCAACAACATGGTCGCGGGCCATATCTCGGTGAAGAAGAAGGCCATGGCCTGCGTCGCCGAGTTCGGTCGCGGCAATTTCGATGCCCCGCTGGAACAGTTCCCGGGCAAGAAGGCCTTCATCAACGACACCATCGAGCGCGCACGCGGCAATCTCGCCAGCATTGCCGATGTCATCGTGATCATGAAAGCCGTATCGGAGGGTGATCTGACCCTGTCGATCAACAAGAGCTACGAAGGTCAGTTCGGCGTGCTCGTCCAGTACATCAACAGCACGATCTCCAAGCTCGCGCAGGTGGTGACGGACGTCAACGATGCCGCGCAGGCACTGGGCAGTGCATCGGACGAGGTCAGCGCAACCGCGCAGTCCCTGTCCCAGGCCTCGAGTGAGCAGGCGGCCGGCGTTGAAGAAACCAGTGCGTCGATCGAGCAGATGACGGCCTCGATCTCGCAGAACACCGAGAACGCCAAGGTCACCGATGCCATGGCCAGCCGCGCGGCGAACGAAGCCACGGAAGGCGGCGATGCAGTACGTGCCACCGTTGCGGCGATGAACCAGATCGCACACAAGATCGGCATCATCGACGACATCGCCTACCAGACCAATCTGCTGGCACTCAATGCTGCTATCGAAGCGGCTCGCGCCGGCGAACATGGCAAAGGCTTCGCCGTCGTTGCGGCCGAAGTCCGCAAACTCGCTGAACGCAGCCAGGTCGCGGCACAGGAAATCGGCACGGTCGCCAGCAACAGCGTGGCGCTGGCAGAGAAAGCCGGAAAACTGCTGGACGAGATGGTGCCCAACATCAAGCGCACCTCCGACCTCGTACAGGAGATCACGGCCGCCTCCGAGGAACAGTCGTCAGGTGTAGGCCAGATCAATTCCGCCGTCAGCCAGCTGAGCCAGACCACCCAGCAAAACGCATCCAGCTCTGAAGAGCTCGCTGCGACAGCAGAAGAGATGAACAGCCAGGCCGAGCAACTGCAAAGCACCATGGCCTTCTTCAAGACCAGTGCCATGGCGGATACCCGCAACGCCGCGCATCCGGCACAGCGACGCCCTGCCGAGCCCAGAGCTGCCAGGGCAGTGGCCACACCGACGAACAGGCGCGCGGCAAATGGCGGCAAGCATTTCATCAGTGCCGTCGGCCCTGAGGACTCGGACTTCGCGCGCTTCTGAAAAGGGGAATGAAGATGAATGCAATAGTTCCAACGCAACAAAGTGCCGGTGCGCTCCCTGCGACGCTCGCACCACAGGAAGCGGCGCAGTACCTCACGTTCATGCTGGCGGGCGAGATATTTGCCGTCGGCATTCTGGCCGTGAAGGAAATCATCGAGTACCAGAAGATTACCGAGGTGCCGATGATGCCGGAGTGCGTACGCGGCGTGATCAACCTGCGTGGCGCAGTCGTCCCCGTCATGGACCTGCTGGCACGCTTCGGCCGCCCCTCCTCAGACGTCAGCAAACGCACCTGCATCGTCATCGTCGAGATTCATCCGGATGGTGATGCCGGCGAGCAGCAGATCATCGGAGTCGTCGTCGATGCCGTCAATGAAGTACTCGACATCGCTGCCTCGGAGATTGAGCCTGCGCCGGCATTTGGCGCAAAGATCCGCACCGACTTCATCCAGGGCATGGGCAAGGTGAACGGCAAGTTCGTCATCCTTCTCGATGTCGACCATGTCTTGTCGCTCGACGAGAACACGCTGGCAACACTCGAAAACAGATCCATGCAAGAGGCAGCCTGAAGCTGACCGAGGACGCAGCACCGGGGGCAATCTGCGCGGCAGGGGTGCCGCCTTCACATGGAGCGCTACCGCATGTTCACTAACATGAGAATCGGCACACGATTGATCACGGGCTTCGTCCTCGTCAGTGCCATCAGCGTCATCGTCGGCCTGATCGGCGTGTCGAATGCCAGCAAGCTCGACCACATGGCCGAGCAGATGTATGCGAATGAACTGATGGGGCTCTCCTACATCAAGGAGGCCAACATCAATCTCATCTACATCGGCCGCGCCCGCTCCAACTACCTGCTTGCGACAACGCAGGAGGAGCGCAACAAGCACCTGGCCTCGATGAAGAAGAGCTCTGCCGCCGTCCAGGAGTATCTGGCCAAGGCCAAGCCCCTGTTTGACAGTGCCAAGGCCGGGCAGGTCTTCGCGACCTTCGCGCGCGACTGGACGGACTACCAGAATGAAATGGACCGTGCCCTGAGCGCGGCAGGCGCCAGGAAACTCGCGGAGCGCGACGAGAATCTCATCGCAGCGCTCAACGGCGTCCGGCAGAAAGCTGATGCCCTCGACCGCCTGCTGGATGAACTCATCGAAGAGAAAGAGCTGCTCGCAAAGCATGCTTCGGATGCCACCTCCGAGCTTTACCGGAACAGTCGCACCCTGATGATCGCCTTCATCATCGGTGGCGTAGCACTCGGCATCGCCCTCGGGCTATCGATCAGTCGTAGCGTCACCCGACCTTTGCGCAAAGCGGTCGAGGCGGCCGATCGACTGGCAGCGGGCGACCTCTCCGGCACGATAGAGGTCACTTCTCGCGACGAGACGGGCCAACTGCTGCAAGCCATGCAGAACATGTCCGGCAAACTCAAGACGGTGATCCAGGGGCAGCAACGCGTTGTCGAGGCGGCCAATCATGGCAACTTCGAAGCACGCATTGACCAGACGGGTCTCGCCGGCTTCCAGCTGGAAATGGCACAGGGCCTGAACGCGCTGGTGACCGTGACCGGCACGGGGCTGGACGACGTCGTGCGCGTCATGGGCGCCGTATCTGGCGGAGATCTGAGCAAGAGCATCGAAAAACCATACGAAGGCTCGTTCGGCCGTACCAAGGAGTACGTCAACAGCACGGTGGAAAAACTCAACCAAGTGATCGCGGGCCAGAAGCGCGTCGTCGAAGCGGCGAATCGTGGACGCTTCGACGAGCAGGTTGACTACACCGGCCTCGCCGGCTTCCAGCTGCAGATGGCCCAGGGGATCAACTCGCTCGTCGTGACGACTGGCGCGAGCATCCATGAAGTCGTGCAGGTGATGGGCGCCATGTCTGAAGGCGACCTCACCCGACGCATCGACAAGGACTACGAGGGCGCTTTCGCGCAGATGAAGGACTTCGTCAACGCAACGGTTAGCCGCCTCTCGGATGTCGTGAGCGAGGTGAACAGCAGCGCCGAATCCCTGGCAGGAGCCTCCGAAGAAGTGGCGGCCACCGCCCAGGCACTCTCGCAGGCCGCCAGCGAACAAGCTGCAGGCGTCGAGGAAACCAGCGCCTCGCTCGAACAGATGACGGCCTCGATCGCACAGAACACGGAGAACGCCAAAGTCACCGATGGTATCGCCACGCGTGCCTCGACCGAAGCCAATGACGGCGGTGCAGCCGTGAAAGAGACCGTCGCAGCGATGAAGCAGATTGCACAGAAAATCAGCATCATCGACGACATTGCTTACCAGACCAATCTGCTCGCCCTCAATGCCGCCATCGAAGCGGCGCGCGCCGGCGAGCACGGCAAGGGCTTCGCCGTCGTTGCCGCCGAGGTACGCAAGCTCGCCGAACGCAGCCAGGTCGCCGCACAGGAAATCGGCACCGTTGCGAGCAGCAGCGTCGATCTCGCCGAGTCGGCCGGCAAGCTGCTCGACGAGATGGTGCCGAGCATCAAGCGCACTTCCGATCTCGTGCAGGAGATCTCCGCTGCATCGGAAGAGCAGTCATCCGGCGTCAGCCAGATCAACGCTGCCGTTGGCCAGCTAAGTCAGACCACGCAACAGAATGCCTCCAGCTCGGAAGAGCTCGCTGCAACCGCGGAAGAGATGAGCACGCAAGCCGAACAGCTGCAACAGACGATGGCGTTCTTCAAGCTCGACAGCGACCGTGGCGTGAAAACCGGTTCGCCGACTGTGCGCCAGGCCGCTCCGGTCAGGCAAAGCAAACACGGCCTGAAGGACGGGAGCACGCGCCCCCATCGCAACTCGCCCGTCATGTCGATGGCGAGCGAGCCCAATGAAGCGGAGTTCACCCGGTTCTGAACATGATGCGCCAACGCGCCAGCAGGAGACTCATGCCATGAGCATGATTGCAATAACAGACAAGGAGTTTGCCTTCTTCCAGCGCTTCATTCATGAGGAAGCGGGCATCACACTGAGCCTGGCGAAGAAGCCGTTGGTGTGTGGCCGCCTGGGCAAGCGCCTCAATCAGCACGACTTCCGCAGCTACACGGAGTACTTCAATTACCTGAAGAGCGGCCAGTCGCCCGCCGAAGTGCAGATGGCGATCGATCTGCTGACGACCAACGAGACTTACTTCTTCCGCGAGCCCAAACACTTCGAGCTGCTGCGCGAACTGGCAACGGCAGCGAAGGCACGCAGCCAGCCTTTCCGCGTATGGAGTGCCGCCAGCTCGAGCGGCGAGGAGGCGTACAGCATCGCCATGGTGCTGGCGGACTGCATCCCCTCCAACAACTGGGAGATCATGGGGTCGGACATCAGCCTGCGCGTCCTCGAGCGGGCACGCTGTGGGCACTATCCGATGGAGCGCACCAAGCACATTCCCCTGCACTACCTCAAGCGCTTCTGCCTGCGCGGCATAGGCGAGCAAGAGGGCACGCTGTTGATTGAACGCAGCCTGCGCAGCAAGGTGGAGTTCCTGCAGGTCAACCTCAACGAGAAGCTGCCCGACCTCGGCAAGTTCGATGTCATTTTCCTGCGCAATGTCATGATCTACTTCAACGGCGAGACCAAGCAGCAGATCGTTGCGCGCGTACTCAGTCTGCTCAAGCCCGGCGGGCATTTCTGCATTGGCCACTCCGAAAGTCTCAACGGCATTTCCGACGCTGTTCAACCCATTGCGCCTTCCATTTACCGCAATCCCTGAGGCGATGACAGATGCCGGACAAGCACAAGTCCAAAGAGGTCTTCCTGCAGCCTGGCGAGTTCTTTGTCGGCAATGAGGATTACCGCGTGCGCACCGTGCTGGGCTCCTGCGTCTCCATCACCATCTGGCACCCGACGCTGCGTACGGGTGCCATGTCGCACTTCCTGCTGCCCTCGCGCGGGCGTGCCAAAGCCCAGCCACCTGACGGGCGCTATGCCGATGAAGCGCTGTGGCTCATGCTGCATGAGCTGGCCTTGCGCAACGTGCCGCAGACGCAGTGCGAAGCCAAGATTTTCGGTGGCGGCAACATGTTTCCCCTGCACGGTTCACGCAACCGCATGAAGGTGGGTGAGAACAATGGCCACGCGGCACGCACCCTGCTGACAGCCTGCGGCATTCCCATCGTCTCGGAGAGCCTTTTCGGCGAAGGCCACCGGCATATCATTTTCGATATCGGCACCGGCGATGTCTGGTCGCGCCACACCTCGCCAGACACCACCTCCCTACATCAACCGCACCCAGCGGTTCGACCCAAAGCAAAGGGACTCGCATGAAGCCCATCAAGGTTCTGGTGGTCGATGATTCGGCCGTCGTCCGTCAAGTCGTCAGCGGCATGCTGGCCGAGTCAACCGGCATCGAAGTCATTGCCACCGCCACTGATCCGCTGCAGGCCATGGAGCGCATGAAGGTCCAATGGCCCGATGTCGTAGTGCTGGACGTGGAGATGCCACGCATGGACGGCATCACCTTCCTGCGCAAGCTGATGGCCGAGCGCCCGACGCCGGTGATCATCTGCTCCACGCTGACGGAAAAAGGGGCCAAGACCACCATGGAAGCGCTGGCTGCCGGCGCGGTAAGCATCATTACCAAGCCCAAGCTCGGCCTGAAGCAGTTCCTCACCGAATCATCCGACGATCTCGTCGCCGCCATACGTGCGGCCGCCGGCGCGAATGTGCGACGTCTCGCAGCGCGTTCGGCTGCGCCGACGCATGTCGAAGCCAAGAACACGGCCGATGTGATCCTCGCGCCAGCGTCGGGGCGTGCGATGACGCAGACCACCGAGCGCGTGATCGCCATCGGTACCTCGACTGGTGGCACGCAGGCGCTTGAGGAGGTGTTGACCGCCCTGCCCGGCGTCACGCCCGGCATCGCCATCGTGCAGCACATGCCGGAGAAGTTCACAGCCGCTTTTGCGGCACGACTGGACAGCATCTGCCGCATCAAGGTCAAGGAGGCGGCCAATAACGATCGCATCATCCAGGGGCAGGCGCTGATTGCGCCAGGTGGTCGCCACATGCTGGTCAAGCGGAGTGGCGCCCAGTACTACGTTGAAGTCGTCGACGGCCCACTCGTGTCACGCCACCGCCCTTCGGTAGATGTACTCTTCCGCTCAGTTGCGAAGTCGGCCGGCAGCAATGCCATGGGCATCATCATGACCGGCATGGGCGACGACGGTGCGCGTGGCATGAAGGAGATGTTCGACGCCGGCGCTCACACCGTCGGCCAGGACGAGCAGAGCTGTGTTGTGTACGGCATGCCCAAGGAGGCCGTGCGCCATGGTGGCGTGCGCGAAGTGGCATCGCTTGAAAAGATCCCGGAAATCATTACTCGTTATGGCAGATGAATGTGTTCTGAGTACGTCGCTGATCAATAGCGGCGTACTGATCGTCGATGACAGCGCGGTGCAGCGCCAGCACGCCGCGGAGGCGCTGGCGCGCCTTGGCATCGTCAATATCATGCAGGCGCCTGACGGCAGCGCCGCGCTCGACATGCTGGGCCATATGTCGCCCGCCCCCGCCGTGCTGATCGTCGATCTGGAAATGCCCGTCATGGATGGCGTGGAGATGATCCATCGCCTGTCGAAACTCGCGGTGTGCCCGGCCATCATCGTCGCCAGCTCGCGTGAAAGCGTGCTCATCGAGTCCGTGGAAAACATGGTGAACGATCTGGGCATTCCGCTGCTGGGCGCCGTGCGCAAACCGATCAGCGAAGACACCATGCGGCAGCTCCTCAGCCGCGCCAACAGCATGCTCAGCCCGTCGCCCAGCAATGCAGCGGCATCGCCGGAGATCTGCGCGAACGAGCTACGCCGCGCCCTGGATGCCGGTGAGATCGTGCCGTGGTTCCAGCCCAAGGCCGAGCTGGGTAGTGGCCTCATCCACAGCGTCGAAGCGCTCGCACGCTGGGTCAAGCCGGATGGCTCGGTCATCCCGCCCATGCAGTTCATCCACGTGGCCGAGAGCAGCGGCCTCATGTTCGATCTGACACTGAGCATCCTCGACCAGACCATCGCTGCCCTGCAGCGCTGGAAAGCCCAGGGCCACGAGCTTTCCGCAGCGGTAAACCTGTCCTCGTCCTCGCTCGGCGACATGCGCCTGGCCGACGCTCTCCTGCAGAAAATGGAAGACGCGCAGTTGCCCACGCAACTGATCACGCTGGAGATCACCGAGAGCATCATGGTCGAGAATGCCGCTGCGCTGCGCGACCTGATCCGCCTGCGCCTGCGCGGCTTCGGCTTGTCCATCGACGACTATGGCACCGGCTTCTCGTCGATGCAGCAACTCTCGCGCGTACCCTTCTCCGAGCTGAAGATCGATCGCTCGTTTGTGGATGGCGCCCATCACCGCGCCCACCAACGCGCCATCCTCGAATCGGCGATTGACCTGGGCAAGCGCCTGGGCCTGGCCACCGTCGCCGAGGGCATCGAGACGCGCGAAGACTGGCATCTGCTCAAAAGCCTGGGCTGCCAGCTGGCCCAAGGCTACCTGATTTCGAAGCCCGCTCCGGCCGATCAGATCCCGGACATTCTCGCTAGGCTGCAGCAAAAGCTGCAATCGCTCTAAGCCACGACGCCCCGACACGGCCTGGTTTCCTGACTTTGCTGCGGGTCCCGCAGCAAGGGATGTCGCTCCTTCCTGTGAAACTTCGTGACAATCCGCACAACGACGGATGCGACCAATTCATTAGAAACTACAACTTTAGTACTATCCGTCTGCAACTATAAAAAAATGGATGCTGGCGAACTCCGCACGGCAACCGTAAAAACGGACGAGGTCAGACGCTCGATGGCATTCGAAATCGAAACGACATCCTATTGTGAAAACGGGATCAGCCCGCGCTGGGTATGGTGGATACGCGGCATTGCCGGTACGCAGCGCTTTGGTCTCGTAGGGACCGATGAACAGGGGCGTGGCCTGTTCCTTTACGAGCACGACGGCGACAAGCAGCCGCGTCGCGAAGTGCTCGTAGCTGCCGATCTGTTCGGCCTCCCCCCCAACTGTGACAAGGCCCAAGCGAATGAAACGCTGCGTCTGACGCTGGCGGGACTGGGCTGGCACGTTGGCGTCGCAGGCAAGCCACTCCCGGCGAGCACCCAGGCACCCGGCGCCCTCGAGTGCTGATTCACGTCGACGACTGAGCTGCAGCACAGGCCGGGGACTTTCATCCCGCGCGTCGTTACACCTTGAATCGCTCGATGCCTTCGCACAACTGGCGCGACAGCATCTGCAAGGCATCGACAGTCTGCTGACTGCGTTGTGCCGCGCCTGCATTCACTTCGCCCATCCCGGCAATACTCTCGACGTTCTTGGCGATGCTGTTGCTCGCATTGAATTGTTCGCGGGTCGAGTTACTCAACTCGCGCATGCTGTGCAGTGCCTCATCGGCGCCACGCTCCAGCGTCTGCAGCGGCTCACGCAAGCTCTCCATGACACGTACGCCCGCCTCTACGCGTGTGCGCACGTCCGTCATCTCCGCCACAGCCTCGCTCGACTGAGTACCGATCTGCTCGATCACGTGCTTGATGTCCAGGGTGGCGCTGCTGGTCTTTTCGGCAAGCTTGCGCACCTCGTCTGCCACGACCGCGAAACCGCGCCCTGAATCCCCTGCTCGCGCCGCTTCAATGGCCGCATTCAGGGCCAACAGATTTGTCTGCTCGGCAATTTCACGAATGACGTTGGCAATTCCGCTGATGTGCTCCGAACTCTTGCGCAAGGCCTCGATCGACGCAGCCGATGCCTCCACCGTATGCGCGATACCACGCACTTCGGTCGTAACCTGTTCGACGAGGCGCACACCTTCGACAGCTGTCTGCGAGGTCTGCTCGGCGGTGCGCGTCACGGCGCTGGCACTGCTTGAGACCTCGGAGATACTCACCGCAAGCTCTTCGACGAGCGCCGCAGCACTAGCCAGCGCATCTGCCTGCTTGTTCACACTCTGACTCACGGAGGTTGCCGCATCACCCACGCCTTGCGAAGCCGTCTGCAGCTCCCGTGCAGTCTGGGATGTCTTGGCGATCATGCTGCGCAAACTATCCTGCATGGTATTCAGCGCAGTCGCCAGCGCGCCAATTTCGTCCTGCGCGCCAACTTCGATCTTGCGCGACAGATCGCCCTGCGCAATGTTTTCCGCCAGTCTGATCGAACGCTGCAAGGGCAGCGCAATGGCCCGTGCCATCACCACACTGAGACCGCCGGCAACGACGATGGACACCACCAGCAGGAAGCCGCACAAAACGTAGGCGGTATGACGCGCCGCCGTCGCATCGGCATAGCCTTTGGCTGCAGCATCGGTTTCGAGACGCACGAGTTCCGCCACGCTCTTGTCCACGACGGCAAACACATCGTCCGCCGTCTGCATGCCGGAGCGCCCCATATTGGCATCCATCGTCGCCATGTCGATTGCGGTACCGATAGCCTTCTTGTACTTCCCCACGCTTTGCATGACGTCGCGATAGCGCGTCGCGGCTTCGGCATCAACACCCTCCGCCGCGGCGGTCTTCTCCAGACCAGCCGCCATCGCATCAAGTTTTTCGTTGGAGGACTTGATGCGCGCCGCCACCTTGGCCTCACTCATGCCGTCGAGCGACGAGAACAGGGCATAGGTACCGGCATGCACGTTCAGCAAGTCGGTTTCGACTGACTTCGCAGCGATGACGCGCGTGAAATGCGCGTTGTACAGATCATCCAGCGCATTGCTCGCCACGACCAATGCATAGCCACCCGCCAGGCCTACGGCGATCAGCATGCCCACGCACGCCACGGGCGCGATCAACATTCGGTGAACCAGTCGCATCTGAGTCTCTTTCATGCCCCGGCAGCGTCGCCGGTTGCGTGTCCGGACAAAGCCGCAAAGAGCTTCGCCCGGCCCACATCAGGGAGGCAACGCCTCCCGGTCTTCAGCGCGTATAGATGCCGGCGCAGACGATCATGTCGCCAGTGAGCTGGCAGTAGGCCTTCTTCGGCAGCACTTTCTTGGTCACGGGATCCGTGAACGCATAGTCTTGCCAGAATTTGCCCTTGCTCTTGGCCAGATCGACGCGCTCCTTCACGTACAGCTTGCCCTCCGGATCCTTGAAATCGATAAGGTCTTTGTCGACCATCTTGGGGTTCTGTCCATGCGCCAGGACCTTGCCAGTCGTGTCATAGACGACCGGATACAGATCGCGATCCACCCATTTGGCATCCTTGTCGGTGATTTCCTTGAAGGTGCCAGCCTTGTTGGCCTTGATCGCCGCGACAACCTTGACCACCATGGCCTCGGCCTCCTTGGCCGTTGCGAACTCGTCGGCCGCCACGGCGGCGCCACTTCCCAGCAAACCCCAGACGAGGGCACTGGCTATCAATGTCTGCTTGTTCATCACGGTCTCCAGATCAATTCCGGTTTGGACGACCCTTGCCTCCTTTCGCTCTGGATCGAGCGCAGCAAGGGGCGCGCAGGGGACCCTGCACAAGCATGCTAACGGCCACGGAGTCGTGCATCTTTAGGGCATTGGGGTAGCCCCGGACAGCGAGTTCCAGCAAACGAAACCGTCAGGAAAAACGATGACGTCATTCTTTCGGAAATCACTGGAAACACCTGCCTTGCACCAAGAAAAAGGCCGGCGTCTCCGCCGGCCTTTCCCTGCCTTTTCCTGCCTTTTCCTTCCGCTTGCCACGACTCAAGCTGCGTGCTTGAGTTGCTTCTGGTACAGGAACTCCAGAATCGCCGCACGGTACTCCGCAAATTGCGGGTCATGCGCCAGCTTGAGGCGATCACGCGGCTTTTCGAGCTTCACCTCGAGGATTTCACCGATGGTTGCAGCAGGTCCGTTGGTCATCATCACCACGCGATCCGACAGCAACACCGCTTCATCCACGTCGTGCGTCACCATCACCACGGTGGCGCCAGTCTTGCCCATCACCCCGATCAGCTCGTCCTGCAGGCT
This sequence comes from Uliginosibacterium silvisoli, assembly GCF_036017035.1. Taxonomy (NCBI): domain Bacteria; kingdom Pseudomonadati; phylum Pseudomonadota; class Betaproteobacteria; order Rhodocyclales; family Zoogloeaceae; genus Uliginosibacterium; species Uliginosibacterium silvisoli. The sequence continues at coordinate 2,036,605 of NZ_JAYXHS010000001.1, read as the reverse complement.
GGCGCGTGTCAGTGCATCCAGAGCACCGAAGGGCTCATCCATCAGCAGGATCTTCGGCTCCATCGCAAAAGCGCGTGCGATGCCGATACGTTGCTTCATGCCGCCAGAGATCTCGTGCGGGAACTTGTTCATGGCATGTTCCATGTGCACCATCTCAAGCGCAGCCTTGGTACGAGACTTCAGCTTCGCCTTGCCCTCCTTGGCACCAAACACGCGCTCGACCGCGAGCATGACGTTGTCAAAGCAGGTCAGCCACGGCAGCAGCGAGTGATTCTGGAACACCACGGCGCGTTCCGGGCCTGGGCCTGCGATCTCGCGGCCGTTGCAGATCAGCCCGCCATCGGTAGGCAAGGTCAGCCCGGCGATGAGATTGAGCAGCGTTGACTTGCCGCAGCCCGAATGGCCGATCAGCGTGATGACTTCGCCTTCGCTGATATCCAGATTGACGTCGCGCAGTGCGATGAAGCTGCCCTTCTTCGTATCGAAGCGCATGCCGACATCCTGTACTTGTACGAGTGGTTTCATTTTGGCTACCTCGACTCAGGAGCTTGCGTAGGAGAAGCGCTTGGCGATCTGCAGCAGGAACAGCTCCAGCAGCAGGCCGACAATGCCGATGACGAAAATCGCGATGATGATGTGTTCCACCTTGAGGTTATTCCACTCATCCCACACCCAGAAGCCGATACCCACGCCCCCGGTCAGCATTTCCGCCGCCACGATCACCAGCCATGCGGTACCAATGGAGAGACGGATACCCGTCAGCATGTAAGGCAGCACGGCAGGGAACAGGATCTTGGTGAGAATCTTCATCTCGCTCAGATTCAGCACGCGCGCCACGTTCATGTAGTCCTGCGGCACACGCTGCACGCCGACGGCTGTGTTGATGATCATCGGCCAGATCGAGCAGATGAAGATCGTCCACGTCGCAGCGGGGTCAGCGCGCTTGAACACCAGCAGGCCGATCGGCAACCATGCGAGCGGCGACACCGGACGCAGCAGCGAGATGATCGGATCGATCATGGAGTTGAGGAACTTGGAGCGCCCCAGCGCGAACCCCAATGGAATACCGACCGCTGCTGCAAAGCCGAAACCGATGGCAACCCGCTTCAGTGAGGACAGGATGTTCCAGCCGATGCCCTGGTCGTTCGGCCCGTTGGAGTAGAAGGGGTCGGAGAAAATCACGACCGCCGCTTGCCAGGTCTTGTACGGACTGGGAATGCCGGTAGTCTTCATTGCGACGATGGCCCAGATGCCAATCAACAATGCGATACCGATCAGGGGAGGCAGCACAGCGCGCACGAACACGCTGAAGCCTTCACGAAATTTTCCACGCCCCGCCACCTTGGCTGGCGCCGCAACGCTCGCGTCATTGGCCGCCACCGTGGCGATCACGGATTCCGCAGCTTTCTCACGGCCCGCTGCGGCCGGCTTTTCCGGCGAGGCGTCCGGAACAGGGGAAATACTCATACTTGCTGTTGTCATGATTCGATACTCCTGCTTTCATGGGTCAGGTTGCTGGCTGGGCCAGCGACACGCGCTTTTGGCGCGCACTCGCCAGCCCGGCTTGCGACAGCTCAGGCTTTGATCTTGAAGCTGGCTGCGTACTTCTTCGGGTCCTTGCCATCCCAGACGGCGCCGTCAATCAGCTTCGATGTACGGAAGTCAGACTTCGGTACGGGCGCCTTGACGATGGCTGCGGCCTGCTTGTAAAGCTCGGTCTGATTGATCTGCTTTGCGATAGCCAGATAGTCCGGATCTTCCTTCAGCAAGCCCCAACGCTTGTGCTGGGTAAGGAACCACATGCCATCAGACAGGTATGGGTAATTCACCGCGCCGTCGTTGTAGAACTTCATGTAGTTCTTCTCCGACCAGCTCTTGCCGAGACCGTTTTCGTACTGGCCGATCATCCGGCTACGAATGACATCCGCATCCGTATTGACATAGGACTTGGCAGAGACGACATCGGCCGTCGTGCTGCGGTTGGCGGCGCTGGCATCGATCCACATCGATGCCTCGAGAATCGCGCACATCATGGCGCGCGCCGTATTGGGATACTTCTTGACGAAATCGGCCGTACAGCCGAGAACCTTCTCCGGGTGATCCGTCCAGATGTCTTGCGTCGTGACAGCAGTAAAACCGATCTTGTCGACGATGGCGCGCTGCCCCCAGGGCTCACCCACGCAGTAGCCATCCATATTGCCGACACGCATGTTGGCCACCATCTGCGGAGGTGGCACGACAATGTTCTTCACATCCTTGAACGGGTCTATGCCATAGGTCGCCAGCCAGTAGTACAGCCACATGGCGTGGGTGCCGGTCGGGAAAGTCTGCGCGAAGGTGTACTCCTTCTCCTTCTTCGCAACGACCTTCTGCAACGAGGCGCCATCGACCGCACCCTTATCCTTGAGCGCATTGGACAACGTGATGGCCTGACCATTGTTATTGAGCGTCATCAGCACCGACATGTCCTTCTTGGGACCGCCGATACCCATATGGACGCCATAGATGAGCCCGTAGAGGACATGCGATGCATGCAGCTCGCCATTGACGAGTTTGTCGCGCACGGCGGCCCACGAGGCCTCCTTGCTGACGTTGATCTTGATGCCGTATTTCTTGTCGAAGCCCTTGACCGCAGCCATGACGACCGAGGAACAATCCGTGAGAGGAATGATGCCGACTGTGACTTCTTCAAGTTCAGGCTTGTCCGAACCCGCCGCCCAGGCACCATTCACTGGCAACACACTGGCTGCCGCAACTGCACTACTCATGGCTGCTCCCTTTTTGAGAAAACCGCGCCGCCCTGCGTGATCATCAAAACGCTCCGTCATATCCATCTCCGTTGGTGAATCATGCTGAAAAACATTGCCAGTGCAAACGGACAAAAAAAATGGCGTCACGACGTGAAGTGACGGTCTCCCAATCTCCTCACATCGGACGCCCTTGTCCGCGTCGGATCATCGTTGACCCGCACTTGCAAGAGTTAAAGCACGCCGCATGCCATATCCAACAAACCTATATCTATCAACTACTTGAGTGGGCGCCCAGTGCGTTTAGCAAGCAAGCGCGCCCATGGCAAGCCGCACTGCAGCGGTGCGGGCGCACCAAAGCGGATTCACTTCAGGGGTGTTTTTCAGATATCGCACGCAGGGCTGCGTGCAACAAACGCTAGCCGAGCAGCAAGCGGGCGCTTGCAAGCACTTCTTCGGCAACTTCCACCAGCTTGCGGCCACGCTCCATGGCGAGCTTGCGCAAGGCGTGATACGCCTCATCTTCATCCATGCCGCGCGCTTTCATGAGCACGCCCTTGGCGCGATCAATGATCACGCGCTCGGACAGCTTGCGTTGCGCATCATCGCGCTCCTGGCGCAGCGCCATGAACTGATCGAAATGCACGGTCGCCACGCGCAACAGCGACTCGAGGCGCTCAGGGGCCAGACCGTCCACCACGTAAGAAGAGACGCCGGCACGCATCGCCAGACGGATCACATCGTCTGCATCATCTTCCGAGAACATCAATACTGGGCGCGGGAAGTTCTGGTGCATGACCGCAAGATTCTCGAGCGTGTCACGACTTGGCGAGTCGGTATTGATCAGCACCACGTCAGGGCGCATCTCCTGCATCTTGCTGTTGAGCTGAAATGCATCGGACAACACCGCGGCCACCTCATGCCCGGCAGTGGTCAGCGCCTTGCATATATCAAGCGCGCGCTCCTGGATTTCATCGATGACCAGAATCTTCAGCATCCGCAGAATCTATCGCTCGAATTGAGATGAGAGGCGCCAGGCGCCCCGTTTTGGGCAAGTGTAACAAGCAATTCACGCACCAAGCATGGGGCAAAGCCCGCGCACGCGAGGACAGAAACAATAAAGGCCACGCAAGGTGGCCTCAACTCAAAATACTCTCAAACCGTGATGCTGATTATGGAGCCTGCACCCGCAATGATGGTCGGGGTGAGAGGATTCGAACCTCCGGCCTCTACGTCCCGAACGTAGCGCTCTACCAGGCTAAGCTACACCCCGATTGACACGATGGCTACCGGCACGGCGCGTGTATTTCTTGTAATGCTCAGTAATTACGCGCCACCGCAAAGTCGCACAATTGTAGCAGCGAGTCGGCAAAAACGGAAGGCGGCAGCCCTGCCAGAGCGGCTCGCGCAGCCGCTGCTTCGCGCTGGGCGAACTCGCGCGTGGCGGCCAGTGCATTGGTTTCCTGGATCGCCAGCATGACTTCCGCAAAATCTTCGCGACCCGCCTCTTCGATCGCCCGGCGCACGACAGCGGCCTGCTTCGGCGTGCCATGACGCATGACATGGATCAAAGGCAAGGTTGGCTTGCCTTCAGCCAGATCATCACCGAGATGCTTGCCAGTCTTGCCTTCGTCGCCGGAATAGTCGAGCACATCATCAATCAGCTGGAAAGCCGTACCGAGATGACGCCCGAACAGGGCCATGCGCTCCTGCCCCGCCTCGTCCAGCCCACCCAGGATGCCGCCCAGACGCGTTGCCGCTTCAAACAGCATGGCTGTCTTGAAATGAATGACACGCAGATACTCCTCGACCGTCGCGTCAGCATTGCGAACGTTCAGCAGCTGCAGCACTTCGCCCTCGGCGATCACGTTGGTTGCATCCGCCAGCACACGCATGACGCGCATGTCATCGACGCCAACCATCATCTGGAAAGCGCGCGAATAGAGGAAGTCGCCTACCAGCACCGAAGCCGCGTTGCCGAAGGTCGCATTTGCCGTCAAACGCCCGCGGCGCAGATCGGACTCATCCACCACGTCATCGTGCAACAAGGTCGCCGTATGGATGAACTCCACCACAGCCGCCAGTTCATGATGGCGCGTCTCGCCCGTGCTGCCGTAGCCCCAGGCATCAGCGACCAGCAGCACCAGCGCCGGTCGCAGACGCTTGCCGCCGGCCCCGATGATGTATTCAGCGACCTGGCGAATCAGCACGACATCGGAATGCAGCCGCAAGCGGATGACCTGATCGACCGCAGCCATATCGGAAGCGATGGGAGCGTACAGCTGTTCCAGCGAAGCGGCGGGGGATGGGGCGAGAGAGGACAAAAGGAGGTGAGGCAAAAGTTGGACGCGGGATGTTATGTGTGCAGGGCAGCGAACGTCAAGCCGGGCTCCGGGCGCAAAGACCGAAAGGGCTTGACGAGAGACTCCACCTAACACATAATCGCGGGTTCTGCAGTCCCTCGTAATGGAGTTCCAACATGTATGCGGTCATAAAAACCGGCGGCAAGCAGTATCGCGTTGCAGCTGGCGAAAAAATCAAAGTAGAACAGATACCGGCAGACGTTGGCGCTGAAATCAATTTCGACCAGGTTCTCATGGTTGGTGCAGGTGAGTCGGTAACAATCGGCGCACCTCTGGTTTCCGGCGCCTCGGTGAAAGCAGTTGTGCTTTCACAAGGCCGTCACGACAAGGTCAACATCTTCAAAATGCGTCGTCGTAAGCATTATCAGAAGCATCAAGGCCATCGTCAAAACTACACCGAAGTTCGCATCGAAGCGATTTCGGCCTAACAGGAGCTAATGCGCCATGGCACACAAAAAAGCAGGCGGCAGTTCCCGTAACGGCCGCGAATCCCATGCAAAACGACTTGGTGTGAAGCGCTACGGCGGTGAGCTGGTTGCTGCGGGCAACATCATCGTTCGTCAACGTGGCACGGAATACCACCCAGGCGAAAACGTCGGCATCGGCAAGGATCACACCCTGTTCGCGCTGATCGAAGGCCGCGTGCAGTTCCAGGTCAAAGGCGCCCTGCGTCGCCGTACCGTCGTGATCGTTCCGGAAGCACAGGCTTAATCAGCTTCCGCGCGATTGACCGAAAGCCCTGTCGCGCCGCGACGGGGCTTTTTCATTTGCAGCCGTGCATCTTGCGGTCCTTGGTACATCTTCGTATCTTTGGCAGTAAGACCTGCATGCTGTTGTCGCAGCCCGATGATCAATATCTGATCACCTGTTTTAAGCATTCGAGATCCTCATGAAATTCTTCGACGAAGCCCGCATTGAAGTCATTGCCGGAGACGGTGGCAATGGCGCGGCGACGTTTCGCCGCGAGAAATACATCCCCTTTGGCGGCCCAGATGGTGGCGATGGTGGCCGCGGCGGCAGCGTAATCCTGGTAGCCGACCGCAATATCAATACCCTCGTCGATTACCGCTTCACGCGCACTTACCATGCACAGAACGGTGAAAAAGGGGGAGGAAGCGATTGTTATGGCAAGGGCGGTGAAGACGCCGTCTTGCGCATGCCGGTCGGCACGGTCGTCAAGCATCGCGAAACCGGCGAGATCATGGCGGATCTGGATGAAGACGGTAAAAGAGTCGTCATCGCTCGTGGCGGCAAGGGTGGTCTCGGTAATCTGCACTTCAAATCCAGCACCAACCGCGCACCACGCCAGAAAACACCAGGCGAGCCCGGCGAACGCTTCGAGCTGGCGCTTGAGCTGAAGGTACTTGCCGATGTGGGCCTGCTGGGAATGCCCAACGCGGGCAAATCCACATTCATCCGGGCGGTTTCCGCAGCCAAACCCAAGGTTGCCGACTACCCCTTTACGACGCTCGCTCCGAATCTTGGTGTGGTGCGCACCGATGAAGGCCGCAGCTTCGTCATTGCTGACATCCCCGGCTTGATCGAAGGCGCAGCTGAAGGCGCTGGCCTGGGCCATCGTTTCCTGCGCCATCTGCAACGCACACACTTGCTGCTTCATCTCGTGGATCTCGCGCCGTACGATCCGGACGCCGACGTCGTGCATGAAGCGCGAGCGATTGTCGAAGAACTGCGCAAGTACGATGAAAGCCTGTTCCTCAAGCCACGCTGGCTGGTCCTGAACAAGCTCGACCTCATCCCCGAAGCAGAACGTGAAGCGCGTGTCCGCGCCTTCCTCGACGCTTACGGCACGCCCGATCACTGGTTCGCCATTTCCGGCATGAAGGGCGAAGGCTGCAAGGGTCTGGTCTTCGCAATTCAGGACTACCTCGATGCACAACCCCGGCGCACAACCGAAGAAAAGCGCGCAGACATCGAAGGCGGCCCCGCAAACACTCCGCAAAATGTCGCCGATCAAGGCGATGAAGACGACGATGATGATGACGATTACGACGGCGAAATCATCTACGTTCGCGACTAACAGACCAGAGAAACGCAACAATGCGTGATGCCATACGTAAAGCCCGCCGTCTGGTTGTAAAAGTCGGCAGCGCACTGGTAACCAACAACGGCCAGGGCCTGGACCTCGCAGCCATCGCTGGCTGGGCCAGGCAAATTGCGCAACTGCGTGCCGAAGGCCGTGAAATTGTCATGGTGTCGAGCGGCGCAATTGCGGCCGGCATGCAGCGCCTCGGCTGGGCCACCCGCCCCAGCGAAACGCATGCACTGCAGGCAGCCGCAGCGGTCGGGCAGATGGGCCTCGCCCAGGCCTACGAAGGCGCTTTTGCCGCGCATGACCTGAAGACAGCGCAGATCCTCCTCACGCATGCGGATCTCGCCGACCGCTTGCGCTATCTCAATGCGCGCTCCACCCTGTCAGCCTTGCTCGAACTAGGCGTCGTCCCTATCATCAACGAGAATGACACTGTCGTTACGGACGAGATCAAGTTCGGCGACAACGACACACTTGGCGCGCTGGTCGCCAACCTGATCGAGGCCGATGCCCTGATCATCCTGACCGATCAGAAGGGGCTTTACACCGCAGACCCCCGTCGCGACCCCAATGCCACGCTCATCTCCGAGGGGCGTGCGGAGGACACCGCTTACGAAGCCATGGCCGGCGGCGCAGGCAGCGGCATCTCGCGCGGCGGCATGATTACAAAGATCCGCGCAGCACAGCGCGCAGCACGCAGTGGCGCGCATACCCTCATTGCATCCGGTCGCGAAACCGATCCGCTGCTACAACTCGCGGCCGGTGAAGCCATGGGCACTCTGCTCTATGCCAGCAGCACCCCCCTGGCTGCGCGCAAGCAATGGATGGCCGATCACCTGCAACTTGCAGGCAGCTTCTCACTCGACGCCGGCGCGGCCAAGGCCCTTGGCAATGGCGCAAGTCTGCTGCCTATCGGCGTCGTCTCCGTCGAAGGTGACTTCGAACGCGGCGCCGTGATCGCGTGCCGCAACAGCGCGGGGATCGAAATTGCGCGCGGGCTCAGCAACTACTCCAGCTCAGAAGCCCGTCGCATTGCACGCCGCGCCTCTACCGAAATAGAGTCCATTCTCGGCTACATCGAAGAGTCCGAACTGATCCACCGTGACAATCTGGTGCTGCGCTAGCCCGCCAGAATCAGCACCCTCTGCTCCACCGAATTACTCGACACGCTCAATCAGGTCGTTCAACGCTAGCTTGACCCGCTGGACTACCGAGTTCCAATCCGCGGCGCTTGACTGCCGGACCAACCTGACCGTTGGGTACCATGGCGAGTCTTCTCGCCCTTCGAACCATCGCCAATCCGCAGCAACGTGCAACATGATCCACGCACGCAACCCCAGTGCCCCAGCAAGATGCGCGATCGAGGTATCTATCGTGACAACTCTATCCATAAGCGATAACAGCGCCGCCGTATCACAGAAATCTGATAGTTCGTCACTGACAATTCGCACGTTTGGGTAAGACTCAAGCACTACCCTGTCGCTCTCGCGTATGTCTTTTTGCACGACAAAGAAATCGCAGTTGCAATCGAACAACTCGCTCAGAACACTGATAGGCAGTACTTTCTTTGTATCCTTGGTCGTAGTCCCCCAAGCAATACCGATGCGCCGTCTGGCAGAAATACCTATCTTGCGTGCCCATTTTTCATAGGAATCGTCTGGCACGTACAGGTAAGGAGTCTCCGCCGGGATACTCGCTACTCTCGTCTTTACCAGCAGCGGCACACTCAGTAGCGGGCAGTGAAAATCGGCGTCTGGAAGCGCAGCGCCATGGGCAAGCACGCGCTCAACACCATCTAATTTCTCGAGCAACCGAACAAGCGACGGAGGGACCTCCAGAACAACGTTCGCTCTTCGCTGCGCCAATAACGATGCATATCTGCAAAACTGCAGCGTATCTCCAAAACCTTGCTCGGCATGCAGCAGAATCCTCTTGCCGGCCAAGTCTTCTCCATTCCAGCGAGGGATCTCAAATTGCCGATTCCCTCTTTCTTGCGGACCTTTCCAGCGCCACTCGTACTTCTCGAGGCCAACTTCAAAATCCCCTTGCTTGAGCCGGCAAAACCCTTCATTCAAGTTTGCACTCACATCGTCCGGAGCATGGCGCTGCGCAAGCAGATAATGCTGTAAAGCCTCCTCCGTAAACCCCTTTCCCTCCAAGGCTGAGCCACGATTAACGATCGCCACGACGTGATCCGGCTGTCGCGACAAGACCCGTTCATAAAGCTCAAGCGCCTCATCATCCCTCTCCAGCTTTTCCAACGTGCTGCCTTTATTGATAAGGGCATCAAAGTGGAAGGGGTTTATGGCAAGCGCCCCATCAAAATAAGGAAGAGCTTCTTCATATTTGCGGGCCTTCCAGAGCATGGAGCCGCAATTATTACGAGCGTCGGCGTCATCGGGGTCAAGTCTGGCGGCCTCGCAAAAGCTGTCGAATGCCTCCTCAAGCCGCGTCATATCACGCAGTACATTGCCTCGATTGAAATGCGCAAGGGCTAGATCTGGTTGCACGGCAATCGCTGCGTCATAGCTATCAAGCGCTTCGTCCAATCGACCCAGCCGCCGCAACGCCGAACCAAGATTCACATGGGCATGAGGCACTCGCGGATTGATCGCCAAAGCTTTCCGGATGTACTGCACGGCAAGAACGCCGTTGCCACGCTCATCTTCCAGCACCCCCATGAGGTGGAGAGCATCAAAATACTCAGGGGCAAATTGCAAGACAGATTGATAAAATTGCTCCGCCTTGCCGTATTGCCCTGCCTGGTGCGAGGAAAGTGCCTGCGTCATCAAGCCTTGCACGACTGCCTGGTGTATCTGTGCCATACGTCACCGAAAATCTTGAATTTCGATATTTTATCTTCTGCAGGCAGGAAGAAGCGGCAACCAACGGCACCGGGCACGAGAGCGTATGGCAAAAAAAAGCAGCCCGAAGGCTGCTTTCTTTTTCTGTTCGTTCGTAAAAACGATCAGAACTCCTTGACCAGACCGAAGCGGGTGTAGTTGCTGTCGACCTTCGATGCCGTGCCACTGAAGCCTGGCGCGGTACCGTCGTACTTGCCGCCGTAAGCGGAGGCATTCGACTGCCAGTCAGCCTTCTGGAAGGCAGCATAGATGTAGGTGTTCTTCGACAGGAAGTAAGCACCACCGAACATGTAGCCATGGCCGCTGTTACGGAATTCGCCCACGTCACGCACGATCGAGTATTCCGCGCCGATTTCCAGCTTGTCGTTCAGGTTGTAGCTGATGACAGCGTTGGTAACCTTGTCGGCCCAGCCGCTACGCTGCGAGTTGACCGTGTTCTGGCCATAACCACGTTGATCGATGTAGGTACCGGCGATCTTCAGACCCTTGACAGGCATCACGCTGGTGTAGAAGCGCCAGAAGTTGAAGCCTTCGACGGCAGTGACGCCAGGAACAGTTCCGCCGTTGGTGCTTGGCGTACGATGGAGGTAGTCGAAACCACCATTGACCACGTCGCCGACCTTGTATTCAAAGCCGCCGGACAGGGCGTCACCGCTGTTAGCAGCGCTGATGTTGCTGTCGCCGCTCTTACGGTTGTCGCCGAATGCGTATTGACCCTTGAACAACAGACCGACCGGGCCCATGTTGATCGTCGGGGTGCGGATGTCAGTCACGCGGCTGGTCAGAGCCGTGATACGGTACGTTGCGATACCGTACTTGACGATTTCCAGGTCCTTCGGGCTGACCATGTATGGCTTTTCGGCCAGGTAGAAGTTGTCGCCAGCGTTGATCACGCCCCACTGCACAGTACCGATCGGAGTCGTCAGGTACAGAGCCTTCTTATCGTTGCTGTTGATACCACCTTGACCGTTGATGGTCTTGGTCGAATCTTGCGTGAAACCCTTGCCTTCTTCGATCGTGCCGAAACGCAGATCCAAGCTCACACCTGCTTCCCAACCTGGGGACAGGGTTTCCTTGGCACCAACCGTGATACGCGAGGTGCTGGCTGCGCCGTCACCCAGGGTCTCGGTGGTCGAGCCGCCGTTCGGGCCACCAGCGGCCGTATCGGCCTTGGAGGTACGCTTGAACTGGTAGCCAGCGTCGAACTTGCCGCCGATGGTGACGGAAGTTTGCGCGAAAGCGGCGCCGGACATCAGGCCAGCGACGGCAAGGGCGATGAGTTTCTTCTGCATTGAGTTTCTCCTCAAAATTGAATTCGACCAGGGGAAACATGTTGCCTGATCGCCTTACCTCTCCAAAGACCGAGAAGTGGTGAAGCATTCTTGCAAAGGCTTTGCGCTCACAGCAAGGCAGACAACGATTAAAGAGAGACGTAAACAGCGGTTTGTTGCGTTCATGCAACACACGTTTGAATTGTGCGGCGCAGAACAAATCGCTTCGTACATACAAATGAAAAAGGCCGCAAAGCGGCCTTTTTCATTTTGCGAGAAGCGGTGTTTATGCAGGCAGATCAGCCAGGTACAGAGCAGGCTCACCCTCAAAATCGCTGGTAAACAAGACGCGCTTGTCATCAGGCGTAAATGATGGGTGCGGGTGCGTGACTTGACGGTCTTCGCGATAAACCTTCCAGGACGTGCGGTGCTCGCAGATCTTCTTGGTCGTCTTGTTTTTCAGATCGAACAAGTACAGGAACGGATCGTTCTCGTGGGTGTGAGCCGCTGTATCCGCCACGTCCGGCGGTGTATCGCAGCCATCGCCAACAGCCAGGGAACCGTCGTAGTTGCTGTACAGGTGCGAACACGCCGGCATGGTGAGAAGCGCTTCGTTTTCCAGGGTGACGGGGTCCGCAGCGCAAATCCAGCGCTCGGTGCTGCCCTTTTTATAAGAGACGTAAAGCATCTTGGAGCCGTCCGGCACGAAGAACTCGTGGGTGCAGCTTTCGCCTTCCTCATGTTCCTTGACCTTGCGCACGTTCTTGCCGTCTTCATCGACGAACCACATACGGGCATCGACCAGGTCGTGCGGACCTTCATGGCAGAAAGCGACCGTGTGGTCATCGAACGGACGGTACAGCGGGTGGCCCATCCATTTGGCTTGTTCGAAGATGACCTTGCTGGTGCCCGTCGCAATATCGATGACTACGAGACGGCAGCGTGGCTTGTTGTGGTACTGGACCGCGAACTCTTCCCAGGTCTTGAGGGGCAGCAAGTCGCCTTCGACCACTTCAATACCGACCAGCTTGGTGCATTCCGAGTTGGAGACCCAGGTGCCGTAACCCTTATAGCCTTGCGGCACGGTGTAAAGAATGTGCTCTTCGAGCGAATCCAGTTCGACACGGCGCAGTTCGCGGCCGCCCTTGACGTAATAGAGGTACTTGTCGTCAGGCGACAGGAAGTTACCGAAGGTGTTGTCGACCTTGCCCTTGCCGTCGGTGATCTGGCGTGCGGTCTGGGTCTTGAAGTCGAGCAGGTACGCGTTCCAGCTATCGTTGTCGAACAGGCCACCGAACAGCAGCTTGCTGCCGTCGTTGGTGAAACACTTCTGATAGAAGTAATTACGGTGACAGGTCACATCGGTGGGCGTGAGGCGGGTGACACGTGCGCCGGTGGACGGGTCTTGGAATTCGTGAAACTTGAGCTGAATGATGTCGCCCTTGGCCATGGAAAGCGTCTCCTGTATGTGAGGTCACGAAACTGCCGGAAGCAGGTTGCCTTGTATTCTTCGGCAAGAACGCGGCAAGCCTTTAATTCTACGACAAAGCACGCCACAGGCCACGACTTGCTACAAGGGTGGATATGACGAGGCGCAATGGCGGCGCGCCTCACGCGGCCTTGAGCTGCAAACCAGCCCACCGCCCCAAGGCATGAAAACCAATGAAAAACGGCGCGGAATCTTGCGATCCGCGCCGTTTTCATGAGGCCATGAAACCTTGTTTAACGATCGTCACGGCGTGGCGGACGGCTGTCGCCACTTCCGGAACGCGCCGGGCGGCTGTCAGACGAGCCTTCACCGAACTGGCGACGCGGCGCGTCAGCGTTGAAGCGTGGCTTGGCATCGTTGAAGATGCGTGCCGGGCGATCACTGAAGCTGCGTGGCGCGCGATCATCACCAAAACTGCGCGGTTTGTCGCCGAAGCTACGTGGCTTGTCACCAAAGCGCGGGCGATCGCCGAAACCGCGGCCATCACTACGCCCTTCACGGCGCACAGGCGGCTTTGGCTCGAGACCGGCGATTTCACTCGGCGCGATGCGTTGCTGCGTATAGCGCTCGATTGCCATGATCTTCGAACGGTCGCGGTATTCGGCCAGCGTGACCGCAATACCGGTGCGGCCGGCACGACCGGTACGGCCAATACGGTGAACATAGTCCTCCGCCTTCATCGGCAAACCGAAGTTGATGACGTGACTGATGGTCGGCACATCGATGCCGCGCGCAGCAACGTCAGTGGCGACCAGCACACGGATGCGGCCGTCGCGCAGGCTCTTCAGACGACGATTACGCACCGCCTGTGGCATGGCTCCGTGCAGTGCTGCTGCCGCGTGACCTTCGGCTTCGAGTTCGCCAGCCAGGAGATCGGCGTCCGCCTGGGTGCTGGTGAAGATGAGGGCCTGATCGATCGAGGTATCCGCCAGCCAGTGCGCCAGCAGCTTGCGCTTGTGTGCGAAGCCGTCGACCCAGTGCAGGGTTTGGGTGATATCGGTGTGCTTGTCTTGTGCAGTTGCCAGTTCGAGACGGCCCGGCTCGTTCATCAGGCTGGATGCCAGTTGCATGATGCGCGGCGCAAACGTCGCCGAGAACATCAGCGTCTGCGAACGGCCGCGGCACAGGTCGTGAATGGCTTCGAGGTCTTCGGCAAAGCCTAGGTCCAGCATGCGGTCGGCTTCGTCGCAGACCAGGCAGGCCACGTTGTCGAGGCGCAATGCGCGGCGATTGGCCAGATCCAGCAAACGGCCCGGCGTTGCGATCACAACAGCAGCACCGCGCAGGGACGCGATCTGCTTCGGGAAAGGCATACCACCAACGACGGTGGCAATGCGGATGCCACGCGCCTGCTTGACGAGATTGATGGCATCGGTCGCAACCTGGGCGGCCAGCTCACGCGTCGGACACAGCACGAGGATGCGCGGGCCAACGGCCTGGCTCAGCTTCGACGTGTCTTCGTTCATCAGCACGTTGAGCGTCGGAATCAGGAAGGCCGCGGTCTTGCCGCTGCCGGTCTTGCTGCTGACCATCCAGTCACCGCCTTGCATGGCGGCCGGTACGGCTGCAGCTTGCACAGGGGTCGGGGTCGTGAAGCCGAGCGCGTGAATGGCGTTCAGCAAGGGCTGGGCCAGGCCCAGGCTTGCAAAAGTCGGGGAATCTGACGTGTCGGGGGAGGTGCTATTGGTATTGTTTTCTACTGCGTTGCTCATTGATGCGTGTATCACCCGCTTGCATCCGGCCAGCTCCGATTGCGTCGCCTGTCCAAAGTCGTGGACAAAAGCGGCCCTTACGCCGTAACTGAAGGCGCGATCGGGACTGGAGGCTACTGAGGGCGCTCCGTCGGGGCACAGGCTCCTTTGTAAGGACGTGCCGGGTTGGTCACAACATCGACCAACAGACGGAAAATGCAGCTCTACGGCGCTGCAAGATCGACCCGCTTCGGGGTCATGCTGGGGACGATGCTACTAGTCATTTGTTGCAACGCGGCGTTGGTGCGTTGCACAAGGGTCAGCATCATTTCATAAAACCGCCTGTTTTCCTAGTACTTTTTACACTTTCGACATGCATGGACACACTTCTGGACGCCCTCTGTGCACGCCGTCGAACCTTTGCCTGGAATGCCGCTAGTCCTCGTCGGCCGGCACCCCCAGCCGCTCTGTCGAGGGTTTGCCCCCCGTAGCGTCACCGGCCGGAATCGTGCCATATTGCACATCGGGCCCCGTTTTGCCATGCACCCGGCAATTCAAGATCAAGCAACAGCGCTCGTTAAAACAGGACAAGAAGATGAGCTGGCATGAACCGGCTCGTGCCATCAAAGAATGGAGACAAATCCCGATGAGCCACTCACGCCCCATCCACCAGGCCTTGCGCTGCGGACTGCTTCTGCTGGGCCTGCTTGCGTCAGGCGCGGCAAGCGCTGACCAGCTGGCGGACATCAAGGCTGTAAACCGCATCCGCGTCGCGATCATCAACGGCTTGCCCAACTTCAGTTATCAGGATCCAAAGCTCGGCTTCACCGGTTCTGATGTCGATACGGCCAAGCTGCTCGCCAAGGATCTCGGGGTGGCCATCGATTTTGTCTATGTAGCGAATGCCGACCGCATCGACACCCTGTTGTCGAATAAGGCTGACATCATTCTTTCAGCACTCTCCATCACGCCGGAGCGTGAACGGGCCATTTCCTTCTCGGTCCCCTACTCTGTCATCGCGCTGGTCATTGGTGCGCCGAAGAAATTGCAGGTCACCGGCTATCGCGACCTGGTCGGCAAGAAGGTCGGCGTCGGGCGCAATACCTCCAACGGCGCTCAGCTCAAGCAGAACACCACAGGCGTGGACATCGTCGAGTACGAAGATGAGCATGCCCTGCTCGATGGCTACGTCAAACGCCAGTTCGACATCATCTCGGCACAACGCGCCGATATCGACGAGGTCAATCGCCTCGCGCCGGATCGCCCTATCGAGGAAAAATTCATCCAGAGGGAATTCGAGGTCGCAGTCGGCATCCGCAAGAGCGAGCGCAGCCTGCGCGAGTGGATCAACGCATGGGTGGCGAAGAATCTTGGCAACGGCAAGCTGAACACGATCTACCGTCGTTACCACGGGCAAGACCTGCCTGAAACAGTCATGCCGAAGGCATTGGTGCGCTGAAGCCGGCAGCCATGCATAGTCTTGCGAACACCTCCCGCAGGGTAGCGGCCACGCCATGCAGATGGTTGCGCAGGCTGACTGCAAGCTGCCTGACGCTGCTGGCGGTTACGCAGGCCCACGCCGATCTGCTCGCCCGGATCCGGGCTGATGGCAAGGTGCGTGTCGCCATGTCAGCCGCCACGCCACCTTTCAACTATCTGGATGCCAACAACAATCTCGTTGGCTCGGAGATCGATACGGCCCGCCTTCTGGCTCGAGGCCTCGGCGTCAAGCTGGAGATCGTCCGCATTCCCGCCAGCGAGCGCGTCACGGTGTTGCTGGAACGGCGCGCTGATCTTGTCTTGTCCACGCTGTCGATCACACCGGAGCGCGAGCGCCAGATTGCCTTCTCGGTGCCCTACTCGCAAATCCCCGTTGTCATCGCCGCGCCGCAGGCGCACCAGTACAACTCCATGCTGGATCTCGATGGCAAGACCGTCGGCATCCTGGCCAACAGCTCGAATCTCACCTCCTTGATTCATGATGCGCCGGGTGCCATGCCTCTTGAATACCCGGAGAACACGAAGATGCTCGCAGGGTACGCCGCCGGCGAGTTCGACATCCTCTCGGCGCCGCAATCACTGGTCGATCGCTACAACCGTGACAAGCCGAAGCGCCCCATGGTCATCCAGTTCATGCAGAGCGTCTTCAATATCGCGGTTGGCATGCCCAACGGTGAGAAGCCGCTGCGTGACTGGATCAACGACTGGGTCGTCGCCAATCTGCGCAACGACAACCTGGGCGCTATCTACCGCAAACATCACGGCGGCAGCCTGCCCACGACCATTGCACCGGCCGACTCCGGCAAAGACGCCAGGAAGGACGCAGTCCGCAAATGATGATGGCCGGAAAACTCCGCAGCAACGCATGCGCCCGCGTGGTGACGCTCGTAGCTGCGGCAATCATCGCCATGGCAGTCGGCACTGGCACACAGGCGGCTGACGCGAAGCGCGTGCTACGCAGCGCCGACGTGCATACCGAAGACTATCCGACCGTGCAGGCGGTGATCTTCATGGGACAGATCGTCTCGAAGAAAACCAACGGCAAGCTGGGCATCCGCGTATTCGACTCCGGCCTGCTCGGCGATGAGGGCCCGCTGCTGGACCTGGTCAAGGCAGGCAAGCTGGACATGACACGCATCAGCGCCCAAGCGCTGGACCCTGCCTCGCCGCAGATGCGCGTGCTGTCCCTGCCTTACCTGTTTCGCGACATCCAGCACTTGCACAAGGTACTGGACGGGCCGATCGGCAAGGAGATTCTCGATTCGCTGCGCCCCCAAGGCCTGATCGGCCTTGCCTACTTCGATGCGGGCGTGCGCAATATCTACACGGCCAAAAAGCCCATCCGCACGCTGGACGACATGAAGGATCTCGCCATCCGCGTCCAGCCCACGCCTCTCGCAACCTACGTCTTCGAGTTGCTGCAGGCCAGGCCCGTGCGCCTGCCTTTCGTGCAGACCGGGCGCGCGCTCAAGACCGGCATCGTCGAGGCTGGAGAAAACAACTCCCCCACCTATAGCAGCGAAGAGCATTTCCGCAGCGCGCCCTTCTACTCGCTGACCCATCACAGCATGTCGCCGGATGTCCTCGTCATTTCGCGCCAGGTATGGGACAAGCTGTCGGTTGCAGAGCAAAACCTGCTGCGCAGCGCAGCGCGCGAATCGATGACGATGATGCGCGACATGTGGGTGCAGCGCGAGGAGCGCGTCGAAGCTTCGCTGAAGCTGGCCGGCATCAAATTCAATGACATTCCGCCGCAAGAGCTGGCGCGCTTCGAAGCCGCCGTGCAACCAGCCTATGCACGCTTTGCCGCCGACCCCGTACAGCAGGACCTGATCCGGCGCATCCGCGCCGTGCAATGACGCTCGATGCAACTCAGACTGCGCGCCCTTCGTGACGGTATCTCCAGCTGGCTCAATGCCATTCCGATCAGGCAGCGCCTGCGCCACCTGTTCCTGCTGAACGTCGTTGGTCTGAGTCTGTTGCTGGCACTCAGCATTCTCAGCAGCGTGATCAAGGATCGCTATTTCACGGCCATCGAACGACTCAACACCGAACAGCGCCAGCTGCGCCGCTTCGACACCGAGACGGCTCGCCTGCAAGCCAGCATCCGCGAATACATCACGATGCCGAACGAAGACCTGATCCTGCAGATCGACAAGTCGACGGCCACGCTGTTTGCCGACCTGGAGAAGATCGAGCAAGAGAACGATGAAAACGCCGCCAGCTTCACGGCCATGCGTGACGGGCTGCGCTCCTTCATCGAGGGCTACCGCGAGCTCAGGTCGCTCAACGCAGAGATCGACAATATCTATCAGACCGAGCTGCAGGACCCCAGCGAACGCGCAGCCGATCTGCTGGCCCTGGTGATGGGCGAAACCGTGCAACAGCACAAGCAGACGCTGGTTGGGCCAGCCTCGCTATCGCTGATCAATACCTTCATCGAGTCCCTGCTGAAGATCAACTCGTTCTATGTGAAACGCGAGACCAAGACGAGCCTGAGCACCCGCGCCTCGCTCGAGCGCGTGGCGGCGCTTGCACCGGTCCTGGAAGAGTTCGCACCAGGCGAGATCGAGCGCTCGGCGCTGCGCCAGCTACAGAGCAAAGTGCATACGATGATCTCCGGCCTGGGCAGCCTGCAACGCGCCTCTGCGAAACGCAATCTGGTGCTCGACCGAAAGATCGAAGCCGGCCAGCAGACCATCGCACAGGCGGCGCGCCTGCTCGACCAGCGCTACGCCGCCATCGAGCTGAGCCTGAGCAGCCGCTATGCGCATCAGCTGATGGTGATCAATGTGTCCACGGTGCTGGTCGGCGTTCTGGTCGTCGCGATCACCTTCCTGTTCAGCGCGATGATCGCGCGCTCCATCCGCAGCCCACTGGCCCAGCTCATGCAGTCCGTCGAGGCCTTCTCGAACAACAACTTCGAGCATCCGGTGCCGGATCTCGGCAAGAACGAACTGGGGCAGCTCGCCGGCTCGCTCACCTCGTTCCGCGAAAGTGCGCTGGAGCGCGTGCGCGCCGAGAATGCGCTGCGCAACAGCGAATCTCGCTTCCGCAGCCTGTCCGACATGTCGAGCGACCTGCTGTGGGAACAGGACGCGGAGTACCGCTACATCTCCTTCACCGGCAACCGTGCTGACGAGTTGCTGGAGAAGAACGTCCTGCGTCTTGGCGCAACGCGCTGGGAGAGTGCCTGGCCACACCTGCGCACGCCCGAGCAACGCGAGAAATGGCAGGAGCACAAACGGCGCGTGGAAGCGCACGAACCGTTCCGCAACTTTGAATTCTCGGTGCCGATGCCCGATGGCTCCATCCTGTACCTGCAGTCGAACGGTGATCCGCTGTATGACACCGAAGGCCGCTTCCTCGGCTACAGCGGTACCGCCAAGGACATCACCGCGCAGAAAGCGTCGGAACAGGAAATCCTGCGCCTCAACCAGGGTCTGGAACAGCGCGTGCATGAGCGTACAGCCGCACTGGAGCGCTCGAACCAGCAACTCTCGCAAGCCATGGATCAGCTCGTACATAGCGAGAAACTCGCTTCGCTGGGCAGCCTTGTGGCCGGCGTCGCGCACGAACTCAACACGCCGCTGGGCAACGCCCTGATCGCGTCGACCTCGTTGCGTGAGCACATGGCAGAGTTTGCGAAGCTGACCCTGTCCGGTCAGCTCAAGAAGTCCGACTTCGCACGCATGGTCGAGACCTGCGTGGAAGGCTGTTCGCTGATCGAACGCAATACGCATCGCGCGGTATCGCTGGTCACCAACTTCAAGCAGGTCGCGGTAGATCAGACCAGCGAGCAGCGGCGCCGCTTCAACCTAGCCAAGACCATCGCCGAGGTGGTGGCCGCCATGGGGCCGGCCATCCGCAAGGCGCAGCACAGCATCACCATCGACATTCCGGATGACATCGAACTCGACAGCTATCCCGGCCCGCTCGACCAGGTGGTCAGCAATCTCATCATCAATGCCATGGTGCACGGCTACCGGCCCGGAGAGAGCGGCGACCTGCATGTCTCGGCGCGCCTGAGTGCGCCGGGCGAAGTGCGCCTGACCATTGCCGACAATGGCATCGGCATCCCCAAGGAACGCCAGGGCCGTGTCTTCGACCCCTTCTTCACGACACGCATGGGCGAAGGCGGCAGCGGGCTGGGCCTGTACATCGTCTACAACATCGTGACGACCTTGCTCGGCGGCCAGATCCAGCTCGACAGCACGCCCGACGAAGGCACGGCCTTCATCCTGTACATTCCGGTCGAAGCGCCGGCGCAATCGCTCAGTGAAGTACCAGCCGAATCCGTGAGTGCTGCCGTCATGAGCGCTGCTGCGATCGACAAGGCTTCTGGCCGCAGTAGCTGAAATCAAGTTTGTCATCCCGGCGAAGGCCGGGATGACAAGGATTTTTTGGGACTCTGAAAAAGAAAAACGGCGGTCTGGATCAGACCGCCGTTTCATTTCATCACCTCATCTTCAGCCTGCCAGCGCCTGCACCGTCACCCTGTCGAACTTGCCGTCATGGTAGTCCTGCAAGGTCTGCTGGATCTGCTCGGCAGTGTTCATCACGAACGGGCCGTACTGCGCGATCGGCTCGTTGAGCGGCTTGCCGGCGATCAGGATCACGCGTGTCGGCACGCTGGCCTCGATCACGACACCATCGCCGCCATCGTTGGCAAGAATCGCCATGTGACGATCCGGCACTGCTTTGCCACCCACCGAAGCTTCGCCGCGATAGGTGTAGATGAAGGCGTTATGCCCCACCGGCAATTGCTGCGCGAAACGCCCACCTGCAGGCAGATGCACGTCGATGTACAGCGGCTCGGTATCGGGACGCGTCACCGCGCCTTCCACGTCGTGGCTGGCACCCGCAATCACGCGTACCTTCACATCACCTTCAACCGCGAACTCGGGGATGTGCTCGGTCGGGATGTCGCGATAGAACGGCGCGATCATCTTGTTCTTCGCGGGCAGGTTCACCCACAGCTGGAAGCCTTCCATCAAGCCATCTTCCTGCTCCGGCAATTCGGAGTGGATCAGGCCGCTACCCGCCGTCATCCACTGCGCGCCACCGGGGCCGAGCAGGCCTTCATTGCCCGCGTTGTCGTGATGACGCATGCGACCGGCGAGCATGTAGGTAACCGTCTCGAAGCCACGGTGCGGGTGATCGGGAAAGCCGCCCATGTAGTCTTCCGGATTCTCGTTGCGGAATGCATCGAGCATGAGGAAAGGATCGAGGCGACGTTGCAGGTTATTGGTCAGCACGCGCGTCAGCTTGACGCCGGCGCCGTCCGAAGTCGCCTGACCTTGCACCAGGCGCTCCACGGCACGCGAGCGTGCGACGCTCGTTGCGGTCACGGTCTGCGTTGTTTGTGGTGCGTTCATGTTGCTCTCCTCAAGTGATGGGGCCGCCCGCAGGCAGCCCCGGTTCAACAACTCTTGTACTACTGCATTACTGCAAGCGCCTCAGGCGCACTTCAGGCGGCGATCGCCTTGATGTCCTTGCGTGCTTCGGCCAGGGCCTTCTGCGCAGCTTCTTCACCCATTGCAAGGCCTTCAGCATAGATGAACTCGACGTCGCTCATGCCCAGGAAACCGAGCACGGTGCGCAGGTAAGGCACTTGCGAATCCGCTGCCGTGTCGCGATACAGACCACCGCGGGCCAGCACCACGTACACCTTCTTGCCGGTCAGCAGACCTTGCGGGCCCTTGTCGGTGTAGGTGAAGGTCACCCGGGCACGCGAGATTGCGTCGATCCAGGCCTTCAGCTGCACAGGCACACCGAAGTTGTACATCGGCACGCCGATCACGACGATATTGGCAGCCTGGATTTCAGCGATCGCGGCATCGTCGATGGCGACGCGAGCGGCTTGTTCAGGGGTGCGTTGCGCTTCTGGCGTAAAGAGCGCGCCGAGAGCGGCTTCGTCCAGTACGGGGAAAGGTTGGCGGGCCAGGTCGCGGACGACGACATTCGCATCGGGATGTGCGTCGAGCAGATGGACGACCACTTCCTTGGCGAGATGGGTGGATTGCGAACCTTCGCTACGAGCGCTGGCATTGATTTGAAGGATGTTCATGATCGTTCTCCTGTTCGGTTGGCTGCGGCCCTGTGTTGCACCGCCATGGAACGAACTTTAGTCGCCTCAAAAACAAGACAGAAGCCCGTAAACTGGATTACATTGTTCCATCAATGCAACAGTCTTGCAGCCTTGGAGAAACACATGGAACTCGATGCCAACGACCTGATGCTGTTTGCCAAGGTGGCCGAAGCCGGCAGCTTCTCGCGTGCGGCCGATCAGGTCGGCCTGCCCAAATCCACGGTCTCCCGGCGCATTGCGGGGCTCGAAACGCGCCTCGGCGAACGCCTGCTCGCCCGCAGCACGCGCAAGCTCGCCCTGACCGAATTCGGCCAGGGCATCTTCGAGCACGCGCGCCGCCTGCAGGAGGAGACGGAAGCCGCCATCGCCTACGCCCAGCATCGCCAGGTGCTGCCGCGCGGCCGCCTGCGCGTGACCATGCCGCCGGGCTTCTCCGACAAGCTGATCCTCAGCACCTTCTTCCTGAAGTTCTGCGAGAACTATCCCGAGGTGCGGCTGGAGCTGGACATGTCACCGCGCCGCGTCGACCTGCTGGCCGAACAGTTCGACCTTGCCATCCGCATCGCCTCCAGCCTGCCGGACGACGCCACCCTCGTCGCACGGCGCCTTGCCGATATGTCGAACTCCCTCTACGCCAGCCCGGCCTATCTCAACCGCTATGGCCGGCCGAAAACGCCTGACGAGTTGCTGAAACACGTCGGCCTGCACATGTTCGGCAGCTCCGGCGATATCGCTCCCTGGCAGCTCGTGCGCAATGACACGCAGGACACAAAGAACAAGGAGAAGTGGGAAGGTCTGCCAGACGGCCCGCTGGCCGCCAACGCCATCGATCTCGTCATGCAACTGACATCTCACGGTCTCGGCATCGCGCTGTTCACCGATCGCTTCGCCCAGCCTGCCGTCGACGCCGGGCTGCTGGAACGCGTACTGCCCGACTGGTCCGGCCCACCGGTCACCGTGTGGGGCGTCATGCCGGGCCGCAAGCTCATGCCGACCCGCACGCGCGTGTTCCTCGACGCGCTGGTCGCCGAACTGCTGGCCTGCTCGGAAGTAGAACGCAGCCACGCCCAAGCCTTGACGGGCAAGGCCGTGTCACAGCACCCGGCATTCGTGGCTGCAGCAAAACGCCGCTAGGGTCGCAAAGCGGCCCCGCGCCCGGCGAGTCGCTCGCGCTTTGCATCGCCAGGCTCGTGTCGCGGCAGTCGCAAACGCGCGATGAGGAATGCCGTCACGAAGCACAGCAGCATGTTGAGGATGCTCACGACGAGCATCGCGTTGATCTCGTAGTTGCCCTGCTCCAGCAGCATCAGGACGAATGCCAGATGACTGAACGCCCAGATCATCCAGGTCTGCAGGGAATAGTCGTCGCCGCGCGCCCCCGGCCGCATGAGCCGCCGGCAGGTCGGCACGTAGGCGCAGATGCGCAGGTAGCTGAGGATGGCGAACGCCCACTGCAGAACGAAGACATAAATTTCGTGAATGCTCACGGCACCGCCTCGCTGGCAGGGGGCCCACGCCCGAGGCCTGCATACTTGCGCGAAATCCGCCCGAGGCGCCCCCATGCAGAGGGGGTATCGGCAATGCAGGGACGTACCCTTTCAGGCAAAAACGGGGACACATCACCCTAACGGGCAGGATGCAAGGCTGCGCCTGTCAGCGTCCTATGCTGGAAGTCGATCCAGACAGCACGAGACATGACATGAGCAACTACAAGTCATCCCGCACCAGTGCTTATGTGCGCCACTTATGCTCGTTGGGACTGCCGGACGCGACGGTGATGCCGGAAATCGTCGAAGGGCTGCGCAGCATCGTCGACGCAGATTCCGGCAGCTTCTTCTGGGCCGGCGAGGACTTCGACATCGCCGCCGTCTACGCGCAGAAAGAAGCGGTCTACAAGACCTACCCGGCTTATGCCGCGCTGCGCGCCAACGGCCATGTCCGCAAGCTACAGGGAGATTTCACGGACTGGATGAAGGGCGGACGCTACGTTGCGAACACCGCACATATCGACCGGGAGTTCGTGAACAGTGCGTTCTACTCCGAAGTCGTACGCCCCTGTCATTGCCGGCACGTCATCGTCTCCATCGTCGATGATGGCCGGCGCGGCTGGGGGGCGCTCATGATGACGCGCGAAGAGAGCCAGACGCCATTCTCCGACGCAGACTGGGCTACGCTGGAGGGCTTCAAGACGCATGTCATGCATGCGCTGCGCCCGCCACTGAAGGCCATTCACGACTGGACCGACAGCAACAACTCGGCGACCACCCTGGTGGACTGGAACGGGCGCATCCTGCATTGCAGCCCTTCCTTCAGCCGCCTGTTGCGCTTCGCGCGCGACGAGACGCTGGGCCCCTCCCCCAGCACGCTGCCACCCCTGCTGATGCCCTTGCTCAAACGCCTGCAGCATCTGCACAAGGGCGAGCCGGCGGCTGAAGCACGCCTCGATACGCAGAACCGCTGGGGGCTGTTCCTGTGGCGCGGCTATCCACTGGAGGCCGGCCCGACCATATCGAGCCCCGGTTTCATCATCTACGGTCAGCACCAGCAACCCCGCCTGCTGACGGCGGCGCGCGGCGCGCACCAGCTCGGGCTCAGCGCGCAACAACAACTGGTCAGCCTGCACTGGGCCAAGGGCCGTACCCAGCGCGAGATCGCCCAGGATCTGCGCGTCAAGGAAAGCACCGTCATCGATCACCTGCGGCGGGTGTATGAGCGGCTCGACGTGCGCGACAGCACGGCACTGGCCGAGCGCCTGATCGTTGCCGGCAGCGCGGCCCTGAACTGAGCCGTCACGCAGGCGACACGCCAGCGCACGATACTTGCGTGCAGGCAAGCGCACACCGCTCGCCGCGCAAGGGATCGACATGCCGGAATACCGCCACACGCTGGATGCGCACACATGGAAGTTTGCCGACCTCGCCACGGTGATGGCACGCGCCAGTGCGCGCAAATCGGGCGACGAGCTGGCGGGCATCGCTGCAAGCACCGATGAAGAGCGTGTCGCCGCGCGCATGTGCCTGGCCGACATACCACTGCAACACTTTCTCGACGAAGCACTGATCCCCTACGAGGCAGACGAAGTCACGCGGCTGATCATCGACACGCACGACAAGGCCGCGTTCGCACCGCTCAGCACGCTCAGCGTCGGCGCGTTTCGCGACTGGCTGCTCGCCTACGAGACGGACAGCGCGACGCTCGCCGGCGTCGCGCGCGGCATCACGCCCGAGATGGCCGCGGCCGTGGCGAAGCTGATGCGCAACCAGGACCTGATCCTTGTCGCCAGCAAATGCCGCGTCACTACGCGGTTCCGCAACACGCTGGGCCTGCCCGGGCGCCTGGCGATCCGCCTGCAACCCAACCACCCGACGGACGATGCCCGGGGCATTGCAGCCTCGATGCTCGACGGCCTGCTGTACGGCGCGGGTGACGCGGTCATCGGCATCAATCCCGCGTCAGACAGCCTGCAGAACGTCATCCGCCTGCTCGGCATGATCGACGAAGTGCGCCAGCGCTACGACATCCCCACCCAGTCCTGCGTGCTGACGCATGTCACCAGCAGCATCGAGGCCATCGCGCGCGGTGCGGCGGTCGATCTCGTGTTCCAGTCCATCGCCGGCACCGAGGTGGCCAACCGCAGCTTTGGCATCGATCTCGCCGTGCTGGGTGAGGCGCGTGCCGCTGCGCTGTCACTGGCGCGCGGCACGCTCGGCAATAACGTCATGTACTTCGAGACCGGGCAAGGCAGTTGCCTCTCCGCCGGCGCGCATCACGGCCTCGACCAGCAGACTTGCGAAGCACGTGCGTACGCCGTCGCGCGCCACTTCGAGCCGCTGCTGGTCAACAGCGTCGTCGGCTTCATCGGCCCCGAGTACCTGCACGACGGCAAACAGATCGCCCGCGCCGGGCTGGAAGATCATTTCTGCGGCAAGCTCCTCGGCCTGCCAATGGGCTGCGACGTCTGCTACACCAACCACGCAGAGGCCGACCAGGACGACATGGACAATCTCATGACCCTGCTCGCCGTCGCCGGCTGCACCTACTTCATGGGCGTGCCGGGCGCCGACGACATCATGCTCAACTATCAGAGCAGTTCGTTCCATGACGCGCTCTACCTGCGCAAGCTGCTCGGTCTGCAGCCCGCACCGGAATTCGCCGACTGGCTGGCGCGCATGCGCATCATGGATCAGGGGCTCCTGCTCGGCGTAGACGCGCAACATCCCCTGCTCGGCATGGGTACAGGAGGTGCCGCTTGAGCACGTTCGTTGAAGACGCCTGGCAAAGCCTGCGCAGCTTCACTGATGCACGCATTGCGCAAGGTCGCAGCGGTGCCAGTCTGCCAACGGCACCCATGCTCGCCTTCCAGCTTGCCCATGCCCGCGCCCGCGACGCAGTGCATCTGCCCCTCGACGTACAAGGCCTGCGCACCGCATTGGGAGATCTGGAAGTCGTGGAGGTGGCCAGCGCTGCCGCGTCACGCGACATCTACCTGCGTCGCCCGGACCTTGGGCGCCGCCTTGACGACAGCTCACGTGCGCGCCTCGAAACGCGCACCGCGCCAGAGCTGCCCTATGACGTTGTTTTCGTCCTGGCCGACGGCCTGTCGGCCCTCGCCACCCAGCAACACGCTGCAGCGGTGAGCCTGCTCGCTCGTGCTGCGCTGGCAGGCAAAGGCTGGCACATCGGCCCCCTGGTGATTGCGAAGCAAGCACGCGTGGCACTCGGCGACGAAATCGGCGAATTGCTCGGCGCGCGTCAGGTCGCCATGCTGATCGGCGAACGCCCCGGCCTGTCTGCTGCCGACAGCCTCGGCATCTACCTCACCTGGACGCCACGCGTCGGCCGCAAGGACGCCGAACGCAACTGCATCTCCAACATCCGCCCGGCAGGCGGCCTGAGCTACGAACAGGCCGCGCACAAGCTGCTATGGCTGATGGGAGAAGCACGCGCACGACGATTGACCGGCGTTGCGCTCAAGGACGAGAGCGATGCGGAAACTGAACTGGAGACGCGGCCCGTCAGCGAGGCGCTACCAGAGCGCGGTGAAGGCTGACCGGCGCCTCACCAGATCACGCCGCAGTACAGCCGCGCACCGCCACCGCCCAGCGGGGCCGGATGATCGGCGTGGTTATCGCCCCCGGCATGAATCATCAAGGCGTGACCACGCACGTCCTCCACCTTCAGGCGCGGCGCCAGGACCGGTGTACGCGCCGAGCCATCCGCAAGTACCGTCAGCGCCGGCAGGTCGCCCACATGACCATCGCCCCAGGGCGTGCCGTGCTTCTTGCTGCCTTGTGGGTCGTAGTGCCCGCCTGCAGCCAGCGCAGGCACCAGCTTGCCGTCCTGCTCCGCGGCATTGCAGCTCGGCTTCTCGTGCACGTGAAAGCCGTGCGCCCCCGGCGGCAAGCCCGATAGCGCTGGCGTCAGCACCAGCCCGTACGCCGACTGTTCCAGCGTCACGGTGCCGACATCCCAGATCACGCCGTCAGTACCCACCATGTAGATCGTCGTGACGGCGCTTTCCGCGGCGGCGACACTGCCAACCAGGGCCCCCATCGCCAGCACTACGAACAGCTTTACGAGCATTGCATACTGCTTGAAGTGAGTCATCGCCAGCCCCCGAACAGACCGTCGCAGCCTCAATCGGGAATCCCGCCGAGACATCCGACCATGCCATCAGGGTAAGCAGGTGCCGTAGCGAGAATCCCCCCTGCGCTGGGGGTATGTCGTCACCCCGTCAATGCACCTACGGGCAGACGCGCGTGACGCGGGTCGCACGGCCTGCGCTCAAGAACCACATCTCACGCCATGTGGAACACCGGCAATTGCCAACCATGGGCCAGCGCCAGCAGGCGCATTGCCGCAACGACGACAAAGCCGGCGACGAACGCCCAAGCCTCCGGTACGCGCATGGCCTTGAGCAGCAGGTAGACGCAGATGCCGGCAATGGCCGCCGATGCATAGACGTCCTTGCGCAATAGCAGTGGCACGTGCGCGCTGAGCACATCGCGTATCACGCCACCCGCCGTGCCGGTGAGCGTACCCATCAACACCACGATGATGCTGCGGTAGCCCGCCGCTTCGGCCAGTTGCGCGCCACAAATGGCAAACAAGGCGAGGCCAAGCGCGTCGGCAATCAGCAAGGACTGCGCGGGTATCGGCAGGTACTGCACCCACAGCACCGTCAGCAAGCCGGTCACGCAAGTCAGGTAGAGATAGCGCGGGTCGCGGATCCAGAAAATCGGGTGCCGGTTCATCAGCACATCGCGCACGGAGCCACCGCCGATGGCCGTGATGGTGGCGATCACCATCACGCCGAAGAAATCCAGCCCGGCCCTGCCTGCCGCCAGCGCGCCGCTGACGGCAAAGACCGCGCAGCCGATCAGATCGAGCACGTAGAGCATCTGCGGCAACACGCTATCGCCTACCGCTCTTCTGGCCCGAGTGCCAGCTCGGCAATGTTCTGCCCGAGCACGTCAGCCAGCACTTCGACGATCACGCCATGGTCATCGCGCTGCGGCAGCCCGGAGACGGTGATCGAACCCACCACGCCCGAATCGCGCAAGCGTATCGGGAAGCCGCCGCCCGCCAGCACGAGCTGGTCCGGCCCGGCGCCGAAGCGCTCCATCAAGGAGTGGCCGTTCTTCTGCACGCCAAGCGAGAAGGCATACGAACTCTTGTGGAAACGCATCACCACGTTGCGCTTGCGACGGATCCATTCACCGTTGTCCGGCGTCGTGCCGAGCATGGCGTAAAAGAACAGCGGATGCCCGGCCAGCTGGATGTCGATGGCCGCCTTCTTGCCACGCGACTCGATCAAGGCCCTCAAGCGCAAGCCGATATCGAGCGCGGTGGTGGCATTGAAGGCGTCGAATTGCAGACGCTCTTCCTGAATAGCGATCTGGTTCAGGTCTGAGTCGAGAGACATGGAAAACTCCGCAGATGTGAGGACGCAGAGTTTAGCGCGCCCGGCTTTGCGTAGCCCGGATGCAGGTTTGCCGAAATCCGGGGCCTCGCGTTGATCCACAACCAGCCCCGGATGCCGTCTCACTGCATCCGGGCTGCCAATTCAAAGCGTGAACGTGAAACTCTCGATCAAGGCCCCTGGCGTACGGCAACCACCCAGCGCGCGCCGGTGATAGGTGTCCGTCGCCGGGTCGATCTCCACGTGCGAGGTCAGTGCCAGCAGCTTGTCACCGAGCGCGTTGTAGAGGCTCTCGTCCCAGCGCAGATCCTTGATCGGCCCGACGATCTCGCCACCTTCCACCCAGAAGCACGCGTAGCGTGTCATGCCGGTTACACGTGCCGACACCGGGTCGCTCCAGTTCAGGTAATGCAGATTGGATAGGTACAGGCCCGTACCCAGAGCTTGCAGTACATCCTCTTCGCGCAGGCTCCCGCCAGCCACATCCATCGCACGCGGACCTTCCCCGCCGGAAGCACCATTGGCTACCAACCCGAACTCCCTCGCGGTGCGCGAGCTCACCAGCAGTGTCTTGAGTTCGCCCTGGGCGATCAGCGGCAGATGCGTGGCCGACACCTCGCCAAGCCCGTTGAAGCGCGGCGTCAGGCCCAATTCGAAATTCTCCGCGATGCTCAGCAAGGGCGACAGGCGCGCTTCGTTTTCGGCCAGCTTCCTGAACGGGCTATGGCCCTGCTTCCAGGCCGACGCAGACAGCGCGCTCCAGCCCAGCATGCCGAGCAGATCGGAGAACGCGCGCGGCGCGAGATAGGTGCGATATGCACCCGGCTTCACGCTCTGTTGTGGTTTGGCCAGCAGCGCGAGCAAGGCCTTGGTGCGCGTGAGATTGGCCGCCCAGGCCGCGTCGTCCCAACGCGAGTCGGCATAGCAGCCCTTGGCGGCCTGCGGCCCGTTGTAGAGCGAATAGTCGAGAAAGAAAGTCTCGGTCGCGAACCAGTGACGCTGGCCCGCTGAATTGCAATTGGCACGCACGATGATGCCGCCCGCGTACAAGCCGGCAAGGTCGCAGCCCACGGCAGGCGCGACGACCGCCTCGAGCACGTCCTGCGAGGCCAGCAAGGCGCCGCGAAACTCTTCGTTGCTGCTGCCATTGTTCGCTATCGGCACCTGGTACGGATCGGGCGGCAACACTGCCACCTCGTCGCGGCATTGCACGAGCAGATGCGCGAGCGCCGGGCCATCCATTTCGACGTCACCACTCAGCGTGCGGCTCTTGCTCACCGTGCGGCCGTTGCACTGCAACTGCAGTGAGATGCCGATCTGCTCCACGTCCGTGTTCTGACGCACACGGTTGTTGTTGAAGCGAACGAACAAGGACTCTTCGGCAGACAGATTGAGGGTCAGCGCCTCGCCATCGGCCAGCTGTGCCAGCACCCGCGCCGACAAGGCGTCGAACAGCGCGCGCACACGCCCCATGAAATCCGTGTTTTCGCGGGCGCTCATGATTGGCCTCCGAACACTTCGACATCGCGGAACAGGCAGGGCGGCGAAGCATGGCCGACGCGGATCACCTGGCTCGGCTCGCCCTTGCCGCAATTCAGCGTACCGAACACTTCGTCGTGACTCCCTACGCCCGCGAGGCGATTCCAGAAGTCCACCGTCACGCCGCGATAATTCGGGTTGCGCACGACGCGCCCCAGCCGACCGTTCTCTATCAACTGCCCGTACTCGCAGCCGAACTGGAACTTGTTGCGATAGTCGTCGATGGACCATGAGCGATTGGTATGCATCAACACACCGTGCTCGACCTGCGCGATCAGGGCCTCAAGCGAAGAGGAGCCGGGCTCCAGATTGATGTTCGCCATGCGGTCGATCGGCGCGCGATTCCACGAGGCCGAGCGGAAATTCGCTACGCCCGACAAGCCCGACCGCAGCTGCGACTCCAGCGAGCCAAGGCCGCGCTTGAGCACGCCGTTTTCAATCAGCATTTCGCGCGTCGCAGGGTTGCCGCCATCGTCGAAATCGTAACTGGCAAGTTCATTCGCCCGCGTCGGGTCGAATGACACATTCATGAGCGGCGAGCCGTACTGCAGGCGACCGAAATCCTCAGGCTTCACGAAGCTCCAGCCGGCGTAGTTGCGTTCATCGCCGAGGATGCGATCCAGCTCCAGCGGATGACCGATCGACTCGTGAATCTGCAACATCATCTGGTCCGGCATCAACACGAGATCCATGCGGCCGGATGGACAATTCTCGGCAGCCAGCAAGGCCAGCGCCTCGCGCGCCGTGCGCTCGGCATGCGCGATCAGCGTGGCGCGATTGAACACCTCACCACCCAGCTGCCCGGTGCGCGACCAGCTGCGCGTCTGCGACTCGGCCGCATCGACCGCCGTCGCCGAGAGCGTCACATCCAGCATGTCGAACGACTGATGCGTCTCGGAACCATTCGAGGAGTAATAGTCGATCCGTGTCTGCACCAGCGTCGCACTCGCGGTGCGATTCACCAGTTGATCCGACAACTGCATCGCCTGCGAGGCGGCCAGCAGGCAGTCCGTGATCTCGCCCAGACTCAAGGCATCCAGATCGCGCCCGCGCGCACTGCGGTAATTGCCCAACGCACGCGGTCGCTCGCTCACGGTAAAGGCCTGCGCCTTGTGCCGGCTCGTCGCACGTGTCGTCGCAATCGCCCGATCGAACGCGCGCTGCAAACCCGCCAGACTCAGATCCGCTGTCGCCGCATAACCGAAATGCCCATCGACCAGTACTTCGCACATCGCGCCCTCATCGAGCGACGTGTCGTTACCCTCGGGCTTGTCGTTGCGGATCGAACGCCAGGTCGTGGTTTCACTGGAGTAGCGGATGGCGGCCCAGTCGGAGTGCCGGAGCGCGTAGTTCAGCGCTTGTTGATGTGTGCTTGCGGGAGCGGGCATGGCAGGAAACGGGCTGCTTGGACGAAACCGGATTTAAACACGGATCCCCCTGCCACCCGTGTCGATGAGCATGTCATGCGGTATCGTTCGCTACCTCCAGCCCACGCGGCAACATCCTTCATCGCTATCAACAATGAGAGAAAAGATCATGTCCTGGCATCGCCGTCTCACGCTTGCTCTGGCCCTGACCATCCCTGTTTTCCATACCGTCTATGCAGCCGACAGCGTCGAGACAATCGAACTTGCCTCGGGCGGCACACAGAAGTACGCGGTATTCCGCAATGACGACGGCAAACCCGTCACGCGCTTGATGGCACTCTTTACGGGCGGTGACGGCGAAGCGCATGTGGGTTTGCTCGACGGCTCTCCGGTCTTTGTCGGCCGCGGATTCATGGTTGACGGCCGTCGATTGTTCCTGCGCGAAGGCACAGCGGTCGCGGTGATCGACTCGCCGTCGTCGATGCCGAAGATGGCTGCAAAGTATCGGCAGGAGGAGACCTATCTGGCAGGTACGGAGAAAGCACTCGATGCATTTCGCGCACAATTCCCGACTGCCCGGCTCTACCTGATCGGGCACAGCAACGGCTCGATCTCGGCGATGGCGCTTGCATCAAGAATGAAAGAGCGCGTGGCCGGCGTGGTGTCTTTGGGCGGAGTAATACGCCGCAGCGAAGACTTCGGCGATATCAAGCTCGCACAGCCTATCCTGTTCATGCATCACCGCAAGGACGCCTGCGCCAGCCCGACCTACAGCGCCGCGTTCATCGATCTATACCACCCGATCTTCGTCGAAGACATCGGCGCCTATTTTCCCTCGCGCTGCGGCCCCTATTCCGCGCACCACTTTCATGGCCAGGAAGGCGCGGTCGTCGACACGATCTATCGCTGGTTGAACGGCGCAACCTTGACCGAGAGCATCCGTTAGGCCCTCATCTATCACCCATGAACCTCGCCGTCCGCCTCGCCACCATTGAAGACGCAGCAGCCTCCTGCGCTGCAGTCCGCAACTCCATCACGGAATGCTGCGTGCTCGATCACGACAACGACGCGCTCGTGCTGGAAAACTGGCTGAAGAACAAGACGCCGGAAAATTTCTGCAGCTGGATAGCCAATACCGAAAACCTCTCGCTTGTCGCGGCAACGCAGACCGGCATCGTCGGCTTCGCGATGGCTACATCCTCCGGCCACATCCGCCTCTGCTACGTGATGCAGGAAGCGCTCTTCCAGGGAGTGGGCAAAGCCTTGCTGGCGGCACTGGAGGAAATGTTGAGCGCCTCGGGGCTACGCACGCTCACGCTTGAAAGCACACTGACGGCGCGTCCGTTCTATGAGCGAAATGGCTTTGTTAAAGCCGGTGACCCCGTGCGCCGGATGAGCTTGATGGCGACGCCGATGGTCAAGCATCTCTGACAGTGCAGCTCAGCCTTCAGGACTCCGTCGTTCCCGCAAAGGCGGGAACCCAGTGGCTTTGCGCACGAACTAACGCCGCAGGATTCCCGCCTTCGCGGGAACGGCAAGGTTATTGGTTCGCGTGACCGCCCCCACAGCCCTGTGGCCGTGCCAGGGGTGGGGTCGCGGAGCAACCCAGCGCTTTTCGTTCCATCCCGATCGCGGGACCGGAGGTGATCGACGGTGGCCTCGGGCTCTGCTTCTTCATCTCGGCAATCCAGATCCCACGGCGTTGAAGACTTGCCCCACCCAAGCCAGAAAATCCTGCCGCATCTCCACGCTCAAGGTGTGGTCCACCGGATAGCGATGCGTCTCGTAGGCCACATCCAGGTCGCCTAACCACTTCTCCGAGCGCTCTGCCCAGCTCACCGGCAGCTTGCTGTCGAACTCCCCATGAGCGATGAACGCACGCAGATGGGCCAGACGTTCGCGACTGGCGATATGCGGTTCGAGTTCTGGCAGCATGCGGCCCGACAAGATGGCGAATCCGCGAACGGACTCCGGCGCGCTCAGGGCAACGCTTGCGCTCATGATGCCGCCCTGGCTGAAGCCGGCGACAAGGGTGTTGCCCGGCTGCAGTTCGTAGGCGGTTTCGAGTTGCGTGATGAACCGGGTCAGGGTCTGGCGCGCTGCGTCGGCCTCAGCCGGGTCGATGCGTGGGCCCTGCGCAAAGAACACCACACGGAACCAGCCGTACTGGTCAGGCCCGAACTGCAGCGGGCCGCGTGCAAGGACGACGAGCACCTCCGGGTCAATGCCCGCAGCGAGTGATGCGAGATTGCTCTCGTTGCTGCCCACGCCATGCAGCAGGATGACGCAGGCCTTCGGCTTGGCTGGTAGAGGCTGGCGCAGACGGTGGGACAACACGAACACCGTGTCAGCCTGCCGTAATTCGCTGATTTCCCCTGTTTGCATGTCGTCTCCATGTGGTGCGAGTTGGCACAAGCACGCAGCCCTTGCGCCACGAATGCGGTCGTGGCCGCGCATCAAGAGACTTTAGAGGGGCTCCACCCGCAGATAAATAGCGATTCGCGGCATCTGCTTTTGCATAAAGCGGGACAATGGCGCGTTGCGGCTTGAAGCAATGCCGCCTAGCAGCGAGCGTCGTCCGCTACAGATCAGCCCGGAATAAATCTGCGGACTTCTTCTTCCACCTGAGCCATGACCGCCGACCAATCGCCCATGGTTGGTTGGCGTATCAATGTGGCGGTTGGATACCACGGGCTGTCATCGCGATCCAACAACCAGCGCCAGTCCGGCGAGTACTGCAGCAAGACATACACTTTCTTTCCCAAGGCTCCCGCCAGGTGGGCCAGCGATGTATCGACACTGATGATCATGTCCATGCACTCGACAATGGCGCCGGAGTCCTCGAAATCCTCGATCGCGCTCCCAGTCAGCGTGATGCCGGGATTGCGCTCCAGGAAAGCCCTGTCCTCATCCCTGATGTCTTTCTGAATGAGGAACAGATTGGCTATGTCCATCAATGGCGCGAACACAGCCAAAGGGGCAGGACGATTATTTCCGTGCTGCAAATCGAAGCTAAGGCTGCCGGAGCATGCAATGCCGATATTCAGCCGTCCTTCCGACAGCGGGAGCACTCTTTTCCACTCGGATACTTCTTGAGGCGGAATGCTGATGTAAGGAACCGCTGCCGGAATGGAGTTGGCGTCCGTCTCGAACAACAAAGGCAGGCTGAGTAGCGGTATCTGAAAGTCAAAATCGTCGCGCGGAACATCGCGCGAAACTACGACGCAGTCGAACTGTCTGGCAAACAATGAATGGAGCGACGGAGGGGTTACAAACGTTACTCTGGCACCTCGCTGCACAAGAAGCGGGACATAGCGCGCGAACTGGATGGTGTCGCCAAACCCTTGCTCATGCCAGACAAGAATGCTCTTCCCATGGATGTTCTCTATTCCCGCCAACCTTGGTGCGGTGGATTGAAAAACGGGATCGGCATTCGTCATCCTCCAGCGGAACTCGTAGTTCCTCCAGCCGTTTTCAAAGTCACCTTCAACGAGTTGGGCCAGAGCTTTGTTCCAGTAACCGTCATAGTAGTCAGGCTGGCGCTCGGTAGCTTTGTCAAAAAAAAACAGCGCCTTCTTGTAACTGCCAAGTTCGTGCTGAATCAGGCCGAGGTTCAGCCATGCCTCGGCCAACCCATCATTCAGAGACAAGGCGCGCTCTGCCGAAGCAACCGCCTCGTCGTATTTTTTCAGTTTGAGCTGCGCACTCGACAGGTTGGCAAGGGTAGAGGCTCTATCTGGGACAAAGCTGAGTGACGCCAGAAATCTGGCTTCCGCTGCACCATAATCATAGGCCGCCAGCAGATCCAGCCCCTCGAAGAAGAGCTGCTTTGCCGCTTCGAAATTGCTCATATATGTAACCAGTCCGCCAATACTTCAGAGAATAATGCCGCGCCCTTGAGTATTGGCGCTTCCGTGGGCGAAGGCATGAGTTGCTCGATCCACGCAAGTCCGCAATCGCATGAGCGCGGGAGATTCTCCGGCAACAAGCAATGGACACCAAGCCCCCATCCAGTCGAATGCAGGTTTGATGTGTGAATGATCTGCGCGGAGTTACCGCCTTCGGCAATGCCGAAGTGCGATGACTCCGAAAAATTCCAGGAACATAAACATATCAACGCACGAAACTGGAGGAAATTTCCTGGCTGCGGGACAGATCGTCTGGCACACAACACCATGCGCTACGGCATCGCGATCGCAGTGGAGGAGCCCAGCCCCCTACTCCGGCTTGGTTGCCTGATACTCGCCCAGGATGTTCATGCCCTTCTCGACGTGGCGACGCACATTGGTGAAGCCAGCGGCCTCCAGCGTTGCAATCACTTGTGCGGGCGGCACGCAGGCTTCGATGGTGTCCCAGTAGTACTGCCACAGCTTGCGCGTGTTCTGCTTCTTTCCGACCACGCGTGCCAGCAATGGCACGAAACCCTTCATGTAGATCTTGAGCAGGAACTTGCCCCAGGCGCTTTCCGGGCAAGTGATCTCCAGCAGGCACAGCTTTGCGCCGGGCTTCATGACGCGATGGTATTCGGCGAAGGCCACCGAGAGGTCACTGACGTGCCGCAGGGCGTAGCCCATGCTGAGGAAATCGAAATGCGCGTCCGGGAAAGGAATATTCTCGGCACGACCTTCAAGAAGCGTCACGCCGGCGGGCACCTTGGCGTTGGCCATCATGCCGGGGCTAGGATCGACGCCGGTCACGAGTGTGGGGTCGCCCACGATCTGCGCCGCACCACGCGCCACCATGCCAGTCCCCACCGCGACGTCGACAACGCGCATGCCGGGCTTGAGTCCGGCACGCACCAGAGCTTCGGCGCGGTAGGTCACGCCCTGTCCGAAGCCCAGGATGTGCTCCATGCGGTCGTAGTCTTCGGCTGTGCTGTCGAACATCTCGCGCAGGAAGCCGATGCGGACTTTCTCCTCGGCGTAATAGTCGGTCAGCGGTACATGAGGGAGATGGGCGACAGCGCTTGGTTCAGGAGCAGTGGTCATGAAGGTCTTCCAGTAGGTCACGAAATGTCCGGGAAATGCCAGGTCGAGCCGAAACGAGCAGGCAGGAATCGGGCGCAAAGGGCCTTTTCCGGGATCAGTATATATTCGCCTTGGGTGAAATCTGGAAAACGGAATCAGCAGCCAGCAGTGGGCTGCCGCGCAGCGACGGCAGATCGGTCACTGCCAGGCGGGTAATGAAGTGTTCAGGCAGATGCGC
This sequence comes from Uliginosibacterium silvisoli, assembly GCF_036017035.1. Lineage (NCBI taxonomy): Bacteria > Pseudomonadati > Pseudomonadota > Betaproteobacteria > Rhodocyclales > Zoogloeaceae > Uliginosibacterium > Uliginosibacterium silvisoli. Next base: position 1,999,506 of record NZ_JAYXHS010000001.1, on the reverse strand, counting down.
TGCACCGGTTTGGGCAAGGCCCGTGAGGGGATCACATCGGGCCTCGCGGCATTGCAAGCCAGCACGGCGTTGCGCCGGCTTGCCGACATGCCAACAGGGTAGGTCATGTCAATCGGCCGCCACCAGCTCGGCATCCGCATCCACGCCAGCCGGTACCTTGGCACGCGTTTTCTGTGCGTGCGCACGGCCCAGGTTGCTATCGAGCAAGCGGATCAGCTTGTAGGCCGCGCCGTCGATAGCTTGATGCAGGTTCGCTGCATGGTGCGTGACGGCAACCGGCTTCTTGCCTTCGAGACGGGCCTCCATCACGCAACGTTTGTCGTTCTGGCCGCTCTTGTTGCCATTCTCATCGCTCAGATAAACCTCTACGCGTGTGATATGGGTGTGCACGCGGTGAAGCGCGTGTTTGACAACATCTCCCACGTGAGTCTGCAAGGCATCGCGACCGACAATATTGCTGTCCGTATTGACTTGAATCTGCATATCGAACTCCTGTCTTCAACGTGAATAAATGGGTCAGCAGCATTCGCGCCGCTCCTTGGCACCAAAGCGCATCGCGAGGCCACCTGAAAGTTGGAGACGGCATGCAGGACTTGGTTCCGCGAAATTTGTTACGCCGATTTGTCCTGGCGCAAAGCGCGGCGACACAACACGGAGCAAGGAGCGTACTGATCAGGCCGTCTCGATTAATTCCATAGGCATCGTTCTGCCAGAAGGCAATTCGCGCGAATCGGTGCAGCGGCCTGCGCCTTGCTTACGCTTGACGCTGGTGACCTGCGGCACCCTCCGCACAGCCATAGTCAGAAATGAAAACGGGAGCCGAAGCTCCCGTTTTTTCTGGCGTTGCCCCGCTCGCGGCTATTACGCCTTCTTGCGACGAGCCACAAAACCAAGCAGGCCGAGACCAGCGAAAAGCATGGCGTAGGTGCCTGGCTCTGGCACAGCGGCCGCACTCAGCACGATGAGTTGCGACGCCGAGTTTGCCGGAGCCCCATCGATCTGGAGCTGCTCCGCGACCAGGTAGATCGTGCCTTTCTCGTCGACCGTCACGCCTTCGATGCCGTTGTTCGGCAGGATGTTCGACAGGTCGAGGCTGCTCAGGACCTGACCGCTGCGATCCACCTCGAGCAACTTGCGCGACACGAGACTCAGGATCAGCAGGTTGTCAGCGGCCGTCGTGCCAACCAGTGCATCCACAGGCGACAGGGTCTGTACGTCGGAGAAACTTGCGACGCCAAGCAAAGCGGGGTTGAACAGGTTGGTCAGCGTAGACGTACCACCCAGGTTCGCACCGAAGCTCAGGCTGCCTGCGAGGATGTCTTCCGGCGCCTCCTGCTTGACGGTCACGAACGTGCCGTTGCGTGGGTCGTAGCTGATGCCTTCCACGCCACTGTTGCCGACATTGGCATTGCTGATCGATACGCCGTTATTCACCAGGCTCGCGGTACCGCCCGCCACGTAGCTGAACTTGTAGGCATCGTAGAGGCGCTCTTCGGTGACGACGAGCTGGCCATTTCCAACGTAAGTCAGGCCTTCGGTGTCGTGCTTGCTGCTGCCGGTACCACTCCAGTCGAAGCTCATGGCGCCGATGGTCTGGCCGGTGAGCGTGGTTTCAATGACGCCGAAACCTTCATCGCCGACGAAGAACAGCGTGCCGCGATCGCGGGCATAGGTCACCGCCGAGGCTTCGAGGCCGGAGACAGAGCCGCCGGTACCTGCAGTCAGACCCAGCGAGTAGATGCCGGTCACGCTGTAGTTGGCGAGATTGATCGAACTGCCCGCCGATGCGGGCACGGATGCCATTGCGGCAAGCGCTGCAACGGCGGCAGAAATGAGGCTACGTGCAATTGTTGATTTCATGACTCTCTTCCCGATGAATAGCTGAACGGCGCGGCGCTCAGACAGCCCGCTTGCGCACGATGACGCCCATCAAGCCGAGCCCTGCCAGCAGCATGGCGATATTGGTGGGCTCTGGAACAGCGGCGATGCTGCCCGGCGAACCGATCTCGCTCGCATCATTCAGCGCCACGAATGCGCCATTGACGCCTGCAACGCTCAGCTGCGAGATCGTGGTGTTGTCGAGGCCGGCCCGATTGTCGAAGCTCTGGTACGGGGTGCTGCCATCGGCAACGCCGAAGCTCACGCTGGCTTGCAACACACCGCTGGCGTTGTAGATGTTGACCGCATCACCGTCAGTGCTGAGGCCAACGCCAGAGCCAACATAGGTACCGAATTGCAGCGACGGGCTGGCCGTGCCGAACCAGGTGCTCAGGAAGCTGGCACTCACTGATTTCTCTGCAAAGATGACCGACTCGCCCGCGGCGATGCTGGTGATGCCGGCGAGGGCGACGGCCGAGGCAAAGCTTGCCGAGCTGTCATCCATCTTCCAGCCTGCAATGCTCACGGCCGAGCTGCCGAAGTTGGTGAGTTCGAACCAGTCGCTGGCGTAAGGTGCGTTGCCGCTGGCCCATGGCGCTACTTCGGTGACCCGGACCTGCGCGTTGGCCATGCTTGCGCCAGCGATGAAAAAAATGGAAACAAGGCCCAGCAAGGGCTTCTTGATGCTCTGCATGCTCTACTCCAGATGGATTGGACCCCGGCGCGCTTGGCCCTTCGGATGCCTGGGTCACCAGAAATTGACCTGAATTTTTTTGGGGCCGAAGTAAGAGGAGCGTAGCGAGCCCATGTGTCACGGCTGTTACAGCTTCGTGACAACGCGGGCGCGAGACCGACGGACGGAGCACGTGCCAGACAGGGGCTCGGAGAGCCTTGCAGCACGCCGCCGGATTGTTCCATGCGCGGAACAATCGTTCCCGGCCCAGGGGATTCTCAGGAATTCCTGCGCGCCTACACTGTGTCTGTCGGTGGCGATGGATACATCCGATGGAGCAATCAACTCCCGCCACCAACTGCCTGAGAACAGGCAAACCGCAGATTGCAGGAGAACGAAATGATCGAACGCAGACCTTTCGCTGAACTGGGTGGTGCTGACCATGGCTGGTTGAACGCGAAGCACCACTTCTCATTCGCCGAGTATCACGACCCGGCACGCATGAGCCACGGTGCGCTGCGTGTGTGGAACGATGACGAGATCGCCCCGGGCACGGGCTTCCCGCCGCACGGTCATGCCAGTATGGAAATCATCACCTACGTGCGTGAAGGTGCGATCTCCCATCAGGACAACCAGGGCAACAGCGGCCGCACCGAAGCGGGTGACGTACAGGTGATGAGCGCTGGTAGCGGTATTCGCCACGCGGAGTACAACCGTGAGGCCACGACGACGCGCATCTTCCAGATCTGGATCATGCCCGACCGCCAAGGCGGCGAGCCGAGCTGGGGCGCCAAGCCTTTCCCGAAGGCGGAGCGCTCAGGCAAGTTCGCAGTGCTGGCAAGCGGCATCGCCGGTGATGAAGACGCGCTGCGCATTCGCGCCAACGCCCGGGTTCTGGGCGTAACGCTGAAGGCCGGGCAAACCGCCGAATACGAACTGGGTGCAAATCGCCGCGCCTATTTCGTGCCGGCCGTGGGCGTGGTCGAGGCCGATGGTGTGCGCATCGAGGCACGTGATGGTGCCGCGGTCAGCAACACTGGCGTGCTGAAAATCACGGCCGTGGAGGACGCGGAAGTGGTGCTGGTAGATGTGGCCTGACGCAGGCCCCGCCGCATGCAGGAAGGCGACAAGCAACCTGCATGCGGCTTGATGTTCGCGTACTCGACCCGACATGAAGAATGTCGGCTCAGGAAAGGAAACAGCAATGAATCACGTCAGGATGTATCGCACCGAGGCCTGCCCCTATTGCGAAAGTGCCAAGCACTTGCTGGCGCGCAAAGGGGTGACCGGAATCGAGAAGATCAACGTCGACGCACTCCCCGAGGAGCGCGTGAAGATGATGGAGATCACAGGCCGCCGCACGGTGCCGCAGATCTTCATCGGCGATCACCACGTCGGTGGTTACGACGACCTCGTCAAGCTGGAGCGCGCTGGCAAGCTGGATGCGCTACTGGGGCTTGGCGTCGCCCCAGACCACGTTTGACGCAAATCGTAACCAGCATGTTTTTTTGAACCGGGCTCTGCCCGGTTTTTTGTTTTCTGCTCCCACCTGACACAGGTCAAACAACGCTGCACAGCACGTGCAACGCGATGCGGCGCACCAAATTCATGTGACCGGTTTTCACAACGACACAGACCGGAAAGTGAAATTGAGAGGGGCTAGTGCATTTGCTCAAATGCGCCCAGAGCCTGACACGCCCACGTCTGCCACAGCCAACACGGGACGCGCACACAAGGAGACGTGTATGGGCTGGAACTTCCGCACCGTGTGGGCATGGTCGCGGAGGGGATCAACAATCGAAAACGTGAGGAGAAACACAGTGATCGCAACAACGGCACGCCGCAATGCACGCGCTGGCAATATCAAACTACTGGCAATCGCCATCGCTGGCCTGATGTCCGGCGCCGCTTTCGCGCAAACTTCCGTCACCATCGGCGGCAAGTTCGACGCTGGCTACCAGTTCAAGCGTACCTCCAAGGCCGATACGGCCGCTGGTGGCCCGAACGGCGGCTCGACCACCGAGACCCTGGGTGACGGCGCAGCCAGCACCTCGCGTATCACGGTTGGTGCCAAGGAAACCCTGATGCCCGGTTGGGAAGCAGGTGTGAGCCTGGATCTGCGTTTCGGCACGATCGAAGAAGGCAAGGGTTTCACGCAAGATTCGACCAAGACCATTACCGGTCAGGGTGGTATCAACAGCAACGATAAGAAGGCCATGTACCTGACGACTCCGATCGGTACGGTGCAGTGGGGCGTGATCAACGCTGGCGACAACTTCTACCTGGCCGAAAAGCCATACATGGTCAGCCCGAAGGACCTGGAAATCGTCAAGTACGGTATCGCAACCTACCGTATCACCGCACTGACCAACCGCGTGACGGACATCCGCACCCCGACGATCAACATGGGCCCGGTCGGGCTGTTGTTCAAGGGTCAATACGCATTCGGCGACAACCGTAAGAGCGGCGACAGCAACATCAGCAGCGCCAACAGCGGTGACGCCCTGTCCGGCGGCCTGGAATACAAGGTCGGCGACATGGTCAATGGTGGTTTCGACTACCTCCATCGCACGCCAAGCACCAACGGCGGAACTGTTCCTGGCGTCAATGCCGTCGAAGGCTTCAACTTCTGGCGCTTCTACACCAGCGTCAAACCACTCAAGGGTCTGAAGATTGCCGGCACCTACATCGATCAACGTGGTTATGGCCAGAACACGGTCAACTCGCGCCGCAGCGGCTGGGCCGACAAGGTGACCAATGCCGTCGTCAGCTACAACCTGAACGACAAGCTGGAAATCGGCGCGGAATACTCGATCGTGCGTGACGTGGGCGAATTCCGTAACAGCGGCCATGGCTACATGTTCGGTGGTGCTTACTTCCTGTCGAAGAACACCTACGTCTACGCGGCTTACCAGAAGAATGACTGGCAATCCAACGGCTCCGCCTATGGCGGCAAGTACGACGGCACCTCGCCAGGCTTCAGCGGCACGGCATCGAAGACCGACAGCAACTACACCCGCTTCGGCATCGTCAAGGAATTCTGATCATCCACGGGATGTTCCGAAAAGAAAGGCAGCCCACGGGCTGCCTTTTTTCATTTACACCTGACGTGCAGCTCGCGCACGCCATGACGGACATCAACCGGCACTGAGCTTCTGTTCCACGCCATGCCCCGAACGCTGCGCCTGGTATTCACTTGGCGTACATCCCACCTCACGTTTGAACACCACGTGCATGTATTGCAGAGTGCGGAATCCGCAACGGATCGCCACCTCGGAAGCGCTCAGCTTGCCCCCTTTCAGCAGGTGCTGCGCCATGTCGAGACGCACACGCAGGATCTCGTCATGCACCGAACAGCCGCACTCCTGATGAAACAGGCGCTCAATCGTCGAGCGCGAGACATTGACGTGATGCGCCACCTGGTCGGATTTGATGCCATGCCCGACGAACTGCACGATGAACGCCCGGGCGCGCGTCACCAACGGATTGGTCCCTTGCAGATACATGCTTGATGCGCGCACGGCGAGGCGTGCCGGCGGCACGTGAACGCGCGTCTGCATCGGCCCCGTCCGCCTGAGACAAGCGTGCAGCATCTGCGCTGCAATCTTGCCGATACGCTCGGTGTCCTGCACCACGGAAGAAATTTCGACACGCGACAGCGAGGCAGCCACCTCGTCATTGTCGATACCTACCACGGCAATTTCGTCGGGCACGCTCAAGCCCGCGGCAGCACAGGCCTGCAACAACTCCTGCGCACTGGAATCATTCACGGCAACGATGCCGCATGGTTTGGGAATGGCTCGCAGCCATCGCGCCAGATCGTTCAGTACGATCTGCTGCGCAGTCGTAGCGTCGCGCATCGCCCCGTCACTGAATACATGCGTGCTCATGCGCATGCTGCCGACCTGTTTGCGAAACGCATCTTCACGCTCCTCGGCCCAAGCCATGCCGACATATCGCGGCCGTCCGTAGAAAGCCAGATGCGGCAGACCGCGTTGCATCAAGTGATCACACGCAAGCGCGATAAAAGCCTGATTGTCGGACATCACCAGCGGGATCTGCGCCGGGCACTGCGCCGCAGCACTGCAGGCACTGGCAACAGCAATGACGGACTTCTGGTGCGACGCCAGCGCGTCAAATACCGGACGATTGTCGAAGTCGCCAATACAGCCGTCCCACACCAGCCCGGGCATCTGCGCCTCGGCTGGCGTGATCAACTGCAGGCGCCAGTCGAGACTGCTGGCACGCACATACTGCCCCACCCCTGCGACAATGCCACGCGCATAACTTCCGCCCTTGTCGAACTGCAGGGCGATACGCAGCAAGCCCTCCTGACCATCACTCATCATTAACCACGATCTGACTAGAAAAAATACGCAAAAGACGTCTTTTGATGACGCATTCGTGATTCACGCAAGAAACCTCAAAACCCGCGCCATTCCTCGACAATTCTGCCAGAAGCCGACACAATGAATCGATAAAATGCGCACGTTTCAGTTTGTGTTGACGCATGAAAAACCGTCAGCAAGAACACGAAAAACATGCAACCAAATCGTGCAAAAAGTGTCGCAACGGCACGCCGTCCTCGCCCGAAGCAACACCTCCACAACCTTGATACGGATTCCGTTTGATCACCGCACGCACCCTCATTCGATCACTACGCCTTCAGCTCAGGTTCATAGCGCCACTCATCCTGGTGCTACTGATCGCAGCGCTGATGGCCATTCCGCTGATCGACAACATGACGACGCACTGGGTCACGCGCGACCTCAACATGCGTGCCAGCGTCATATCCACGGCCCTCTCCGATTCGATTGCAGAAGCCGTCCAGGCCAATCGGCCGCAGCAACTCGACCCGCTCTTCAAACGCACCTTGCGCGACGAGAAACTGATGGCAATCGCCATCTGCGGGGCCGACGGCGAGATGCTGCACCGTACTGAAGAATTTCCAGCCACCCTCGACTGCAACGAAGCCCAGACCATTGCCGAGCACGATGCGCGGATCCTGCTCAAACAGGGCACGATTCACGTGGCAGTACGTCGCCTCGAATCCGAACGCGGTGGCGTGGCAAACATGATCCTGCTGCACGACATGGGCTTCATTGAGCGCCGCAGCCAGACAGTGCGCACCTATCTCGTACTGATCTTCGCAGCACTCGGCGCGGTGATCTCGATCACCGCCCTGCTGGTCGCACATCTGAGCTGGCGCAACTGGGTGAGTAGCGTCAAGGCAATCCTGCAAGGTGAGAGTCTTGAATCCAGACGCGCGGGTGCGCCGGAACTGGCGCCGCTGCAGGGCGACGTACGCAAGATGCTGCGCCAGCTCGAGGACGAACATCGGCGCGCACATGCCATCGGCGATGAGTGGAATGCCGTGCGCCTGCGTGCAATGCTCAAGTCCGACCTGCGCGATGAACATCTCATCGTCGTCTCCAACCGAGAGCCGTACATCCACGAGCGGCATGGCACACAAGTAGCGCTCGTGCGACCGGCGAGCGGCCTGGTCACGGCACTGGAGCCGATCATGCGCGCCTGCTCCGGCACCTGGATTGCCCATGGCAGCGGCGCGGCCGACCGCGAACAGGTCGACAGCCACGACCACCTGCTGGTCCCCCCGCATCAACCCGCCTACACCTTGCGCCGACTATGGCTGAGCAAGGCCGACGAGGTTGGCTACTACTCCGGCTTCTCCAACGAGGGGCTGTGGCCGCTGTGCCACATCGCACACGTACGCCCCGTGTTCCGGCAGTCTGATTGGGAATGCTACAAGCGCGTCAATCGCGCCTTCGCCGATGCCGTCGTTGCCGAAGCGCGCAGCGAGGATCCACTGGTGCTGGTGCAGGACTTCCACCTCGCCCTGGCTCCGCGCATGATCCGCGAACGGTTGCCAAACGCCACCATCATTTCCTTCTGGCACATCCCGTGGCCCAATCCGGAGTCTTTCGGCATCTGCCCATGGCGCGAGGAATTGCTGCACGGCATGCTCGGCAGCACCATTCTCGGCTTCCACACCCGCTTCCATTGCAAGAACTTCATGGAGACGGTCGACCGCTTCCTCGAGACACGCATCGAGCAGGAGCACTCCACGGTCTCCTTCCTCGGTGAGCAGACCCTGGTGGAGAGCTACCCTATCTCGATCCACTGGCCATCGGATGAAGAACGCGCAGCCTGGCCATCCCTCGCGCAGTGTCGCAACAGCCTGCGCGATCGACTGGGCGTCACGCCAGACCACCTTGTGGCACTCGGCCTCGATCGTTTCGATTACACGAAAGGCATTGTCGAGCGTATGCAGGCCGTCGAGCGCCTGCTGGAAAAGCACCCCGAATTCATCGGGCGTTTCACGCTGGTACAGGTCGCCGCACCTACACGTGGTGAGCTGACGGAATACCAGACGTTCCGGAATCGCCTGGAAGCGCTGGCTTCGCAGATCAATCGCCGTTTCACGCGCGGCAACTACCAGCCGATCCACCTTATCGTCGAACACCAGGAAACAGAGGAAGTGACCAGCCTCTACCGCGCTGCTGATATCTGCCTCGTCACCAGCATCCACGACGGCATGAATCTCGTCTGCAAGGAGTTCATTGCGGCCCGCGATGACGAGCATGGCGTCCTCATACTCAGCCAGTTCGCTGGCGCGTCACGCGAGTTGAGCGAGGCCCTGCACATCAATCCGTATCACGTCGAGGAGACGGCCGATACCCTGCTGGCCGCCATCAACATGCCTCGCGTCGAGCAACGGGAGCGCATGCAAAGCCTGCGCAGCATCGTCCGCGAGCACAACGTCTATGGCTGGGCTGGCGCCATGCTTGCCGATGCCGCGCGCCTGCGTTTGCGCAGTCGCGTACAGGCACGCGTCCAGTCACATCGAAAACGCGCCAACTGATATGCCATACAACTATACAATGCAGCCTTCAGCCATCAGGTGTATTGCATGAAATACATTTTCTCGCCAGACAACCAGGCTGCGCTGCAACAGGCCCTGACAGGCAAAGTCCTGTTCGCCTTCGACTATGACGGCACGCTCGCGCCCATTACGGCGCACTACGCAGACACCAGCACTCCGTCGGTCGTCATCCAGTCGCTGAAGGAGCTGGCAGCAACGCAGAAGGTCGTGATCATTACGGGCCGCTCGGTTGCCGACGTCTCATCACGACTGGGCTTCACGCCGTATGCCATCGTCGGCAATCACGGAGCAGAAGGGCTCGGCAACGCGAATGCGGGCAAGTACGCAGCGCTCGTTGCAGCTTGGCGTACCACGATAGAGACAAGCCATGCCGACGACTTCCGCGCAGCAGGCATAGTCCTCGAAGACAAGGGCTGTTCGCTGTCCCTGCATTACCGGCAGGCGCATGACCTTGCCGCCGCCCGACAACTCATCCTGCAGGCCTGTGCCGCTCTGTCACCACCGGCACGGATCTTCGGCGGAAAATGCATCGTCAATATCACGCCGCATGACGCTCCGGACAAGGCCGACGCCTTGCTCACCCTGGCGCGCACGGAAGGCGTGGACACCGCCGTCTTCGTTGGCGATGACCAGAACGATGAGGTCGTTTTCGAGCGCGCCCCCACGCACTGGCTGACTGTCCGCGTCGGCGAGACGCCGCGTTCAGCCGCCCGTTACTACCTCGAGCGCCAGGCCGAGATGGCGACCTTCATCGAGACGATCCTGCTTCTCCTCGCGCAGCGCTGAGGCCTCAGCCAGCCGGCCGCGCCTCGGCTGCGGGGCCCGCCTCGCTGAGGTGCCAGCGGTTCTTGCCCGAGTGCTTGGCCACATACATGGCGGCATCTGCGCGCGCGAGCAGCGCGTCGATCGACCCCCTCTCGTGCGGCATGTGCATCGCGATGCCGATGCTGGTGGACATCTGCACGGCATGCGCACCGAGCTGGAATGGCATCTGCATCGAGGCAATGATCTTGCCAGCGACGGCGCGGGCATCTACCTCGGCAGCCGTCAGCGCTTCGAGCAGCACCATGAATTCATCGCCCGCCAACCGGGCGACCGTATCGGTCTGACGCACGCTACCCTCGAGGCGGCGCGCAAACTGCCGCAACAGCTCGTCGCCGGCGTCATGGCCCAGCGTGTCGTTGATCTTCTTGAAACCATCCAGATCGAGAAACAACAGCGCGATCGGCTTGCGCCAGCGATCCGCGCGTGCCATGGCATTCGGCAAGCGTTCCAGCAGCGCACGCCGGTTGGGCAACTCCGTCAGCGCATCCTGCAGCGCCTGCCGCTCAAGTTGCATCTCCATGGCCTTGCGCTCGCTGATGTCATGCATCAGGCCGCTGATGACGAGCTCATCGCCGCGCTTGACCACCGACGTACTTAGCTCGACAGGAAACTCGCTGCCATCGCGGCGCAGGGCGATCAGCTCGACGCGTTTGTTGATGATGGGACCCTCACCCGTCGCCAGAAAGTGCGCCATGCCACGACTGTGCGCCTCGTGCTGATGCGCGGGAATGATGGTATCGGCCAGCGAGCGGCCTATCGCTTCGTCGCGCGTCCAGCCGAAGATGCGTTCGGCCTCGCGATTCCAGCCTGTAATCTTGCCCACCGCATCCGTGCTGACGTAAGCCTCGTTGGCATTGCGCAGAATGTCACTGAGCATCGCTTCGCTTTCGCGCGCGGCAACCTCGGCTGCGGCCTGTTCAACCAGCGCACGTCCGAGATGTTCGTTGGCCTCGAACAGGGACTGCGTGCGTTCTTCGACGCGCGCCTCCAGCGAGGCATTGATGCCCTCGAGCTCACTGCTGTGGCGATGCTCGGCCTCGACCATATTGCTGACAGCACGCGAGAGCACGAAAACCTCGTGATAGTCGCCGGCCATGGGAATGTCCGCATGCAGATCACCAGCCCCATAGCGGTCAGCTGCACCGGCAAGTGCGTTCAATGGACGGGCGATGCGTCGCGCCAGCAGGTTGGCCAGCACGAACACCAACAGGCACATGACAGCACTGACCGCCAGCAGGCGCAGTTGCAGCTGCCTGAAGGCTGCAAAGGCAACACCTTCAGGCTGACGCGCCAGCACGATCCAGCCCAGGCCGGGATAGCGCTGGTGTCCCTGGGTGCGGATGTAGCTGGTGGCGTAGCGCTTGCCGTCGGGCCATTTCTCGAAGACATAACCTCGCTTGCCCATCTTGGCGGCTTCCAGGCTGGCGAGCTGAAGCTTGCCACCATCCCGCCCGACAGGGCCCAGCAACACCTCTCCGTCAGCCTTGACGATCCAGATCTCCGTGCTCAACAACTGCAGGCGTGGCTCTATCAGCGCCTCTTGTATGGCGCGCGCCCAAGCCCAGCTCAGATGCGCGCCGAGCGTGCCGAACAATCTGCCGTCGGCCGACCGCACAGGCATGGCGATATCGACGAATCGCCAGGGCTCACGGGCTTGCGGCAGCTTCGCGGCCAACAGCACGGCTGCGTGCACATCGCCCACGAACGGCCCATTCAGCGCGCCCTTGAACCATGGCCGGGCACTGACATTCACGCCCTCAAGAAGCCCCCCAGTCGCGGCCAGCACCTTGCCTTCGGGGTCGGTCACGCCGATCCACGCATAGTCCGTATCACTTTCCTGCAGGCGCTCCAGCGCGCCACGCGCGCTCCCCGGCTCGATGCCCTTGGAGAAAATATTTGCCCCTCCAAGCCGCAGGATGTCTTCGTAGCGCTCCGCCATGCCGCGATCCAGCGAATCGCGCATCTGCCAGGCAATCTGGCTGAGTGAATCGCCCGCTTGCCGCTCTGCATAGTTTTCGGCAAAGCGATCAACGAGAAACAGTAGCGGCAGGATGATGAGAAAGGCGGTTGCCACCACGCCGAGATTGATCCACGCGAACAACCCGAACTTCGGCCTGCCATCGCCGGCACCGGGCTGCTGATTGACTGTGTTCGAGGGTGTATCCAGGCTCACTGTGTCGCCGTCATGACAGGTTGAAAACACGCGCCCACGGCGCCTCTCGAGCAGCTAACGGCAAATGAGGGGCTAGAGTGAAGGGGCGGACAATCTTGCACGCTCCTGTCCTGCAGCTGGTCGCGAGGTGTACCGACGCATTCGCGCGCGGCCAGAGCAAGCGCCAGGTATGAAGATTGCTGATAACGATTTTCTATGAGTAGGATATGGCCGCCGCTCCGGGCACCGCTCTGCAGGCAAGTCGTGCTTTCGAGCCGCTCGTTAACAATTCATACGCATATCTGCTGTAGAGTAATTACAGGAGCATGACGCGTAAGCAGAATGTCGCCTGAACCCTGATCGATTCATAAATTTTCCTGTTGGGAGGTTATTGTGAAAACACTCATTGCTACGCTGATCCTGGCTACGGCCGCAGTATCGACAACGGCTTTCGCACAATCCACCGATCCGGTCGTGGTGAACCGCGAAGCGACCAAAGCCGCCTCCAAGGCTTATGACGAACGCGTTGGCGCGGCCAAGAAGGTTTACAAGGATGCGGTTGCCGCAGCCAAGAAGACCTACGATGCTGAAGTCGACGCCGCCAAGGGCGAAAAGAAGACCGCCGTGGATGCAGCCAACAAGACTCTGGCCGCAACGTCAAAGAAGAACCCCGACGGCACAGCCAAGTAAGACAGTCAAAAAACAGCCGCTTCAGGAGGCCTGAAGCGGCTGTTTTTTTATCGCTACTGCAATCCAGTTCAACAGCGCCGCGCCGAAACAACACCTTCGACTTCGCTGACCTGTTGCAAGATGCGCTGCACCAGTTCGACGCTGCTTACCTCCACCGTGAACTTCATGTAGGCCCGCGGCCCGCGTGAGACCGTGTTAACCCCGATCACGTTGAATTTGTCGCGCGAGAATACGTCCGAAATATCGCGCAACAAGCCCTGGCGATCGTTCGCGTCAATCGCGATGTCGACCGGATAGACCTCGCCCCGTCCGCCGACTTTCGCCACATCCTTCTTGACGAGGCCACCCCACTCCGTCGGCACAAGGCGTTCGGGATGACGCTGCGCGATATTGAGGAAGCTGCGGCAATCGGCACGGTGGATGGAAACACCTCGCCCACGCGTGACGAAGCCCTGTATCGGATCCGGCGGCACGGGCTTGCAGCAACGCGCCAGCTGCGTCAGCAACTGCCCGACACCGACCACCAGCACGCCTTCTGCCGAATGTCCGGCACGGCTCTGGCCGATCACCAGCTCCGGCGCAGTCGGCGCCGGTGCCTCGGTCTGGAAGGCATTCTGGATCTGACGCGTACTGACGTCACCTCGCCCGACACCCATGAAGAAGGTGTGCGTGTCCTTGAAGTTGAGCCTGCCCGCGAGGTCATCGAGATTGGCCTGCGTCTGGCCGAGACGCTGCAGTTCGCGCGTGACGATCGCGCGCCCTTGCGAAGCGGTCTCGTCCTCATCTTGCTGCACGAACCAGCGACGCACTTTCGCACGCGCATTCGACGTCACCAGATAGCCCAACTGCGGATTCAGCCAGTCGCGCGAAGGCGCCCCCTGCTTGATGGTGATGACTTCGACCACCTCACCGTTTTTCAGAGGCGTATCGAGTGGCACCATCACTCCATTCACCTTCGCACCGCGGCAGCGATGCCCCAGATCGGTGTGCAGCCGATATGCGAAATCTATTGGCGTAGCACCCGCCGCCAGATCAAGTACGCGCCCCTGTGGCGTCACGACATAAATCGTGTCATCCAGCGCAGCACGCCGCGTATTCTCTTCCCACTGCGTGACGTCGGACACCTCGTCGCGCCATGACAACAACTGACGCAGCAAAGCAATTTTCTCGTCGTAGGCGCCGTCCGCCTTCTCGCCGCCTTCCTTGTAACGCCAGTGTGCAGCCACCCCCAGTTCGGCATGACGATGCATGTCATAGGTGCGGATCTGCACTTCCAGCGCACGGCCATCGGCGGCACGCACAGCGGTGTGTAGCGACTGGTAGTTGTTGCCCTTGGGCTGACGGATATAGTCGTCGAACTCGTTGGGAATCGGCGTCCAGATGTCATGCACGAGCCCCAGCACGCCATAGCAGTCCTTGACGTCATCAACGATTACGCGCAATGCCCGGATGTCATACACCTGATCAAAATCCACGTTCTTCGAGCGCATCTTGTTGCAGATACTGAAGATGTGTTTTGGCCGGCCATAGATTTCCGCCTTGATGCCATGTTCGGCAATGGCGTTGCGCAGGCGCTCGATGGAATCGGCAATGAAAGCCTCGCGTTCGACACGACGCTCATCCAGCATCTTCGCTACGCGCTTGTAGGTCTCCGGCTCGAGGAAGCGGAAAGAAAGATCTTCCAGCTCCCACTTCAGCTGCCACACGCCCAGCCGGTTGGCCAGTGGGGCATACAGATCGATGCTCTCGCGCGCGATGTCGGCGCGCACCTGTTCCTTGTTCTCGGTGAAGTAGCGCAGTGTCTGCACGCGCGAAGCGAGGCGCAGCAAGATGACGCGCAGGTCCTCGGCCATGGCCAGCACCATCTTGCGCAGGGTTTCCGTTTGAGCGTGCAGATCGGCGGCCGTGGCATTCGGCGCAGGCTTGCTGAGCATGCGCAGACTGTTCAGGCGCGAAAGCCCCTCCACCAGCCGCGCGACAGGTGCTCCGAAACGCGATTCGATCTGCTCGACGTCGTGGTGGCCGTCCGCCCCCACGGCAAACAACAGGGCGGCCAGGCGCGCATCGATATCGAGCTTGAGCGAAACGGCAATCAGCGTCATGCCAAGCGCATGCTGCCAGACGCCTTCGCCACTTCCGAGCGTATGCCCGTGATAGGCGGTCTGTGCCCAATCGATGGCTTGCGCCAGCTGGGCACGTTCGGTTGGCCCAAGGCCTTCGGCCAGCAGGTCTGGCAACGATGCGTCGCCCTGTGTATTGGCGACTGAGTGTTGTACTGAAACCATGCCGAATTATCCCATAGCAGTGGCACCGGGCCCGGCGGCCTTCAGGTATTTGCCCCAAAGTACCTGCCGCCAGAATGCTGCATCGCAGCACAAGCAGGGTGACCCGGAGCGCTGCCGGGCCTCATTCAGACGCACGAATCAGGCCAGTAAGCCGCCCCCGACATGCCTCGTCTCTGGCAGCACACCACTGCCGTAAACCCCATAGTCCGCAGACTATGTTTTTGCCAGCACTCTTCGCACGAACAACTGTAATTATTCTGGTGGCTGAGGGCAGATTGGCTTCCTATGCTTTGAAGTGCTGCGTTCGCAGCGCACATCACATTCCTTGCATCACCTGCCGGAGGCCCGTATGACCACCACCTGGATTCTTGTCGCCAATGCCCGCAATGCACGCCTGTTTGCCAACCATGGTCCGGACAAAGGACTTGAACTGGTGCAGACCTGCGAAGCAGAGGAAGCCGAGACGAGCCCTCCACAAAGTGGTCGCCTTTCGCGTCGCATGGACATGCCCAGACAGACCGCGCGCGGTTTCGCGCACCGATTGGCGAGCGATCTTTATATGGGGCGAAGTCGAGGGCGTTACGCCAAGGCCATCATTGTCGCGCCCCCCTCCTTCATGGGCATGCTCAATGCCGAGCTGGACGGCCCGACGGACAAGATGGTCAGCACGCGCGTGGCCAAGGACTACACGCGAGACGAAGAGCGCGATTTGCGTCAGCACCTGAAGTCCTGCCTGCGTCCTTGGGCCCGCGAATAGCGCAAAGTCAGGCTGATCAATCACAAGAAAAAGGGCGTCCCGCGGGACGCCCTTTTTCACGCACCCGACCAAGTTTCAACCTGCGGAGCGCGCAAGCAAAGCCACCGCCTGTGTCGCGATACCTTCCTGACGGCCCGTAAAACCGAGTTGCTCGCTGGTCTTGCCCTTGATGTTCACGCAGGTCGCCGCGACACCGAGGTCGGCGGCGATATTGGCCACCATGGCGGGCGCATGGGGTGAAATTTTCGGTGCCTGGGCAATGATGGTGGCATCGACATTAACTACCTCCCAGCCAGCGTCGCGCACGCGACTCATCGCCTCCCGCAACAGCACACGACTATCTGCCCCCTTGAATGCAGCGTCGGTGTCAGGAAAGTGTCGGCCGATGTCCCCCAAGCCAGCGGCGCCGAGAATGGCGTCAGTAATGGCGTGCAGCAGGGCATCGGCGTCAGAATGGCCGAGCAGCCCTTTATGGAAGGGAATATCGACGCCGCCAAGGATCAGCTTGCGGCCTTCGACCAAGGCATGCACGTCAAAACCCTGACCGATGCGAAAAGGAACCTGATTCATCTACACAACCTCATAACGGCACACAGAGTGCTCAATACGTTTGCTGGAACGACTCCACGAAGCGCGGAGCGTCATTTTCTCGATTGCAGGATCTGCGCTGCCAGCGCCAGGTCCTGCGGATAGGTGACCTTGAAATTGGTGACGTCGGCGGCGACCAGACGAGGACGCAAACCCAATGCTTCGACGGCACCCGCTTCGTCCGTCACCTGATCGTGATGCGCAAGGGCGCGGCGCAGCAGACCATAGCGAAACATCTGCGGCGTCTGCGCCTGCCACAAGCCATCGCGCGGCACGGTCGCCCCGACCAGAGTGCCATCCCCCGCGTGCACGCGCTTGAGCGTATCGGCGACCGGCACAGCCAGCAGGCCACCGACGGGATCATCCTGCACAGCGTCAATCAGCCCATCGACCTGCGCGACGCTCAGACAGGCTCGCGCCGCATCGTGCACCAGCACCCAATCCCCGTCATCCACCTGCATGGTCGATTGCATGTGTGCCAGCGCATTGCTCACGCTGTGGGCACGCGTTGCGCCGCCCACGAACATCGGCCTCAGGGCGTCACCCAGCGCACTCCAGTCAAAACTGGGCCACCACTCATCATCGGGCGCAAGCACTACGCACACCGCTTCGATACGCTGCACACGCGTCAGCGTCTCCAGTGCATGCCAGAGCAGCGGCCGTTGATTGAGATCAATGTATTGCTTGGGGCGCTCCGCCCCCATGCGACTACCACTACCGGCGGCTGGCACGATGGCGATATGACGGGGAGCGCGGGAAATGGAAGAAGCCGAGTGTGATAGAGCTGACATGGCGGGATTTTACGCCGCGTTTCCGCGCCTCGGTGCCTCCCGCAGTTGGGCTATGCTTCGCCCACTGCGGTTCTTGTACCCGTCAGGCTGGATGCCTGCTCGTGCCGCCCTGGACCGCTTGACCTGACCACCCGCCTACCGAACCGATGAAATTCGCCCTTCGCCATGCCGACATCCGCATCCAGGCCGAACGCGTCTGGCTCGATGCCCTGCTTTCGCACGCACCCGATGTGCGGGGTCTCATCATCCAGGCCGCGCCCTATATCAGCCAGCTGAGCGAATCGCGCGAGAATCATGCCGCCCGACGCTTGCGAGAGGCCGGTTTCGGCACCCTTGTGGTGAGCATGCTGACCCCGTATGAAGAGTCGCGTGACCCGGACGTACGCTATGACGTCTCCTTGCTCACGCGACGCCTGCAGGCGCTCCTCACATGGATCGACCAGCAGCCCCAGCTAACGGGCCTGCCCGTCGGCCTGCTCGCCATCGGTACTGTTGCCGCAGCCGGCGTGAGGCACATTGCACGCGAGCCCGAACGTATCAGCGCCATGACGATTCGCGGCGGCCGGGCCGATCTGGCCGGCGGCGAACCCCTGCGTCGCCTGAGCATCCCGACGCTCGTGCTGGTACCCGGCAGTGAACCTGAACTGCTCGGCCCCAACCAGCAGGCCTACGCCCTGATGGGCTCGCAGGTGAAGGGATGGCAGGAAATCCCGGGCGCCAGTGCCGACCTCATTGAGCCAGGCACGCTGGACTTTGCGGCGAAAGCCGCCAGCGAATGGTTCTCCGCACATGTGCCGGAGCCAAAGCCTGCGGAGGAAACCCCTGCCATTGACGATACGAACACCCCGCCCGCAGCGGACTAGCAACACGCAGCACAGAAAGCAGCATCAATGCAGATTACAAGAGACAAACTCACAGACAAGCATTCCCAAAGGAGAATCCATGAATCCCCATCGCCGTCTTTACCTTGGCGCAAGCCTCGCCTTTCCTCTGACAATCATGCTTGAAGGCTGCGCCAGCACGGCATTCCAGAGTGCGGCCAAGAGTGCGCTGGTAGATGCCGGATACAGCGGCAAGGCCGGCGCGATCGTGGACGGCGTTGCCCAGTTCAAGACGGTGCAACAGGCCCTCGACGCGGCCCCGGACAACTCACCGACGCCATGGCGCATCGCCATCCGCAATGGCCGCTATTACGAGAAGCTGGAGATCACAAAACCGAACATCCGCTTCATCGGCGAAAGTCGCGACAAGACCATCCTGACTTTCGATGCCTACTCGGGCCTAAACAAACCGGGTGGCGGTGGCGCCTGGGGCACCAATGGCTGTGCCACGCTGATCGTGCGCGCTACGGACTTCGCGGCTCTCGACATAACCATCGAGAACGGTTTCGACTACCCGGCCAATGACAAGAAAGACCCGAAAGACCCGACCTACACCAACGCCGGTCAAGCGGTTGCCGTGATGACCGCCAAGGGAGCCGACCGCAGCTTCTTCGCCAATGTGAAAATCACTGGCCACCAGGACACCCTCTTCGTCGACGCGGGTCGCAGCCTGTTCCGGAAGTGCTACGTCAGCGGCAACGTCGACTTCATCTTCGGCGCCGGCCAGAGCGTTTTCGAAGAATGCGAAATCGTCACCCGCCCGCGCACCAAGCCCGGCGTCAATCCAGTCGGCTACGTCACCGCACCCAGCACCCAGATCAGCAATCCTTATGGGCTCGTCTTCGTGCGTTGCAAGCTGATCAAGGAAAACGGCGACGTCCCAGCCGAGTCCAGTCCGTTGGGACGCCCCTGGCACCCCACCACCACCATGCCGGATGGCCGTTACGCCGATCCCAATGCCATCGGCAGCAGCGTCTTCATCGAATGTTTCATGGAGGACCACATCACCTCCGACGGCTGGGCCGCCATGGCAGGCACACAGAAGAGCGGCCCGGACCGCGTGTGGTTCCAGCCCGAGGATTCACGCTTCTTCGAATACAAGAGCAGCGGCCCGGGCGCGAAGACTGGCGCCAAGCGCCGCCAGCTCAGCGACGCGCAAGCAGCGGATTACGCCATTCCCAAGCTGTTGGGCGACTGGAAACCCTGAGCCGCTCATTACCTCTCTGCGCATGCGTGAGCCATGCCGCCGCCCCTGAACGCAGGGGCGGCGGCAGCTCTTCACGCTCGTCTGCGCATATGCCTACGGGCTTTTTATCCATTGAATTCGAGTATCGTTCTGCGGGGTAGCACCATAGCCAGCCCTTCTGGGCAGTGGCGTTTGCTGCGCGCACGATGAAGCGACAATACGCTGCGGCAGCCTGGCCGAAGTCGGCCAGAGCCACGCATCCGATTTGCGCTGCACGCAAGCAAACAACAATTCAAGGGGATATCCATGTCACACCGGCAACTGACTTTCAGAGTCATCATCGGCATCGCTGCGCTCTGCGTCAGCATCTCGAGCGACGCCATGAACTATTACAAGAACAATGGTGTACTAAAGCTCTCCGGCAAAGCCGACGCCTCCGACCTGACAAAGCTGAAGGAATCGCTCAGCCCGGATATCACGACAGTCATCGTCGCCGAGCCCACCGGAGCCGCCTGGGCCTTGTCGCGCGATCTCGCGGAGATCGTTGAAAACGCCAAGGTCACGACGGTATTGCAAGGCTGGTGCGAAGGGTTCGTCTGTCCTGCAATGTTCCTTGCCGGCAAAGAACGCATGTTCAGCGGTATCGCGCGCCCGGAAACCATGTATGTGAGCCTGCCGATATCCACCGGGAATTTCCCGCCAACTGGCGAGGATGCTCGTCGCCCTTGGTCAGACTTGACCGACTGGTGGCGTGAGCACACAAAACTCGGCCGCACGGAATTATGGCCTCGTCATGCGCCCGCACTGCGCTCAAGCATTGTGGCGCGGGTAGAACATCTGAAATTCTTCCACCCTTCAGCCAAGACGTCGAAAGGCTCCGCCATCGAATGCTGGGGAGAGAAGCAGGACTTTCTGAACTGCGTCCCCATGAGCGACAACCGCGATGCGCTTGACGCGGGAATCATTACCACGCTTGATCGATATGTCCCGGCAGACAAGAAAGAAATCACGCAAGATATCGCCCCGCCACCACCAAGCACGTTTGCCAAGCTGGAAGACTCTCCACTGAAAGTCGAAAAACTCAACGAGAAGTGTGAAGCGACGTACGAAGAATTTCTTCGCCACGACTCGCCCCGCGCTTTCGTTGTAAGCGCCAGCGGCGGCTGCTATTTCTCGTCGGCAATCGTCTTCACGCCCTACTCCAGTGCGATGGGCAAATGCCAGAAGGCCACAAAGAACGACTGCCAGTTTTACGCAGTTGACGACAAAGTGGTCTTCGCGGGATTCAAGCCCGCTCCTTGAACGGCATGCGCCGATTGTATTGACCCCACAAGAGGGGCGACACTTCGCGGTGTCGCCCCTTTTTCATTTCCCATGATTCCCTGGCTTGACCCTCGTTCACAACCGGGCTTCCCGCCTGTGCGCCGTGCCCTGACCGAGCCCAACGGGCTGCTGGCCGCAGGAGGCGAGCTATCGCCGGAGTGGTTGCTGACGGCCTACGAGTACGGCATCTTCCCCTGGTTCTCGGCCGGCGAACCTATCCTGTGGTGGAGCCCAGACCCCCGCATGGTGGTCTTCCCCCATGAGCTGCGCTTGACCCGCTCGCTGCTCAAAACCCTGCGCAATGAACATTTCGAGGTGCGCTGTGACACGGCCTTTGCGCAGGTGATGGCGGCATGTGCGGCACCACGCGAGCCGGGCGGAGGAACCTGGATCAGCCCTCAAATCCAGGACGCTTATTGCCGTATTCATGAGATGGGCTGGGCGCACAGCATCGAGGCATGGCGCGAAGACGAATTGGTCGGAGGTCTTTACGGAGTCGCCATCGGCCGGGTTTTCTACGGGGAGTCCATGTTCCATCGCGCGACAGATGCGTCAAAAGTCGCGTTCGCCCATCTGGTAAGACTGCTTGAGCGACTGAATTTCGCCGTGATAGATTGCCAGATGAGTACAGATCATCTGCGCTCGCTGGGTGGGCGCGAATGGCCCCGCGAAGAGTTCCAGGCCGGCCTGAAAGTCTGGACGCAAGAAAACGTGAGGCCCGGCAGCTGGGCTAAGGAATGCATGAGATTCGATTGGCGCTCGCAAGCATGAACACGACAACGAAGAGGCTCGGGCAATGTCCCTGCTGAAGGATCTCCCCTATTCCTTCCTGCAGTTCTATGCGACGGCGCCTTACGCATGCTCGTACCTGCCAGAGCGCACCGCGCGTTCGCAGGTAGCCACACCGAGCCACATGATCGATACGGCGCTCTACAGCGAGCTTGTGCAGAGTGGTTTCCGCCGGAGTGGGGTTTTCACGTATCGCCCGTATTGCGACGCCTGCCAGGCCTGCGTCCCTGTGCGTATCCGCGTCGCCGATTTCAATGCCGACCGCAGCCAGCGTCGTGCCTGGAAACGCCACTATCAGCTCGTTCCCCGCGAACATGCGATGACTTTTCGCGATGAGCACTACGACCTCTACCAGCGCTACCAGCAGTCTCGCCACGCCGGCGGAGGCATGGACCAGGACAGTCGCGAGCAATACACGCACTTCCTGCTGCAAAGCCAGGTGGACACGCGCATGGTCGAGTTTCGCGATCCTGACGGCGCATTGCGCATGGTATCGGTCATCGACTGCCTTACCGACGGCCTGTCCAGCGTTTACACCTTCTTCGATCCAGATCTGCCGCATGCCAGTTTCGGCACTTACAGCATCCTGTGGCAAATCGAAGCCTGCCGGATGATGGATCGGCCCTACCTGTACTTGGGCTACTGGATCCGCGACTCCGTCAAGATGAACTACAAGCAGCGTTTCCGCCCCTTGGAAGGCCGTGTGACGGGCGAGTGGCGGACGCTGTCTGATGAAGACATGGCGCTACTCGGCTAAGCGCAGCTCTTGCCCGGTTATTCGGTTAACCACAAGAGACCAGCATGCCCTCATGCATGGCATTATTGCGGACCCTGAACGAATCACCCGATCAGCGTCTCGATGACCGACAAGCCCTTTCAACGCGTTGTGCTCACAGGTGCCGCCGGCAAGCTAGGTAGCGTGCTGCGCGAGCCCTTGCGCGCGCTGAGCGCGACGCTGGTGCTCTCCGACATCAGTGAACTGGGCTCGCCGCTGCAAGCAGGGGAAGAGTTCGTCGTTTGCGACCTGGCAGATCATGGCGGCGTCGCCCAGCTCGTGGCCGGCGCAGACCTGATCGTGCATTTTGGCGGGGCTTCCCAGGAGCAGGCTTTCGAACCCATCCTGCAAGGCAACATCATTGGCCAGTTCAATCTGTACGACAACGCACTGAACAGCGGGGTCAAGCGCGTCATTCTCGCCAGCTCGAATCACGTGACGGGTGGCTACCGCGCGGATGAGGTCATCGATGCGAGTCAGCCCATGCGGCCCGACGGGCTGTATGCCGTCAGCAAGGGCTATGGCGAGTTGCTGGCGCGCTTCTACCACGACCGCCACGGGCTTGAAACCGTCAGCCTGCGCATCGGCACCTGCATTGCCAGACCCAAGAGCGCCCGCTGCCTTCACGCCTGGCTCAGCTACGGAGACCTGGTTGAGCTCGTACGTTGCGCCGCCCTGGCGCCAAGCGTTGGCTGTGCCGTCGTGTATGGCGTTTCCAACAACCAGCAGTCATGGTGGCGCGGAGACGATGCAGAGCGCATAGGCTACAAACCACGAGACAGTGCCGACAGCTATCGCGAGGAGCTCGCGAGCCTGCGCCCCAATGACGTCGCACCGCCCTGGCAGGGCGGCAACATCTTCATGCGCGACTATCGCAAACCGGAAACGCTAGGCACTTACAAGCCGAGTGAGCCGCCGGTACAGGCAGACCCCGACGTCAGCCACGATTGCTGAGCCGTCAGGCGACGGTAGCACTCTCGGGCGCAGCGCTGGCCTGACGCACTTTCGCCAATCTGCCCGGCTCCGGGCCAATGACGTAGTTGCCGTCCGGCAAGCGAACAACATAACCCGCGCGTAACAAGGATTGCAGAAGCCGCAGGATGGTGCTCTTGTAAAGCCCGGTGCGTCGCGCCAGAAGAGCCAGGCTAAGCGCCGTATCTTCTTCGCGAAAAGCCGAGAGAATCAATAACGCACGATCTACTGCTGCAACGCCAGACTGTGCTTCGCTCATGATGATGGGACCCGGGGATAATAGTTATCCTCCGGTATAGCCACTTTGCGCAGTCAGCGCAAATGCCATATGCAAATTTTTGTAGAAAGCCCGTCAAGCAAGCGGAATACTCCACAAAATTTACAGAAAACGACATGCCACATCAGTAAATGTCGGGCTCCACAGTGGGCGCACCCGCTTCGAGAAAGTCGAAATCGCATCCATCGTTGGCTTGTGTGACGTGCGTCTCGAACAAGCGCCCGTAGCCCCGCCCATGGTGAGGCGCAGGGCGCTGCCAAGCAGCACGTCGCCGCGCCATCTCGGCATCGTCGATCAGTACATTGAGGCTGCGTGCAGAGACATCCAGTTCGATCAGATCTCCATCCCGCACCAGGGCCAACGGGCCACCCACGAACGACTCCGGCGCGACATGCAATATGCATGCGCCGTAACTTGTGCCGCTCATGCGCGAGTCGGAAACCCGCACCATGTCGCGGACACCCTGCTCCAACAGTTTCTTCGGTATTGGCAGCTGCCCCCATTCGGGCATACCCGGAGCCCCCAGCGGACCCGCATTGCGCAAGACCAGCACGGATTCGGCAGTCACAGGCAAGTCCGGGTCATCGATGCGCGCTGCAAGGTCGGCACGGCTGTCGAACACGACAGCTGGCCCCGTATGCCGCAACAAGGCCGCCTGCGCAGCCCCGGGCTTGATGACAGCGCCGTCCGGCGCCAGGTTGCCGCGCAGGACGGCAATGCCATCACACGCCAGCAAGGGCTTGCCCACAGGTCGAATGACCTCCTCGTTGAAGGACTCGGCACCCGCGAGGTTCTCGCCAAGGCTCCGCGCGTTCACGGTGAGGCAATCCAGCGACAGCAGATGCGGGATACGTGCCAGCAAGGCGCGCAGGCCCCCGGCATAGTAGAAATCTTCCATCAGGAAGCGCCCCGCCGGGCGCAAGTCCGCTAGTAGCGGCGTGCGGCGTGCCAGCACATCGAAACGATCCAGCGTCAGCGGCACGCCTGCACGACGCGCCATGGCGATGAGGTGAATGACGGCATTGGTCGAACCTCCCAAGGCCAGGACCGTGACAATGGCATTATCAAAAGCGGCAGGCGTCAGTATCTGGTCCGGCCGCAAGTCCTCCCACACCATGTCGACGATGCGCTTGCCGGTCTGAGTCGCCATGCGCGGGTGTGCCGAATCAGCCGCCGGGATCGAGCTCGCGCCCGGCAGGGTCAGACCGAGCGCTTCGGCAGCACTGGTCATCGTCGATGCCGTGCCCATGGTCATGCAATGCCCCGGCGAGCGTGCAATGCCTTCTTCTATCTCCTGCCAGTCGGCCTCGCTGATCTTGCCGGCACGCAAGGCATCCCAGTACTTCCAGGTGTCCGACCCCGAGCCCAGCACCTCACCACGCCAGTTCCCGCGCAACATCGGCCCCGCCGGCATGAAAATGAACGGCAACCCCATGCTGGTGGCCCCCATCACCAGCGCGGGCGTCGTCTTGTCGCAGCCACCCATGAGCACGGCCCCATCCACGGGATGGGAGCGCAGCAATTCCTCCGCCTCCATCGCCAGGAAATTGCGGTACATCATGGTCGATGGTTTCTGAAAAGGCTCTGACAAAGAGATCGCCGGCAACTCGATCGGAAAGCCTCCTGCCTGCCAGATGCCGCGCTTGACCTCCTCGACACGCTGCTTGAAATGCGTGTGGCAAGGATTGATCTCGCTCCAGGTATTGAGAATGCCGATCACGGGCTTACCCGCATAGTCACTGCGATCAAAGCCCATTTGCGCGGTGCGTGAGCGATGGCCAAAGGCACGCAGATTGTGCGCGCCGTACCAGCGATGACTGCGCAATTCTTCAGGCTTCTTCGACATGCGTGCGGACTCCGAGCGGGGGAAAATGAAAACCGGGACGACCCGGATTGTGGACAGCCGATAGTGGTGAGCGACAACTGCTTTGTCAAACATTGTCAAACGGAATCAGCCGACGTTTGAGAGCGTGATTTTCCTCAATCCAAGTACTGTACAGCCCCCGCACGCAATGGATTAGAATGCCCGCCAGACATACATCCCGCTTTACAACTCGACATGCTGTAAGACAACAACCAGTCCGGAACGGGAGCGATGGCAGATAACACCGCAGCGAAAATCGAAGCAGACGCATCGGAGATCATCACTTCGCCACGCGTGGAAGTCGGGACAAGAGGTGTCAACCGGGTTGATACCGTCTATGCCAGCATCATGGATGCAATGTCGAACGGGGAGTTCCCGGAGAGCGGCCGTCTGCCGACCGAGACCGAACTGGCGCAACGCTTCGGCGTGTCGCGGCCAACCGTGCGCGAAGCGCTCTCGCGTTTACGTCTCGACGGCCTGATTGCCTCTCGTCGCGGCTCCGGCAGCTTCGTACTGCGTCGGCCGGATCGCAACATCAAACGCTTTGCTCCCATCGAAAGCCTGGCCGACGTCCAGCGCTGCTTTGCCTACCGCATTGCGCTCGAATCCGCCGCTGCGGGCCTAGCTGCCGAACTGCGCACCCCACGAGATCTCGACGAGATTGCCCGCGCGCTGGAGCATCTCGATCGTGTCCGCGAACAAGGCACGCTGGGCGTCGACGAAGACCTCCAGTTTCACCTGGCTATCGTACGCGCCTCGCAAAACATCTTTTTCGTCACCGCGCTGGAAATGGTCGGCGACCAGATGCGCGTTGCCATGCAACTCTCACGCAGTCTGTCACTCGAACGCAGCAAGGTACGCCGTGAAGTTGTGCAGGCGGAACACCGCGAGATCGTGAACGCGATCGACAAAGGCTCCTCCGTAGAAGCGGCTGAAGCCATGCGTCTGCACCTGGGCAATGCGCGGCGCAGGCTATTCGAAGGGCCGCAATCAGAGTAAGTTTGATGGCCCACACCACTCAGGCCATGGGCAGCACCGTCAGGGAACACAGGCAGCAATGAACCCGCGCAGCGAAATCACGGTCGGCCCCGAAGCGGTCGTCTCACTACCGTTCTCCAGCAGTTGTGGAGAGAGCCCATATTGGTCGCCGGTAGACGCCGCCTTTTTCTGGGTGGACATTCCCGCAGGGCGCATCCATCGCTGGTCACCAGCAGATAACGGCAGCGCCTCATGGCAACTACCCGAGCAAATCGGCTGCATCGTCCGACAACGCAGCGGAGGGGTGCTCGCAGCATGTGAGACCGGTATCTATTCCGCTGCGCTACAGAGTGCGCAAGCCACGGTAGTCAAACACGCCAGCATCGAACACCCCGCAGCCGGCATGCGCTTCAACGACGGTCGCTGCGATCGCCACGGCCGGCTCTGGGTCACGACCTTCATGACCAGCAGCGACAAGCGCGCCGTAGGTGGCCTGTTCCGCTACACCACAGCGGGTTTGAGCGAAGCCTTGCTGGATGGATTCATGACCCCCAATGGCATGGCTTTCAGCCCTGACAACCGCACGCTCTACATTGCGGACTCGCATGCGTCGGTGCGCAAGGTCTGGGCCGTCGATTTCGACATCGACGACGGTGTGCTCGGCACGAAACGCGTGTTTGTCGACCTCGCTGGTTACGCAGCGCGCCCCGATGGCGCGGCGATCGACACTGATGGCTGCTACTGGGTGGCCGGCATGGATGACGGATGCATCATGCGCTTCACGCCGCAGGGGGCGCTTGACCAGGTGATCCGCTTGCCGGTGCGTCACCCCACCATGTGTTCCTTCGGGGGGCCGGACATGAAGAGCATGTTCATCACATCACTCAAACGCAGCAACATTGCAGCCGAACTCGACCCCCTTGCAGGCAATGTCCTGTGCATTACGCCGGGCGCGCAGGGCATCATCGAGGAGCCTTTTGCAGGCTGAATTTGCGACTTTTAAATCATGTGCAGTGCAGCAAAACATATAGAGCCGCAGCACAAAATAATTACCGGCATTGCATGGTATCTTCGCACGGCGATAGCCGGCCAGACCGGTGCCGTGCGAAACAAGTAACCTGAACTTCGATCAGGACCAAGAGGCGGTTCCCGGCACGTCGGGAACCAGTGAGTTATCGATTTATCGATTGAATCTGTCACGTGATAGGAGATACACAAATGATGCGTGCTTCAAAACTGGCTGTAGCGACTCTGCTGGCCATTGGCTGCCTGAATGCGGTTCACGCGGCCGATGCGCCGAAGATCGCTCTTCGCGCCTCCGACATCTGGGATGATGACTACCCGACCGTGCGCGCACTCAAGAATGCAGGCGAACTGTTGGCTCAGCGTACCAACAACCGTATCACCCTGAAGGTGTTCTCCAACGGCTCCCTTGGTTCCGAGAAAGAAACACTGGAGCAAGTGAAGACCGGTTCGCTCGACGTCGTGCGCGTGAACATCTCGCCGATGAACAACATCTGTCCTGAAACGGCCGTGCCTGCACTGCCCTTCCTGTTCCGCTCGGTTGACCATCTGCACACCGTGCTCGACAGCAAGATCGGTGAAGAAATCCTGAAGACCTGCGAACCGATGGGCTATGTCGGTATGGGTTACTACGACAGCGGCGCACGTTCGATCTACGCCAAGAAGCCTGTGCGCAACCTGGCCGACGCCAAGGGCATCAAGATCCGCGTTCAGCAATCCGACCTGTGGCTGGCCGTTGCTTCGGCAATGGGCGCAAACCCGACACCGATGCCTATGGGCGAAGTGTACACAGCACTCAAGACCGGTCTGATCGATGCGGCCGAAAACAACATTCCTTCGTACGAGAACGGCAAGCACTTCGAAGCCGTGAAGTTCTACTCGATGACGGAACACTCGATGGCGCCAGAAGTCATTATGTTCTCGAAGAAGAAGTGGGACACCATCTCCGCTGGCGACCAAGCCATCATCAAGCAGGCTTTCCGCGACTCGATCCCGCTGAACCGTCGCGCCTGGGCTGAACGTGAAAACAAGTCCATGCAGAAGCTGCTGGCAGGTGGCGTGACCGTCGTGAAAGACATCGACAAGAAGTCCTTCCAGGATGCGATGGGCCCGGTTTACGCGAAGTTTGCTGGCACCGACAACATGAAGAAGCTGGTGAAGGCCATTCAGGACACACCTGACACCCTGCCAGCCAAGAAGTAATCGCGTACTGAAGCTTCAACCGTAGCAACCCGGCCGCCGTTCTGGCGGCCGGTTTTTAACACTTCACAGGAGGGTCCGCAGATGTACACACGCCTCTGCGCAATGCTGTCGAAACTCAGCCTGCAGATAGCAGTGGCCGGATTGATCGTGGTCATCTATTGCGTGCTGGCGCAGGTTTTCGGCCGCTATGTATTGAACAACACCCCGACTTGGGCTGAACAGACCGCCCTGCTTGTCATTCTCTACGTCGCCCTGCTCGGTACTGCAGTGGGCGTGCGCGATGCGGGCCACATTGGCCTGGATTCGTTTCTGGTCATCCTTCCGGCAAGGGTCCGCGAACGCATCGAACTCCTCATTCACGCGCTGCTGATCACGTTCGGCGGCATCATGGCTTACTTCGGTACGAAGCTGGCCATCGCACAGTGGAATATCCCGATTGAAGCACTGGGCTTGCCCGATGGCACCCGCTACGTTCCGCTCGCACTGTGTGGCGCATTGATGGTGCTTTTCTCGATCGAACACATCATTGCCACCCTCAAAGGTACGGAGGTTGAACCAGCATGGCACTGACCATCCTCAGCATTTCTTTCTTCATCTTCCTGATCCTGGGTGTCCCGGTCGTATTCGCGATCGGCCTCGGGTCTGTCGTCACGCTGTTGTATGAAGGCTGGCCCATCGACACGCTGTTCCAGAAGATGGTGGGAGACAGCGGCATGCACGTGCTGTCCTTCCTCGCAATTCCGTTCTTCATCTTTGCCGGTGAGCTGATGCTCTACAGCGGCATTGCCGATCGCATCGTCAGATTCGCCAAGGCCCTCGTCGGCCACGTGCGTGGCGGTCTGGGCATGAGCAATGTGGTGGCTTGTACCCTGTTCGGCGGGATTTCCGGTTCGGCCGTGGCTGACGTCTCAGCCATGGGCGCCGTGCTGATCCCCGTGATGAAGCGCGAAGGCTACGATGCCGACTACGCCGTCAACGTCACGACGCACGCGGCACTGGTTGGCGTGCTGATGCCCACCAGCCTGAACATGATCATCTTCTCGCTCGCCTCGGGCGGCAAGGTATCGGTGTTCGATCTGATCCTCGCTGGCATCATCCCTGCGATCCTGCTGACCGCAGCCAACCTCCTGGCCGCCTACTGGGTAGCCGTGAAGCGCGGCTACCCGAAAGGTGAATGGCAAGGCTGGAAGGAAGTGCTCGTCACCTTTGGTGGTGCACTGCCAGGCCTGTTCGTGGTGGTGATCATTCTGGCGCTGATCGTCGGCGGGGTATGTACCGCAACCGAATCGGCCTCCATCGCCGTGCTCTGGGCGCTGATCCTGTCGGCATTCGTTTACCGCTCGCTGAGCTGGGGGCAGTTCATCGCCGCCTGCGCCAAGGCCGTGAAGACCACTGGCATGGTGCTGACCCTGATCGGCATCTCGGCAATGTTCGGCTACTTCATGGCAATCTACTCGGTGCCCGAGCTGGCTGGCGAGTGGATGTCCCAGGTCTCGAGCTCGCCCTGGGTGATCTTCCTGCTGATCAATATCGCCTTGTTCGTGCTTGGAACCTTCCTCGACATGGCGCCGACGATCCTGGTGTGCACACCGATATTCATGCCGATTGCTGCCCAATACGGCATGGATCCGATCCAGTTTGCCATCGTCATGATGCTCAACTGCGCACTCGGTCTGAACACACCGCCCGTGGGCACGACGCAGTTTGTCGGTTGCGCGATCGGCGAGATCTCGGTGGGGCAAGTCATGAAAACCATTCTGCCGTTCTACGGCGCTCTGGTCGTCGTGATGCTGTTCATCACCTACATTCCGGCCTTGTCGCTGTGGCTGCCACAACTGGTGCATGGATTGAAGTAAGCGGACGAGCCATCCGCAAGAAAAGCCCCCGCCCTCGCAAGAGCCGGGGGCTTTTTGTTTGCACGCATTCCCTTCGCGCAGATGCATTGCTCAGCCCACTTCCGGCTATTCTGTCGGCTGTCCCATGCCGCTTGATCGAGTCGCACAATCACGTTCATGCAAACCTTGCGTATCTGCACCTACAACATCCACAAGGGCTTCTCCCAGTTCAATCGCCGCATGGTGATCCACGAGCTGCGCGACCGCCTGCGGCACCTCGATCCGGACATCACGTTCCTGCAGGAAGTGCAGGGGCTGCATATGGGACACGCCAGTCGACTGGCTGACTGGCCTCGCGAACCGCAGCACGAGTTCCTGGCGCAAAGCCGCTGGACGGCCGCCTATGGTGGCAACGCCGCCTACGAGCACGGTCACCATGGCAATGCCATCCTGTCGCGTCTGCCCATCCTGAACGCAACCAATCACGACGTCACGCTGCACCGTCTGGAATGCCGTGGTCTCCTGCACTGTGAATTGCTCCTGCCCGATGCTCCGCAGCCCATCCACGCCATATGCATACACCTGTCCCTCACCGAGCGGCAGCGCCTGAGCCAGATCGCCAGCCTGGTAAAGCTGGTCGAGAAGTACATTCCACGTGATGCCGGTCTGATCATCGCCGGCGACCTCAACGACTGGCGCAATCGTGCTGAAACGGGCCTTGGAGAACAGCTCGGACTGGTCGAAGCCTTCACGCACCACACCGGCCGCCCTGCTCGCAGCTTTCCGAGCAAGCTGCCCGTGCTGCGGCTCGATCGCATCTACGTCAGGGGCTTCCGCGTCGTCGATGTGGCCGTACACGCAGGAACGCCCTGGTCACGCATCTCGGATCATGCGGCGCTGACGGCCGAGCTCGCGCTTGAACGGACGTAGGGGCACGCAGGCATGAGCCGTCTGCTCTCCGGTAACGCAATCACCTTGTTGCGCAATGGCACGGAATTCTTTCCGGCGCTGCAAACGGCCATCGATTCAGCGCAAAGCTCAGTCCATCTCGAGACCTACATCTTCGAACCGGACCAGACCGGCCGCCGCATCAGCAAGGCGCTCTGCGCGGCGGCCCTGCGCGGCGTGAACGTGCGCGTCGTTGTGGATGGTTTCGGTTCGCGCAGCTTCATGTCATGCCTTCAGGCCGAACTGGAGCAGGCAGGCGTCCACGTCCAGATATTCCGGAAGGAGCTGGGCTTGCTCGCGCTACAACGTCGCCGCCTGCGGCGTCTGCACCGCAAGCTCACGGTGGTCGACAAGCTCACGGCCTTCGTGGGCGGCATCAACATCATCGACGATGCTGACAGCACAGAGCAAAGCTCGCCACGCTTCGACTACGCAGTACGTGTCGAAGGCCCCCTGGTCGGCCCGATCCAGGCCGCACAGGAAGAAATGTGGCGCATCCTGTCGTGGGCCAGTTTTCATCGGCGCCAACGACTACCCAAGGCGTCCGCCGTACCGACAGCGAATATTCCTGCAGCGGGAAACATCCGCGCAGCATTCGTGCTGCGGGACAACTTCCGCCACCGCAGGGACATTGAAGATGCTTACCTGAATGCCATCGCCCGGGCGCGCAACGAAATCATGATCGCCAACGCCTACTTCCTGCCCGGACGCAGGTTCCGGACCGCACTGCTCGACGCGCGCAGCCGCGGGGTAGGCGTGACGCTGCTACTGCAGGGCCGCATCGAGTACTGGCTGCTGCATCATGCTTGCGTGGCAATCTATCCCCAGCTGCTGGCTGCGGGCATCCGCATTGTCGAGTACCGCAAGAGTTTCCTGCATGCCAAGGTCGCAGTCATCGACGACGATTGGGCAACAGTCGGCTCAAGCAATATAGATCCATTCAGCTTGATGCTCGCGCGCGAAGCAAACGTGATCGTACGCAATCGGGATTTCACCACCACGCTGCGCAATAGCCTGCTCGACGAATCGAATGACGGAGGCATTGTCCTGTCGGCCGATCATTGGCGCCAGCGGCCATGGCGACTGCGAGTGTTGAGCTGGCTGGCTTTTGCGCTGGTCAGGTTGCTCACCGGCAAGCTCGTCCGCCACGAGGAATAGCCCCGGCCAGAAGGCTCAGGCTTCGACGCCGCTGGCGATCGCGGCACGCTGGCGCGGCACACGCGCCAAAGACCAATTGGCATGCGCCCAAGCCCACAGATCGCTCAGTGCCCCGCCCTTCAGCTCATCGGGCGGAGCCTGCCCGAGAAAGCCCAGGGCCTGCCACAAGGGCAGTACGGGCTGCGCGACATCCAGCGCTTGCGCGAGCGTCTGCTTGGACAGCTTCTCGCCTTGTGCATTGGTCGCGACCGGCAGGTGCGCATACTGCGGCGTTGCGTAGCCAAGTGCTCGCTGCAAGGCGATCTGCCTGCCTGTCGAGTCGAGCAGATCGGCGCCACGCACGATGTGGGTCACGCCCTGCTCAGCATCATCCACCACCACGGCAAGTTGGTAGGCAAACTGCCCATCCGCACGCAACAGCACGAAATCCCCCACATCGCGCGCCACATCTTCAGACTGCGCGCCTTGCACGGCATCCAGCCAACCTAGCTCGCCAATCGACGTGAGGAAACGCCAGGCGCGAGGCGCACGTCCCGGCAGCAGGCCGTGACGACAAGTACCGGGATAACGCCGCGAACCATCTCGTGCCAGATCGGAATCTGCCATTTCCTTGCGCGAGCAACTGCACGGGAACACCTGGCCGCGCGCAACCAAGTAATCCAGCACTTCGCGATAGCGCTCGAGGCGCTGACTCTGCACGACCACCGGCCCGTCCCAAGCGAAACCGAAAGCCTCCAGCTGGGCGAGAATCTTCTCTGCTGCCCCCGGCACGGTGCGGGGTGCGTCAATGTCCTCCATGCGTAGCAACCAACGGCCTGCCCGTGTGCGTGCTTCGAGGAACGACCCCAACGCGGCCACCAGTGAACCGAAATGCAGCGCGCCACTCGGCGATGGCGCAAAGCGCCCGATGTAAGGAATCTGATCGGAAGTCATTTACGAGAGGATCTTGCAAAAATGCACAACATTGCCACAGACGCTCGGGTGGGCGCCCACTCATGCTGCAGGCAGACAAAGATAGAATAAATCGGCATAAGTGCTGACGTTGGTGACCCACGCTAGCACGGCTTGATAACAGGCAGCACGGAACAAGCACTCTTCTCTGGATCTACCGCATGGTCGCCCTGCGCGCTGCCACATCCTGTCTGCCCCACGAGCTTGAGCGCCAGCGACTGCTGGCGGCCAGCATGCGTATCGGCATGATGGGCATGTGTGCCGTTACGCCACTTGGCGCCTTCTGGCTGGTTCAGCTCGGTTCGCCGTGGTGGGCCTGTCTGTGGGCGGCAGCCACCTGCACCTCGGCCCTTCTGAGCAAACCACTGGCAATACGCGTCCTGCGTGCGCGCAGTGCTCAGGAAGCGCTCACGGCGGAACGCATCTACGCCTTCAAGATGCTGCTATCCGGCGGCCTGTGGGGCGGGCTGGCGCTGTGGCCGGGCGCCAGCGAACTGGATCTGCTCGCGCTCGGCATCCTGCAGTTCCTCATCCTCATCGTCAGCTGCGTCTCGCTGGCCGCTTCGCGCCATGCCTTCCCCCTGCTGCTGACATCCATTGTCCTGCCCCTCACGCTACGCCTCCTCATTTCGCCGCCCGCTGCCCTGCCGCTGATCTCGGCGGGCCTCGTCATCGCGGCACTGGTCCTCGCGGTCGGCCACTTCATGCTTTACCGCACGGTGCGTCGGGTCGTCCTGCGGCGCCAGCAGCGCGACTCCCTCGCGCGCGAACAAGAAGCCCTGTTCCACGCCGCATCCGAAGGGATCCTACTGGTGCGCGAAGCCTGCATCGTGAAATGCAACTGGCAGGGCGCCGCCATGCTGGGCAGCAGCCCAGAACAGATCATTGGCACCACCATCGGCGAATGGCTGCACGAATCGACGAGCTGGCCGCACTACCTCGAAGACATGCGTGCGTCATTCTCGCTCAATGAGCGCTTCGGCTGCATCGCACGTCTGCGCAAGCGCGATGGCGAATGCTTCTTCGCCGAACTGTCAGCCAATCCTCTCGACGCGGACGACCTTGCCGCGGGCGTCGTACTCGTGACTACCGACATCTCGGTGCGCCTCGCCAACGAGGCAGCCCTGCGCAGCAGCGAGCAACGCTTCCGCCGCCTGCTGTCGCTATCATCGGACTGGTACTGGGAGCAGGATGCCGAATTCCGCTTCACGCAGTTGCGCGGTGCGCGCATGGATGACCCGTTCAACACTTTTGCTCATACCGTCGGCAAGCTGCGCTGGGAACTCGATATCGTCGGCGTCGACGAGCAACGCTGGGCCACTCACCGCGCCACGCTCGAAGCCCACTTGCCCTTCAATGACTTCACCTACCAGTTACGCACACGCAAAGGCGAACTGCGCTGGCTGTCCGTCACGGGCCATCCGGTGCACGACGAGGCCGGACACTTCTGCGGCTACCACGGCATCGGCACGGATATCACCGAGAACATCAGGCAGCAGGAGCGTTATCACCACCTCGCTCATCACGACACGCTGACCGGTCTGCCCAACCGCCGCCTGCTGATGGATCGGCTCGATCAATCCACCGCCCTCGCCAAACGCAATCTGCGCCGCGTCGCGGTGATGCTGCTCGACCTCGACAACTTCAAGGTCATCAACGACACCGACGGCCACTCCACCGGTGATCGCGTCCTCGTCGCCGTAGCGGAACGCCTCCGTGGCGCAATCCGTGAAGCCGATACGCTGTCACGCCTGGGCGGCGACGAATTCGTCGTGCTGCTGCCCGCCATCGAGAGCATTGCAGACGCCGAACAGGTCGCGAGCAAGATCACCGCCACGCTCACGCAAAGCCTCGACATCGGCGGCAGTACGTACGTGCTTGGCGTCAGTGTCGGCATCGCCATCTACCCTGACCACACAGCCATGCCCGACAAACTGCTTTCGCTGGCCGACGCTGCGATGTATCAAGCCAAACAAGGCGGCGGCAACCAGTACCGACTGGCCCAACTCAACGATCAGGGACAGTTGCCGCTCTGACGGAGACAAGCACACCGGCGTCGCAATGAAAAACGCCCCGCTGATTTGCGAGGCGTTTTTTATCTTCAAGCAAGTGCGCGATATCAGACGTTGAACAGGAAATTCATGACATCGCCATCCTTGACAACGTACTCCTTGCCTTCGGCGCGCACCTTGCCCGCCTCCTTGGCACCCTGCTCGCCGCCGTACTGAATGAAGTCGTCGTAAGCGATCGTCTGTGCGCGGATGTAGCCACGCTCGAAATCGGTGTGGATCACACCTGCCGCTTGTGGGCCGGTGTCGCCCTTGTGGATCGTCCAGGCGCGCACTTCCTTCACGCCTGCCGTGAAGTAGGTCTGCAAACCGAGCAGATCGTAACCGGCACGGATCAGGCGATTGAGGCCCGGCTCTTCAAGACCGAGATCGGCAAGGAAAGCTTTCTTGTCTTCATCATCAAGATCCGCCAACTCCTGTTCGATCTTGGCGCAGACAGCCACCACGGGCGCGCCTTCCTTCGCAGCGTGCTCGCGCAAGCGATCCAGATACGGATTGTTCTCGAAACCATCTTCCAGCACGTTGCCCGCATACATCGCCGGCTTCAGCGTCATCAGGCACAGCGGCTTGAGCAACAGCTTCTCGTCGTCCGACAAGGTCATGGTGCGCGCCGGCTTGCCCTCGTTGAGATGCGGCAACAGCTTCTCCAGCAAGGCCACGAGCTTCTGTGCGTCCTTGTCGCCAGACTTGGCTTTCTTGTTCTCGCGCTGGATGCCCTTCTCCACCGCAGTCATGTCAGCCAGCGCCAGCTCGGTCACGATCGTTTCGATATCAGCGATCGGATCGACACGACCAGAGACGTGCACCACATTCTCGTCATCGAAGCAGCGCACGACGTTCAGGATGGCGTCCGTCTCGCGGATATTGGCCAGGAACTGGTTGCCAAGGCCTTCACCCTTCGAGGCGCCGGCGACCAAGCCCGCGATGTCAACAAACTCGACGATAGCCGGCTGGATCTTTTGCGGCTTGACGATCTTGGCCAGCTCGGCGAGACGGGGGTCCGGCACTTCGACGATGCCGACATTCGGCTCGATCGTGCAGAAGGGATAGTTTTCCGCAGCGATACCCGCCTTGGTCAGCGCATTGAAGAGGGTCGACTTTCCGACGTTGGGCAGACCAACGATGCCGCATTTGAGACTCATGATGCTTTCCCGGGTTTCGGCGCCGCAGGGCGCGCGTTGATGATTTGACCTGCTGCATTCCAGTCGGCCGCGACGATCTTCGGCCACGCGCCCAATGCGCGCTCGATGGCTTCGTCGATCTCGACTTGCTCTTCACGGCGCGCGCGATTCAGCACGTAGTTTGCCACCTGGTTCTTGTCGCCTGGATGACCGATGCCGATGCGCAGGCGCCAGTAGTCTTGCGTCGACAAACGTGCGGTGATGTCCTTGAGGCCATTGTGCCCACCCAGACCGCCGCCGTATTTCAGGCGCGACTGTCCTGGCGGAATGTCGAGCTCATCGTGCACGACGAGAATCTCGTTGGGCAGGATGCGATAGAAATGGGCCAGCGCAAGCACTGACTGGCCGGAACGGTTCATGAAGGTCTGTGGCAGGAGGATCCAGACATCGCTATTGCCAATGCGCGAACGACCTGCATAACCGTGGAAACGGGATTCGTGGCTCAATGACACGCCGAGCTGCTGCGCAAGGCGCTCACAAAACCAAAACCCGGCGTTGTGCCGGGTTTCGGTGTATTCGGCCCCGGGATTACCGAGGCCGACAATCAGCTTGGGAGCTGGTTGCGATGCCACAGACAATTACGCGGCCGGAGCTGCGGCCTCGCCTGCTGCATCGTCAGTGCCACTACC
This sequence comes from Uliginosibacterium silvisoli, assembly GCF_036017035.1. Taxonomy (NCBI): domain Bacteria; kingdom Pseudomonadati; phylum Pseudomonadota; class Betaproteobacteria; order Rhodocyclales; family Zoogloeaceae; genus Uliginosibacterium; species Uliginosibacterium silvisoli. The sequence continues at coordinate 1,961,921 of NZ_JAYXHS010000001.1, read as the reverse complement.
GCGAACTTGCAGGATGGTGGCAACAACCGGATCGCCTTCACCGTGATGCACAACTTCGACGCCCTTCGGCAGCTTCAGTTGCGACACGTGCAGGGAGTGGCCACCGGACAGATCCTTCAGATCCACTTCGATGAACTCGGGCAGGTCGGCCGGCAGGCAGGTCACATCCAGATCGGTCAGCACGTGCGACACGATGCCGCCTTCGAGCTTCACGCCAGGGCTGACTTCAGCATTCAGGAAGTGCAGTGGCACCTTGGTGTGCAGCTTCTGCGAAGCGTCGACGCGCTGGAAGTCCAGGTGCAGGACGACCGGGCGGAACGGGTGCCATTGCGTAGCACGCAGGATGACGCTTTCCTTCGAACCTTCCACATCAGCAGTCACAACCGAGGAGTGGAACTTCTCGTTGCGCAGCAGGTGGAACAATTCGTTGTGATCAAAATTAACGTTGATCGCATCCTTGTTGGCACCGTAGATGATGCCCGGAATCACACCAGCGCGACGAAGGCGGCGGCTCGCACCCGTACCTTGTTCCACGCGCTTGGTAGCGGCGAATGTAAATTGCATATCAATCTCCAGATAACGATGACACCCGCGACCAGATGTCATCACACAAAAAGGGCATTGCCAGCGGCAACACCCTGAAACCTTCAAGACTCAGTCGTCGTCATCTTCTGTAAACAGCGACGACACAGACTCTTCATTACTGATGCGCAGCATCGTATCGGCCATCAGGGAGCCAATCGAGATCTGCTTGATCTTGCCCGTTGCCTTCGCGTCATCCCGCAGCGGGATGGTGTCAGTCACGACCAGCTGATCCAGATCCGAATCGGCGATACGGCTGATCGCGGCACCCGACAGCACAGCGTGCGTGATGTATGCCACCACGCGCTTCGCGCCCTGCTCTTTCAGTGCCTGCGCAGCCTTGCACAAGGTACCGGCGGTATCGACGATGTCATCCACGATCACGCAGGTACGACCCTGCACGTCACCGATGATGTTCATCACTTCCGACACGTTCGCCTTCGGACGACGCTTGTCGATGATGGCCAGGTCGGTCTCGAGTTGCTTGGCCACGGCGCGCGCACGCACCACGCCGCCCACGTCGGGAGACACCACCAGCAGGTCATTGACTTGCTCGCTCTTGCGCAGCTGGTCGAGCAACAACGGCGTAGCGTAGATGTTATCGACCGGGATATCGAAGAAACCCTGGATCTGGTCGGCATGCAGATCGACGGTCAGCACGCGCTGCACGCCCACGGCCTGCAGCATGTTGGCCACAACCTTGGCCGTGATCGGCACACGCGCCGAACGCGGGCGACGGTCCTGGCGGGCATAACCCAGATACGGAATCGCAGCGGTGATCCGGCCAGCAGATGCGCGCTTGAGCGCATCGACCATGATCATCAGCTCCATGAGGTTGTCATTGGTCGGCACGCAGGTCGGCTGGAGCACGAAAACGTCTTTACCACGCACGTTTTCGAGAATCTCGACATTGACCTCACCGTCGGAGAAACGTCCAACGGTCGCCGAGCCTACGGAAATTCCGAGACGCTTGACCACATCGGCCGCCAACTTCGGGTTAGCGTTACCGGTAAATACCATCAAGCTGCCGTAAGCCATTTGAACCTCATGACAAATGATTTGCCAAGTACTGTAAAGCATAAGGGCAGGCCGCTTTCTACACGGCCTGCCCGATCGTCTGGCTGGGGAAGAAGGATTCGAACCTTCGAATGCCGGAATCAAAATCCGGTGCCTTGACCAGCTTGGCGACTCCCCAAAACTCTTTTCACTCTCTGCTACGCGGCCTGATCAGAAGCCCACGCATGCAAAGGATGCAACTCGATCGAAGGGGCACACCACACACGCCACTCCGTCTTCAATTCTTCAACTACCTTTTCCGCCTGCGCCCGACTCGAACAAGGCAGAAAAACACACGCTCCAGAACCACTCATCCGCGGCCCAGCCCCCGAGAAACCAAAGGGCACCAAAGCATCGAGGGCTTTCTGCACTTCCGGATAAAGGCGGCATGCTACGGGTTGCAGATCATTGCGTGTGTGCCGCTGAAACCACTCCTGCACATCCGCCTGCAACTCCCCGCCAACTGGAGAGGCCGAGATTATGACGGCTTCAGTGTCGCGCGTCAAACCTTTATCACGAAAAATCTCTGGGGTCGGAACGGCTACGGGTGGTTCGACGACCACATACCAGGAAGTTGGCACATGCAACGGTACCAGCGTCTCGCCGATTCCCTCTGCCAGTGCGGTACGTCCGAACACGAAAAAAGGCACATCCGCACCGAGGGATACCGCCCAGTCCTGTAGCGTCTGGCGTGGCACTTCGAGCTGCCATAGCTTGTTGAGCGCGAGCAAGGTCGTTGCGGCATCCGAGCTGCCGCCGCCCAGACCGCCGCCCATTGGCAAACGCTTGTCCACGCGAATATCCGCACCGCGCGAGCAGCCCGTCTTCTCCTTCAGCAGCAGCGCCGCGCGAATAACGAGGTCCTGCTCAGGCGGCACGCCCGGCACATCGTTCACGCGATGAATCGCCCCGTCTGCCCGCACACGAAAATGCAGTACGTCGCCGTGATCCAGCATGAGAAAAGCAGTCTGCAACGTGTGGTAGCCATCGCTGCGACGGCCCGTTACATGCAGGAAAAGATTGATTTTTGCGGGAGCCGGACACGCGATGAAACCGGCCGCATCAGCGCCTAAAGCACCCATTCTTCGATTGCCAGGCGAATGCGCAAAGCACCGTGCTCGACTTCGATGGTCGAGGGCAAGGCCTCCGGCAATTCTGTTTCGTAGCTCAGTACTCGCACCGACCATCCCTGGTCGACAGCCTCAAGCAGACGCCCCTTGGCGTCGCGCGTCGCCGTGGCTCCATTGCCGACACGCCCGACCACCCAGCGCGACAAGGCCTCCAGGGGCACGGGCTGATCGGTAATGCGCGCCATCAACTGATCAGCCGAGCGCGCCTCGAAGCGCTCGCCATCAGCTGTCATCCAGCGTGCGCCGCTGGCATTGCGCTGCAATTCGGCCACCACCATCCCCAGGGATGACGAAAACCCGATCGCATCTTCCGCAACGGAATGCTCCCATGTCAGACGCATGGTGTCCGCGCGCGCGCTCTGGCGAATGATGGCGCGCCCCGACAATCCGAATCTCTGGATGCTCTCGCGCGCTGGTCGCGGCGGAATCGCAACGGGTGGAGGCGGAGCCGATGCGCAAGCCGTCAGCAAGCCTACGCACAACATGGCGCAGTATCTGCGCACGAAATCCATACGAACAGTCTTCACCAGCATCCGAACCTAGATCCTTTGATGTTCATTTCAGCAAGCGCCCCATGACTTCGATGAGCGCCGCGTTGTCCGGACTGCTCTTGCGCGCCTGCTGCCAGACCTCACGTGCTTCATCCTGCCGCCCCTGCTTCCACAAGACCTCGCCCAAATGCGCGGCAATCTCGGGATCCGCCTGCAACTTGTAGGCCTTGCGCAGCAGTTCCGCTGCCGCATCGAGACGATTCTGGCGGAAGCGCAACCAGCCCATGCTATCCACAATGGCAGCCTCATCCGGCGATAGCTTGATGGCCTGCGTCAGCAACTTGTCTGCTTCTTCCAACCGGATATTGCGATCCGCGAAGGAGTAGCCCAAGGCATTAAAGGCCGAGGACTGGTCGGGGCGTACAGCCATCAGATGACGCAGGCGCTGCTCCATGACGTCATAACGCTTGAGCTCTTCGGCAAGCATCGCAGCCTGATACAGCACCTCATGCTCATCTGGTTTGCTCACCAGATATTTATCCAGCAACTCCAGCGCAGCGACCGTCTGCTTGTTCTGGCGCAGCAGGCTCGCCTGCGCGAGCGTCAGCTCGACGGCATTGTCCGGGCTCTTCGCCGAGGCTTCTGCGAGTACGGCGCGCGCCTCTTCAGTCTTGCCCTGGCTGATCAGGATCTGTGCTGCGCGTGCGCGTGCGGTGATGTATTGCGTCCCCGGCTGAACGCTGCGATAGACACTGACCGCCTCTGCCGGACGGGAGGTTTCAAGGATCAAGCCGAGCTGCAGGCGCAGCTGGTCGACCTCGCGGTAGTTGTGATCGATCAAGCGCCGCAGCAAAGGCTCGGCTTTGTCGCTCTCCCCCGCCTGCACCATCGCAACGACTGCACCAAAAATCACATCATCATTATTCGGAAAGTCTGCGCGAAGCCGGTCATATGCTTCGGTAGCCTCATTCTTGCGGCCTTCCGCTGCCAGCCAGCGCGCATAGTCCTCACGCGCGCCGATCGATTGCGGGTAGCGCTTACCAAAACGCCCGAGCTCTTCCATGGCTTGTGTCTGACGCGCCTTGGGCACGGACTGCGCCTTGACGCGCGCAGCGGCCTCCCAATCCGGGCGCAGATCGAGCGCCTTCTGGCTAGTCCGCTCGGCCTTGGTCAGATCTCCTGCCGAGAGCGCCATGACCGAACGCACGAAATACGCTTCAGGCATATTCAGGTAAGGCTGTGTGAGGCGCTCGACCATCGCCAGCGCCGCAGCCTTGTCGGGGTAACGCACCAACAAACCCGGCAATTGCAGCAGGAACACTTCGGTCGGAGTCGTTTCCGACTCCAGCATGCGGCGTAGCGGCGGCTCGATCTCTTCGAGCTTGCTCATCTCGCCAGACATGGCCAACGCCAACGCCTGCAAGGAATTGGTGGCCTTGGGCTCGAGCGCAGCCCACAGCTTGGCGGCCTTGCCGGTCAACTCCGCCTGCCCGCTGGCCAGGCTCAGCTCAGTCGCACGTCGCGCAAGGCGCGCATCCTGCGTGCGCTGTGCCATGTCGACGTAGATATGCGCTGCCAGCTCCAGCTGACCACGCACAGCTGCAATCTCAGCCAGCATGACTCTCGCGAGTATTTCGCCACTCAGCTCGGTCACCACCTTGGGCGCTGGCTGCGGCGTACCAAGGGGTGCCGATTGCGTAAGGCCCGGCAGCGGCTCTGCCGCCTGAGGCGTTCCAAACACAGCCACCAGGGCCAAAGCGCACAACGAATGGCGAAGCGAACAAGACACGAAGGACGACCGGGTGAAAGAAGGCATCGTTGCTCCAGCGTTGCAGGGGGTGGATGGCATCAATTGCACGGCGGAGTCACAATTGCCACCCGCCACGATGGTAACAGCAAGACCCCGCACGCCGCAGCGCAGCGCCTGCAAGACAGACGAACGCAAGATGAAGGCCCGGGCGCAGCGCAGGAAGGTTACATGCCCGAACTCCCCGAAGTCGAAATCACCCGCCGCGGCATCGCCGACCACATCGCGGGCCAGACCATCACCGGACTTGCCGTCCGCCAACCGCAGCTGCGCTACCTGGTCCCCCAGGACCTGGGCGAAAGCCTCACGGGCCAACGCATTGATGCCGTCAGACGACGCGCAAAGTACCTGCTGCTCGACGTCAGCACGGGCAGCATCCTGATTCATCTCGGCATGTCAGGCAGTCTGCGGGTGCTGCCGAGCACGACGGCACCGGGCAAGCACGACCATGTGGATCTGCTATTCGGCGATCGCCTCTTGCGCCTTCACGACCCGCGCCGCTTCGGCGCCGTACTGTGGGTGCCGCCCCCCACCGAAGATCACGCGCTGCTGGCGCATCTGGGGATAGAGCCGCTCGAAGAGCAATTCACCGGCGCCTGGCTGTACGCCGCGACGCGCAAGAGCAGCACGCCAATCAAGCTGTGGATCATGAACGCGCAGCGCGTGGTGGGCATCGGCAACATCTATGCGTCGGAGAGCCTGTTCCGGGCCCGCATCCACCCCAATACTCGTGCAGGCCGCCTGTCGCTGGCGCGCTGCACGCGTCTTGTCGCCTGCGTCCGCGAAACCCTACAGGACGCGCTTGAGGCGGGCGGCAGCACCTTGCGCGACTTCGTGGCGGTCAATGGCAACTCGGGCTACTTCCAGCAGAGCTACTTCGTCTACGCCCGCGAAGGCGAGCCCTGCCGGGTATGCACGACGCCGATCCGCAAGCAGGTCATGGGGCAACGCAGCACCTTTTTCTGCAGCCGCTGCCAACGGCCGTAAACCTGTTTGCGGCGGACCCGAAACGCAAATTGCTGCAGCATGTGTCTCATCGGCGCGACCGGCGGGCCACTCGGGCGCGGAACGGCTTTTTCCGAGTATTGCGGCCGAACCAATTCCAGCTATGCTAGCAATCGAATAAGTAGTTAAGCGATTGATTGCTTAAGAAAACGACCGGCAATACCGCTTTCACGCTGCCGGCGCGACCGAGACCACCACGGGGAGGGGACCCGCACATGGCCCTGATTGACCAGTTTTCCGAATACTCACGCTGGCGCAATGAAGTCAGCTCGGCCGTCCAGCACTTGCGCTCCTGGCTGAACAACAACGACCTTTCCGACGCCCAGGCCGACATGCGCCTGCAGCATCTGCTCGATCGCCTCAAGGAAGACAAGCTCGTCGTGGCCTTCGTCGCCGAGTTCTCGCGCGGCAAGTCCGAACTCATCAACGCCATTTTCTTTGCGCAGTACGGCAGCCGTGTCCTGCCCTCCAGTGCTGGCCGCACCACCATGTGCCCCACCGAACTGGCCTGGGATAACGGTGCGACGCCAGGCATCCGCCTGCTGCCTATCGAAACACGCGGCCGTCAGGAAAGTGTGGCTGAACTGCGCCGCGTGCCTGCGGAATGGACGCTGGAACCCTTCGACGTACAGAGCGCGGAAAGCCTGCAGAAGGCTTTCCTGCGCGTCGCAGAGACCAAGCTCGTCACCCGTGAGGAAGCGGAGCGCCTCGGCTTCCCGATCGACGAAACGGGCAGCGAGGGCTCCCGCCCGGACGCCAATGGCATGGTCGAAGTGGCCTGCTGGCGCCATGCCATCATCCAGTTCCCGCATCCGCTGCTGGAACAAGGTCTGGTTATTGTCGATACCCCGGGCCTCAACGCCATCGGCTCGGAGCCAGAGCTGACGCTGTCGATGATCCCCAGCGCTCATGCGGTCCTGTTCCTGCTCGCCGCCGACACCGGCGTCACCCAGAGCGACCTGCAAGTCTGGCAAAAGCACGTCAATGTCGGTCGTACGCAGAAGAACGGCCGCATGGTTGTGCTCAACAAGATCGACGGCCTGTGGGATGGCCTGCGCAGCGAAGAACAGATCAACACCGAGATCAGCAAACAGGTGTCGACCGTGGCTGAAACGCTGGGCATCACCAGCGATCAGGTCTATCCGGTATCTGCTCAGAAGGCGCTGTACGCCAAGGTTCATCAGGATCGGGCATTGCTCGACCGCTCGCGCATCGACATTCTCGAAAACGCGCTGAGCACCGAACTGCTGCCGACGCGCCAGCACATCACGCGTGAAAACGCCCTGCTCGAGACCGGCGAAATCATCCGTCGCATGAGCGAAATCCTGACGGCGCGCGAACGCGGCCTGCAGGAGCAGCTCAAGGAGATGTCGGACCTGCGCGGCAAGAACCAGGGCGTCATCGAATACATGATGCGCAAGGTGCGCGCCGAGAAGGAAGAGTTCGAAAACGGCCTGCAGAAGTATCACGCCGTGCGCAGCGTGTTCACCAGCCTGTCGAACAAGCTGTTCTCGCACATCGGGGTCGACACCGTGCGCTCGGAAACTCGCCGCACGCGTGCACGCATGGTCGATGCGAACTTCTCCAAGGGCCTGCGCGAAGCCATGCTGCAGTTCTTCGGCAACCTGCGCGGCAACCTGCACAAGTCGTCCGACGAAATCGCCGAGATCACGACCATGCTGGACGCGATGTACAAGCGTTTTGCGGTCGAGCACGGTCTCAAGCTGGCACCGCCCTCAGGCTTCTCGACGGTGCGTTACGAGCGCGAAATTGCGCGCCTGGAAAAGGCTTTCGACGATCAGCTCAACACCATGAGCGCGATGATCACGCAGTGGAAAGGCACGGTCACGCAGCGCTTCTTCGACACGATCGCCATCGAAGCACGCCGCACGTTTGAAGTTGCCAATCGCGACATCGAACAATGGCTGCGTGCCGTCATGGCGCCGCTGGAAACACAGGTGCGCGAGTACCAACTGCAACTCAAGCGTCGCCTCGAAAGCGTCAAGCGCGTGCATGAAGCGACCGGTACGCTGGAAGACCGCATCGACGAACTCCGCCAGGCCGAAGCTGCACTAACACGCCAGCAGGAAGAAGTCGCCATGATGCGTAAAGCCATCGAATCCGCACTGGGCGCCTCGGCGCCCAACAGTGCCAGCGAGGTGCTTGCGGCCTGACCGGCTTCATCGCCAGAAAAACAAAGGGCGCCCGCGGGCGCCCTTTTTCATTGCTCGTGATGAGCCAACACCGGGCTCACTTCACTTCGGTGAGCTTGTAATACTTCTCCATCAATTCGTCCTTGCTTTCAACGATTTCCGGATTCAGCGGAATGCAGTCAACCGGGCACACCTGCTGACACTGCGGCTCGTCGAAGTGCCCCACGCACTCGGTGCATTTGGACGGATTGATCTCGTAGATTTCGACGCCTTGGGAAATGGCTTCATTCGGGCATTCAGGCTCGCACACATCGCAATTGATGCATTCGTCCGTAATCATCAGGGCCATCTTGCAACCTCTTTCAACTTCAATAATTCAGCCGGCTGCGCCGACCTTCTGCTTGATGCGTTCGGCCACCAGGGGATGCACGAACGTGCTCACATCGCCGCCCAGCAGGCCGATCTCGCGGACCATGGTGGCGGAGACGAACATGAACTCTTCGCTCGGCGTCAGGAACACGGTTTCGACGTCCGGATAGAGTCGCCGATTCATGCCTGCCATCTGGAACTCGTATTCAAAATCGGACACTGCACGCAGGCCGCGCACGATGATATGTGCGCCATGGCTGCGAATGAAATCCATCAACAGTCCTGAAAAACCCACCACCTTGACGTTGGTATAGGGCGCCAGCACGGCCGCCGCCAGCTCCACGCGCTCATCGAGACCAAACAGCGGGCGCTTGCTGCCCGTGCTTTGCGCCACACCCACGATCACCTGGTCAAACATGCGTGCAGCGCGGCGCACCAACTCCTCGTGCCCGCGCGTGAGGGGGTCAAACGTGCCGGGGTAAACCACAAGCCTGTTATGCATTACTGATTTACTCCGGTCAGCTCAAGTGGGTCAGGTAGGTGCTTCTGAATTGCTTCACGCGGACGCAGCTGCCGACAGCAAGTGATAATGCACCTGCCCGGCTTTGCCCGATTTGATGACGGTCAGGCCTGCATAGCTTTCAAGCGCGGTCTCAGCTTCGACATACAACCGCGCATCCGGAGCCAGCCATTGCGACAGATGCGGCGCCAGCTTCTCCAGCCAGCCTTGCCGGTACGGCGGGTCCAGCAGGATCAGATCAAAACGCTGCGTTTGCGGCGCTGCAATGAATTTTAGCGCATCACCCTGCAGCAACCTCACATTGTTTGTCGCGAGCGCGGCTTGCGTCTTCTTCAGATGAGCAAACACCTTGGGGACAAACTCAAGCATGGTGACTTCGGCAGCCCCGCGCGATGCGGCCTCGAAACCGAGCGCACCGCTGCCTGCAAACAGGTCAAGGCAGCGCAGGCCGGTCAGATCCTGACCAAGCCAGTTGAACAGGGTCTCACGCACGCGATCAGGCGTAGGACGCAAACCCATCGCGTCAGGCACTTCGATCAGGCGCGAGCGATGCGTGCCGCCAACAATGCGTACGCGGCTCATGGCTGCGCGCCTTGCTTGCTCATGCGGGCATTGCAATCCGGGCCAAGGGTGAGCATCTGGTAGACTTTCGGCAAAATCATGCGGTTTGCGTGCCTCCGATCCGGTGCGCGCGCAGCATCATAAATCAAGCCAGCTTTTCATCAGACCGACATGTTCAGTTTCTTCAAGAAATCCCCCGACAAATCGACGCCCGATGCGGCTGAAACCTCGCCCGAGGTGGCTGCTGAAGCGCCTAAAGCGGGCTGGCTGGACCGGCTCAAGACAGGCCTGTCGCGCACCCGTAACCAGCTCGGCGCGCTGGGCAGCATTTTCTCCCTGCGCAAGATCGACGAGGACCTGCTCGAGGAGCTCGAAACCACGCTACTGATGGCCGATTGCGGCGTCGAAGCCACAACCGCACTGCTCACCGAACTGCGCCGTCGCTGGAAGCAGGACAAGCTCGAAACCGGCGAGCAACTGCAGGCCGTGCTGGCCGAAGCCTTGCGCAATCTACTGTTGCCGCTGCAGGCGCCGCTGCAGACCGATGGCCACAAGCCCTTCATCATCATGCTCGCCGGCATCAACGGCGCGGGCAAGACCACCTCCATCGGCAAGCTCGCCCATCATTTCCAGGCGCAGGGAAAAAGCGTGCTGCTGGCAGCGGGCGACACTTTCCGCGCAGCAGCGCGCGAACAGCTCGAGGAATGGGGATCGCGCAACAACGTCGTCGTCATCGCGCAGGAAGGCGGAGACCCGGCAGCAGTGGCCTTCGATGCAATCACCTCGGCGCGCTCGCGTGGCATTGACATCGTGCTGATCGACACGGCCGGCCGCCTGCCGACCCAGCTGAACCTGATGGACGAGATCGCCAAGATCCGTCGGGTGATCCAGAAAGCCGAGCCCAGCGGCCCGCACGAAGTGTTGCTGGTGCTGGATGCCAACATCGGCCAAAACGCGATCGCCCAGCTCAAGGCCTTCGACAAGGCCATCAATGTCACCGGCCTGGTGGTCACCAAGCTAGACGGCACGGCCAAGGGCGGGGTGGTGGCTGCGATTGCGCGCACGATTCCGAAACCGCTGCGCTTCATCGGCGTGGGCGAAGGCATTGAAGACTTGCAGCCGTTCGATGCGACGGAATTCGTCGATGCCCTGTTCTCCGATAAAACAGCAGCCTGATGTGGTACAAACGCCGGGCGATATATGGCACCGGTCACAACCACATTGGAGACTAAAATATGCGTTTGCCACATCTGCTGTTATGCGGTCTGTTTTCGATGAATAGTTTTCTCCCCGCGATGGCTGCGGACACGGATTTCCAGACGCAGGGCATCAAGGACAACATGCCTACGTTCTACCAGGCACTGAAGGCCAAACTCAACTTCCAGATGGCGTGGACGCCTGCGGTGAAAGACCTGCCGGCGTGGCGCAAGACGGGCCGCGACAAGATGTGGGAGCTGACCCTGCAGTCGCCGGACAAGACGCCATTCGACGCCCGGGTCATCAGCGAAGTCGATCGCGGCAGCTACGTCGCACGCAAGGTCGTCTTCAACCTGACGGCAGAGAGCCGCGTACAGGGCCTGCTGCTGGTGCCCAAGGGCAAGGGCCCCTTCCCCGCTGCGCTGCTGCTGCATGACCACGGCTCGAAGTTCGACATCGGCAAGGAAAAGCTGATCAAGACCTGGGACAACGACGCTCGCCTGACCTCATCCCAGGGCTGGGCAGACAAGTTCTTCTCCGGTCGCTACCCGGGCGACGCACTCGCCGAACGCGGCTACGTCGTCCTGGCGCTGGATGCGCTGGGCTGGGGCGATCGCGCGGCGCTGACCTTCGAGATGCAGCAAGCGGTGGCTGCCAACCTGTTCAATCTGGGCAGCTCGCTGGCAGGCACGATGGCGTTGGAAGATTCGCGTGGCGCCGACTTCCTCGCGTCGCAAGCCGAAGTCGACAAGAAAAAGGTGGCGGCAGTCGGTTTCTCGATGGGCGCTTTCCGCGCCTGGCAGGTCGCGGCCTTGTCCGACTCCATCACCGCAGCCGTCGTGGTGAACTGGATGGCGACGACCGATGGTTTGATGGTGCCGGGCAATAACCAGCTCAAGGGATCATCGGCGTGGAACATGCTGCATCCGGGCGTGCTGCGCTATCTCGACTTCCCCGATGTCGCCAGCCTGGCGGCACCAAAACCGATGCTGGTTTTCGCCGGGGAGAAGGACGGTCTCTTTCCCGTCGATTCGGTCAAGACAGCTTTCGGTAAGATGGCGAACGTCTGGGGCGCATGGAAGGCCGCAGACAAGCTCGATACGCGCATCCTTCCCGGTACGCACGAATACCTGAAAGACACGCAGGAAGCGTCTTTCGACTGGCTGGACAAGCAGTTCGGGCGCGCCAAATAACAAGAGAACCGTTTGGATCTGTAGCGAGAGGCCGTCAGCGGGCTCAGTTACCCGTTCGGAGCAGCACCGGAACCGGAGTGTAGGTCACTACATGAGGATTTCGAGCACACGAGCGTGTAACTGCGGAACCCCGGTCACGGTCTCGCAGGAAGATCGAACGGCTCTGCACAGGGGCTTCGATGATCCAGTTTGAAAACGTCAGCAAGCACTATCCTGGCGGCCACGAGGCCCTGACAGACCTGAGTCTGGAAATCCGTCACGGCGAACTGCTGGTGCTCGCCGGACACTCCGGCGCAGGCAAGAGCACCCTGCTCAAGCTCATCGCCGCGCTGGAGGCACCCACCGCCGGCCGCGTGCTGGTCAATGGTCTCGATGTCGGCCGCATGCGCAAGTCGCAGATCCCTTACCTGCGCCGCAGTCTCGGCCTGGTGATGCAGGAGCATCGCCTGTTGATGGATCGCAACGTGTTCGACAACGTCATGCTGCCGCTGGTGATCGCTGGCGACGCCCCGGCCGATGCGGGCAAGCGCGTGCGCGTGGCACTCGAAAAGGTCGGCCTGGCGAAGTTCGAGACGGCGATGCCGATCACGCTCTCCGGCGGCGAGCAGCAGCGCGTGGCAATTGCGCGTGCCATCGTCAATCGCCCCTCCATCCTGATCGCCGACGAGCCGACGGCCCACCTCGACCCTGCTTATGCCCGCGAGATCGCAGCGCTGTTCCGCAGCTTCCACGCAGCCGGCGTGACGCTCATCCTGGCCACGCATGACGACACGCTGTATTCGCCCTACGGCGCACGCCGCGTTGAACTGGCGCACGGAAAGCTGCTGTCATGAGCGCTCATTTCCCCGCCATCCGCCAGGCGCTTCAGCGCCTGGTGAGCAAGCCGCTGACGACTTTGCTGTCGGCCCTCGTCATCGCCATCGCATTGGCCTTGCCCGCGCTCGGCTATGTGCTGGTCGACAATGTCGCCAGCCTGGCGCGTGGCATTTCCGGCAAGCCGGAGATCAGCGTCTTCCTGAAAGTCGACGTCCCGACAGAGCGCGTCAAGGCCATCGAGACCAGGCTGCGCGCCAACCCGCAGATCGCAGCCCTGCGCTTCGTGCCGCGCGATGAAGCCCTGAAGCAGCTCGCCGCGCGTGGTGGCTTCGGTGACGTGACCGGGGCGCTGGCCGACAATCCGCTGCCGGACGCTTTCATTCTTGATCCGCGCGACGACAGCCCGGCAAGCTTTGAAGCGCTGCGCAACCAGATCAGCACCATCCCCGAAGTCGCCCAGACCCAGCTCGATTCGGAATGGGTGGAACGGCTCCACGCGATCGTCGCCCTGGCGCGCAGCACCACCCTGTTGCTCGCCAGCCTGCTCGGCACTGCCCTGATCATCGTGACCTTCAACACCATCCGCCTGCAGATCCTGACGCAGCGCCACGAGATCTCGGTCAAGTTGCTGCTGGGCGCCACGCGTAACCATGTGCGCCGCCCTTTCCTCTACTTCGGCCTGTTGCAAGGCCTGCTGGGCGGTCTATTGGCCTGGGCGCTGGTCGCGGGCCTGTTGCGGGTGATGGCGCCGCAAATCGAAGCTCTCGCTCAGCGTTACAGCATCGTGCTGGCCATCGGCGGTCCCGCTTTGTGGCAGGCGGCCGTACTATGCGCCTTTGCCGCCCTGCTCGGCTGGCTGGGCGCGGCTATCTCGGTGCGGCGCCACCTGCACGACGGCCTGGTGGACTAAGCAGCCACGCATTCCGTCAAAAAGAACGATCTTGCTCTGTTGCGGAACGGACTGACAGTGCGGCCTTGTTTGCGCTAGAACGGCTCCCATATAGGTGACGGACTTCACGCCCATTGGGCAGCAGGTGCCGGAACTTTTCCTGGCTCTTAGCACTCAACCACTGAGAGTGCTAAAATCGTTCTCGACAGTAGTCGCAAGGAGCTAGACATGACATCTTCTGCATTGATATTCCCGACGCCCAGCGCGCTGGGCAGCATTGATCAGTACATTCAGGCCGCCAACCGCTTCCCCATGCTCACCGAAGAGCAGGAGAAGGCACTGGCGCGTCGTCTCAGCAACGCCAACGACCTCGATGCCGCGCGCCAGCTGGTCTTGTCGCACCTGCGTCTGGTGGTTTCGATTGCCCGTAACTACCTGGGCTATGGCCTGCCACACGCCGACCTGATCCAGGAAGGCAATGTCGGCTTGATGAAGGCGGTCAAGCGCTTCGACCCGGATCGTGGCGTGCGTCTCGTGTCCTTCGCCATCCACTGGATCAAGGCCGAAATCCACGAATACATCCTGAAGAACTGGCGTCTGGTGAAAATCGCCACGACCAAGTCGCAGCGCAAGCTGTTCTTCAACCTGCGCAGCCTGCGTAGCCAGAACGGCGAAGCGCCGCACAGCCTGACGAATTCGGAAGCATCCGACATCGCCGAACGCCTGGGCGTGAAAACCGAGGAAGTCTTCGAGATGGAATCGCGCTTTGCCGGCGGTGATGTGGCGCTGGAAGGTTCGGGGGACGACGATGAAGATCGCCATTACTCGCCGATCAGCTGGCTGGTCGACCCGGCCGCGGAGCCGGCCGAAGTGCTGGAAACCGCGCAGATCGAACACCTGCAGGACACCGGCCTGAAGAGCGCACTGGCGAGCCTCGACGAGCGCAGCCGCGCCATCGTGCAACGTCGCTGGCTGGTTGCTGAAGACGAGACTGCTGCAACCCTGCATGAGCTGGCCGCAGAGTACGGTGTATCCGCCGAGCGCATTCGCCAGATCGAAGTAAAGGCCATGCAGAAGATGCGTGGACAGCTGACGATGGCCTGATGCGCGACTGCATCGCCATGAAAAAGGCCGACATGATGTCGGCCTTTTCTTTTGTGCGCGCGCTACGCCTTATTTGCCGGACAGCAGCAACTTGATATCGGCCAAGAGGTTTTCAGGTGTTTCGCCGTAACGCACGAACAAGCGCGCGCGGCCCTTGGTGTCGAAGAGATAAATGCCGGCGGTATGGTCCATGGTGTACTTGCCGCCAGCAATGTCGCCACGCTTCTCGTAGAACACATTGAAGGACTGAGCAACGGCCTTGGTCTGCGCCAGCGTGCCGCGCATTGCGATGAAGCCGGGATTGAAGGCCGTGACGTACTGGCCGAGCAGCTCTGGTGTATCGCGTTCCGGATCGACAGAGACGAGTATCACCTGCAGGCGCTTGCCGTCTTCGCCGAGTTTGTTCGTCACATCGGCCATCAGTGCCAGACTGGTCGGGCATGCGTCCGGGCACTGCGTGTAGCCAAAAAAAACGGCCACGACCTTGCCAGAGAAATCGCCGATGGATCGGCTCTTGCCGCTCGCATCCGGCAGGTTCAGTGCAGCGCCGTAATCCGCGCCAGTAATGTCGGTCGCGTTGAACTGCGGCGCCTTGTCACATGCTGCCAGCAGCGACGCCAGCAACAAGGCAGCAAGAACTCTGGGGAAGACTGTCAGCGCGCGCACGAAAGCCTCACTTGAGATAGTGATCGACCAGCAATGCCGCGAAAATCAGCGACAGGTACAGGATGGAAAAACGGAAAGTGCGTTTCGCAAGGTCATCGCTGTAGTTACGCAGCAGCGCAATGGCATAGGCGATGAAAACTGCATTCAGCGCCAGCGAGCTGATCAGGTAGACCATGCCCGCCATGTGGCTGGCGAACGGCAACAGGGTCACGCCGGTGAGGATGAAGGTGTAGAGCAGCACGTGCAGGCGCGTGAATCTCGAACCATGCGTCACCGGCAGCATCGGCAAACCCGCTGCGGCGTAGTCCTTGGTGCGGTAAAGGGCCAGCGCCCAGAAATGCGGCGGCGTCCACGTGAAGATGATGAGGAACAGCAGACAGGCGTCGGATGAAACCTCGCCGGTCATGGCTGCCCAGCCGAGCACCGGCGGCATGGCGCCCGATGCACCGCCTATGACGATGTTCTGCGGCGTATTCGGTTTGAGCAAGACGGTGTAGATGACCGCGTAGCCCACGAACGTAGCCAGCGTCAGCCACATGGTCAGTGGATTGACGGCGTGGTACAGCAGCGACAGCCCCGCGCCACCCAGGATGGCCGAGAACAGCAGGGTTTCTTGTGAGGACAGCTGCCCGCGCGGCAATGGCCGCGCCCGCGTACGCGCCATCTTGGCGTCGATGCGCTGCTCGATCAGGCAGTTGATGGCTGCAGCGGCACCCGCGACAGCGGCGATACCCAGCGTTGCGGCAAGCACCAGTGCCGCAGGCGGCAAGCCGGCAGGCACGGCGAGGAACATGCCGATGATGGCGCAGAAGACGATCAGCGTATTCACACGCAGTTTCGTCAGCGCGAGGTAGGCCTGAAGTTTTTGCAACAGGCTTACGCCGTGCCTGCTTTCAAGTTGCGAGCCGTTCATTCCAGATCCTTTCCATATGCGCGCCCGCCGTCACGGCGCGTAGCCGGAAGTTGATCGACACCACAATGACAACCAATAACGCCGCTACTGCATTGTGTGCGACAGCAACCCCCAGCGGCAGGGCAAACACCACGTTGGAAACACCCAATGCAATCTGTGTGATCACGGCAATCATCAGGAACGCGGCCAGCCCGCGCAAAGCTTCGTGGCGCATCAGGCGCACGCCGAAAATCAGCAGGTACGCGCCGACAACCACAGCACCGATGCGGTGACTCCAGTGAATGGCCGTCAGCGCAGCGGCCGACAACAGCTCACCTGTCGCGGTACGGCCCAGCTCGCGGAAGAGCTGGAAGGCTGTGCCGAAATCCATCGACGGCAGCCAGCCATTCTGGCAAGTCGGAAAGTCCGGGCAGGCCAGCGCAGCATAGTTGGTCGATACCCAGCCTCCCAACGCAATCTGCAGGGCCAGCAACACCAGGGCGGTACGTGCGGCAAAGGCGAGTCGCGTCCCGGCCGCATGACGCGCCGCACCGGACTCCCGCTGCACGACCCAGGTCAGCGCCCCCAATGTCGTCAGCCCCAGCAGCAGGTGCGTGCTCACCACCGCGGGCATCAGCTTGAGCGTCACAGTCCAGGCCCCGAAAGCCCCTTGCAGGCAGATGAGGCCGAACAGTGCAAACAGCTGCCCTGGCGAGATGCCCTGCGCGCGCCAGCGACGCCAGGCGAGCACGGCCATGATCAGGCTCAGCAGGCCGAGCGTCGATGCGAAATAGCGATGAATCATTTCCTTCCACGCCTTATGCATGGAAACGGGGCCGTGTTCGTCAGCCGCGTGCGCCGCCTTGATTTCGTCCTGGGCATGATGTGGCGACAGCTCGCCATAGCAGCCAGGCCAGTCAGGGCAACCCAGCCCGGCGTCGTTGAGGCGCACATAGGCGCCGAGCACGACAACAAAGAAGGCCAACAACAGGGAGGAGAGAGCGAGTTTGCGGATCATGTCGGTGAGCACGGGTTCCGTAGCCCGGAATTTCAACCGGGTGGCCGAGGTTCAGCGGGAATACTTGAGCAACTTCTGCAGGTCCTTGACGATGCCTTTCGGCTCGGCATTTTCCGGGAAACGCATCATGAGGTTGCCACGCGGATCAATCAAGGCAATTTGTCCTGCGGGACCTACGGCGCTGGCGAGCGCGGGATCGCTGACCACCAGCAAACCGGGGTGATCGGCCAGCAATTTCGCCTCGGGCTGGCGTGCATCGTCGAAGACCCACAAGCGCGCTACGCGGTCCATGTTGGCGCCTGTAATCGTGCGGATCTGGCGCGTGTAGTAAAGCTCTTGCTGACAGGCCGGATCGCAAGCGCTCGGCGCGCGCACGGCAAGCGTCCACTTACCGCGGATACCCTCGACCAGCGGAGCCCCATCAAGCGTCTTGAGCGTGGCGACGGGTAACGCCACGGGCGGCGACACGACCTTGCCGTAGCTGGCTTGCGCGGAAGGTCGCCAGACGTAGAACGCACCATACGCCGCGAGGACTGGCGCCAGACAGACCAGAAAGAGGAGCACCAGCGTGCGACGCCCTTTTGCAACTTGCTCGGCCGTTGGCGCGGCGGGGGAGAGAATCTGCTCGCTTTTCATTACATCCTTACGCCTTCTTCCGAGGGGACCGACGCCACTGGCGCCAGCCGAAGAATCCAGTCAGGCCAGCAGCCGTGACGGCAAATACAAACCACTGCAAGGCATACGCCTTGTGCTTGCCCACGCCAAGATCCGGACGCGGCCAATCGCGCAGCAAGGCGTCATGACCATCGCTCTCCTGAAACAGGATCAAGGAGCTCACCTTTTCCCCCAAGCGCGTCGCGAAGTGCGCAGGGTCGGCACGCTGCCAGACTGCCCCGGCTTCCTTGCCGTCATCCAGCCGGAAACCTGTCAGATCGGGCTTCAACATCAAGCCGTTCAGCGTAACGTGTCCGGCAGGTGTCGTAATCACAGGCAAATTGCTACGCAACAAGCCGGCGGCAACCCAACCACGATTGACGATTACCACACCTCCGCCGCCATCCAGCCGCAAAGGGGTAAGCACGTGGTAGCCCGTCTGCTTTTCACGCACACGATTGTCGAGAAACACGGTTTGCGGGGCAATCCAGGTGCCGCTCAACGCAACTCGCTGCCATTCCTCCAGCGTTGCAGCCGACTTCGCGGGTAAAGGCGCGCCGGCGGCATCCAGATGAGCCTGCCGCTCTGCCTTGTACTCGGCACGATGCACTTGCCAGAAGCCCAGGCGCACGCACAGGACGCACATCAACACACCCGCAACATACGGCGTGAGGCGAACAATCATGCGGCGGAATTCAGGCACGGGAAGTCTTGAACAAAACCTTGAATAAAGCCCACAGGCACATCGGCCAAGGCGGAAAACTATTGCGGAGCGCCATTCAGCAGCGCGCTAGAATCACGGCCTGAAATTCTACGGAAACGACATCATGCGTTGGGTCGTCATCGCACTATTGTTGGCCATCATGGCCAGCCTGGGCTCAGGTCTTTTCTCGCTCGTCAAAGACAAAAGCAACAGTGACCGCACCGTTCGCGCGCTGACCTGGCGCATCGGCTTGTCCCTGCTGCTTTTCTTGTTGGTACTACTGATCTACCGCATGGGCTGGGTGTCAGGTCACTTATTGGGCTGACTGACCTCAAACCTGCCCCTGACTCGCAACACCGTTCAGGGCGTCAACAAAATGCGGCGAGAGCGTGGCTGGCAAGGCGGCTCGCGCAGAGCAGTGCTTAGGCACGGCGAGCGAGCCAACGATGACCAGCTGCGCTCGCAGCCCATTTTTGTTGGCGTTCCTAGAGTACGTACACCACGATGAACAGTAGCAACCAGACGTAGTCCACAAAGTGCCAGTACCAGGCCGCCGCCTCGAAAGCGAAGTGGCGGTCGGCCGAGAAATGGCCAGCCAGCGAGCGCCCCAGGGTCACGATCAGCATGATCACCCCGATGGTCACATGCAAGCCGTGGAAGCCGGTCATCATGAAGAAGGTCGAGCCGTAGATGCCGGAAGTCAGCTTCAGGCCTTCGTGATAGGCGTGGATGTATTCCTCCGCCTGGCAGCCCAGGAAAACCAGGCCCAGCAGGATCGTCAGTGCGAGGAAGATGTTGAACTGCTTGCGATCACCCTTACGGATCGCCCAGTGCGCCCAGGTCAACGTCGCTGCCGAGGCCAGCAGTAGCGCGGTGTTGATCGCAGGCAGCCAGTCTGTCGTCATGACGCCCAGAAACAGACCGACCAGCACGACAGTCAGCACCAGCACCAGTTGTAGCTGACCACGTTGTCCGTGCTCCAGCGGCTTGTGTGCGTAAGTCACGGCAGCACCAGCTGCCACCATGAATGCCAGACCCAGCATGCTCTTGCCGAACGAAATCGTCGGAGCCATGGTCATTTCGAGCTCGCCCAACGGGCCAGCCGTTGGCCACGCGGCCTTGAACGCCGGCCAGAAGAGATTGCCGTCAGCACTCCCCAGATCATGGATGCCGATATGGCGCACATAGAACAGGGCGCCGAAGAAGGCGGCAAAGAACATCACTTCGGAGAAAATGAACCAGCCCATACTCCAGCGAAATGCCTTGTCGACCTGGGTGCCGTACTTGCCACTCTCCGATTCGCCGGCCACCGCGCCAAACCACGCGAACAACATGTAGATCAGCACAGCAAAGCCAGCGGCCACCAGCCAGGGGCCGACATCGAGATGGTTGACCCAGAACGATGCGCCGGCACCCAACAGCAACAATGCAAGCGAGCCGATCAGCGGATAGGTCGAGGGTTCGGGGACGAAATACTTATCTGTGGTCTGGCTCATGCTGGCCTTCTCCAAGGTTTTGCTTGATTTACTGAATTCAAAAACGACTGGTTTCGAAACTGTCGCGGACGCTTCACTGCGCGGCCTGCGAAATCACAAAGCGGGCGAGCATCGCGATGCTCACCACGAAAATTATGCCGCCAATCACTCCCGCCACGATCAAGTGCTTCGCCTTGAACTGCGCCGCATCGCGTTCGTATGCACTGCGCTTGCGGATGCCGATGAAGGCTCCCAGCACTGCACTTACCGTCGCAAAAAAACCCGGCCTGCCCTGCTTGCCACCCTCGCCATCGGCCACATCCGACCTCACTTTTGCGTGCCTTCCACTTCAAAGAAAGTGTAGGACAAGGTAAACACCGGCACTTCCGTCGGCAGCTTGCTATCCACCGTAAAGACCACCGGCATCACACGCTTCTCATGCGCCGCAAATGTCTGCTGGCGAAAACAGAAGCACTCCAGCTTCTGCACATGCCGTTCCGCAACCATTGGCGTGTAGCTCGGAATAGCCTGTCCGGTTACCGCCCGGTCCAGCGTATTCTCGACTTCGTAATCCACCCGCACCATCTGGCCCGGATGCACTTTCACACTTTCCTGCAGGGGCTTGAAGCGCCATGCTGAATTGCGTGTATTGGCATCAAACTGCACCAACACCGTCCGTGAAGTGTCGACCTGCGTATTGCTTACGCCCTTGTCGGCACGCCCCAGATTATTGAATCCGGCGATCTCGCAAATTGTCTTGTAGAACGGAATCAGCGCAAAACCGAACCCGAACATCGCGCATGCAGCAATCAACAACTTGATCCGCAGGGTGCGGTTTTCGCGCTTCATCTACCACCACACCTGCTGCTTAGAAACCGAACAACCATGTCTTCGCGACGAAGCCGGCAAAAAACGCCAGCGCGATCGATCCGAGTATCAGCAGGGTGCGCACATTCCGGCGTTTCCTGTCTTCCATCACGAGGGCGCTCAGTGGTGCTCCAGATAGCTCGGTGCTTCAAACTTCGGTGGCGTATCGAAGGTGTGGAAAGGCGCAGGCGACGGCACCGTCCACTCCAGACCTTCTGCACCGTCCCAAGGCTTGTCAGCGGCCTTCGGGCCACCCTTGATGCACTTGAGCACGATGTACAGGAAGAACACCTGCGACAGGCCGAAACCGAAGGCGCCGACCGTTGCAATCTCGTTGAAGTTCGTGAAGAACGGGTTGTAGTCCGGGATGCGACGCGGCATGCCGGCCAGACCCAGGAAGTGCATCGGGAAGAAAGTGATGTTGAACGAGATCATCGACAGCCAGAAATGGCGCTTGCCGAGCTTCTCGTCGTACATATAGCCGGTCCACTTCGGAATCCAGAAGTAGGTACCCGCGAACAACGCGAACAGCGAACCCGCCACCAGCACGTAGTGGAAGTGCGCCACCACGAAGTAGGTGTCCTGATACTGAATGTCAGCCGGCGCGACGGCCAGCATCAGGCCGGTGAAGCCGCCCATGGTGAACACGAAGACGAAGCCGACGGCGAACAGCATCGGCGTCTCGAAGGTCATCGAGCCACGCCACATGGTGGCGATCCAGTTGAACACCTTCACACCGGTCGGCACGGCGATCAGCATCGTCATGTACATGAAGGTGATCTGCGTCACGGCCGGCATGCCGGTCGTAAACATGTGGTGCGCCCACACGACAAAGGACAGGACTGCAATCGAAGCCGTGGCATAGACCATCGATGCATAGCCGAACAGCGGCTTGCGGGCGAAGGCCGGGATGATCTGCGAGACGATGCCGAAAGCCGGCAAGATCATGATGTACACCTCGGGGTGACCGAAGAACCAGAAGACGTGCTGGTACAGGACCGGATCACCGCCGCCGGCGGCATTGAAGAAGGACGTGCCGAAGTGGCGATCCGTCAGCAACATGGTGACGGCACCGGCCAGCACCGGCATCACGGCGATCAGCAAGTAAGCGGTGATCAGCCAGGTCCAGCAGAACATCGGCATCTTCATCAGCGTCATGCCGGGTGCGCGCATGTTCAGGATGGTCACGACGATGTTGATGGCGCCCATGATCGACGAGGCACCCATGATGTGCACAGCGAAGATCGTCATGTCCATGCCCATGCCCATTTGCAGGGACAGTGGCGCGTAAAGCGTCCAGCCCGCAGCGGTCGCGCCGCCGGGCACGAAGAACGAGCCCACCAGCAGCAGCGCAGCGGGCGGCAACAGCCAGAACGACCAGTTGTTCATGCGCGCGAAAGCCATGTCAGGCGCGCCAATCATCAGCGGCACCATCCAGTTCGCGAAGCCGACGAAGGCAGGCATGATCGCGCCGAACACCATGATCAGCCCATGCATGGTGGTGAGCTGGTTGAAGAACTCGGGACGCACGATCTGCAGGCCGGGCTGGAACAGCTCGGCGCGGATGGTCAGCGCCAGCACACCGCCGGTGAGGAACATCATGAAGCTGAAGAACAGGTACAGCGTGCCAATATCCTTGTGGTTGGTCGCCGTCATCCAGCGACGCCATCCGGTTGGCATATGGTGGTCATGGTCGTCGTGACCGTGGTGATCATGTCCGTGAACGGCGTCAGGGGTAACTGCGCTCATGTTCAGCTCCTGTGGGGATTCTGTGATGTGGATTCTGTGTGCAGGCGACAATCAGCTGGCCGTCGCAGGCTTCGGCTCGGACGCTGCGGCGGGTGCCGCCACGGCAGCAGAGGCTGCGGCTGGTGGCGCATTCTTCGCAGCAGCTTCAGCAGCCCGGGCAGCTACCCATTCGGTATAAGCCTGCGGTGAAACCACGCGCACGACGATGGGCATGAAACCGTGATCCTTGCCGCACAACTCGGCACAATTGCCGCGGAAGACGCCTTCCTTCTCGGCCTTGAACCAGGCATCACGAATGAAACCGGGAATCGCGTCCTGCTTCACGCCAAAGGCAGGCACCCACCAGGCGTGGATCACGTCCTGCGCAGTCAGCAGGATGCGGACCTTCTTGCCCACGGGAACGACAACTTCGTTGTCGACTTCCAGCAGGTAGTTTTCCCCTTTGTATTCGCCCTGATCAACCTGAGCGCGCGGCGTCGACAAGGTGGAGAAGAAGCTGATGCCCTGCCCTTCACCCTGCATGTAGTCATAGCCCCACTTCCACTGATAGCCCGTAGCCTTGATGGTCATGTCCGGATTGGACGTGTCCTTCATGGCCAGCACGGTCTTCGTTGCAGGCCAGGCCATACCCACGAGAATCAGTACCGGAATGATGGTCCAGAGAATTTCAACGGTGGTGCTCTCATGGAAGGTCGAAGCGACCGCCCCCTTCGATTTGCGGTGCGCGAAGACCGAATAGAACATCACGCTGAACACTGCAACGAAGATCACCACGCAGATCCAGAACATCCACATGTGGAGGTTGAACAGATCTTCGGCGATATGAGTAACGGGATTCTGGAAATTGTACTGACCGTCCAGCGCCAACGCCGGAGTTACAGCCAGCACACCCCCGATGAGAGCTGCTGCGCGTACTGCCATTTTTTTCATGTTTTTGAACACCTTTGTCGCAAGCCCGATCGTGACGCCACAGGAAAGCGCGCCAAAATTTGCGAGATGAACATGCTTGGGTCGATTTCGGGAGCCACGCACAGCAACGCAGCAGGCGTGATTTTGATCAGCGCGGATTTTCGCACAGCCTTGAAATGAGCGGCAAGAAGATTGATCAGAAACAAGCCGTCGCAGGCCTGAATAGCGTACGAAACATGCACTTGACGACGCTCGCTGCGGTTTTTTCAGGGCCATCTGCATACAAAACGCCCCATTCCGTCTGCTCATGCCAGCTGCAGATTGCGCGCAGCGGCGGCCGCCGCGGTGCGCGTTTCGACACCAAGTTTTTCAAAAATATGTTCGAGGTGCTTGTTAACAGTGCGCGGGCTCATGCCCAGGATGTCGGCAATGTCGCGATTGGTCTTGCCGCGTGAAACCCATAGCAGCACCTCGCCTTCGCGCGCTGTCAGCTGCGGCGGATTCCAGCCGTTGCCCGCTGGCGCGGCGTCACCGCGGCTCAATGCGACGATGCCTACCGCCTGGTCTGCCTCGCTGACCCGACGCGCGCGCAGCTTGCCTCCTGTCAGCGGAATCAGGCACTCATCCTGATTCTGTCTGAGCACCAGGATTTCCTGCAGCGGCGCCGCCAACACCGAGCCCTCCGTCAGCTGCAGCCCCGCCGGCGCCTCACCCGACAACTCGCGTAACAATATGCGCGCCGCTTCGTTAGACCACAGCAAGCGCTCGCCATCGGTAGCCAGCATGGCGACATCTGCCGCGTTCACGGCCTCGCGCGTCGCGCGCACGAGCCGCGCCGTGCGCGTGTGCGCCTGCAGGCGGGCGATGACCTCGGGCGGCGCCACCGGTTTGGTCACGTAGTCATTTCCACCCACCTCGAAGCCGCGCACGATGTGCTCCGTCTCGCCGAGGCCGGTCATGAACACCACCGGCATGTCGTCGAAGCGTGCACGGATCTGGCTGCAGGTCTCGAAGCCATCCATGCCCGGCATCTGCACATCGAGCAGGATGGCGCCGGGCGCGTGCCGGTCGAGATGGCGCAGCGCCTCGGGGCCACTGCGCACTGCATGCACCTTGAGACCCGCACCGCTAAGCTCCTGCGTCAGAAGCGCGATGGTGTCGGCGCTGTCATCCACGAGTAGCACATCGCAGTAGTCGTCATGCATCGGCATGCTGGGTCACCCGTTCGTCAGTGTGTTCGCCCGAAGGCTCCGCGTGCGACTGCTCCGCAATGGCTTGCGTCAGGCGCGCATTGAATTCCTGGATGTCATGCTCGATCAGTGGCAACAGTCGCGCGATCCACGCTTCGCATTCCGGCGAGTCCTCCTGCAGCTCGGCGAAACGTGCGCGCAAGGCACGTGGATAACCGCCCGCCGACAGCGCGAGCAATTCACGCAAGACATCGCATGACGGCGCCGTCACCGCGACGCCATGTTCGCCCTCGCGGATCCACTGCAGGCCGAGCACTTCGCGTACGGTCTGCAGCAGATCGGCTTCGGCCACCGGTTTGACGACGAAGCCGTTACTGCCGCTGCTTTGCGCAACGGAGTTCGGTTGCTCGGTGTTCTCATGCGCGTTGGCGGAGACCATCACGATCGGTGACATGAAGCCGCGCTCGCGCAATTGGCGACACACCTGCCAGCCCGTCGTATCGCGCAGATTGATATCGAGGAGGACCAGGTGCGGCTTTTCATCGGGCTGCATGGATTCGATCAGCGCCAGACACTCATCGCCACTGGCCGCATCGGCGATGGAGAAGCCCAGCGGTTCGAGCATGCCGCGCAGCACACCGCGATGCGCAGCCTCGTCGTCGACCACCAACACACGCCGGATGCCGCCCGCATAACCGCGGATCGGGCTATGAGCGACCTGCCCGTCTGCAGCGCTCAGCGCCGGCAGATAGACGCGCACCGAGAAGCGGCTACCCTCGCCGACACGACTCTTGAGCTGGATGTCGCCACCCATCAAGTCCACCAGCAGGCGCGTGATGGTCAGGCCGAGCCCTGTGCCCTCGACATCGGACGGACCCGTGCCGCGCTCGAAGGGCTGGAAGATGCGCTCATGATCCGCCTGTGCGATACCGACGCCCGTATCCGCAATCGTGATGTGCGCGATCTCGCGGCGATAGCGCACCAGCAGGCTCACGCTGCCCTGCTCCGTGAATTTCACGGCGTTGCCGAGCAGGTTGATCAGGATCTGCCGCAGACGTTTCGGATCGGCGTGCACGCGCGCTGGCAGCTTGCCATCGAGTTCGTAGCGGAACTGCAGGCCCTTGGCCTCAGCCATCGGCCGCAACATCTTGACGATCTGGTCCAGAAATTCGCGCAGGTCCACCGCCTCCTGCTCCAGACGCAGCTTGCCCGCCTCGATGCGCGACAGTTCCAGCAAACCATCGACGAGACTGGCGAGATGCTCGCCGCTGCGGCGGATCGTGCCGACTGCATCGCTCTGCGACTCCAGCATCTTCTGCCGCAGCAGGACCTGCGAATAGCCGAGGATGCTGTTGAGCGGCGAGCGCATCTCGTGACTCATGCCCGTAACGAAGCGGCTCTTGGCGAGGTTGGCGTTCTCGGCCAGCTCCTTGGCTTTCTGCAAGGCCGCGTCGGTCTGTCGGTGCGCATCGATTTCGCGCTGCAGCAGCTGGTTCTGCCGATCCGACTCTTCCTGCGCGACGTGGCGACTCTCATTGGCCAGCACCAGCCACCAGGTCACCACTGCGATCAGCAGGAACACGCCGGCAAACACTTTCCAGAACAACACATCGAGATCGCTGGACACCGACAGCGGCTCCACGTGCATGCGCAACCGCTCCTGTGCGTGCAGCAACCACAGCATGGCGCCGAACACACACGACGAACCGACCAACACGAGGCTGTATTGCCCGACACGGCGGATCATCGCGGGCGACACATTGGCGGGCACGAACCAGCGCACCACGTCGGTCAGTTGCTCGTGAATGCGTGTACCCGGTTTGCAGCGGTCGCCACAACGCGCATCCAGCGTGCAGCACAGCGAACAGATCGGACCACCATAAGCCGGGCAATGCGCCATGTCGTCGGATTCGAACTTGTTGCGGCAGATCGCGCAGCGCATGACCTTGTGGCGCGGCCCGAAGTCGACCGGCTCGCGCGCCATGGCGTAGCGGCTGCGCGTGGCGAGCGCGATGAGCGGCGCGGCAAACAATGCGACCAGCAATGCAACCGCGGCAGACGCAGGCTTGATCGCCTGGCCGAATGCGCCCGCGTAGGTCGCCACCGACAGCACCGACGCCAACAGCATTGCGCCGAAGCCGGTGGGATTGATATCGAAGAGATAGCCACGCCGGAACTCGATGTTCTTCGGCGACAGGCCGAGCGGTTTGCAGATCACCAGGTCCGCCACCACTGCACCGACCCAGGCCACCGCGAGATGCGCATAGAGCCCCAGCACCTGGTCCAGCGCCTCGAACACGCCCATCACCATCAGCAGGATGGCGATCAGCACATTGAACACCAGCCACACGACGCGACCGGGATGGCTGTGCGTCAGGCGCGCGAAGAAGTTCGACCAGGCCAGCGACCCCGCGTATGCATTGGTGATATTGATCTTGACCTGCGAGACGATCACGAACAGGCCGGCGAGGAAGATTGCACCGGCGCCGACTCCGACAACCTCCTGGAAACCGGCCAGGTACATCTGCATTGGCTCCAGTGCACGCTGCAACGGCAACTCGTGCTGAAGCGCGAGGAAAGCGAGGAAAGCGCCGCCCACCATCTTCGCTGCCCCCAGCACGATCCAGCCTGGTCCGGCCGTGATCACCGCAGCCCACCAGCGAAGGCGCGTTTCTTTGGTCGGCTCCGGCATGAAACGCAGGAAATCCACCTGCTCACCGATCTGAGCGATCAGCGAGGCTGCCACCGTCGCCGCTGCGCCGAAGGCTGCCCACGAGAACTCGCCCGTGCCGTTGTTACGTCCGTTGAGCGAGGCGAACGCTACGTACGCATGCGGGTCCTTCAGCGCCACGGCAACGAAGGGCAAGGCCAGCAACACGATCCACAGTGGTTGCGTCCACAGCTGCAGGCGCGAGATCAGTGTCACACCGTGCGTCACCAATGGAATCACGATCAGCGCGCTCAGCAGGTAGCCGAGCGAGCGCGGCATGTCGAACCACAACTCGAAGGCCTGCGCCATGATGGCCGCCTCGAGCGCGAAGAAGATGAAGGTGAAGCTCGCGTAGATCAGCGAGGTGATCGTCGAGCCGAGATAACCGAAGCCGGCACCGCGCGCCAGCAGGTCCATGTCGAGGCCACGACGTGCGGCGTGATAGGCGATCGGCAGGCTTGTGAGAAAGATTACGAGGCTCACCACGGCGATGGCCCACATCGCGTTGGTGAAACCGTAGCTCAGGGTGATCGATGCACCAATAGCTTCCAGTGCAAGGAAGGACACTGCACCAAAAGCGGTATTCGCCACGCGGAAGGCGCTCCACTTGCGGAAGCTGCGCGGCGTGAAACGCAGCGCGTAATCCTCCAGCGTCTCGTCCGAGACCCAGCGATTGTAGTCGCGCCGTATCTTGATGATGCGCTGTACCGGTTGCGGTCGTGCGACGGCCTGGTCCACTTCTGTGCGGCTCCCTGAACTTTTCTTGTTCTTATCAAGGCAAGGGTTGTGCCGGTACGCGTTGCGGCGATGTCGGTTCATATATGGGAGCGGGCATGACCCGGCCCTGTTGTCGTTCGTGGTGAAGTCGAAGCATGGGCCGATATGTTCATTACCCGGCCCACACCTCGACTTCATTTACTGCCCGATGCAAACGCTCTGGTGGGTAGCCCCTCGCCCTCACCATTTCCGTTCCACACCCGGCCTTGCGGCCTGCATCACCTCTCCCGTGATGCTGCGAATCATCTTCCTCACCAGATGCGTAGTGCACTACGTCAAACAACGTATTTCTGACTACGCATGCCGGTTCGAAGATGCATCCCAACAACGCAACAGGTGATGCGTTGGCATTTCACAGGGAGAGCACAATGAGCCAGCACGAACGATCCAGTAACCGTCGCCGCATCATGCAGGGCCTCGTGGCCATGCCGCTGATTGCTGCATCCGTCATCAGCTTTGCTGCCAATCCGCCGACGGCACAGGTCAACACGACCAAGCTCGCCGTGACCGACACGGAAGTCACCGTCGGCCAGTTGCACTCCGCAACCGGCACGATGGCCATCTCCGAAACCGGTTCCATCCAGGCTGAGCAGCTCGCCATCGACCAGATCAACGCCATGGGCGGTGTGCTCGGTCGCAAGATCAAGGTGATCAAGGAAGACGGTGCGTCCGACTGGCCGACCTTCGCCGAGAAGTCAAAGAAGCTCTTGATCAACGACAAGGTTGCCGCCGTGTTCGGCTGCTGGACCTCTGCATCGCGCAAGGCCGTGTTGCCGATCTTCGAGAAGGAAAACGGGATGCTGTACTACCCGACTTTCTATGAAGGCCTGGAGCAATCCAAGAACGTGATCTACACGGGCCAGGAAGCCACGCAACAGATTCTGTGGGGTCTCGACTGGGTCGCCAAGGAGAAGAAGGCCAAGACCTACTTCCTCGTGGGTTCCGACTACATCTGGCCACGCACTTCGATGAAGATTGCGCGCAAGCACATCGAAGGTCACCTCGCTACCAGCAAGGTCGTGGGTGAAGAGTATTACCCGCTGGGCCACACCAACTTCAACTCCCTGATCAACAAGATCAAGGCAGCGAAACCGGACGTCATTTTCATCGCGGTGGTGGGCGGCTCCAATGTGTCGTTCTACAAGCAGCTCAAGGCTGCAGGCGTGACGGCTGCCAAGCAGACCCTGCTGACCATCTCGGTGACCGAGGATGAAGTGCTCGGCATCGGCGGTGAAAACATGGCCGGCTTCTACGCCTCGATGAAGTACTTCCAGTCCCTCGATAACGCCAACAACAAGAAGTTTGTTGAAGCTTTCAAGGCCAAGTATGGCGCCAAGGCTGTGATCGGCGACGTGACCCAGGCTGCATATCTCGGCCCATGGCTGTGGAAAGCAACCGTCGAGAAGGCCGGCAGCTTCGATGTCGACAAGATCGCCGCAGCGAGCAAGGACATCGAGTTCAAAGGCGCGCCTGAAGGCTACGTGAAGATCCACGAAAACCATCACCTGTGGAGCAAGACACGTATCGGCATGGCGCAAGCGGATGGTCAGTTCAAGGTGGTTGCGGAGTCGCCTGAGCTCATCGAGCCGAATCCGTTCCCGAAGGGCTATCAGTAATCAGCTCGTCATCCCGGCGAAAGCCGGGATCCAGGTTGCTCGCGTGGAGCTGGATCCCGGCCTACGCCGGGATGACGACGTAAGTGTCTTCTGAAACGAATCAAAACCGGGGGGTACGCCATGTCATTTTCCGAAATGCTCAACATCGGCATGATGCAGGGCTTCGCCGGCCTCAGCCTGTTTGCCGTGCTGTTGCTGATGGGCCTGGGGCTCGCCATCATCTTCGGCCAGATGGGCGTGATCAACATGGCGCATGGCGAGTTCATGACCATAGGCGCCTACACCATCTTCCTGTTCTCGACCGTCACCGAGAACTACTTTCCAAAACTCGTCCAGTCCTACTTCCTCTTCGCGATCATCGCAGCCTTCCTGATCGCGTTCGCCGTCGGCTGGTTCATCGAGTGGGCGCTCATCCGCCATCTCTACAAACGTCCGCTGGACACCCTGCTTGCCACCTGGGGCGTATCGCTCGGCATGCAGCAATGTTTCCGCTCCTTCATCGGCCCGAAGGAAGTCAGCCCGACGCTGCCCGACTGGCTGATGGGTTCCTGGTCGCCGCATGAAGGGCTCGACATCCCCATCAACGGCATGTTCGTGATGGTGCTCACCCTGGTCGTCACCGGCGGCGTGCTGCTGGCCTTGTACAAGTCGCGCTGGGGCCTGCGGGTTCGCGCCACGGTCGCCAACCGCACGATGGCAAATTCCATCGGCATCAACACCAAGAAAACCGACCGCCTGACCTACGCCATCGGCTGCGGCATTGCCGGCATTGCCGGTGCAGCCTTCACCACGATCGGCTCGACCGGCCCTACCAGCGGCTCGCTCTACATCGTCGATGCCTTCCTCGTCGTGACTTTCGGCGGCGCAGCCAGCCTGCTCGGCACCGTGGCCTCGGCCTTCGGTATCGCACAGATGCAGTCGATCAGCGAGTTCTTCATGACCGGCTCGATGGCCAAGGTGCTCACGCTGCTGACCATCGTGATCATTCTCATGATGCGCCCCCAAGGACTTTTCGCTTCGAAGATTCGCCGTTGATCGCTGCATAGACAGCACACGCCCTGCACAACAGAAACGCACGAGGTATCAAGATGCTCAGCAAACTCAAAACCTGGATCGACCAACGCGGCCTCAACGGCTTCGTCATCCTCGCCATCCTGCTGGTCGTGATCTTCCCGCTGGCGATGGACATCTTCCGCCTCAACCTCGTCGGCAAGTACCTGACCTACGGCTTCGTCGCCATCGGCCTGGTCATGGCCTGGGGTTACGGCGGCGTGCTGAGTCTCGGCCAGGGCGTGTTCTTCGGTCTCGGTGGTTATGCCATGGCGATGTTCCTGAAACTGGAAGCGTCGGACCCGATCAGTACCAAGATCCAGTCCACGCCCGGCATCCCCGACTTCATGGACTGGAACCAGCTGACCGCGCTGCCAATGTTCTGGAAGCCCTTCCAGCATCTGCCGCTCGCCATGCTCGCGGTGATCGTGGTGCCAACCCTGCTCGCCTTCATCATCAGCTTCGCCATGTTCAAGCGCCGCGTCGGTGGCGTGTATTTCGCGATCATCACACAGGCGGTGGCGCTGATCCTCACCGTGCTCATCATCGGCCAGCAGGGCTACACCGGCGGCGTGAACGGCATCACCGACCTGAAGACGATGCTGGGCTGGGACATCCGCACCAACAGCGCCAAGTACATCCTCTACTTCGTCACCGTGGCGCTCCTGCTCGGCAGCATCTACCTGTGCCACTGGGTGCAGAAGAGCAAGCTTGGCACGCTGCTACTCGCCATGCGCGACAAGGAAGACCGCGTGCGCTTCTCTGGCTATGACGTGGCGATGTTCAAGGTCTTCGCCTTCTGCCTCGCCGCACTGCTGGCCGGCATCGGCGGCGCGATGTTCACGTTGCAGGTCGGCTTCATGTCGGCGAGCTTCGTCGGCATCGTGCCGAGTATCGAGATGGTCATCTTCGCCGCAGTCGGCGGGCGCATGTCGCTGGTCGGCGCCGTGTATGGAACCCTGCTGGTCAACTTCGGCAAGACCTACTTCTCCGAGAGCTTCCCCGACCTGTGGTTGTTCCTGATGGCAGCGCTATTCATCGGCGTGGTGATGGCCTTCCCGAACGGCCTCGCCGGTGTCTATACGAGCCACGTCAGGCCCTGGGTCATCAAGCGCTGGGCTGCGCGTGGCAAACCCGGCGGCACGGCCAAAGCGGTTGTCACCAACGAAGCCGCGCCGGAAGTGACCGTGATGGAAACACCGGCCACGACACCACGCACTGTCGCACCGATGAATGCCGGCATGGGCGGCATTCAAGGCCAATCGGCCTAAACCAGCGCTCAATCACAGGTACGGGAGCCACATCATGAGCAACACAGATTTCGTACTCGCAGTGGAAGACCTCACCGTCTCCTTCGACGGCTTCAAAGCGATCGACTCGCTCAATCTCTACGTCGATCAAGGCGAGCTGCGCGTGATCATCGGCCCTAACGGAGCCGGCAAGACCACGCTGCTCGACCTGATCTGCGGTCGCACGGCAGCCAGCGCGGGCAGCATCAAGTTCAAGAACGACGAAATGACAAAGCTGCCCGAATACAAGCGCGTGCGGCAAGGCATCGGTCGCAAGTTCCAGACACCTTCGATCTACGAAAACCTCAGCGTCTTCCAGAACCTCGAAGTCTCCTTCCCGCGCGGGCGCGGCGTGTTCGGTGCGCTGGCCTTCAAGTGCGATCAGGAAGTGAAGGACCAGGTGCAGAAAGTCGCCACCGAGATCGGCCTCGCCGACTCGCTCGATCTGGAGGCCGGTCTGCTCTCGCATGGCCAGAAGCAGTGGCTGGAGATCGGCATGTTGCTGATGCAGGACCCGGAGCTGTTGATGCTCGACGAGCCCATCGCCGGCATGAGCGCACGCGAACGCGAAGTCACCGCCGACCTGCTCAAACGCATCTGCAAGAACCGCTCGATGATCGTCATCGAACACGACATGGCCTTCGTCGCACAGATCGCCGACAAGGTCACCGTCATGCACCAGGGAAAGATCCTCGCCGAGGGCTCGATGGACAAGGTGCAGAACGATCCGAAGGTCATCGACGTATATCTCGGTCATTAGGAGAAAGAGCCATGCTGAACGTAACCGACCTCCACGTGGCCTACGGCCAGAGTGAAGCCCTGCACGGCATCTCGTTCGAGGCGAACAAGAACGAGACGGTCGCCATCATGGGCCGCAACGGCATGGGCAAGACCACGCTGTTCAAATCGCTGATGGGCGTGCTGCCGACCAAGAGCGGTTCGATCCAGGTGGCGGGCAACGAAGTGTCGAAAGACGAGAGCTATCGCCGCGTCGCCAAGGGCATCGCCTACGTGCCACAGGGCCGCATGATCTTCCCGACGCTCAGCGTCGAAGAGAACATCCAGACCGGTCTCGAAAACGCAGCGGTGAAGAAAGTGCCGGAAGAGATCTACGCGCTCTTCCCCGTGCTGTGGGACATGCGCCGCCGCAAGGGCGGCAACCTCTCCGGCGGTCAGCAACAGCAACTCGCCATCGCGCGCGCACTGGTCACCAATCCAAAGGTACTGCTGCTCGATGAGCCGACCGAGGGTATCCAGCCCTCCATCATCAAGGACATCGCCAAGGCGCTGAACGAGATCCGCAAGCTGCGCGAGATCACCATCGTGGTTTCCGAGCAGGTGCTGAGTTTCGCCATGGACGTGGCCGACCGTTTGTTTGTGATCGAAGGCGGGCGCCTCGTGCACGAAAGCCCGCGTGCCACCACTGACGTGGCGAAGATCAAGCAGTTTCTCTCGGTGTAGTGAGGACCAGGGCTGTCTGCACACGGCAGAAGTGACGCGTGCAGACAGCCCTCTACTAGCAGCCGGGAGTCTTTTATTTCTGTTCTGTCTTTTGTCTGAAGCACGGGATGCGAGCCATGGCAACTCGCCCCACTAAAATCAAGGAGGTGTGCGATGCCTGAAACACTCATCAAGGTCGACCTGAAGCAGTCCCCGTACGAGAACGAGAACATCCACAACCGCTGGCATCCGGACATCCCGATGGCATGCTGGGTCAACCCCGGTGATGACTTCAAGCTCGAGACCTATGACTGGACCGGCGGCTTCATCCAGAACAACGACAGCGCGGACGACGTACGTGACGTCGACCTGTCCACCGTTCACTTTCTCTCCGGCCCGGTCGGCGTGAAAGGTGCAGAGCCCGGTGACCTGCTCGTTGTCGAGCTGCTCGACATCGGCGCCAAGGAAGACAGCCTGTGGGGCTTCAACGGTTTCTTCTCGAAGAACAATGGCGGCGGCTTCCTCGTCGATCACTTCCCGCAAGCGCAGAAATCGATCTGGGATATTGAAGGCATGTTCACCAAGAGCCGCCACGTGCCCGGCGTGCGCTATGCAGGCCTGATCCACCCCGGCCTCATCGGCTGCCTGCCCGACCCCAAGCTGCTCGAGACCTGGAACACGCGTGAAGTCGACTTCATCGCCACGCAACCGGATCGCGTACCGCCGCTGGCCAACCCGCCCTTCGCCAAGACTGCACACCCCGGCAAGGCCAAGGGCGATGTCGCCGCCAAGATCGCCGCCGAAGGCGCACGCACCGTGCCGCCGCGCGAGCATGGCGGCAACTGCGACATCAAGGACCTGTCACGCGGCTCGAAGATCTTCTTCCCGGTCTACGTCGAAGGGGCAGGCCTGTCGGTCGGTGATCTGCACTTCTCGCAAGGCGATGGCGAAATCAGTTTCTGCGGCGCCATCGAAATGGCTGGCTGGGTGCACATGAAGGTCTCGCTGCTCAAGGGCGGCATGGCCAAGTACGGCATCAAGAACCCGATCTTCAAACCGAGCCCGATCACGCCGAAGTACGACGACTACCTGATCTTCGAAGGTATCTCGGTCGACGAGTACGGCAAGCAGCACTACCTCGACGTGCACGTCGCCTATCGCCAGGCCTGTCTCAACGCCATCGAGTACCTCAAGAAATTCGGCTACTCCGGCGCACAGGCTTACTCGATTCTTGGCACGGCGCCATGTCAGGGACACATCAGCGGCGTGGTCGATATTCCGAACGCATGCGCGACCTTGTGGCTGCCGACCGACATCTTCGAGTTCGATATCAACCCGACTGCGGCCGGGCCGGTGAAGTATCTCGATGGCTCGATCGACATGCCGCTGTCGCCTGATTTGTAAACACCAAGACCCACAAGAGCATCGTCATCCCGGCGAAGGCCGGGATCCAGTAACCCAGCGTGGCGCTGGATCCCGGCCTTCGCCGGGATGACGAAATGTGGTGGTTACACCCAGCAATCCTACTTACCGGGAGGATCGACATGCCCACCTACGAATACACCTGCAACGAATGCGGCGACTTCGACGTCGTGCGTTCCATCGCCTCGCGCAACGATCCTTGTCAGTGCCCGTACTGCGACGCTACTGCCGAGCGCGTCATGCGCACCATGCCGACACTCTCCACGATGGCAGCCACGACACGTACGGCCCACGCCACCAACGAACGCGCCGCGCATGAGCCGAAGCACTCATCGACGCATGTGCATAGTGCGACCTGCGGGTGTGGTAGCGGCAAGAAGACGACGACGGTTAAAGCGCCCGACGGCTCCAAGGCATTCCCGACCAAGCGGCCGTGGATGATCAGTCATTGAGCCAATGATGTAGGTCGGAAAAGCAAAGCGCCTTCCGACATCGGGGCTCGCAAACAACCACGGTGCAAGTTTGGAAGCACGATGTCGGAAGGCGCTTTGCTTTTCCGACCTACGCTCCGTCTACGCCTTGGGCGCATCCTCCGGCAGCCCGAAGAATCTCTGCCGCATCCACTTGGTCATGATCCATTTCTCGCCCGCGAGAATCGGCTTGCCGCCGTGATAGCTCAACGGGTCGACCTGTCCATCGGCATTGCAGTACTGGAAGTAAACCGCAGAGCCCTTCTTCGGCGCGATCGAGATGCCGGCCTTCGGGAAGAAGGTCTCGCCGCCTTCCTGCACGTCGCTCAGATAGGTAATCAAGGTACTCACGCGCTGCCCGCCGATGACCATGCGTTTGTGGCTGCCCGGGTTCTGCGGCGGGAAGTAGTCGTAGTGCGGGTGGTACTGATCGCCGCCGACGCGGTAACGCAGGATGGACAGCCCCTCGCCGTTTTCCTTCGGCGCGTTCAGCAGGCGCGCGATGCGCTCTTCCAGCATGTTGAGGAAGTCGTTCTCCCCACGACGGAAATACATGCCGTCGCTGATGCGATGGCCCGTCACGGTCGACTTGCCCGTCACCGGGTCGATGACGGTAGAGGGCTTGATGCGCGGCGTCGCCATCTCTATCACGCGCGCGCACTCCTCGTCCGACAGCAGGTTGTTGAAGAGGATCACGCAGGGCTTCTCGATGCGCATGGCCACTTCCACCACGCGATCACCTAGATCAATGGAGTTGCCTGCAGCGATATTCACCACGTCGTTCACGTACTCGCCTGTCGCGCCGCTCGGCTTGAAGAAGGGCGGCACGAAGGTCGACTTCGGTGGTGGCATGGGCGGTGGCATGCCGGGTGACATCAGGCTGGCGACGATGTAGGTTGCAGTCTGTGGGTCAAAGCCCGCAGCCACCATCGCCTTGATGATGGTATCCGGCGCAGCGCGCTGCTGGATGTTCTGCCGCAGCCAGTTTCCCCAGTCCTCGTCCAGCTTGATCATGCAAAGCCCTTCCGCTGCCAGTCATCCACAAAGTCGGCGCACACGATAGCGCGAAAGACGGGCCCCGGTTCCCGCAGTGCGCAAGTGCGCGCGCGCCGGCCCTTTCCATACACCCTCCTTTTCATCTCCCTCTCCAGCACAAACGGGCGACAATGCATCCCTGCCGCCACGGAGGCTCATATGCAGCCCAATCACCTCGCCCCCCTTGCCCGTCTTCGTTCGCTTGCTCTGCGCCTCACGCTGGGTGCGGCGGTGTTGCTGCTGAATGCGTGCTCCGGCACGAGCACTCCCACGCCTGCCCGGCCCACGGCCGAGGAGGCCCCACCCAAGAGTGCGCCACAATTCATACAGGCCCATCAGCGCTTTCTTGAGCGCGGCATGCAAGGGCCGGTCGATGTGCTGTTCCTGGGAGACTCGATCACGGCAGGGTGGAGCAAGGCGCCGGACGTCTGGCAACGCCACTATGGCGCGTGGCGACCAGCCAATTTCGGCATCGGCGGCGACCGCATAGAGGACGTGCAATGGCGCATCACGCACGGCGAGCTCGACAACATCCGCCCCAGGGTCGTCGTCCTGATGCTGGGCACTAACGATACGGGCAACCTGAGCGGAGCACAGATTGCTGAAAGGAACCGCGTCGTCATCGACACCGTGCGCACGCGACTGCCCGACACGAAAGTCCTGTTGCTGGCCATCTTCCCCCGCGGCCCGCGCAACACGGAGCCCGCCAATATTGACGACGCCCGACGCCGCATGCAGATCATCCGCGCGGCCAACGACAGGATGGCAGCGTTCGACGATGGCAAGAGCGTGCGCTTTCTCGATATCGGCGAGCGCTTCATGCGTAACGGCCTCATCCCGCCCGAGGTGATGCCCGATCAGTTGCACCCCAGCCACGCCGGCTATGTCATCTGGGCAGAGGCCATGCAACCGCTCTTCGACGAAATGATGCGCTGAGGTGAGTGATGCGGCGGCCATCGGGCAACACGCCCAATCCGCCCTAGCCTCGCCCCTGATGAACGGCGACAATGCACGCCTCTCCTGAAGAGGCCACCATGCCGCTCGCCACGCCGTTTGCCAGCTTCGCCCGCCTCATCCTGCTCGCCGCCATCTGGGGCGCGTCCTTCCTGTTCCTGCGCATAGGCGTACCGGTCTTTGGCCCCGGCAAGCTGATCGTATTGCGCGTCGGCATCGCAGCGATCTTCCTGCTCGGTGTCGCACACTTCGTGAAGAAGCGCCTGCCCTGGCGTGGCAACATCAGTCGTTTCTTCATCATGGGCCTGCTCAACTCCGGCCTGCCCTTCGTGCTCTACGCTTTTGCCGCGCAGAAGCTCAACGCCTCGCTGCTCTCCATCGTCAATGCCACGGCACCGATCTTCGGCGCTGTCGTCGCCGCAGTCTGGTTGCGCACACCGCTGACACGCACGGCCCTTGCCGGTCTGGCCATCAGCTTTGCAGGCGTCACGCTGATTGTCGGCACCAGCGCCGGCACGCATGGCGATGGCTGGTGGCTGGCGATCCTTGCGGCACTCTGCGCACCACTCTGCTACGCCTTCGCCACCAGCTACGCGCGCAAACATGCCACGGACATCTCAGCCTTCGACCAGTCCCACGGCAGCATGTGGGCCGCGACCATCGCCGTACTGCCGCTGGCATTGTTCAGCCCCATACGGCAGACGCCAGGCCTGCACGACTGGCTATCCGTTCTCGCCCTGGCCGTGGTGTGCACCGGCTGGGCCTTCATGATCTTCTTCCGCCTCGTCGACGAGATCGGCCCGGCGCGCACGCTCACCGTGACCTTCCTCATCCCGGTGTTCGGCGTGCTGTGGGGCACGCTGTTCCTCGGCGAGCAGGTCACCGCGTGGATGCTTATCGGCGGGCTTATCGTCCTGCTTGGCACCGCGCTGGCAAACGGGCTGATCAAGCCACCTGCGGCATCCCGCAAAAGCACATAATCGTTCATCCGCCTGGAAGAGACGCGCCATGTGCCAACTGCTCGGCATGAACTGCAACACCCCGACCGACATCGTCTTCTCGTTCGAAGGCTTCCGCCGCCGTGGCGGCCTCACTGACGAGCATGCCGATGGCTGGGGCATCGCCTTCTTCGAAGACGATGGCTGCCGCGTCTTCCTCGACTACCTGCCCTCCGCCACCTCGCCTGTCGCCGAGCTGGTGCGCAACTACCCGATCAAGAGCCGCAACGTCATCGCCCACATCCGCAAGGCGACGCAGGGCAAGGTCAGCCTCGCCAACACCCACCCCTTCCGCCGCGAGCTGTGGGGGCAGGACTGGCTGTTCGCACACAACGGCAACCTGAGCCTGCCCGAGTCGTTTGCCTGCACGCAGGGTTGCAGATTCCAGCGCGTCGGCACCACCGACAGCGAGCAGGCCTTCTGCTGGCTGCTCAACCAGCTCGCCGCCCGCTTCGCGCGCGCACCTGAGCTGGCGGAACTTACCGATGCGGTACGTGAGCTGACCGCAGAACTCGCCGGGCACGGCACCTTCAACTTCCTGCTCTCCAACGGCAAGGCCCTGTTCGCGCACTGCGCCACCAACCTCTACTACATCGTGCGCAAGGCGCCGTTCAACACTGCTCACCTGTCGGACGCAGATGTGACGGTCGACTTCTCACAGGTCACCACCCCCAACGACCGGGTTGCCGTCATTGCCACCCAGCCACTCACCGACAACGAGCAATGGACCCGCATGGGCGCGGGCGAGCTGCTGGTATTCACGGAAGGCCGGCTGGCCAGCTGAGTCGCAAGGCGGCGGGCCCGTCGCCGGGGCTTTCCACGCCCCTCCCGCACGCCCCCAGCCATCCGGGCAGGTCCCGCCTCGCAAGGCAATCCTGCAACAACTCTGTGCGAGCATTTGCGACGCGCCCTCGTCAGTCCCTTGTACGTGAGGGCGCGGCCGTGCCGACACACGAGGCAGGCAAGCCCAGGCGTAAACGGGAGCAGTTCCTGCTTTGTTTGCCCCATGGCGGCGATACGCCGGCAACGATCCTAACGAGAGCGGACACATGCTAGACCGCACACTGCAGTCACTGGAAAGGCACGAGAGCAACCGGTCGCGCACCGCCGGCGTGTGGCTGCACGCCAACGCTGCGAGACTTGGCGCGCTCGTCGTGCTGTGCGCAATCGGGCTGATCGCCTGGAGCATGCTGATCGTCCCGCCCAATATGGACGAGTTCATTCCCTACATGCCCATCGCGTGCGGCGTCCATGAAAACGCGCCGCGTGAGCTGGTGGAGTGGCGTTGCGGGCAGTTCCCGGCCCAGACCGTGTGGCACTACCTCTATGCCCGGCCTTACCAGTACGTTGGCATGCTCTCTTCGGCCATCTATTACCCGGTGTTCCGGGCATGGCCAAGCATCTACTCCAACTACCTTCTAGGCCTGGTTTTCGCACTGGCCTTCTACGCCTGCCTCATCAAGCTGCATCGCCTGAACACGAGCTGGATATGTGCACTGCTGTGCTTCTTTCCCATCACCTTCCAGATGATCCACGACACCGGGCCGGTGAGATTCTCCTTGCTGGCCTTTGGCTGCGTCGCACTACTGACCCGACGCATGGAGTCTGCGGGCACAGCTACGAAGTTCGCGTGCGGGGCGCTTGTGTCGCTGTTCATTGCACTCGCCATCGAGGACAAGCCTTTCTTCGCACTGCTGCTACCGGGCCTGGCCTGCTACGCCCTGGCATTCTGCGAAAGCTCGCCCAGGACTTTCGTGGCCAGAAACTGGCCCGCCCTGGCGACGTCGGCGATCCTGCTCACGCTGTGGGTATCCCTGATCGTCTTCCAGCGCTCTGGCGACAATCTTGACCGGTTCTACTATCAGGAGCTGCTGGTCTCGGGGCGTCTTTACGACATTCCCCACCTGATCGGGCGTACCGGCGCCTATCTCCTGTCACCAGTCGCCTACACCCACCGGATCTATCTCCCGGGCTCCATTGCGCTCGCAAGCTCAGCCGCTTTGTTCGTAGTTTTCTTCTGGCTCCCGATCTTCGCAAGAGGACTCCCGATACGCGACCGCCGCAGCTTCATGTTGCTACTGTCGGCGCTCTTGCTCTTCCTGGCATTCCTCCACAACAAGGCCGTGTGGGCGGGCCATCATTTCATTTTCATGATGGTGCCATTGCTCTCCTTGTACCTCGGGAAACTGGGCGCCCTCCGGGCCATTACGCTGAAAGCAGGCCTGGCCGCAGGCGCGCTCTCGGCGGTGACAATCGTGAGCTTTTCGGGATTCCAGCCCGGCAACAGTGGAAATCGCGACGAAGTATTTGACTACCTGTCGAGCGAGGCCGCGGCAACTGAGAGCGTCTTCAACTTTTCGGAATGGGGCATGTACTACCAGCAGGCGCTGTATGGGCCCTCAGCACAGGTCGTCACGATGCAGTCCATACGCGACCGGGCCGCAGCCACTCCGCTGATCAGGCTCGCCACGAAACAGGGACGCGAGATCCTGAACATCTGTGCGGCCTGTGATCTGCAAACCGTCTCTCGCGGCTTCGGCGGACTCCCCGTCGAAGAGATCAAGCTGGGCGGCACCCCGTGGAAGATATTCAAGGTATCCATCTTGCCCAGCCGGCCCTGATCAGCGCCGAGCACGCGACACACGCGTGCGCACGCAGCCCTGTACGGGTAATCAATTATGGCGATGGAATCCGCCACGGGTGATGCTCTGCACCTGCCGTCGGCCTGCATCCGCAGTGACGGCATCGTCGTCAGCAGCGAGAGGCGGGCCCGAATTTGAGCACCAGCGATCCCATCCTTGAAACCCTGAATCTGACCAAGGCGTTCAAAGGTTTCGTCGCCGTCAACGGTGTTTCGCTCAAGGTCCGGCGCGGCAGCATCCACGCGCTGATCGGCCCCAACGGCGCCGGCAAGACCACCATCTTCAACCTGCTCACCAAGTTCCTTCCGCCCAGCTCGGGCGCCATCTATTTCAACGGCGTCGACATCACTGGCGAGCGCCCGGCACAGACCGCGCGCCGCGGCATCGTGCGCTCCTTCCAGATCTCCGCCGTGTTCCCGCACATGACCGTGCTCGAGAATGTGCGCGTCGCGCTGCAACGCAAGCGTGGCGACTCCTTTCATTTCTGGAAACCCGAAAGCACGCTCGTGCAACTCAACGAGCGTGCGATGCAGTTACTGGACGAAGTGGGCCTCGCCGCCTTCGCTGAGTCCCTCACCGTCGAGCTGCCCTACGGCCGCAAACGCGCGCTCGAACTGGCCACCACGCTGGCCATGGACCCGGAGCTGATGCTGCTCGATGAGCCCACGCAGGGCATGGGCCATGAGGACGTGCACCGAGTAACGGAAATGATCCGCAAGGTCGCCGCCAATCGCACCATCCTCATGGTCGAACACAACATGAGCGTCGTCTCGTCGATCGCCGACGTCATCACGGTCATGCAGCGCGGATCAATTCTTGCTGAAGGCCCCTACGCCAAAGTCTCGGCCGACCCGCAGGTCATCGAGGCCTATATGGGCACGGGCGTGAGCACGGCCTTGCAGGGAGCACACTGATGGGCGCAGCGGAGAATGTCGTCAGCATCAAGGAACTCAACGCCTGGTACGGCGAGTCACACATCCTGCACGGCGTTAACCTCGAAGTGCGCAACGGAGAGGTCGTCACCCTGCTCGGTCGCAACGGCGCAGGACGCACGACCACGCTGCGCGCCATGATGGGGCTCACCGGTGCGCGCAAGGGGTCGATCAGCGTCAGCGGTGTCGAGACCATCCATCTGCCATCGCACCGCGTCGCACGCCTCGGCATCGGCTACTGCCCCGAAGAGCGCGGCATCTTCGCCAGCCTCACGGCAGAAGAAAACCTCATGCTGCCACCGAGGCTCGGCAAGGCAGAGGACAGCCACGCCATGTCGGTCGAGGAAATCTACGCCATGTTTCCCAACCTGCGGGAACGTGCGAAGAGCCCCGGCACACGCCTGTCCGGCGGAGAGCAACAGATGCTCGCCGTCGCGCGCATCCTGCGCACCGGTGCGCGGCTCCTGCTGCTTGACGAGATCTCCGAGGGGCTCGCGCCCGTCATCGTGCAGAAGCTCGGCGAGGTCATCCGGACCCTGAAGCAAGCCGGCTACACCATCCTGCTGGTCGAACAGAACTTCCGCTTCGCCGCCCCGCTCGCCGACCGTTTCTATGTGATGGAGCACGGCAAGGTGGTGCTCGAGTTTACGCAGGCAGAGTTGCCAGAGCACATGAACACGTTGAATGAGTTGTTGGGAGTGTGAGGTGACGAAACTCCCTCACTCCGTCATTCCCGCTTTCGCGGGAATGACGGTCTTGTTTGATTGACGTCCCTACCCGTTTCCGCACCACCCCATGGCCACCCGACCATGCGCACCACAGGAGGCAATCATGAAACTGAAAGCACTTAGTCTTGCCCTCGCCACCGCCCTGCCACTTGCTTTCAGCATGAGCGCAGCCCAGGCGCAGGTCTCCGGCACCAGCGTGAAGATCGGCTTCATCACCGACATGTCCGGCCTCTACGCTGACCTCGACGGGCCCGGCGGCACGGAAGCGATCAAGATGGCCATCGCCGACTTCGGCGGCAAGGTGCTCGGCAAACCCATCGAAGTTGTTTCCGCCGACCATCAGAACAAGGCTGACGTCGCCAGCTCGCTGGCGCGCGAGTGGATCGACCAGCAAGGCGTGGACATGCTCATCGGCGGCACCAACTCCGGCGCCGGCATTGCCATCGCCAAAGTGGTTGGCGAAAAGAAACGCCCTTACTTCAACATCGGCGCGGGCTCGACGCGGCTGACCAATGAAGACTGCACGCCCTACACCGTGCACTACGCCTACGACACGGCAGCGCTCGCCAACGTGACTGGCGCGGCCATCGTCAAGGGCGGCGGCAAGTCGTGGTACTTCCTCACTGCGGACTACGCCTTCGGCATATCGCTCGAAACCGATACCGCTACTG
The DNA here is from genome assembly GCF_036017035.1 of Uliginosibacterium silvisoli. NCBI lineage: Bacteria > Pseudomonadati > Pseudomonadota > Betaproteobacteria > Rhodocyclales > Zoogloeaceae > Uliginosibacterium > Uliginosibacterium silvisoli. Next base: position 1,918,191 of record NZ_JAYXHS010000001.1, on the reverse strand, counting down.
CCGTGAAGGCTGCGGGCGGCACGGTCGTGGGCTCGGTCAAGCACCCGCTGTCCGCCTCCGACTTCTCGTCCTTCATGCTGCAGGCGCAGTCGTCGAAAGCGCAGGTGCTCGGCCTCGCCAACGCGGGCGGCGACTTCATCAACTCGGTCAAGGCAGCACGTGAGTTCGGCGTCACCAAGAACATGAAGCTGGCCGGCCTGCTGGTCTTCATCACCGACGTCCACAGCCTCGGCCTGCAAGCCACACAGGGCCTGCAGCTCACGGACGGCTGGTACTGGGACTCCTCACCCGAGACGCGCGCCTGGTCCAAGCGCTTCTTCGAGAAGATGAAGAAGATGCCGTCGATGGCACAGGCTGCCGACTATTCCGCCACGCTGACCTACCTCAACGCCGTGAAGGCCGCCGGCACGGATGACGCCGACAAAGTCATGGTCGAGCTGAAGAAGGCCAAGATCAACGACGTCTTCGCCAAGGGCGGCTACATCCGCCAGGACGGCCGCATGATCCACGAGATGTACCTGCTCGAAGTGAAGGGGCAGGCAGAGTCAAAGTACCCGTGGGACTACTACAAGGTGATCGCCAAGGTGCCGGGCGAGCAGGCCTTCCAGCCGCTGGAGAAGTCGACTTGTTCGTTTGTGAAGAAGTGATTTGCGCTCCCCTCTCGCGCTTGCGGGAGATGGGTCGGTGGAGAGGGTTGCAACAAGCAATACCCCGCTTGCCGCCTCCGCCCTCACCCGGCGCTGTCGCGCCCCCTCTCCCACGCCTGGGAGAGGGGACTGCAGACAGTTCGCGATATGTGAGGCCCGGACAGCTGGTTGCCTTCCCCTCTACCGCTTGCGGGAGAGGGTGGCGCGACAGCGCCGGGTGAGGGTCACGTAGCAAAACGACAGAGCAAATTTCGACACAAGACACACCAAGCGTCTGACAAATAATTGATGAACCCCTTCGACATCCCCGTCCAGGCCCTCCTCGGCCAGCTCCTCATCGGCCTCGTCAATGGCTCCTTCTACGCCATGCTGAGCCTGGGTCTCGCCGTCATCTTCGGCCTGCTGGGCATCGTCAACTTCGCCCACGGCGCGCTGTACATGATGGGTGCATTCGGCGCCTGGATCCTGATGAACAAGTTCGGCCTCAACTACTGGTATGCGCTCGTACTCGTGCCACTCAGCATCGGCGCGCTCGGTGTCGTCGTCGAGCGCCTGTTCCTCAAACGCCTCTACAAGCTCGATCCGCTCTACGGCCTGCTACTGACCTTCGGCCTCGCCCTCATCGCCGAAGGCATCTTCCGCGATCAGTTCGGCGTCTCCGGCCAGTCCTACAACGTACCGGACGCACTGCAGGGCGCCACCGATCTCGGCTTCATGATCCTGCCCAACTACCGCGCCTGGGTCGTGCTCGCCTCGCTCGTCACCTGCCTCGGCACCTGGTTCGTCATCGAGCGCACACGCCTCGGCGCCACCCTGCGCGCCGCGACTGAGAATGCGCCCATGGTGCAGTCCTTCGGCATCAACGTGCCGGTCATGGTGATGCTCACCTACGGCGCCGGCGCCGCCCTCGCCGCCCTCGCCGGCGTGCTCGCTGCACCCGTCATCCAGGTCACGCCACTGATGGGCTCCAACATCATCATCGTCGTCTTCGCCGTAGTGGTCATCGGCGGCATGGGTTCCATCCTCGGCTCGGTGCTCACCGGCCTCGCCCTGGGCCTCATCGAAGGCCTCACGCGTGTCATCTACCCGGAGGCATCCAACATCGTCGTCTTCGTCATCATGGCCATCGTGCTGGTGCTGCGCCCCGCAGGGCTGTTCGGGAAGGAGGCGTGACATGTTGATGAACTCACAAGAATTCGTCATCCCGGCGAAGGCCGGGATCCAGCACAGCTGGAAAACGGCGAAGACACTGGATTCCGGCCTTCGCCGGAATGACGAAGATGTGAGGGCACATCGACTTACAACCGTTCGTGCTGAGCGTAGAGAGCGAAGCGAGCAGAGTCGAAGCATGGGCCCACACCTCGACTCCGTTTCACTACGCTCAGTGCGAACGGTTTCGGGCAATCACGCAGACCCAGATGGCAACTGAATAACATGCGCCAAGCCAAGTATCTCTACCTCGCCTTGCTCGCCGTCGCACTCCTCGCGCCCCTGCTCGGCCTCTACCCCGTCTTCGTCATGAAGCTGCTGTGCTTCGCCATCTTCGCCTGCGCCTTCAACCTGCTGCTCGGCTACACCGGCCTGCTGTCCTTCGGCCACGCCGCCTACTTCGGCTCCGCCGCTTACGTCACCGGTTATCTCGTCAAGAACCTGCACTTCACGCCGGAGCTGGCCATCCTCGCCGGCATGGCCTTCGCCGCCGTATCGGGTCTCGTCGTCGGCGGCATGGCAATACGCCGGCAAGGCATCTACTTCGCGATGATCACGCTGGCACTCGCGCAGATGCTCTACTTCGTCTGCCTGCAGATGCGCTTCACGGGCGGCGAAGACGGCCTGCAGGGCGTTCCGCGCGGCAATCTGTTCGGCGTGCTGCCACTCGCCAGCGATACGACGATGTACTACTTCGTTCTCGCCCTCTTCGTCGCCGTCTTCCTGCTCATCCGGCGCATCGTGCACTCGCCCTTCGGCCAGATCCTCAAGGCCATCCGCGAGAACGAACCGCGCGCCATCTCCCTCGGCTACGACGTCGCCCGCTACAAGCTGCTCGCCTTCGTGCTCTCCACCGCGCTGGCCGGCATGGCCGGCTCGCTCAAGACCCTCGTCTTCGGCTTCGCAACGCTGTCGGACGTGCACTGGTCCATGTCCGGCGAAGTCATCCTCATGACGCTGCTCGGCGGCGTCGGCACCTTCCTCGGCCCCGTCCTCGGCGCAGGCATCGTCGTCGCACTGCAGGACACCCTCGCCGACAAGGTCGGCTCGTGGGTCAGTGTGATCATCGGCGTGATTTTTGTGGTGTGCGTGATGGCGTTCAGGCGCGGCATCGTAGGAGAGGCGTTCGCACTCTTCGCACGCAAGAAAAAGTCTGTATAAGCTGCTGCGACCAGCGACGGACACACGCACCTCGCATTTATCGTCTGCAGACTCTCTATCCGTGCATCGCATACTCGTCATTGGCAACGCAGGCTCCGGCAAGAGCACGCTGACTGCATCGCTTGCGGCGAATACCGGGTTGCCCAACACGGGACTCGACAAGGTGGTGTGGCAAGCGGGCTGGGGTCGTACGCCGCGCGCAGAACGACTCGCACAGGAACAAGCAATCGCAGCAGGCTCAGCCTGGATCGTGGACGGCGTTTCCGACCTCTTGCTGGACGCTGCTGACACCGTCATCTTCCTCGACTATTCGCGGCGCAGATGCTTCTGGCGTGTGCTTTGTCGCAACCTGCCTTATCTGTTCCGTTCTCGCCCAGGCTTGCCTGAGCGTTGTCCGGAAATCCTCATCGTTCCGACGCTAGTGAAAATCATCTGGCGATTTCCAAAGAATGTTCGGCCGAAGATCCTTGCAGCGTGCCGGTCGCAAGGCAAGAAACTGTTTCACATCCGAAACGATCGCGAATTGCGAGATCTTCTTTCTAGCGATAGCCTTGGCTTCTTAGTCAAGAGAGCACAAGAATGAAAAAGAAAGGCCCCTCGAAAGAAGTCACCGCCCTGCTTGAACCCTTTCCGGGCCTTACGTTGGAACAAGTCGTCGTGCCCGCCACACAGGATGAATTCGCTGCGGCGGCTGCCGAGATCAAGACCGCAGGCGTCGCGGGTTTCGATACCGAATCGAAGCCGACCTTCAACGTCGGCGACATCAGCAAGGGCCCGCACGTCGTGCAGTTCGCGATTGCCAACAAGGCCTTCATATTCCAGGTACATCACGAGGCAGCGCGCCCCTTCCTCGTCGAGCTGCTGCAATCGCCAGACGTACTCAAGGTCGGCTTCGGCCTGAAGTCGGATCACAGCCAGATCCGCGCAAAGTTCGGCACGGGGCTCAATGCCGTGCTCGATCTGGACACCGCATTCCGCAAGGATGGGTACAGCGGCGACATGGGCGTGCGGGCTGCCATCGGCCTGGTGCTCAACCAGAACTTCCGCAAATCGAAGTCGATCACGACCACCAACTGGTCGCTGCGCGAGCTCTCGCCTGCGCAACTGCTCTACGCCGCCAACGACGCCTATGCGGCGCTGAAGGTGTACGAAGGGCTCAGGCTCGCGCGGCCGGAACTTCTCGTATCTGCGAGCTGAGCAGGATCACCCCGCGCATGGGTCCGCACCACAACCAGCCGGCATAACAAGGGCATAATCCGTCTCGGGCCGGCACTGCCGGATGTTCTGACCCCGAGAGTGGATATAACCAAGAATGAAGACCCGATACCTGGCACTGGCCTGTGCCATGAGCATTGCAACCGGAAGCGCTGCAGGCGCTGTTTACAAGTGGGTGGATGAGCGCGGCGTGACGCAGTACGGCGACGTGGTTCCGGAGAAGTACGCCGAGAAGTCGAAGAAGGCCGACGTCATCAATACCAACCCCACGTCGCTGGATCAGTCCGCGGCTCAGCGCAGGCGCGCCCAGGACCAGCGTGAGGTGGATCGACTGGAGGCCACGCCGAAATCCTCTTCGATCAAGAACGACAACAAGACAGCAGGCAATGCCTCCGACTGCCAGAGGCAATGGGACATATATGCTTCGAGCACAGCCTGCTTCAGTCGCTATCGTCTGCCCAACGGCAACCTGCGGTCGGGCGCAAGCAATTGCCCGGAAGTGCCCGCACCAACCTGCCGGCGCTGACGCCGGGAGCCCGGGCCGTGCAGGCACACCTTCTCTGAGGCCGTCATGACCCGCACCGAACTGGAAGTGCTCTGCAGGAATTTCCCGGGCGCGATCGAGACCCTGATGGGTGCGCCTTCGAACGTTCTGGTCTATTCGGTGGGCGGCAAGAACTTCGCGTATTTCAAGACCAGCGAGCCCGAGAAGTGGCGCTTCAGTTTTCGCGTGACACCGGAGCGCTTCGTCGAGCTGACCGACGTGCCGGGTGTGAAGCCGGCGCGCTACATGGGGCGTTTCCACTGGGTGACGGTCGTGGAAGTTCACAGGTTTCCCGCCGACTATCTCGCCGAGCTGGTGACCTGGTCTTACCGCAAGGCATTCAACTCGCTGACCAGGGTCAGGCGCGCAGAGATAGGTGGCCAGCCTTCAGCACGCTGAAACCGCTCGATACGAGCGTGCTGAAATCCTCGACGCCCTGCCCGATGCGGGTGCAAGGGCAGCACACGCAGACTCATGCAGCCTGCATGTTCTGTAGTTTGCGCTCTGCGTCAGCCACGTCCTTGTAGCCATAGAGAACGGCCGTGTGATTCATGGCGGCGGTGGTCATATTCCTGTGGCGCAGCGCCCATAGCGCGATCATCTGCTCGTACGCCAGCAGCGTGGCTGCCGAATAGGTGCCCAGCTCGCCGCGCAGATAGGTCTCAAAGGAAGTGCCCGTCGGCGTGTCCTGCTCCGTGCGGATCAGCCGCGCCTGACTCGACAGCGCGGGGTATTCCGCGGCGAAGTCCTCGCGCCAGGCAACTTGTTGCGCAACGATGGTCTTGATGGCGCCGCGCTGCCAGTCGCTGAGCTGAGGTAGCGTGTGCGCGAAGGTGGCGTAACGCTCCGGCGCGGTGGAGGCCATCATGCGCGCGTATTTCTCCTGCACGAGGTTGCGGCCGGAGCGCTGCGCAACATCGAGATCCGCGCAATAGCTGACGAGGGTTTGCGGGTCCCAGCACAGGAACTGGCTCTTGCGCATGATCTCGAAGGTGGCGTAGTCGTCCTGGCAACTGGCACGCCCACCTTCATTGCGCACCAGGCGGAAGGCGCGCCATTCCATGGCGATGATTTCTTCGATGATTGTCATGTGGGCTGAGCCTGCAGGTCGTAGGGACGTGTTGCCACGCGAGCCATCGTCGGGAGTGCTGCACCGAGAATGTTGTCGACGTGCGCTTCGAGGAAAGCATCACCGGGAAAGGTGTAGCCGAACCTGATGAGTGTCTGCAGCGCCTCGTCGCATATCTTCTCGACCATGCGCTGGCTGGCCAGCGGCAGCGTGTGGCTCAAGCGATCGAGGCGCGCATGCATGTTGGCGAGTAGAGGCATGTGCTGGGTACTGCGATGCAGCCACTTGTAGAACGGCGTGTAACAGCCGTTGAGTGCATGCACCAGCTGGCAGGTACTGCGGATGAATTCGGCCTGCGCAAGGAACGCCGCGCTCGTCTCGCCACGCTGTAGCGAACGCGGCAGATTGTATTGACCGCTCTGCGCCATGCTGGCGACGGCGTTTGCAATTTTTCGACGCCTTACTGTCTCCGGGTAATAGCCCTGCAAGCAGCTGCGGATATGGCTGAATCCGCCGAGCGGATCGCTGAAGACGGCGCCATTCACAGCGGTGGCAAGCCGCTCCTCCGGAATCTGCAACCAGTCCGCATCGCTGACCGGCAACTCGGGAGCACCGAGAAAGCGCGTGTAGAAAGCGGAGATGGAGAAGACTCCCACGCGCTGGTCGCTGCGCGGCGTGGCACGGCGTGGCATGCTGCCGGCAAAGCTCTTGGGCAGTCGGTCATAGCCGGCCTGCAATGCGGGCCCGATGACGGCATGGTCCTCGTCGGCAAGCCAGATACAGAAGCCGGGGCCGAAGTCGTGATCGCGCGAGAACTCGTCATCGAAACCAAAACACTCCGAGCCCGGCCCGACGAGGCCTGTGGCGATACGCTGGCGATAGCCTGCGTAAGGCGCAAGCAATGCGTCGATGCAATGGTCATGATACTGGCGGGCGAGCATCAGGCCCTTCATGGCAGCCTCTACCCTCAGTGCAACGCACCGCGCACGCGCGCTGCCTCGGCCTGCAAGGTCGAGCCGTAGACCGCGTCTACATCCTCATAGACCACGGCGAGGCTCTCCAGCGTCACGGCGTATTGCGCATTCCTGCCATAGCGCAACTCGATCTGCTCCAGGGCGCGCTCGTAGCAACTGATCGCCTCGTGCAGATTGCCCTCGCGATAGCACAGCTCACCCAGCGCAGCGAGGGCGGCGCCGTAGTGCGCGCTGACGCTCTTCTGCCGCTTGAACAAGCGCACGGCGTCGTCGAGATCGCTGCGCGCCTCGGCTAGACGACCGCAACGCATCTTCGAGAGCGCGAGATTCGTGTAGGTCACCGCCTGCTCGGCTTCTCCCTGCGAGCCCTCCACCAGCACCAGGGCCATCTGCAGGTACTTGATGGCCTTGGTGTGGTCGTTCAGCGCCTGCCAGGCAAGGCTCAGGTTGTTGTACAGGCTGGCGAGCAGATGCGGATCATCGACGCGCTCTTCCCGGTAGATGTTCGAGACTTGTTCATACATGTCGACCGCCGTGACGGCCTTGCCCGCCGCGCGATAGGCGGTGGCGATGTTCAGCAACGTGGTTGCGTAGTGCAGCGTGCCGCGCAAACCCATCTCGTCCATCAGCTTGATCGCCTTGCTGGCGACAGACAGACTCTCTTCCACCCGGCTCACGCTGCGGTAGTAGCTCAACAACTCGTTGAGCAGCGTGAGGGCTGAGCCATTGTCGCGTTCGGCAAAGGCCTGCCCGAGATTCACAAGCAACAGCGTTTCGATCTGTCCGTATTCCTTTTTCAGGAAATGGCTGTCGAGTTTGCTCAACACGTTCTGCACGTTCATGGTCTGGCTCTCCGCTATCCGGTGTGCCATGCATGCTAGTCATGCGGACGGGCTGCTTCCTTGCGCAATGCCGGGTTGGCACGCGAAAGGGACGGGAAAAATCGCAGACTGCTGATCTGCGTCAAATGCTGCGGAACCGCCTCTCCCCTTCCGGCTTCAGCCGTGCAGCAACTTGACCGACAGGCCGATCACCGCGCACGCCAGAATCACGTGTATGACATTGCGTTTGAACCTGAACAAGGCAATGGCTGCTGCGAGTGCGATGAGCGCCGCGATCCAGTCGAATGCTCCGGCAAAGCCCTTTGGCCACAGCACGTGGTAGCCGAAGAACAGCGCAAGGTTGAGGATCACGCCGACCACTGCGGCGGTAATGGCCGTCAGTGGTGCTGTGAATTTGAGATCGTTGTGCGTGGACTCCACCAGCGGCCCGCCCGCGAGGATGAACAGGAACGAGGGCAGGAAGGTGAACCAGGTCACCAGCGTGGCCGCTGCCGCGCCGGCGAGAAAGAGGTGGTCCGCACCGAACAGCGCGCTGAGTTGCGGGCTCTGGTAGCCACCGACAAAACCGACGAAAGCCACCACCATGATGAGCGGGCCCGGCGTGGTCTCGCCGAGCGCGAGGCCATCTATCATCTGCGTTGGCGTGAGCCAGTTGTAGTGAGTCACTGCGCCTTGATAGACATAGGGCAGCACCGCGTAAGCCCCGCCAAAGGTCAGCAGCGCGGCCTTGGTAAAGAACCAGCCGAGTTGCGTGAAGGTGTGCGGCCAGCCGTAGGAAAGCGTGAGCAATGCCATCGGTATGAGCCACAGCAGCGCGCCAACCACCACGATGCGGGCCAGGCCGGACCACGAGAAGCGTGCGTGAGCGGGCGTTGGCGTGTCGTCGTCGATGAGCGCACGGCCGAAGGATTTTTCCGCCTTGCCATGGCCGCCGCCGGCCTTGAAGAATTCGGGGCGGGTACGCCCGCCAAGGTAGCCGATGAGCCCTGCGCCGAGCACGATGAGCGGGAAAGGCACATCGAGCGCAAAGATCGCCACGAAGGATGCCGCCGCGATCGCCCACAACACATTGTTCTTCAGTGCGCGCCCGCCGATGCGATGCGCGGCCTGCAAGACGATGGCCGTCACCGCCGGCTTGATGCCATAGAAAAGACCCGCCACCACCGGCACCTCACCGAAGGCGATATAGACCCACGACAGCACGATGAGGATCAGCAGCGAGGGCAGCACGAACAACGCACCGGCGACGATGCCGCCCCAGCTGCGATGCATCAGCCAGCCGATGTAGGTGGCGAGTTGCTGGGCCTCGGGACCGGGCAAGACCATGCAGTAGTTGAGGGCGTGCAGGAAGCGCTTCTCGCTGATCCAGCGGCGGTTCTCGACCAGCTCCTGATGCATGATGGAAATCTGCCCGGCCGGGCCGCCGAAGCTGATGAAGCCGAGCTTGAGCCAGAACAGGAAGGCCTGCCAGAAACTCACTGCGGGCGGTGGGGAGGTGTCATGCGCTGACTGGCTCAATTCCTTCTCCGGATTTCTTCTCAGATTTGATGACTGAACGCCAGCCTGGGGCAATGCAGTTCCCCCGGGCGGACCGCGTCGATCATCGTCATCCCCGCAAGTGGATCGTTACGCCAGGCGGCAAGCCCGCGCGGGGCGCACAGTGTGCCATGGCCGTCGCCTTGCCGCGCTGGCCCCTGCCAGCACTGTGAATTTCTGTTTTTTCGCGCCGTAGCGCTACAAGCAACGAACAGGCTGCCGTTAAGCAAGGATCGAAGGCACGGCCTTGCGTCTGCCGTGCCCCCCAGATTTGCTACGGAAGCCTATGTTCGACCCCAGCCGCATGTTCCTTTTCGACACAGCCCCCGGGCTGCTGCTCGTCGGCAGCTACCAGCCCTGGCTGGTCGTGCTGTCGGTCGGCATCGCCATCTTCGCGGCGACCATGGCGCTACAGGTGGCCGGCATGGCACGCCAGACCGACGTTGTCCTGCATCGTCAGGTGGCGGTGGTGACGGGTGCACTGGCACTCGGCGGCGGCATCTGGGCGATGCATTTCATCGGCATGCTGGCGTTCAGCCTGTGCGTGGCGGTCGAGTACGCGCCGGGCATCACGCTGCTGTCCCTGCTACCGGGGCTGGCCGCGTCCTGGGTGGCGTTGCAACTCCTCATCCAGCCTCGCATCACGCGCTGGCAACTGGGCACGGGCGGCGTGCTGGTCGGCGCCGGCATCGGCACCATGCATTACAGCGGCATGGCAGCGATGCAGATGGCGCCCTCGCTGCGCTACGACCCGGTCGGCTTCGGCATCTCCATCGTCGTCGCCGTGGCGCTGGCCATTCTTGCGCTGGGGGTGCGCTTCGGCAATGGCGGGCGCGGCTGGCTGGCGGACCGCATCGGCCCGCGCTGGGGCATCCTGCCGAGCGGCATCATCATGGGCCTGGCCATCGCCGGCATGCATTACACCGGCATGGCGGCAGCGCGTTTCGTCGGCGTCGAAGAACCCGGCAGCGCCATGGCACTCAACACCGGCTTCGTTGCGCTCGCCGTCGCGCTGGTCGTGGTGACACTGGCCGTCTTCGTCGCGGCGGCCAACAGTCTGCTGCGCTACCGCGAGCTGTATCGTCGGATGCAGTTCAACGAATCGCGTCTGCAAGCAGTGTTCGACACGGCGGCCGACGGCATGATGACGATCGACAGCGACGGCATCGTGCGCGACTTCAATCCGGCGGCAGAACGCATCTTCGGCTGGGCAGCGAGCGAGGTCATCGGCAAACCCGCCAACATGCTGGTGAGCAGTGAGGACGGCAGCGCTTACGACCAGCGCCGGCGCGAATACCTCGCGGACGGCAAGGCGCTCTGGCTGGGCCAGGGCCGCGAGCTGAGCGGCATGCGCAAGGATGGCAGCCAGCTGCCGATCCGCGTCGCCATCGGCCGCATGACCCTGCCGGGCAAGCCGCTGTTCGTCGCCGTGGTGACCGACATCAGCGAACGCCATGCGATGGAACAGTCCCTGCGCGGCAGCGAGCAACAGCTGCGCACCCTGATCCGCAACATGCCGGGCGTGAGCTTCCGCTGCCTCTTCGACGAATTGTGGAGCCTGGTCTTCGTCAGCGACGCCGTGACGGGCGTCACCGGCTGGGAGCCCGACGAGTTCATGCACGGCCGGCGCGGCTGGAAAAGCCTCGTGCATCCCGACGACTACGCCCAGCTCGCCAACGACGTGGCGCAGGCCATTGCCGAGCGGCGCAGCTACGAGGCGACCTACCGCATCGTCGTGCGCGACGGCAGTGAGCGCTGGGTGTGGGAATCCGGCACGCCGGAGTTCGACGCGCAGGGCAATGCCTTGTGGGTAGATGGCGTCTTGCTCGACGTGACCGACACACGCCGCCGCAGCGCCGAATTCGAAGGCACGGTGCACGCCCTCAGTCGCTCGCTGGCCGTCGTCGAGTTCGACCTGTACGGCCAGGTACTGAGCGCCAACGATAACTTCCTGCAACTCACGGGTTACCAGCTCGACGAGTTGCGCGGCCGGCATCACGGCATCCTGTGCGACCCACAATACGTGCACAGCGATGCCTACACCGACCTGTGGGCGCGCCTCGGTCGTGGCGAGTTCGACGCAGGCGAGTACCTGCGTTTCCGCAAGGACGGCCGCCCGTACTGGATACAGGCCACTTACAACCCCGTCTATGGTGCCGATGGTCGCCTGCAGAAGATCATCAAGTTCGCCACCGACATCACCGCACGCAAGCAGATGGAGCAGGACCTGCGCGAAGCGAAAGAGCGCGCCGAGCAGGCCGCCACCGCACGCGCCGCCTTCCTCGCCAACATGAGTCACGAGATCCGCACACCGATGAACGCCATCATCGGCTTCACCGATGTGCTGCTCGACGGCGAACTGGTCGGCGACCAGCGCCGCCATCTCGAGACCGTGCGCAACGCCTCGCGCGCACTGCTGCGCCTGCTCAACGAAATTCTCGATTCGGCCAAGCTCGACCGTGGCGCGGTCGAGCTGGAGCTCGGCGACTTCGATCTGCTCGCGCTGATCGACGAGATCTCCTCCACGCTATCGGGCAGCCTGCGCGACAAGGGCCTCAAGTTCCATCTCGACTATGACAAGGCACTTGGCAATACATATCGCGGCGATGCGCTGCGCGTGCGCCAGGTCATCACCAACCTGTTCTCCAACGCCATCAAGTTCACCGAGCGCGGCGAGATTGCGCTCAGCGTAAAGCCCGAGGGCGACGCCCTGCACTTCAGCGTGCGCGACACCGGCATCGGCATTCCGCCCGACCGCATCGCCGCCATCTTCGACCCCTTCACGCAGGCCGATGCCTCGATGAGCCGCCGCTTCGGTGGCACCGGCCTCGGCACCACGATCAGCAAGCAACTCGTCGAGCTCATGGGCGGGCGCATCTGGGTTGAGAGCGAGGTGAGCGTGGGCTCGGTCTTCCACTTCGTGCTGCCCCTGCCCGCGGCCGAACAGGGCACTGCACCGGTAGACGGGCGCCGCGCCACGCTCAAGCTGCCGCCGCTGCGCGTGCTCGCCGTCGACGATGTGCGCCAGAACCTCGAACTGCTGAGCATCATCCTGCGCCGCTACGGCCACACCGTCGTACTGGCCAACGACGGTGCCAGTGCGGTGGCCTTCGCCACCTCCGACCGTTACGACGTGATCCTCATGGACGTACAGATGCCAGGCATCGACGGGCTGGAAGCCACGCGCCGCATCCGTGCCCGCGAACAGGCGGGCAACAGTCCGCGCGTGCCCGTCATCGCCCTTACCGCAAGCGTGATGGATGCCGACCGCGACGCTGCACGCCAGGCCGGCATGGATGGCTTCGCGTCCAAACCCGTCGAACTGCTGGCGCTCAGCCGCGAGATCGCACGCGTGCTGGGCCTGCGCGATGTCGAGATCAGCAGTGAGCCGGTGGTACGTTCGCGTCAGACCCTGGCCACGCGCAGCGGCCTGATGCGCTGGGGTGGCGAACGCGCGAGCTGGGTCGGTGCCCTGCTACGCCTGGCCGACGACCTGCCGCTCGCCATGCGCACACTTGGCGCGCACCTCGCCAACCGGCGCGAAGCAGACGCGCGCAGCGAAGCGCATCGCCTGCGCGGCCTCGCCGGCAATCTGGGCCTCGAACATCTGGCCGACGCCCTCGAACAACTCGAGAGCGCCTGTGCCGCAGCCGCGCACGAACCTTCGCGCCTTGCCGGCATCCAGGCAGCCCTGAACGACACGGAGCACGCCTGCGAACGCGCCCTGGCCGCGGTGGCCAGCGAGACCGTCGCGGAGCGCGCACGCGAGCAAGCGGCGCAAACGCAGCTCGACATGGACTACGCCACGTTGCGCAGCGCCGGCAGCAGGCTCATCGAAACGCTCGGCCAGGGCGCGCTCGACGACGAAGCCCTGGCCCGCTTCAGCGCGGCGATGCCTGCCGGCATCCCGCAGTTGCAGACCTTGCAGCGCTTCATCGACGACTTCGATTTCGCAGCGGCCCGCCAGCACCTGGCCACCTTCCTCGATGCCTTGCAGGAGACGGAGACCTCTCCATGACCCCACCGGACACGCGCCCCAGCCTGCTCCTCGTCGACGACGAGCCCGCCAACCTGCAGCTACTTCGCCAGATCCTGCAGCACGATTACCGCCTGTTGTTCGCCAAGGACGGCGCACGCGCCATCGAGCTGGCGCGACAGGAACGCCCCGACCTCATCCTGCTCGACGTCATGATGCCGGGCATGACAGGCTACGACGCCTGCCGCGCACTCAAGCACGACGCACTCACCGCGCACCTGCCGGTGATCTTCGTCACTGCGCTGTCAGACATGAGCGACGAGCTGGAAGGCTTCAACGCCGGTGCCGTCGACTACATCACCAAGCCACTGTCACCGCCCATCGTGCGCGCCCGCGTGCGCAACCATCTCTCGCTGGTACGGGTGGACGAGCTGCGCGAGAGCCGCCTGCAGATCGTGCAGCGACTCGGCCTTGCCGCCGAGTACAAGGACAACGAGACCGGCAAGCATGTCATCCGCATGAGTCATTTCTCGCAACGTCTGGGTCGCGCCATCGGCATGAGCGAACGCGAGGCGGACGATCTGCTCAATGCAGCGCCCATGCATGACATCGGCAAGATCGGCATCCCCGATCGTATCCTGCAGAAACCGGGCAAGCTCGACGCCGAAGAGTGGGCCATCATGCAGACACATGCCGCCATCGGCGCAGACATCATCGGCGAGCACGAAGGCGGCATGCTGGCCATGGCGCGCCGCATCGCCCTGACCCACCACGAGAAATGGGACGGCAGCGGCTACCCCAATCGCCTCGCAGGCGAAGACATCCCGCTCGAAGGACGCATCATCGCCGTCGCCGACGTTTTCGACGCGCTGACCTCGGTGCGTCCCTACAAGCGGGCCTGGTCCGTCGACGAAGCGGTCACCCACATCCGCGACGGCGCAGGCCAGCATTTCGATCCGCAGCTCGTCGAGCTCTTCATCGCCGACCTGCCGGCGATGATAGAGATCAAGGAGCGCTGGGCGGAAGACGCGGACACACAGACGGACAACGCCGCCACAGGCGTTCCCGCCGCGGCCTGACGCTCACGCCTGTCGCGCGGCGAACCAGTCTTTCAGGAAGGCCACGCAGACCGATACCTTATGCGGCGTGAGACGTCGCTCGGGATACTGCGCGAAGAGCAGCAGGGGTGGTCGCTCGACATCCGGGAACAACTCCACAAGCGCGCCGGTATCGATTTCCGGTTTCGCCACGAAGCCGGGGAGCACGGCGATACCCAGACCAGCCAGCACCAGGCGTTTCAGGAACAAGGTGTTGTTGGCGCGCATGCGCGGCGTGATGACCACATGGGTCTGCCCGCGCCAGCGCAAAGGCCAGCGCAAGCCAGCCGTGGCATAGACGTAGGCAAAGCAGGCGTGCTCAGCGAGATCGTCCGGCGTCGCCGGCCGGCCATGTCGTTCCATGTAGGCCGGCGCCGCGCAGATATGCAGAGGAAATGCAGCAATACGCTGCGCCACATAACTCGAATCCTTCGGATCGGTCGTGGCGCGCAAGCCGAGGTCGAAACCTTCTGCAAGCAGATCGGCGTGGCGGTCGCCGAGATCAACATCCAGCTCGATACCCGGATGCTCGGCAGCGAAGTCGGCCAGGGCTTCGCCCAGATCAGCGAGCCCGAGTGCCATCGGCATGTTCAGGCGCAGCCGCCCGCTGGCCGAAACCGTAGCCCCCGCCGCTTCGGCATCGGCCTCTTCCACAGCCAGCAGGACAGCGCGCGCCCGCTCGAGGTAGGTTGTGCCGGCTTCGGTCAACGACAGGCGTCGTGTCGTGCGATGCAGGAGCCTGGCGCCAAGTGATGCCTCGAGCTGGTTGATGGCCTTGCTCGCAGCCGACGGCGAGACACCCAGCTCCGCGGCCGCTGCCGCAAAACTGCCCAGCTCCATGAGCCTGACGAAGAGGCGAAACGTATCGAGTCGATCCATGCCTGATTGTGCCTCGCGATTGTTTCCACGGTGCGCAGAATGAATGCACGCGCGCCCGGTTTATCACCGCAGCATTCAGCAATATCGTTCGCTCCGTCAACACGTCGTTGCCAACCCATCACGCAGCGCCCTCACAGGAGAATGAACATGTCGGACCTCATCATCGTCGCGCACGTCACCGCCAAGCCCGGCCACGAAACCGCTCTCGTCGCAGCCCAGAAGCAACTCGTGGACATCGTACGCAAGCAGCCCGGCTGCATCCTCTACGACCTGCACGAATCGGAGCAACAAGCGGGAGACGTGATCTTCTTCGAGCGCTGGGCCGACCGCACCGCGTGGGAGAACCACATGAACGGCGCACACATGGACGCCTTTCGCGCGCAGGCCGGCCACCTTATCGGCAGCTTCGAGCTGAGCCAGATGCGGCAGATCGCCTGAGCTTACTTCCATCAGGCGCCAGGTAGCCGAGACCCCACCGGTTACCCATGGCGCACAAGCCATCAACATACCCAAGGGAGGCAAGCCCTTCACGCGAGCGACACACAGGCTCCATCGATTCCGATACCCTTGGTAACGGCCGATCTCACGAGATTGAAGTGACATGAAAACCGTCAACTACTCAGCATTCATTGCGGCAGTGGTACTCGTTGCCTTCTATCTGCCGTTCGGAAGTGTTCCCCCGGCGGATGGGCTAGACCCATCATGGCAGCAAGCCATTGCACACGGTCTGGCACAGGGCATGCAGTTCGGTCGTGACATTGTGTTCACGTACGGGCCTCTCGGTTCCCTCTACGTGAATTCTGGCGGGGCCCAACTCCAAGAACTCTCCATGCTTCTATGGGGAGCCTTGATCCTTACAATGGTCTTCGTCATCACAGGGCCTCTCCTTCCAACAGACCCACCCCGGTCATGGATACGCCTCTGGGCCCTGCTCCCGCTCCTGGTGACGCCATCAAGAGACGGCTTCGCCCTATGTCTGTTCTTCTGCGTTGCCTGTCGCGCCGAGCGTATCGTTTTGCGAAGCGAGCTCACGGTATTTGTATCTCTCGTCATGGGGAGCCTGGCGCTGTGCAAGTTCACGCTCGGCGTCGCGGGGCTGTGCGCACTTGTTCCACTCAGCATGGCCTCTTATTGGCAGCATTCGGGCTGGAGGCGCTACGCGCCGGGCCCGGCTTATTTCATGGGCTTTCTCGGTGCCTGGCTCGCTGCAGGACAGGATCTGGGTAGTCTGGCGCCCTTCGTCCTGAATGATGCACAGGTGGCCGCCGGCTATTCTGCCGCGATGGGAAAGAGTGGCCCTGACAACGAACTGATCATCGGCGCTCTTCTGTTCTGCATCCTGGTGTGCCATCTGGTTCTCAAGCTGAGGCCTCATCTCACGGGCATCACCTCCAGGGCTGGAATACTCGCTCTGACTACGACGATGGCACTTGTCTTCATGGCCTGGCTTGCATTCAAACAAGGCTTCGTCCGCCACGATGGTGAGCATGTTTCCACCTATCTCGCATTTACAGGGTCAGCCCTTCTGATCTCGCTGCTCGATCCGGAAAAACAGATTCCTCGCAAAACAGTATTCACATCCACGCTTTTGTGGGCGACGCTGTGCTTTCTGGGATCAAGCCTCCCCCATCACGGGCAGGGCAGCGTGCTGGGGCGCACCTGGCTACATATCAGCCAGCAATGGAACGGCTTGCAAGAGTTGCGGGGCAAGGCATCCTCCGGAGATCTTCGCAAAACCCGGCTGGTGTTGATGAGCGCTTCTGCGCTACCTGCAGTCGATGCAACGGTAGATATAGCCTCGATCGATCTGTCCTGGCTATTTGCAAGCAGTCTCAAATGGTCGCCAAGACCGGTGATTCAAAGTTACAGCGCCTACACCCCGTCTCTCGCGCGCCTGAACGGAGATCACATGACATCTGATCTCTCCGCTCCCAGGCATTTCTTTGTCAGTATCGCCCCCATAGATGGACACATCGCGCTGCAGGAAGACCCCCTGTTATGGCCGGAGCTGGTCACCCGCTATGAGCTGGTTACGACCGACCCGATTCCACTTCTCTCTCGCCTGAAGACACAACGTAGTATCACGACGAGACAGATCACGCCGGCGCAGCATGATGGCTACTGGCACCTGCCTGCCGATGCCAGATATGATTTCGCACGCTTGAACATTGCGCCAGCAGTGGGGGTCGCCAAAGCCTTGCTGGCGATTGCCCTGCGCCCCAAAGCAATATTGCTCGAGACCAGACTCTCCAACGGAGAGACCAGGAAAGCGCCTTTCATGGCCTCACTCGGTGGAACATATTTCATATTGTCCCCGTACGTAGAGAGCAACGCCGATTTTGCAATGCTCAATCGCTCGCCTGGAAGCTTGCCAGAGAAGAGAGTGGTCGCCTTCCGTTTGATAGACGGAGCTGGGAATCCGATCGGGGTAAAAACGGCGCCGACCGTTGAATTGACGAACGTGGACATGGGCCGGCCTGTCTGAAAACTCCATGTGCGAGAACGTCACAGTGAGGGCCTCTCCCCAGGCTCGAAAGCCTGACTGTCGGCAACACTCACCACCTGCTTGCCAAGATTGCGCCCCTGCAGCATGTCGATGAAGGCTTGCGGGGCGTTCTCGAGGCCTGCCGCGCGCGCTTCGTGCAACTGGACGCGACCACTTGCCACCCACTCAGCCATGTCGCGGCGGAAAGCCTCAAAGCGCGTGGCGTAGTGATCAAGGATGATGAAACCCTGCATGCGGATGCGCCTCTGCAGCAAGCTCGCCATCAGCTGCGGCAGGCGGTTGGGGCCAGGTGGCAGCGCGTCTTCGTTGTAGTGCGCGATGAAGCCGCACACCGGCACGCGCGCTCCCAGCCGCAACAGCGGCAGCACCGCCTCGAACACGGCGCCGCCCACGCTTTCGAAGTACACATCGATACCGGTCGGGCAAGCCGCTGCCAGGCGCTCGGCAAGTAGCGGTTCGCGATGGTCGAGGCAGGCATCGAAGCCCAGCACCTCGACCGCATGACGGCACTTGTCGGCGCCACCGGCAATGCCGACCACGCGCGCGCCTTTGAGCTTCGCGATCTGGCCGACGACGGCACCGACGGCGCCCGTTACAGCGGCCACGACAACGGTCTCACCGGCCTGCACCTGGCCAATGTCGAGCAGGCCGACGTATGCGGTGAAGCCCGTCATGCCGAGACCGCCAAGCGCCAGCGAAGGCTGGGCCATGTCGCCAAGTGCCAGCAGATCTTCGCCGCTGGACAGCGCATAGTCCTGCCAGCCGGCGTTGGCGAGCACCAGGTCACCTTCATGGAATCGTGCGTGCCGCGAAGCGATGACACGGCTGACCGTACCGCCCACCATGGGCGCGCCCAACGCGACGGGTTCGGCATAGCCGGGGCCGACCTCCTCCATCAGGTTGCGCATGTATGGATCGAGCGAAAGCCATTCCGTACGCAGCAGTATCTGCCCGTCCTGCGGCGCGGGCACTGGCAACTCTTCGATACGGAAGTCCGTGAGGCGCGGCAGGCCATGCGGGCGGGCAGCGAGAACGACACGGCGATTGACGGACGTGGATTGCGTCATGTGATACCTCTGGATGGATTCAGGAAAAGGACAAGCTCGCGGGCATTGCACCCGCGCGCATCACCGGCAGGGCGCACCCGCCGGTGATGCTTACGTCATTGACCACTCATTGCGCAGCACGTGGGCCGTAGCGCAGGGTCAGCAAAGTACCGAGGCTCACCGCCACCGCCGCGAACAGCGGACCACCCAGCGCGCCGATGTGATCGACGAGCAAGCCGCCACCGATGGCGCCACTGGCGATGGCGATCTGGAACGCGGCAACCAGCAGGCCGCCTGCGCCCTCGGCCTGATCCGGCGCGGCACGCACGATCCAGGTCTGGAAGCCGACCGGAAAAGCACCGAAGGCAAAGCCCCACAGTGCAATTGCGATACCCGTGACGATGGCCGAACCGGCGGCGAAGCACAGCGTGATGGCAATCGCCGCGATCAGGGCTCCACCGAACACCACGGCCAGCCGTTCGCTACGCTCGGCAATGAAGCCGCCGGCGAAGTTGCCGAAGAAGCCACCGATGCCGTAACCGAGCAGCACGCCCGAAATCGCTGCCACCGGCAGGTGCGTGATCTCTTCCAGCAGCGGGCGGATGTAGGTGAAACCCGCGAAATGACCCGAGATGACCAGCACCACGGCGATCAGGGCGACGCGCACCGGACCGCGCCCCAGCAGTTCGAGCAGTACACGCAGGTTCGGATTGTCCTTCGGTGGCAACTTCGGAATGGCAAGCAACTGCACGGCCAGCGCAATGAGGCTCACGCCGCCCGCGGCAACGAAGGCGCTACGCCAACCCCATAGCGCGCCCATGTAGGCACCGACCGGCGCGGCGCACACGGTCGCCACAGACACGCCGGTGAGGACCAGTGACATGGCGCGTGCGAACAGGGGCAGTGGCACGAGGCGCATGGCCAGCGCTGCAGCCATCGACCAGAAACCGCCGAGCGCCACGCCCAGCATCACACGCGAAGTCAGCAGCACGGTCAGGTTGTCAGCTGTCACCGCCAGCGCGTTGGAGAGCACCAGCAGCACGGTCAGCGCCAGCATCACGCGCTTGCGATCAAGATTGCGCGTCAGCAGCGGAATCGTCGGCGCAGCGATGGCGCCGACGATGGCCGTTGCCGTCACGGCCTGGCCGGCTGCGCCGTCGGAAATATGCAGATCCGCCGACATGGCCGTCAACAGGCTGGCCGGCAGGAATTCGGCGGTGACGAGGCCGAACACCCCCAGTGTCAGCGATGCGATGGCGGGCCAGTTGGCGACGCCAGTGTCAGCTCCGCCGATGGCGTCACTGTCGGGACCCGTTGCGTCCAGCAGATCGGCGGGGGTGGCGGTATAGCTCGCTTCGTTTGTCATGGCAGCTGGCTTTCTCTCGTGGAGTTTTCTCTTATGGAACGAGGCTCCAGCTTAGAGGTAATATCTTGGCGTTTCCATGCCATAAAAGCCGATATGCTTGCTCAATCGTCCATAGAACCTCGCCAAGACTTGCCCGACATGCTCACCGAGATCCTGCTGGGTCTGCGGCTGGATGGCGTGGAGTACGGTCGCTGCGCGATGCACACGCCCTGGGCCATCAGCTTTCCGGCACAGCGCTCGGCGCGTTTCCACTTCGTTGCACACGGTGCCTGCTGGCTGCGCATGCAGGACGGGGACTGGATCCGCCTGAATCCCGGCGACGCGGTGCTGATGCCGCGCGGCAGCGCGCATGTGCTGGCCAGCTCGCCCGAGGTGCCGCCGGTAGCCATCGAGGCGCTGGCACGCGAACCCGTGGCGGGCAACATCTACCGCGTGCATGACGAAGTCGCGCCGGAGACTGAAACAGCCCTGACGACGATGCCGGCAGCAGCGGCCGACGTGCTGTTCTGCGGCGCCATGCGCTTCAACCTCGACCCCCTGCACCCCTTGATGACGATGATGCCGGACCTCATGCGCGCAGGTGAGCTGGCACAGCGCGACCCTGCCGTACCCGCCCTGCTCGAAGCCATGGAGCGTGAGATCACCCTGAACCGCATCGGAGCCTGCGGCATCCTTGCGCGTCTTGCCGACGTGCTCGCGGCGAGCATCATCCGCGCCTGGGTGGAATGCGCCTGTAGCGATGCCAGCGGCTGGATTGCTGCCGTGCGCTGTCCCGTCGTGGGCAAGGTGCTCGCAGCAATCCACAAGCAGCCGGAACGCGACTGGTCCGTCACCGACCTGGCGGAGCTGATGGGCGCCTCCCGTTCCAGCTTCGCCGACAAGTTCACCCGCGCCGTCGGCGAAAGCCCGGCCCGCTACGTGGCGCGCGTGAAGATGTTCCAGGCGCGCCATCTGATTGCGCGCGAAGGCATGCGCGTGGCCGTCGTCGCCAATCGTCTCGGCTACGACTCCGAGGCCGCCTTCAGCCGTGCCTTCAAGCGCATCGTCGGCCACCCACCGAGCGAGGCGCGGACAAACTGAAGCACCAGAGCCGCGCAGTCGACTGCCGGTGTCATGCCGGGCACATGAGCGCCTGACCCCGCAACCAGTCGCGAAAAACGCCCATCGCAACGCTGGGCTTCCTGCTCTTCAGGCTGGTGAGCCAGTAGGCACCCGTCGTCACCTCGATCGGCAGCGGCTGGACCAGTCGGCCTTCGTTCAGCTCGCTGGCGAACATGGAGGCCGGCGCGAGCGCGGCGCCCGCGCACTGCATGGCCGCTTCAACCATCAGGCGCGATGAATCGAACATCGGCCCGCGAATGGCCGGGCATTCGACACCGGCCGCTGCGAACCATGCGGGCCAGTCTTCAGGGCGATAGGAGCGCAGCAGCGGCTCACGCACCAGTGCGCCAGCCGAAGTGATGCGTAATGCGAGCGTCGGCGCGCACAACACGGTGAGCGGCGCGTTCATGAGGTGTTCGCTCTGCAGACCCTGCCAGTTGCCATCTCCGAAGCGGATGGCGAAATCCAGCCCCTCGGCGGCGAGGTCGACCTTGTTATTGTTCGTCATGAGGCGCAGGTCAACGAAAGGACAAGTCTCGCGAAAGGCACGCAGGCGCGGCAGCAGCCAGCCTACGGCGAAAGTGCCGACGACGCCGACAGTCAGCACCTCGAAGAAGTGACCGCTGTCGAACTGCTGCACGACGGCCTCCATGCGCCCGAAGGAATCCACGAGCACCGGCAGCAAGGCATGCCCTTCGTCAGTCAAGGCGAGCCCGCGCGGCAGCCTGCGGAACAGCATGACACCCAGCCGCGCTTCAAGCCCCCTCACCTGCTGGCTGATCGCCGCCTGCGTCACGCAGAGTTCGGCCGCAGCGAGCGTGAAGCTGAGATGGCGCGCGGCAGACTCGAAAGCCCGTAACGCATTGAGAGGAAGCTGGGTACGCGCCATGGCAAAAGTTTTTCTATCGCAGGGCGACAAATACTATCGCTTGCGAGCCGGCGCGGCGAGGTGGAAAGTGCCGTCTTTCGAAGGAGACGCCATGATCAACAGACGACAGTTCCTGGGCAGCGCGATCATCCCGCTCGCCACGCTTCCGTTCGCCACCTACCCGCTCATCGGCCTGGCGGCGGATGACATTGTCACCAGGCTGCACAAGATCGAAACCAGCACACGCGGGCGCCTGGGTGTGTGCCTGGTCGATAGCGGCAGCGGCAAACGCGCCGGCTTGCGCCTGGACGAGCGCTTCCCCATGTGCAGCACCTTCAAGTTTCTCGCCGCCGCGTACGTGCTGAGCCGTGTGGACGCAGGCAAAGAGCAGCTGGAGCGACGCATCGCATTCACCGAGCAGGACCTGCAGGCGTATTCACCCGGCACGAAAGATCACGTTGGCGGCGCGGGCCTCAGCGTAGCGGCGCTCTGCGAAGCTGCCATTACCCTGAGTGACAACACGGCGGCGAATCTCCTGCTGGCCAGCTTCGGCGGGCCCGCAGGTCTCACCGGCTGGCTGCGGGCCAGCGGCGACAAGCTCACCCGGCTCGACCGCAATGAGCCCTCGCTCAACGAGGCACGCCCCGGCGACCCGCGCGACACCACGACGCCGGCAGCAATGGCCGACACGATGAAGAAGATTCTCTTGGGAGACCTGCTCGCGCCGGGCTCACGAGCAACCCTGCTGAGGTGGCTGGACGCGACACAGACCGGCAATGCCCGCATCCGTGCCGGCGTCCCACCAGGCTGGCTTGTCGGTGACAAGACGGGCACCGGAGACAGGGGCACCAGCAATGACATTGCCATCATCCGCCCGCCCGGTCGCGCGCCCATCCTGCTGAGCGTGTACCTGACCGGCGCAAAAGTACCCGGCCCCCAGCGCGATCTGGCGATTGCAGACGTCGCACGCCTGATCAGCGGCTGGCTGGAGGGCTGACCGCCGAACGCACCTATCCGCCTCAGGCTGCCGCGCGCATCGCGCCACCGTCTCCAGCCGCACACGCAGCGACCCGGACGGCGATCTGCTCGGCAAGGAAGGCCGCATCGCGCGCGACACCCGAGAAGCGGCCCGAGCCCCAGGTGTGCAACCAGGGCAGGCCGAGGAAGTACAGGCCCGGCTGCTTCGTCACGCCACGCACATGGCCTGGATAACCACGGCCGTTGAACACCGGCACGTCGCACCAGCTGAAGTCTGGCGTGAAACCGATGCACCACACGATACTGGTAATGCCAGCAGCCACAGGATCGAGCGCGGTGCGCTCTTCTGTCACCTGCCATAGCGGCTCGTACACACCGCCTGCCGGCGCATCGATGCCCATCTTCGCGATGTACTTGTCGATGCTCGCGTTGATGCCGTTGTAGATCGTGTCGCCATGCTCGAGGTTGGCGGCGAGGTCGGGGGCAAACTGCAGATTGCCATCCGCATAATCGTGCAGGCGTCCGAACAGCTCCATACCCTGTGTCGCGAACTTGCGCAGGTCGATATCGCGCCCGCCATCGCGGCCCGTGACGTAGTGATTGGTGTTGTCGCGCACGCCCTCCTTGAGCGGATGCTGCTCGACGGGCATCTCGTAGTAGTTCATGTCGGCAAGCCAGTCGACCACATCCTTGCCGCGATAGAAACGCGCGCAGCGCGGTGCATCGCCCGTCGCGAGATAGACCTTGCGACCGGCGAGGTGCAGGTCCTCTGCGATCTGCGCGCCCGACTGCCCCGAGCCGACGACCAGCACCGCGCCTTCCGGCAGGCTCCGTGGATTCTTGTACTGTTCCGAGTGCACCTGCGTGATGCTCGCCGGCAAGCGCTCGGCCATGCGCGGCACGATGGGCTGGTGATAGCCGCCCGAGGCGACCACGACCTGATCCGCCGTGAACTCGCCGCGTGAAGTGCTCACGCTGTAGCCGCCCTCTGCGCGCACCGCCACGCGCAGCACACTCACACCTTCGAGCACCGGCGCATTCACGTGGCGCGCGAAGCCATCGAGATATTCGAGAATCTCGTGCTTCACCATGAAGCCATGCGGGTCGTTGCCCTGGTACGGGTAGCCGGGCAAGGCGCACTGCCAGTTCGGCGTGACGAGGCAGAACGTATCCCAGCGCGCATTGCGCCAGCTGTGCATGAGGGTCTTCTTCTCCAGCACGAGGTGATCGACCTGCGACTGTTGCAGGTAATAGCTCATCGACAGGCCTGCCTGACCGCCGCCGACGATGATGACATTGTGATGCTGGATGGTGGAGTTCATGGTGGCGTTTTCCTTCTGCATGTTTCTTGCCGTCATTCCCGCGAAAGCGGGAATCCAGTGGCGTTGATTTCAGGTGTCGATTCAGTTGCGCGGGGTTGCTTCAAATTTCTGGCGACATTCAGACCAACTTGTCGGCCAGCGGACGTGCATTGAACGCCGCTGGATTCCCGCCTTCGCGGGAATGACGGAGTGGGAAGCATGGGCATTCATTCCTCGAACCCCAGCACTTCAATCTGCGCGTCGGGTGTAGTGCTGAATATCTGTGCTCGCGCTTCCAGTTCCGCCAACTGATCCATCGCCGACGAACACGCGAAGCCGTACTTCGCGCGCACACGCTCGGAGGCGATGTTCAGCGCCTCGCGGCTACGGTTCATGAAGTCGCCAAGCGGGTAGCGTTCGCCGGGCGTGAGGAAATCCTTGATGACCAGCGAGGGCGAATAGCAGTTGAGCTCGCTGTTGTCCGGCCAGCGGACGCGGAAGTGCATGACGGGCATGTTGGTTCTCTCAGGTTGTGGCGTCGGCGAGCGCCGACGTGGATTCAGCAAGGTGCTTGCGGTACAGCGCGACGTGACCTTCGGCACTACGTTGCCAGCTGAAGGTGTCGATCAGTGAGGCGGCCAGTTCGCGCAGTGCGGCACCGCGCGTGGCCGACGCTGCGATGCGCATGGCATCGGCGATGGAGTCCGCGTCGGATGGATCACACCAATGGCACAGCGCTTCGTCGAGGTATTCCGTGAAAGGCGCGATCTGCGATACGACGACGGGCGTGCCACTGGCGAGTGCCTCCAGCACAACGAGGCCGAAGCCTTCGCGCAGGGAAGGCATGAGCAATACATCAGCCGCGCGGAACAGCGCGGGCATGTCGGCATCGATGAGCGTGCCGGTGATGTGCACCGCTTGCCCCGCGCCAAAGCTCAGGCCGCTCTCGCGCAGTAGCGTGTGAAACTCGCGGCTGTAACTGTTGTGATCGAGCAGGCTGGCGCCGCCGGCGATGACGAGACGCGCGGCCGGCATGCGTGCGTGGAACTGGATGAAAGCCTGCAGGATGCGTAGCGTGTTCTTGCGTTCTTCAATGCCACCGACGGCGAGGAAGACCGGTTTGTTCATGCCGATGTTCAGCTCGCCTCTTACGCGCGCATCGCTTGCATCGGTGCGTGTCGAATAGCGCTCGGCATCAACACCGTTATGCACGAGCTGCGTGTCGACGCCGTGTTCGCTGCGCATGTGCGCGCGCCACAGCTGACTCACGCACAGCACCGTGTCTGCCTCACGCCAGGCACGCATCTGCCACGTTGCAAGTTGTGGATTGGTGAAGTTGTCGAGGTGATGCACGGTGCGCACGAAGCCTGCGATCAGGCTGCGTTCCTTCAAGTTGGCAAGCGCGTTGCCGCTGATGCTGTCCTGCGCGTGGAGAATGTCGAAGTGCTGGTGCTGCAGGGTGCTCGTGAGGTGGCTTACGTAGGCGTCTATGCGCGATGCGACCATCTCCACTGTGTCTTTCGATGCTGCGGCAACGGGGATGAGTTGCACTTCGCAGGGCATGTCGCGGAAGAGCGTCTGGCCTGCTTCGGCCGGGGCCATGATGGTGACGGTGTGGTCGGCGTTGTGCAGAGCGTTCGCGAGTTCGAGCGTGTGGACTACGCCGCCGCGTGGATTGATCGAATGCGTTAGCAGCGCAATGTGCAGGGGCCGTTGTTGATTGAACGCACCCTCTCCCCCTGCCCCTCTCCCACAAGTGTGAGAGGGGAGCAACTCCTGGCTTGCCACTTGATTGGCAGCCGATGTCTCGAGCCCACAGTTGCCTAAGCGCGCCGATGCGAACTCCCCTCTCCCGCCTGCGGGAGAGGGGTTGGGGGAGAGGGCTGCAGCAATTGCCCTAGACACTTTTCATCTCCCGCACACTCGGCGTGATGAAAGCATCCTGAGAAAAATCCCAAAGCACTTCTGTCTCATTACCCTGCTGCAACACCACCTGCGAACCCGCCTTCACATCACCCACGCACGCACAAGCGATATTCCGCGCAGCAAACAACTCCTGCACCGCACCTACATTCTCAGGCCGCACACTCAACACAAATCCAAAACTCGGAAACGCAGTCAGCCAGCGCTGCAGATCCACACCCTCAGGTCGCGGGATCGCATCGAAGTCTATCACTGCGCCCACACCCGAACACTCCAGCAACATCATCGCCGTGCCAACCGCACCAGCCATGCTGATGTCCTTCGCCGCATCGCACAGCCCGTTCTCGGCGAGCATGGGCAGCAACTCCAGATCGCCACGCAGGCGAGCACCATCAGTGCGTGACGACGCGTTCCACCAGGGATAGGGCTCTTCGAACTGGCCGCGCAGATCGATCGCCATCATCAGCTTGTCGCCGGGCCGCGCGTTGAAACTGGTGAGCAACTTCTTCGCGCGGCCAAGAATCGCGACGGCGAGTTGTCCACGCTCACTGCGGTTGTTGCTGTGCCCGCCGACGATGGGCACGCCATAGGCGGCAGAAGCGGCAGCCATGCCCTTGATCACTTCGTCCGCCGGATGCATGCCCTTGCTCCACAGCGCATCGACGACGGCAATCGGCCGCCCACCCATCGCGGCGATATCGCTGATGTTCACCATCACACCGCTGTAGCCAGCGAACCAAGGCATCTTCGCGATGAAGTCTTCCGTCATGCCTTCAATGGCAAACAACAGGTAGCCGTCGCCATCGGGAATCGCAGCGCAGTCGTCACCCACGGCGACGGCTTGCGACATGTCATTGAAGCCGCCGGGCAGCGACGCAGACAGCGCACCGACCACGTCGCTGATATCGCGTTTGTGCGCGAAACCGCGGCTCTCACGCAGTGCAGTGGTGATGGCTTTCAGGCTCATCGTGCGGCTCGCGATTGCGTGACGAAGCCACTCACCGGGTCGTAACACGGCGGGTAATGATCGAGGTCCGCCTGCATGGCGTGATGGGAGCGGCCGAGCAGCGTCTCCTGGTGCATCACGTTCCAGTGCAGGCGGCGGAACAGCGGCACGTTCTGGCTTTGCACATGCGCGCGGAAAGTCTTGCAGCCCTGTGCATGCGCGCTGGTGACGGCGAGGCGGATCAGCGTTGCGCCGAGCTTGCCGTGATTGCGGAAGGCCGCATGCACGGCAAGGCGCGAGCCGTACCAGAGGTTCGGCAGGCCATCTTCTTCCTCGCGATGGATGCGCACGGTGCCGACGACCTGATCGGGAATGCCGGCCACGCACAGCATGGCGACGAGCAGTTGCGCGCGCTCGTCGATGGCATCGCGGTCATCACCGAGGAAGATGCCCTGCTCGACGCAGAAGACCGCGCGGCGCAGTGCGTGCGCCTCGCGCGCTTCCCAGTCCTGCGTCACCCACTTGATGCGGAATTCGCAGGGGGTGAATACGTCGTGGCGTGAGTCGCAGAATTCGTCGAGGAGGGCTTGAGTGGGTGCGTCGTAAAGTGTGTCGCGTTCAAGGGGCTCGATGTTCTCAGTCAGCATGACAAACCTCCCATGCCTCGTCATCCCGGCGAAGGCCGGGATCCAGAGACTTTTCGTTGCAGCACGGCGGCTGGATCCCGGCCTTCGCCGGGATGACGATGGTTTGATTGTTTCTCATGAGGTTCGCCTCAAGCCTCGTAAGTCGACTGCGAAGAACAAGCCCCACACTTCCCGCAACCCGCTTTGATGTCCGCCGCGCGCAACCCCGCCCCACTCACCATCTTCCCGAGCGGCTCCAGCACCGACCTCATGAACTTCGGCGTCGGCGCAGGGTGGTTCTCCAGCGGCGTGCCGCTGATAGGCACGAAGGGCACCACAAACGGATACACGCCAATCGCAATCAGTTTCTCGCACATCTCGAGAATCGCTTCGCGCGTGTCGCCAAGACCGGCGAGGATGTAGGTGCTCACCTGGCCGCGACCGAACACGCCAACAGCTACTTCGAAAGCGCGCATGTAGCGCGCGAGCGACACCGTCGCCTTGCCCGGCATGATGCGGGCGCGCACTTCGGGCGTGACCGCTTCGAGGTGCATGCCCAGCGTGTCGATGCCGGCGGCCTTCATTCGGGCGAACCATTTGTCATCATTCGGCGGTTCGCACTGGCCCTGGATGGGCAGGTCGACAGCCGCACGAATGGCGAAGGCGCTATCGCAGAGAATCTTCGCGCCACGGTCCGGTGTCGGTGGCGTGCCGGTGGTGAGCACCATGTGCTTCACGCCGTCGAGCAGCACGGCGGCGCGTGCCACCTCGGCGAGTTGTTCCGGCGTCTTGTGCGCGATGGTGCGGCCCGCAGCGAGCGACTGGCCGATGGCGCAGAACTGGCAGGCTGAGTCGCGCTTGTCGTAGCGGATGCAGTTCTGCAGCACTGTCGTTGCCAGCACGTCGGAGCTGTGCAGCGTAGCGATATGCGAATAGGGCACACCGTCGAGCGTCTGCAGCTTGTAGAAGCGCGGCGCCTTCGGGAAGCTGATGTTCGCAATCGGGATGGTGGCGCGCTTGAGGGAGATGCGCCCCTGCGCATCCGGCGCGCTCGCCACGAATGGGGAGTGCGAAGCGGTCGATGTATGCACCGGCACCATGATGGTGTGGCCATCCACCGTCACTGCCTTGTGATCGGATGGCCCAGCGCCGCCGCGCCGGCTCGACGCGCCGGTGTCGATGCTATCCAGCCGCAACCCGTAAGACTGCAACTCCGTCATCAACTGACGTGCCGCCGTGCTGATCGCCGGTGTGTCCAAAGAGATCTCTGCTGTCTTCATGGCCTTGCTCCTGTGCTGCTGTATGCATTGGTGTCACGTACTCGCCGGCCGCATCGTTGATGCGCAGGCTCAACAACTCCGGTCGCGCGTAGTGGCCGACCGAATCCATCATGCGTTTGCGTTTGGTGATGAGGCTCATGTCCATGTCGGCGATGACCATGCCCTCGCCTTCGCGCAGCGGTGGCGCGAGGTGCACGCCCTCCGGCGACACGATGGCGGTGTTGCAGCCGCCGCGCAGCGCGCGCTGCAGGCTGGTGTCGGGCGTGATCGCGGTGATCTGCTCATCCGTCAGCCAGCCCGTCGCATTCACCACGAAGCAGCCGGACTCGGCCGCGTGGTGGCGGATCGCCGCATCGATCTGGTCCGAGAAGATCTGCCCCACCATCGAGCCGGGAAACTGGCTGCAGTGGATCTCCTCGTGCTGCGTCATCAGCGCATAGCGCGCCAGCGGGTTGTAGTGCTCCCAGCAGGCCAGCGCACCGACCTTGCCGACGGCCGTGTCGACCACTTTCAGCCCGCTCGCATCGCCTTGCCCCCACACCATGCGCTCGTGGTACGTCGGCGTGATCTTGCGGCGCTTCAGCTTCAGCATGCCATCCGCATCGAAGACGAGTTGCGTGTTGTACAGGCTGCCGTGGTCGCGCTCGTTCACGCCGAGCACCACTACCACGCCGCGCGCCTTGGCCCGCTCCGCCACCGCCACCGTCACGGGCCCGGGCACCACCACCGCCTGCTCGTAGAGCTTCATGTGGTCGGCGCCCATCGCCATCGCCGGTTTGACGAAGGAGAAGTACGGGTAGTACGGCACGAAGGTCTCGGGGAACACGACGATCTGCGCGCCCTGCGCCGCCGCCGCGTCGATGGCCTCGCACACCTTGTTCAAGGTGCCGTCCGGCCTGTCGAAGACCGGCGTGATCTGGATCGCCGCAGCGCGCACGACCCGGTTCGATGCGGACGTCATCTCACAGCGTCCAGGTGTCGAGGATGAACGCGTTGTTCTTGCGATGGAGCAACACGATGTCGAGCACATCCAGCGGGCTGATCGGCTTGATGCCTTCGATCAGCGATGGCTCGCCGTGACCGTAGAGTGCCTGCAGCGCAAAGCGGCACGCATAGACCTTGCCGCCCTCTTCCATGAACTTCGTGATCTGCTTGTTGAAGTTCAGATGACCCGGAAAGGCCTCGTCGCCCAGCGTCGGAAAACCGCGCTGAACGCCGAGCGTGACGCCGGGGCCGTACAGCAGGATCGAGGTCTCGAAACCCTTGCGTTGCAGACGCGTCGCCTGCAGCAGATTGACGAAACCGATCGAGCCCTCGAAGGCCACCGTGTGAAAGGTCACCAGCGCCTTCTCACCCGGATCGGCCTTCACGTCTTCGAATACCTTCTCCTCGTAATTGACGAAGAAATCACCTTTCTGATGGGCCGGTTTGCTGACTGCGGGCATGTTGCTTCTCCTGTTTTGACTGGTTGATGTGCGTCGTAGCGACATCTCCCTTGAGCAGCATCCATGCCATCAAGTCGGCGGTAACATGCGATCAATATGCAATCAACACCAAGGAAAAACCGGTTCCTGCCAGAAAGTTTTTTGGCACCTCTCCGGGAATGGAAATTGATCGGCATCAAGCGGCAGGCCCAATGATTTCAATGCACTGCGGCCGTGCAGCTCCGCTCGATTGCGGTGCGCAAAAGCGTGCAGAAACCGACTTGCAATGCAATCAAGCACGTGATTTCATGCAATCAAGTCAAACCAGTCACCTCTCTCACATTTATGGGAGAGAGGCCGGGAGAGAGGGCTGGTGGATCAACACGGCTCGCAGCAATGCCCCGATTCGCGAGCCCTCTCCCCCAACCCCTCTCCCGCAAGCGGGAGAGGGGAGCAAGAACCCGAACGCGCTAGCAATCATGTCACGCACGAATGAACCACATGACCAAAACCACCCACTGGATCAAGCAACTCGCAGAGGCCACCAAGCCCGCCTACCTGCTCATCGCCGATCTCATCGCCGAAGACGTGCGCACCGGCCGCCTCACCGTGCGCGATCAACTGCCCACGCTGCGCGATCTCGCCACCGCGCTGAACCTCAACTACACCACCGTCGCGCGCGGCTATGCCGAAGCGCGCAAGCGCGGCCTCATCGACAGCCGCGCCGGCTCCGGCACCTTCATCCGTGGCCAGGCGCCATCCATGCCGCTGCGTGGCGGCAGCGGTGCCGAGATGACCATGAACCTGCCGCCCGAGCCGCAGGACGCAGCCCTCATCACGCGCCTGCACGAAAGCGCGGCGCTCGCTCTAGCCAAAGGAAACTTCTACGAGCTCATGCGCTACCAGGATTTCGGCGGCACCGCCGAAGACCGCGACGTCGCCGCACAATGGCTGCGCCCCTGGCTGCATGAGAGCCGGGTAGAGAACGTCCTCGTCTGCCCCGGCATACACAGCGTGCTCACCGCCCTCGTCTCGCAACTCGCGCGCCCCGGCGAAGCCATCTGCGTCGAATCGCTCACCTACCCCGGCATCAAGGCCATTGCCGCTCAATTGGGGGTGAAACTTTTACCCCTGCCGCTCGACGAAGACGGCCCCAGCGCCAGCGCCTTCGAACACGCCTGCAAGAACCTGCATCCCAAGGCGCTCTATATCAACCCCACGATGCTCAACCCGACCACCACCACGACCTCGCGCGCGCGCCGCGAAGCCCTCGCCGACATCGCCCTGCATCACAGCGTGCCCATCATCGAAGATGATGCCTATGGCATGCTGTCGCGCCAATCACTCAAGACCCTCGCCCAGCTCGCGCCAGACCTCACCTACTACATCTCGGGATTTTCAAAATGCTTCGGCGCTGGCCTGCGCACCGCCTACGTCAGCGCGCCCAACGCACGCCTCGCCCAGCGCCTCGCCGGCGCCATGCGCGCCACCACCGTCATGGCCTCACCCGTCACCAACGCCATCGCCACGCAAGCCGTGCAGGACGGCACCGCCGCCGCCATGCTCAACGCCATCCGTAGTGAAGGCCTGGCCAGACAAGCCCTCGCCGACGAACACCTCGCCGGCCGCGGCCACCTCGCCCAACCCGAAGGCTTTCACCTCTGGCTGCCCGTCGAAGAATCCTGGAGCGTCGTCGAATTCGCCTCCTATCTACGAACCCAAGGCGTAGGCGTCGTCGCCAGCGCCGCCTTCTCTACGGATGCCGACCCACCGAATGCCGTTCGGGTATGTTTGGGCGGACCGATGACATTGCAGGAGTGTGATGTGGCGCTAAGATTGATTGCGGATACGCTGGATCATCCGCGGCATCCACATGCCACTGTGATGTAGTCACATCAACCTACCTCGTCCAAGAACAGGGATGCATTGGCAAACTGTTGAGTCCAGAACCCATGTTCTTGCCCATTGGAATAATTTGCTGGGCGCGCTCTCAGTTCAACAATCTTCTGTTTCGCAGTGGCCTTTAGTTGCTCAACAGCCGTTCGTCTCGTCTCCGCACTCAAGTTTGACAGCAGGCATTTTGCGATCAGATGTGCAGTCAAGCGACCATCCCTTCTGGTGGTACGAACAAATAGACCTGCCTCAACATCCGCACTTGATACAGCAAACAGGGTACGTAAATGGCTTGTGTCTAGAACCAAGAACCCTTGCTCGTGTGCTTTCTCACCGATAGGTATGCGTTGGTCCTCTACCACAAGAATATAGCCGTCTTCCTTAAGGGCTCGTTTGACCAATGACTGCTGCGAGAAAAGATCCACCCAATTCCGCGGAGGTATCTCGTGCAACACATTGCACATTACGACGACATCAACACTTTGATCCTCGTTATGGGTAAAGAAGTCTTCACGCGTGTTGGAGTAGCGCCCTTCCACATCAGGAAAATAGGTGCTTATGACTTGTTTGCAGACATCCTGATCGTGTGGGTATGAATCAAAGGCGAAATAGCTAAGCCGATCTGAGATGGCTAGGCCTTCATCATCAAATTGAGCAGCGATGCCTTGAAGAAGTCTACCTTTACCGGCGCCAAAATCTAATAGACGTAAGCTCTCTCCTACTCGGAGGGAGTCTATTGCTTTGGCAATCTGTTCAACTTGCGGATCATGAACGCCATCGCTCACTACTTTCGGCGCAAAGAGGCTCTCCGTCGCAAAATTGATCGCGGCAAGCTGCGCCGGCAGCCCGGTAAAAGTATTGAGCTGCGCAATACCCTCTGCGCTACCAAGAAGGCTCGTGAGCACTGTCTGCGGGTGCCGACCGGCATTTGTCACTTCCCCATCCTCTACGAACCACAACGACATCGGTTCAATGCTCGCTACGTAGGCAAGTAGCGGCACTGAGTGCGTCGCAATCCATATCTGGGATCCAGTTGCGTTGTACAGCGACTTCAGAAGATCAACAGCAGCCGAGGGATGTAGATGATTCTCGGGCTCATCCAGCAGGAAAATTGTATTGTCGAGCGTGGCCCGTTGAGCATGAAGCGCCACGCAAAGCTGCAGAATTACCCTTTGCCCATCAGAGAATCCGACGTCTCCGATTGCCTTTCCAAACATAGTGGCAGAAGCATCTGCGTCTCTATTGAGTGAAACTCCAAGCAGTTGTTCAAGCGTTGTATTAAGGCTCACATAGTCTTCAATCGCAGACGCTCGATCCTCGTTTGCTCCGCTATATCCGGGGTGAGTCACATTCCACCAACGATCCTGCAGTTGTTGGATATAGAGCAAGCTGTGGGTTGAGCTACCGAGTCCCGGATTTCTAGCGTTCGCTCGGCTAGACAGCAAGGAGCCTTTTGTTTGATGGTGAGGACTGTCCATCTGCAAGCTCTTGGGGACAAATCGTACCGCTTGAAACGGCGTCTCTGTATCAGTTGGAATTATTCGCTGTGTGGCCAACACCAGATTTTTCTCGTGTTCAGCCACCTGGACTTTCCAATTGTCGAAATAAGGAGATCCTGGATTGTTCGCCATTGCTCTTGGTAAAGCCTCAAGTTGCTCCCGAAACCTAGGGACTTGCGGATGCAACTGACGACGCGCGTGAATATAAAACTCCAGCTTGTCTAAGAGCCGCGATTTTCCTGCCCCATTCTTTCCCGCGAGTGCAACAAATCGACCTAAGCGAGACATGTTGATTTCTCGCAGTCCAACATCATTTACTTCCTTGGCAGGAGCAAAGAATCTTTGAATTAGCATGGTCGCAAACCTCTCTTGTATGAATTTCCTATTAGCATAAATTACATTGAGACTTTCATCCTCAACCTCCCCGGCACTTCTCTAACGGCTACTGCGCACGAACTCAGCCCCAATGTCCCGGGCTCAATCTAGAGAGCAACTGCTTCCCTGATTCTCATTGCGCGAGCACATCATCACAGCGAAGACGCGGCCATCGGCGGGACTGACGGGCGCCGATCTTGCTGACTATGTCTGCAAGTAACCAGATCGGAAAAGGAGCCCGCCATGACCATCCGCAACGCCCTCGCCAGCGTGGCCGTCAGCAATATCTCCGCAGCAAGCCAGTGGTACGAACAACTGTTTGGCCGTCCTGCCGATTCACAGCCCATGCCGGAGCTGGCGGAGTGGCGCTTCGAGCGTGGCGGCTGGTTGCAGGTGTATGAGCAACCGAAGATGGCGGGCAAGGGTTCGGTGACGCTTGCTGTGAGCGACATCGCCGAGCAGGCGGAGCATCTCGACACCATGGGTGTCGATACTTCTCACAGGTCGTCCAGCGCACTCGTGAATACGCTGATGATTACCGACCCTGACGGCAACCACATCGCCTTCGCGCAGGCCATCGATCCGAGCCTGGCGCAGTAGCCCCCGATCCAATTCTTCGAAAGGAAACATCATGGGCAAACCGCTTGAGCAGTGGAAAGTCTTGCCGCACGGCAAGCTGGTCGAAGTGGATGAAAACATCCTGAGTGTGGTCGGCCAGATTCACATGCCGCTAGTGGATTTTCCACGGCGCATGACCATCGTGCGCCTGAAGGACCGACGCCTCATCGTGTTCAACGCGATCGCGCTGGATGAGGACGAGATGCTCGCGCTGGAGGGCTATGGCCACATGGCCTTCCTGATCGTGCCGAACGATCATCACCGGCTCGACGCGCCGGTGTGGAAGCAGCGCTATCCCTACATGGAAGTGGTGACGCCGGAAGGTGCGCGCAAGAAGGTGGCGGAAGTGGTGGCGGTGGATACGTCGATGCCGCAATTCGGGGACGAGAACGTGCACTTCGTAACCGTGCCCGGCACGCATGACCGCGAGGCGGCGCTGCTGGTGCATGGGCCTCACGGCTCGACACTGGTCCTCAACGACATTGTCGGCAACATCCGCCACGCCTCGGGCTTCGAAGGCTGGTTCCTGCGCATGTTGGGCTTCGCCGGCGATGAGGCGAATGTGCCGACACCGGTGAAGCTGACCTTGCACGGCGGCAAGGAAGCGCTGCGCAAGCAGCTACTGCAATGGGCGGATCTTGCGACGCTGAAACGGATACTCGTTTCGCATGGCGAGCCAATCACTGAGCGGCCAGACGAGGTATTGCGCGATCTGGCAGCTTCGCTGGAATGAATATCGTCGCACTTGAGACTACCGTTGAGCAGCATGCCTGCGTGGGCATACCCCCTTGATGCTTCGCGCGCATACCTTGCTTGTATGTGACTCTTGCAGCGCAAGTGGTCAAGCCAGTGGGAACAACAAGCTGCAGTGCAGGACAGCTTCGAGGCATTCGTCATTTCTATTGGTGGTTCGACGTGAATGCGGACTACTGTTCCTGATGTGAGTGCGGGCGCAGATCTGACTGAAGCAGTCGCTCATGATGCAGATGGCGACGAGCGATCTGTCGGGGATTCCAGGACTCTTCGGGAGTTGAAGATGCAGAAATCAAAATGCTCGCTCGCTGCTTGCCTGACTATTGCATCGTGCCTTGCTCCGGTACAGGCGGAAGTTCTCTCTTACGATCTTCGTGGCACCGTCACGCAGATCTCTGATACCACGGGCGTTCTCGGATCGCCCGCGGCCGGCACGCCCTTCAGGCTGACTTATCTGGGTGATTTTTCTGTGGGGCTTCGCAATGGAGGCGTGGGCGGATTTGGTAGCTCGAATCATCTTTCCGGCGGTACTTCGCTGCCGGCCGACGTCTGGTATCCGACCATCCAGATTTCACCGATTTCCGCAGTGCTGGAGATCAATGGTCAGGCGCTGAACTTTTCCGGTCGGTACTTCGGGAACGTGCAATACACGCAGAACTGGTTTGACGTGCAGTTCGGCGGATATGCCTATTCGTGGGCAGACCTTGTCGCGGAAGACCGCCTCGACGCGAACAGTCCTGTTCTGAGTCAGATCACCACTTCTCTCTCCAGCCTTTACAGCGGGGCGACGTTCGGATCGGTCGAGACGCTGGGCTCGCATGTGATTGACGGAAGCGCGATCACGGGCTCAACCGACTTCAGGTATCTGTGGGCGGCAGGCACCGCAAATGAAACGCTTGTTTCCGGGGTCCTGAGTCCTGCCAGTTACGTCGTAACTGCCGTTCCAGAACCGGCCGCCTGGCTTTTGCTGGCGCTTGGATTGGCGGGGGTTCATGTCCTCGGGCGAGCACGCCGGGAGTCACGCTGGGAGTCTTATGCTGCGCAGCTGGATCAGCCGGGCCCGGATGCTGCCCGGACTTGATCCAGATCGGCCCAGGCACGCTGACGTTTGTTCGCCCCAGGCAAGCTATGCCTCGGGCGAACAACAGGCTCAGAAACGGAAGCTCGCTGCCAGACCGAACGCTGGCGTGTTGGCCAGGTCCTGGCTGGAGACTTTGTTGCCGTTCTTGTCTTCGACCTTGAGACGGCCGTTGAGCAGCATGCCGGCGTAGGCGTCGAGATTCCACGCAGGGGCTGGCTTCCAGTTCAGGTGCAGGAACACGGGGGCGTAGCTGGCCTTGCCGACGCCACCGGCCGAGACGAGGTTGTCGTCAGCGAGGCGGAAGGTGGAGTTACGCAGGGACGCGCCCAGGCCCAGCTCGACGGCTGGCGCAAGCTGGTAAGCCAGTTCGAGACCTGCCGGCGAGGTCAGGCCGCGTCCGAGTGGATTGAACAGACGCCATTGCTCGTTGAAGCGCCAGTCGACGAGGATGATCGGGAAGACTTCGTTGTCCTTGTCGAGCGTGCGCGACACGGTGAGGCCGAAACCGATCCTGCGGCCTTCGCCGTATTGTTTGCTGACGCCACCGATGAGGCCCCAAGCCACCGAGTCGCTGCTCTTGGCGCCCTCTTCGCCGCTCCATTCCGCGCGCGGCGTGACCAGCACGCTCCAGCCGTCGTCGAGGATGCGGATCAGCGGCACGCCGAGCGAGAAACGTTGCACCGACTTCCAGGGCTTGGTGGTGACGCCATCAAAGCTCCAGTTCTCGTAGTTGGCGCCGAGCTGTACGCCCAGCAAGGTGCGGCCAGCACCGATGACTGCCGTGTGGGAGAAAGACAGCTGGCTCTCGTCGACGCCGGCCTTGCCGCCGGAGGACAGGTCAGCCTGGTTGGCGTGCACCTGGGCCAGCGTGATGCTCGTGCCGGGTGTCTGGGCCTGAGCCGGGGCGGTTGCGAGGGCCAGCAGCGCGGCCGTGCCGAGAAAAACGGAGATGCGGTTGATGCGGTTTGACATGAGTGCGGCTCTCTGAAAATTCTTGCAGGGAGCAGCAGTGTAATGCCCGGAGCAGGTTATCGGCGTCCGTCTGACCGGGTCTCATTCTTGCCGGCGATTTGTGGGGCTGGATGTCGGAAGGCGCCGCGCTTTTCCGACCTGCATGCCAGGCGTGCGCAATCGGTCTCGCAGCCCGGAAAAGCGCAGCCTCCTTCCGATGGTTTTGCTTTCGATAGCGCCCGCGCTGTGGAGCACCGGAGTCGCTGCGCTCGTCCGGGGCTTCGCACATCAGGTCAGCGAGCCGGTCACGCCTTCGAGCATGTAGTTCATCTGGTCGAGGACCGGATCGTAGTTGCCATAGGTCTTGTCGAGCACGACCTTGCCGCTCTGGTCCTTATGCACGCCGGTGAAGATCGGCTTGCCCGCCTTGAGGTCGGCCGTGGCTTCAGCCGCGGCTTTGCGCGCGGCCTCGGTCGCGCCGGCGCCGAACGGTGTGTTCTGCACCATGTCCTTGTCGAAACCGCCGGTGAGCATGTTCGGCAGCTTGCGGCCCTTCTTCAGCTCCTCGGCGTAGAGCTTGTAGATGGTCTCGTACTTGTTCTCGCCGCCGGTGATGAAACCCTTGGGTGCGATGCTGGCTTGCGAGACATTGTGGCCGCAGGACTTCGCGCCACGACGCTCGGCCGTTTCGATACACACCTTGGGACTATCGACGTGGGTGAGGATGACGTCGCAACCGGAGTCAATCAGTGCATTGGTGGCTTCGGCCTCGCGCACGGGCAGGGTCCACTCGCCGGTGAAAATGACCTGCAGCGTGGCCTTGGGATTCACCTTGTTGAGCGCGACGCGCACGCTGTTGATGTTGCGCAGGACCAGCGGGATGGGCTTGGCACAGACGAAGCCGATCTTGTTCGACTTGGTCGACAGACCCGCGGCAATGCCATCCACATAGTGCGCCTGATCCATGTAGCTGTAGTAGCTGCCGAGGTTCTTCGGGTGTTTGTCAGCAGACCACAGCGTGGTCGGGTGACGGAACTCGACATTGGGGTACTTCTTGGCGAGGTCGACCATGAAGGGGTTGAAGTAGCCGAACGAGGTGCCGAGGATCAGCTTGGCACCTTCCTGCTGGATCATCGATTCGATGGCCGTTGCGACCTCCTTGGTCTCCGGCACGCGCTCCTGCTGCACGATCTTCACGCCTGGCACCTTGGCCAGCGGTGCAATGCCTACGGCATGCGACATGTTCCAGCCATAGTCGTCTTTGGCCCCGACGTAGACGATGCCGATGGTGAGGCCGTCGGCGGCAAGCGCCCGGCTCACCTGACCGCCCAGCGCGAGGCTGACGGAGGCTGCGGCGCTGGTCTTGAGGAATGTACGGCGGCTGTTGCTGGTGTCCTGCATGGCAATTCTCCCTGTCGATGTCTGCCGTAAATTGGATACACTATTTGTGGCAAGCCTATTGCTAGCATAAAGTGTGCTGGCTTGATGCAGGTCACCAAAAGCGATCCGAAGAAACAATTCAAGCCATTGTTATTTAAACATTTACAGCTGATTTGACGTGCCGATCAGCAAGGCCGCCCAGCGCGGAACCAGCGCACCAAGAGGGATTCAGCACGCCCCGATTTGGGTTTTCGTGAATCACTTTGGTATACGTTTTTAGAGTCATATTTCGGGAAGCGCGCTTTGCCGCACCAGAACCATTCGAACCGACAGGAGCCGGGACATGCAGGAACATGAGGTCGTGCTGAAACTGAATCAGCAACAGCGGGAGTTGCTGGAGCGCACCGTGGAAAAAGGCGTCGCGACGGACAAGACCGAGCTGGTGCGCCTCGCGCTGCGCGAGTACGCGGAGATGCATGCCGCCGGGCGCATCACGCAAGGCTATGCGGGAGCGCTGAAATGAGCGCGCTGACGGGCACACGCGAACTGCTCGACTCCTGGGTGCTGGAGCCGGGCACGGGCAAGGCCATCGAGCTGCTGCGCGGGCAGATCCTGCGCATCGAACAGATCGAGGGCAGCCAGTGCGTGGACTTCAACTGCTTCAACCTGCATGACTACAAGGAGTACATGCACACCGGGCGCACGCGCACGCTCTACGGCATCAATCCGACCAAGGGTCACTTCATGTGGTCGGCACCGCCGCGCGAACGGCCGATGGCCTACATCCTCGAAGATACGGCCGGCTGCAACGACGTGATGTTCCCGCGTTGCAGCGCCTATCTGTATGAGAGCGTGTATGGCTTCCACACGCATACGAACTGCCACGACATCCAGAGCGAGGCGCAGCGCGAATACGGCCTCACGCCGGACGATGTGCATGACTCGTTCAACCTGTTCATGAAGACCGGCGTCGATGCCAATGGCCGCATGTGGATCGACCGTCAGTCTTCCGCGCCGGGCGACTACGTGGAATTCCTCGCCGTGATGGATCTGCTGGCGGTGCCGAACGTCTGCGGGGCAGACATCATGAAGACCAGCAACTTCGCGATCCGCCCGGTCAGGCTGTCGATCTACTCCGCGACGGACGATGAGATTGCCTCGGTGCCAAGCTTCGCACCGCTCCCCAGCCAGCGCACGCCGGCAGATTTCCGCCAGCCGAAGATCAAGGCCGACCGCGCCTTGCGCAAGGACCCGGCGTACAAGGCCGAGTTTGCGAACACGCCGATACGGTATGAGGATTTCGCGGTGCCCCTGAGCGCGGAGGATTACGCCTTGTTCAAGTCGCTGGCAGACCCGCGCTATGGAGACGACGAAGGCGCGGCTTTGCGCGACATCGTGTTCACCTGGTGGCACGAGCGCTTTCTGGGGAAGTGAAAGCACCGGAAGGCGCGCTGCCGGCCCATGAACGTAGGTCGGAAAAGCAAAGCGCCTTCCGACATCAGGTGGCTCGATAAGCCGCGGGCGTGCTTGTACGTTGAGATGTCGGAAGGCGCTGCGCTTTTCCGACCTACGTGTTGACGTGTTGGCGTGTTGGCTAGGCGCGCTCGCCCGCGACAAGATCGGGGACATCCGCGCCCCAGTCCTGCGCATACCAACCACGCTCCACTGCGCGATGAAATGAGGAGTGAGGCCAATCCACGACCCGCTCCACCAGACCATGCTTCAGCGGGTTGATATGCACGTAATCAATGTGGGCGGCGTAATCCCGATCGTCACGGATCGTGTGTTCCCAGAAGCGTCGCTGCCAGACACCCCTTTCGCCTTTGGCGCTACGCGCAGCAGATAGAGGCTCGATTGCAGGCAGGCTTATGACGAAGGTCTTTTTGATGTCCGTCCACCGCGCGGAGTAGTCGGCGTCACCCTCCGGCAAGGTCCAGATCGCGTGCATATGATCTGGCAGGACCACCCAAGCGTCGATGTGGAAAGGGCGGCGCTCCTTTGCTACTCGCACGGCTTGGCGCAATAGATCGATTTGATCGACAAGCAAGCTGCTGCGCCGATCCAGCAAGTTCACGGTGAAGAAATACGTGCCGCCGGGAAGACGGTAACGGCGGTAGTCGGACATGCCACCAGTATGCAGCGCATTTCGTAGGTCGGAAAAGCGCAGCGCCTTCCGACATCCAGACGCACGAGAAGGCCAGGCGTCTATCGAACCGCCTGATGTCGGAAGGCGCTGCGCTTTTCCGACCTACGCTGCCGGCACGCCTCACCATCGCGCATCCACCCCGCCCTTGAGCCACTCCGGTGCCCGCTGCCGTCGCCGGAAAAACCGTCACTCCAGCCGAGAACCATATCCGGCGCGGTATTCCACGTTGTCCACAATCATGTATGCAAGTGGTTCGGCTTTTGCTTAGTCCTCAGGGCCGCATGTCTTGAGGGGAGTTCGCGATGAGCACAGCCGTGGTGGAAGCCAAGCCGGAGCCAATCAGTATTGATCCTGCCCGCACGGCAGTGATCGTGATCGACATGCAGCGCGACTTCCTGGAGCCGGGGGGCTTCGGGGAGTCATTAGGCAACAATGTGTCGCTGCTGCAAGCCGCGGTAGAGCCGATCAAGGCCCTGCTCGGCGGCGCGCGGCGCAAGGGCATGTTGATCATCCACACGCGTGAAGGGCATCGGCCGGACATGTCGGACGCCCCTCGCGCCAAGGTGGAGCGCGGCGCCCCCAGCGTGCGTATCGGCGCACCGGGGCCGATGGGGCGCATCCTGATCCGGGGCGAACCGGGGCAGGACATCATCCCCGAGCTGTATCCCATCGCTGGCGAGCCCGTCATCGACAAGCCGGGCAAGGGCGCCTTCTATGCCACCGAGCTGCTCAACATCCTGCGCAATCGCGACATCGAATCGCTGATCGTGTGCGGCGTGACCACCGAGGTCTGCGTGCATACGACGGTGCGCGAGGCGAACGATCGCGGCTATCGCTGCATCGTACCGGGCGACTGCTGCGCTTCGTACTTCCCCGAGTTTCACGAAATGGGCCTGCGCATGATCGCCGCGCAGGGCGGAATTTTTGGTTGGGTGTCGGACTCGGGAAAGATCCTGGCCGCGCTCGATTGAAAGAGGTGCCTGCACTGGCCTCGGCGCACACGCTGCAACGAGACCTGTGTGGACACCAAGGGTATTGATCCGGCATGCCAGCAAGAGCACGCGTCAGCGCATCGCGCGCAGCGTAGTCGCCTGATCAACTGAGAGTGTTGTCGTTCGCCCTCATTCGCCGGGCGATCAGGAAGGGAGTGCTGCCATGAAAGCCACGAGTCCAACTACCTTGAGTTCGTTCAAACCCCAGCTATGGACGCCGGGCGACTGGAACGCGCTATTCGGTTTCGGTACCAACATCCTCGTCAACATGCTGGTCCTCACCGGCTTGCTGCGCTTCGTGTTGAAGATGCCAGATGCCATTGTCTTCGGCCGCATCCTGCCCGCCGTGGGTTTGATGATGTTCCTCTCGACCTTCTACTACGCGTACCTTGCCTGGAAGCTGGCCAAGAAGACCGGGCGAACGGATGTGTGCGCCCTGCCCTCGGGTATCAGCGTGCCGCACATGTTCGTGGTGGTCTTCGTCATCATGCTGCCGATTGCGCTCAAGACGGGTGACCCCGTCAAGGGCTGGGAAGCCGGCTTGACATGGGTCTTCGTGCAGAGCTTCGTGCTCATGGCTGGCGGCTTCGTCGCCCCCTACATCCGCAAGATCACGCCGCGCGCTGCACTGCTCGGCACGCTGGCCGG
This sequence comes from Uliginosibacterium silvisoli, assembly GCF_036017035.1. Lineage (NCBI taxonomy): Bacteria > Pseudomonadati > Pseudomonadota > Betaproteobacteria > Rhodocyclales > Zoogloeaceae > Uliginosibacterium > Uliginosibacterium silvisoli. Next base: position 1,875,341 of record NZ_JAYXHS010000001.1, on the reverse strand, counting down.
TGTGTCGATCGCCTTCATCTCGATGCGCCCCGCGCAGGAGATGTTCATGACGCCGCTGATCGGCGCGGTGTGCTTCTCCATCATCATGCTGGGCTGGCTCGGGGGCGTGCGCTTCTTCCGGGGCATCCCTGCCGGCCTCGTTGCCATTGCCGTCGGCACGCTGATCGCCTGGGGCTCGACCATGTTTGGTTACCATTTCGGCGGCATGGCGAGCGAGAACATCACTTCGGCGCTATCGAACTTCGGTTTCTCGGTGCCCCTGCCTGCCGTTGGCCACATTTTCTCGGGCTTCGAGTTCCTCGGCATCATCCTCGTCACCGCCATCCCGTTCGGAATCTACGACCTGGTCGAGGCGATGGATAACGTCGAAAGCGCTGCGGTCGCGGGCGACAGCTTCCCGACGACGCGCGTGCTGACTGCAGACGGCATCATCAGCCTGATTGGTTGCTGCATGGGCAACCCCTTCATCAACGCCGTGTACATCGGCCACCCCGGCTGGAAGTCGATGGGCGGGCGCATCGGTTACTCGGCCGCCACGGGACTCATCGTGCTCATCCTCGCCTGGTTCGGCATCATCGCGCTGATGATGGCGCTGATCCCGGTCGTCGCCATCTCGCCCATCCTGCTCTACATCGGCATGCTGATCGGCGCGCAGGCCTTCCAGGAGACTCCGCACCGTCACGCGCCGGCCATCATCCTCGCCATCACGCCGCACCTCGCGGCCTGGGGCAAGCTGATGATAGACAACGCGCTCGGCGCCGCGGGCACCAATGCAGCCGCTGTCGGCTTCGACAAGCTCGGCCAGGTCGGCGTGCTGTATCACGGCCTCGAAGTGATGGGCGGCGGTGCAATTCTCGGCGGCCTGATGCTCGGCGCCATCGGCGTCTGCGTAATCGACCGCCTGTTCATGAAGGCGGCAGCGTTTGCGATCGTGGCCTCGTTGCTGACCTTCTTCGGTTTCATGCACGGCGAGGCGATCGGCATCGGCCAGAGCCCGATCATGGCACTGGCCTATCTGGTCGTTGCCGCCATTCTTGCCACCTGCGCGAAATATGCCGTCGCGTCCCCTGTGATGGAGGAGAAGATGACGCACGGCGAACAACCCGCTGCAGCGTAACCGGCGTGGCAAAGCGCGTGCCATGCGCGCTTTGCTCTCTGCACGATCACGGCGACGGGATCCTGTCGCCGTTTCCGCTTAGAACAGCTCGGCCTTGTCCAGGCCGAATGCCTTGTCTGCTGCACCGGGTGTGGTGCGGAAGGCCACGTTGGCGCGATTCCATGCATTGATGGTCATCACACGGAAGGTCAGCGTTGCCAGCTCCTTTTCGCTGAACTGCTCGCGCATCTCGGCATAGAGCTCATCGGAGATGCCGCCGGGTGCGATCTGCGTCAGCGCTTCAGTGAAGGCCAGTGCTGCGCGTTCCTTCGCCGTGAATAGTGGCGACTCGCGCCAGATCGCGACGTGGTACAGACGCAGCTCGCGCTCGCCATGCAGCTTGGCTTCCTTGACGTGCATATCCAGGCAGAAGGCGCAGCCGTTGAGTTGCGAAGCACGGATGTCGACGAGGTGCGACAGGCGCTGCTCGATGTCGCCGCTGCGTGTGATGGCCATGCTCAGCTCGACGAGTTTGTTGACCAGCTCGGGCGACTGTTGCTGATAGTTCAGGCGGGGTTGGGCAGTATGGTTCATGCTCGTTTGTCTTTCCTGTAGGTGATGTAGGGTGAATGTTTGTGATCACACCCTCAAGACGACGCAGCCCGGCGTCGTGTGACATCACCACGAGAATAACGCTCGGCTCTCCTGCTTTCACACCACGCCCGCACTACGCTCCAGCGCAGCCAGCACGCCGGCCAGTTTGTCGGGATTGCGCTGGACGTACAGCGCGCCGATGCGCCCCGATTCGGTTGCCGACGGTGCCAGGGCGATGGTCTGCACGAGAGTGCCGGCAGCGTCGAATACCAGGCAGCCGGGCAGGCCGTTGATGCGCATCGCCTGCAAGCGCCAGCCCTGACTGGTCGGCAGCCTGGCGAAGCCGATAAAGGTCTGCGCGATCAGTGCCCCGCCGTGCAATGGGCGAGCCACTGCGCTGACCTTGCCGCCGCCGTCAGCCAGCATGACGCAATCGTCGGCCAGCACGCGAGCCAGCGCATCCACATCGAGGCTGCCCAGTGCCTCGCTGAAGGCATTGAACAGGCGATCCCGCTCTTCCGCATCCACCTCGTGACGCGCGTAATCGGTTTTCACGTGGTTGCGTGCGCGGCTGGCCAGTTTGCGACACGCTGCCGCATCGCGCTCGAGGCGACGCCCGACTTCATCAAAGTCCAGGTCAAACACGTCATGCAGCAGGAAGGCCGCACGCTCCAGTGGCGACAGTCGCTCCAGTGCCAGCATGAAAGCCACCGACACATCCTCCGCAAACTCCGCCTGCACCTCGGGCCCGGGCGACCAGCCCGCTTCGTCCAGCAACGGCTCGGGCAACCACACGCCGACATACTGTTCGCGCCGCGCGGCAGCCGAGCCCAGTTTGTCGAGGCATAGATTGGTCACGAGGCGTGAGAGAAAAGCGCCGGCGTGCTGGACCGTGCTCTCGTCCACCTCGGCCCAACGCATCCAGGCCTCCTGTACGATGTCCTCGGCTTCGGCCCGTGAGCCGAGCATGCGGTAAGAAAGTGCGCGCAGGCTGCGTGCATGTTCGCGGTCATAGCGCAGAGCGCGTTCGGCAAGCGTTGTCATGGCAAGGGGAATCATCTGGAATTGCGACAAGTGGAACACATACCCCGTAGACGAAGCAGCCTGCCGCCGTGTGACATGCAGGCGCATGCGAGGCCAGCGCGCCAAAAAAGCCCCGCCGGGAACCGAAGGCGTGCAGACTGGTCCGTGTCGTCATGACCTGAGCGGAGCCAGCCATGTTCCCCGTCGCAAACCAGTCGTGCGTGGTCCCATCCCTCTCTCCACCTGTGACTCCGGCGGAAGCCTGCCAGACCATGCTCACTGGCGGTCGGCATGTTCGATAGTCCGGCGGCGCTCTGGCTGCGCACCAGCCTCGCCTACCCGATACTCGAGACGCTTCACATCATCGGCCTCGCCACGCTGTTCGGCAGCCTCATGATCGTGGACCTGCGACTGCTCGGGCTGTTGCGCCGCCTCGATCTAACCGCCCTTGCACGCAGCGTGCTGCCCTGCACGCTGGCGGGATTCGCACTGGCTGCCGCCACAGGCATGACGATGTTCTACGCGCGTGCCGGCGAACTGATCGCCAACCCGGTATTCACTGCCAAGATCGGTCTCGTCATGCTCGCCGGCTGCAATGCCGGCATGCTCCACGCGCGCGGCCCATTGCGCGAAGATTTCACGAGCCGCTGCCAAGCGGGGCTGTCCGTCCTGATCTGGATCGCCGTCATCATCTGCGGCCGCTGGATCGCCTACATCTGAGGAGAACATCATGCAACGCAGAGACTTCGTTTTCGGCATGCCCTTGCTGCTCGCCAGCGGCAGCGCTCTCGCCCACCACGGCTGGAGCGGCTTCGATGAAACCCGTCCGCTCTACCTTGCGGGCAAGGTCGTCGAAGTGGAATGGCAGAACCCGCACGCCGAACTGATCCTGCAGCTCAACCAGCCCCTCGCCGTGCCGGCGAGTCTCAAATCACGCACCGCGCCAGCGCAATCTGCGGGAATAGACGCGGGCCCCATCTTTGCCCGTGCCGTTGTGCCCACCCGCCGCGACGAGAAATGGGAGATCGAGCTCTCGCCACTGACACGCCTGTCGGCATGGAAAGTGCCGGAGGTCAAGGTGGGCGAGGAACTGGAACTGGTCGGCTATACCTTTGCCGGTGAAAAAGGCGATGCAGTGCTGCGCGCGGAATACCTGATCCGTGGCAACACGGTCACTCCTCTACGCTCGTCACCGGCGTAAGACCTTCGCCATCTCCGCAACAAAGGATGCGTTAGGATGAGGCCCCGCCAGCAATGGCCAAGTAACGTCGCAAGACAAAGGGAGACTCCGTGGGCCTCGCAATCAGTGTTGGATATCTGGCCGATATTCTGGAGCACGATCCAGAAGGCGCTGAGTGGTTTGAAGAAGGCATGACGGCGGCAAACAAGCTGCTCAATGCTGCCGGATTGCCGTCACACACAGAGCCCCGCGTCCTGCCACCCCTCGTATCACGGGCATCGCTATGCTCGTTCCCTTACTCCTTCATTCACTATCTTCGCCGTGCATACGCGTACCGCTCGGAAGATCCGGACTGGATAGCGACACCGGTGAAAGACGGTATTGATCCGGGTTCGGATCCAGCCATCGAGGAGGCTCTCGAGTCGTTCAGCAGCCATCTCCTTTGCCACTCGGATGCAGAAGGCTATTACCTGCCTGTCGACTTTCATGACGTCCTGTTTGCAGACGATGAGGCGGACGATCTTCCGGGAGGCATGCTCGGCTCGTCATACAGATTGCTGGAGGAGCTGGTATTGGTGGCCCCGGCGCTTGGTATCGATTTGCAGGACGGACTGCTGTCGGATGTCGAGGCCGAGCGGATCAATCAAGTCACTCACAGCGATGAAGGGCTCCACAGGGAGTATGCATCCTGGTTGGCTCTCTACGACTCGGCACAACTGAGCATCCAGCATGGCTCCGCCATCGTCTTTTCCTGACTGACCGGTAGGGTCGCCATACGCGAAACGGTTCTGGTTGCTCATACGGCCCGGCTCTCAACGCGCGGCGAACTCGCGCAGCACGGCCGTCGCCTCTTCTTCGAGCAGCGGGCCTTCTACAGAGATCTTGCGTGACGCGCCCGCCAGCACATCGGCTGTCCGCGGCAAGATGTAAGGCGCGCCGCCGATGGCGTTGAGGACCGGAGTGGGCATCGCATAGACGATGCGTGACACCCCCGCCCAGAACAGCGCACCCGTGCACATCGCGCAAGGTTCGCCACTGGCGTAAACCGTTGCGCCGACGAGTGCATCCAGTCCGAGTTTCTGCGCGACTTCGCGCACGAGAACCACCTCTGCATGCCCTGTGCAATCGCCCGTCGTGACCTGGTTGTTGTGCGAGACGTGGGCGCGTCCATCTGCGCTCAGCAAGGTTGCGCCATAGGGGAAATTGCCTTCTGCCACGGCTGCGCGCGAGGCGTCGATGGCAAGTCTCATGTAACGCGTGTCGGCTTCGCTAAAGTTACTCATGTCCTGAACCTCTGTCCGGAAATTTTCTAGATCTCATCGATGGGCGTGCTGCGCCCTTCGCTCTTGTCATGCCCCGGCGCTTCAATGGCGAAGCGGTCGCGCGTGCGCGTGTAGAAGCTCGCGCCGAAACGGCCGACGGGGAAGTAGTCCTGCAGGCGCACACGCCATTTCTCGGTGTCGACGAGGCCGTCGCGCACGTGCAGCCACAACACCCGCCCGAGGAAGATGTGACGGCTCTCGGTGACGATGGTCTCGTAGATATTGCATTCGAAGGCGACCGGCGCTTCGGCGATGCGTGGCGGTTTGATGGCTTGCGATGGCAGTGCGTTGAAACCGACGTGATCCATCTCGCTATGCTCCGGCGGCAGGCTGTCGCCGCAGAAGTGCATGCGCTCGGCGATTTCCTCGTCGGCGAGATGCACAACGAACTCGCCATTGGCGAGGATGTTGCGCGCCGTGTCCTTGAGTCCGCCATCCTTCTTGCGATTGATGCTCACCATCACGAGCGGCGGCTCTTCGCCGACCATGCAGAACATGCTGAACGGCGCGGCGTTGACGACACCGTCCTCGCCCACGGTCGTGACCAGCGCGATGGGGCGCGGCACGATGAGGCTGGCCATCAGCTTGTAGCGCTGGTATTCGGTGATGCTGGTGAAATCGATGTCCATGTTCCAACTACCTTTCATTCTGTGGCTACCGCACTTCACGACGCACATGTAGGAGCGGGCCATGCCCGCGACACCACGGGCACGAAAAAGTCAGTGCCAATTTGAAGCCTGCGTGGTCGCGGGCATGGCCCGCTCCTACAACGTCATCGCGTCAGCCCGGCACCTTTCCAATTACCCCTTCGGCATACCATTTCAAAGACCACAGCTCCTCCTCCGAAAGCACTTTCCCTGCCGCCACGCGTTCCTTGCCTTCGTTGTCCTTGATCGGTCCGGTGAAGGGCTGGAACTTGCCGGCGACAATCTCTGCCTTCTTCGCTTCGAACAACCTGGCCACATCCGCCGGCACGCCGGGGTTGAGCGGCGAAAGCTGCACCATGCCTTCTTTCATGCCCCACTTCGTATCCTCGGGCTTCCACTTGCCTTCCAGCATGTCGCCAACTTTCTTGACGTAGTACACGCTCCAGTTGGCGACGTTGGCCGAGAGGTGTGACTTGGGACCGTGCTTGCTCATGTCCGAGTCCTGGCCGAATGCGTAAAGGCCACGCTCCTGCGCAACCTGCACGACGGAGGGCGAGTCCGTGCCCTGGTAGAGGATGTCCGCGCCCTGCGCCACCAGCGCTTCCGCTGTCTCGCGCTCACGGCCCGGGTCGTACCAGGAGTTGATCCAGATGACCTTGGTCTGCACCTTCGGATTGACGCTGCGCGCGCCAAGCGTAAAAGCGTTGATATTGCGCAGCACTTCGGGAATCGGCACCGAGCCGACGAAGCCCAGCGTATTGGTCTTGGTCATCTTGCCGGCGAGTATGCCGAGCAGGTAGGCACCTTCGTAGAAGCGCGTCTGGTACAGGCCAACGTTGGCCGCCGACTTGTAGCCCGTGGCGTGCTCGAAGGCGACCTTGGGGAACTGCTTGGCGACGCGCAGCGTGGACTCCATGAAGCCGAACGAGGTGGCGAACACCATGCCGCAGCCCTGCTGCGTGAACTGGCGCAGGATGCGCACGGCGTCCGGCGTCTCGGGCACGCTCTCGACGAACAAGGTCTTCACCTTGTCGCCATAGGTCTTCTCGACCAGACGACGGCCAAGCTCGTGTTGATAGGTCCAGCCGGAATCCCCGATCGGGCCGGAATAGCAGAAGCCGATCTTGAGTGGCGAGGCGACCGTGTAGGCGGCCTGCGCAAATTCAGGCAAGACAAACGCTCCGCCAGCGGCGAGCGAGGAAAGAAGGAACTGACGACGTTGCATGGTGAAACTCTCCGGAATGTAGGCCGATTGCGCTGGCGTATGGCTGCAATCAAAAATGTATTCTTTACGCCTTTAAAGTGGATACATGCAACATCCGTTCCAGAAGCCATCTTCTGACTTTAGAACCATGCCTGACGGGTCTTTCGTCCCATCTGACGCTGGCCCAGGCCTCGTCAAAACGCCTTTCAGGCGCACAATTAATGAACACGAAGCGCGATGTCGGTGCATTCTTCCGGAGCACTGGGCGGCATCAGGCCTAGCGCTTGGCAAGCACCATTAAAGTGTATACGATTGTTGGTTAGCAGCGTTCGAAACCGTCACAAAGCGGAGCGAGCGGGTTGTCAGCAAGGCGGCTCGCGCAGAGCAGTGCTCAGGCACGGCGAGCGAGCCACTCATTCACCCAAATTCGCTAACGACCCGCGCAGCCTGATTTGTGGCGGTTTTACAGCCCGAGCAAAGCGCCCAGATCCGGCGCTTCGTCGGCCTTGGGCAGGCGGATACGCGCTTCGAGTGCGCGCAGGTGGGTATCCATCAGCGCGGTCGCACCGGCCACGTCGCTCTTTGCGATCAGTTCGACGAGTTGCTCGTGCTCTTCGTGCTCGCACACGGAGTCGCCCGGCACCTCGTAGAGCGTGACGATGAGGGAGCAGCGTGACATCAGCTGCGTCAGGAAGGCGCTCAACACGCCGTTACCTGCCTGCTCGGCCAGCAACACGTGGAAGTTGCCGGCGCGCTGAGCCCATTCGAGTTGCGAGGGCGTGTGCAGGGCTTCGTGCTCGGCCTTCAGCGCCTTGCGCAGCAGTTCGATGCGCGCAGGCGTATTGTTGGCTATGGCCAGCGGCATGATGGCGGCTTCGATGGCGCGGCGTGCGACGAAGATCTCGCGCGTCTCCTCGGGCGTCGGCGAAGCAACGACAGCGCCGCGATTGGGGCGCAACTCGACGATGTGGTCGCTCTCGAGGCGTTGCAAGGCCTTGCGCACCAGGGTGCGGCTGACGCCGAAGAGCTCGCACAGCTGCGGCTCGGGCAGCTTCATGCCGGGCTTGAGGCGTTGCATCATCACGGCCTGGAAGATCGAGTCGTAGATGCGTGCATCGGCGGCACCCACGCTGTCGCGGCGACGTGGGGCAGCGGGCTTGATCTCTCCGGCAATGGGTTGGCGTCGTTTCATGGCGTAGAGGAATGGAAAATGGAATGAAGGCCCGTGGGCGCGGAGCGCCCGCAACGGTTCGAAGTATGACACGCACGGCGGCCGGGCAATTTTGCGGCCCGCCCATGCGCCCAGCACGAATACTGCTTATTCACCCCGCTGCGGCGACGCGGCGGTAAGCTTGGAAACAAGCTTGGAACGTACGCCCGCCAGTCGACGCTGGCAGCGCAATGCATTGAAAAGGACTTCATATGGCCGTCGTTACCCTCGATCCCGATGCCCCGGACTTTACGCGGCGCTATACCAACCTCGCTGACACGCGCCTCGGTGCAAAGGCCGTTGCCGCCAGCGACGAATTCTTCGCACCGAAGGAGCGCATGCTGGATCCGGCCGAGCCGGTCTTCATCGTCGGCAAGTACGATGACAACGGCAAGTGGATGGATGGCTGGGAATCGCGCCGCAAGCGCGGCCCGGGCAACGACTGGTGCGTGGTGAAACTCGCACGCCCCGGCCGCATCTTCGGCGTCGACATCGACACGCGTCACTTCACCGGCAACTACCCGCCCGGCGCCTCGCTCGAAGCCTGCCATAGCGACAAGGATGTGCCCGCCGCCGACGTGCGCTGGACTTCGCTGCTGCCCACCGTCGCGCTCAAGGGCAACGCGCACCACTACCACGCACTGACGAGCCAGGAGACCTGGACGCATGTGCGCATCTCGATCTTCCCCGACGGCGGTATCGCCCGCTTGCGCGTGTATGGTCGCCCCAGCAGCGATACCACCATTGCTGGCGCAGAGCTCGATCTTGCCGCCGCCATCAATGGCGCTTACGTGGTCGCCGCCAACAACGAACACTTCGGCCTCGCCTCGGCGCTGCTGCTGCCGGGCCGCGGCGTGAACATGGGCGACGGTTGGGAAACGCGTCGCCGCCGCGAACCGGGCAATGACTGGAGCATCATCGCGCTGGCCGCACCCGGCATCATCGAGCGCGTCGAAGTCGACACGGCCTTCTTCAAAGGCAACTTCCCGGACTCCTGCTCGCTGCAGGCTGCGCGCATGACGGGCGGCACGGACCAGTCGCTGATCACGCAGAGCATGTTCTGGCAGGAGCTGTTGCCGCAACAGAAGCTGTCGATGGATGCCGTGCATAGCTTCGACGGACTCGCCGCGCTCGGACCGGTGACGCATGTGCGGTTCAATATCTTCCCGGATGGCGGGGTGAGTCGTTTGCGTTTGTTCGGGAAGGTGGCAGGAGCCTAGCCCGCTTGCCGTCATTCCCGCGAAGGCGGGAATCCACGTCAAAACCAGACTTAGCTATCACGTAGAAGTGGATGCCCGCCTTCGCGGGAATGACAGAATTTGAAGGCGTGACCAATCAACGATGACCGACGCACTCCACCTGAAAATCGAACCCCTCACGCACGAAGCCTTCGCGCCTTTTGGCGACGTCATCGAGGCCAGCGATGCGGTGAAGCATTTCCCGATCAACGCGGGCAATACGGAGCGCTACCACGACCTCGCGAATCTCGACGCGGGGGAGGACGGTCGCGTCATCGTGAGCATCTTCCGCGGCCTGCCGCGCGCGCTGCCCTTCATCGTGCCGATGATGGAGCGTCACCCCAAAGGCTCGCAGGCCTTCGTGCCGCTGTCAGGGCGTCCGTACCTGGTGGTCGTCGCACGGCCCGGCGAGCCGCCGACGGCAGGCCATCTGCGCTGCTTCCTTGCAACGGCGGCACAGGGCGTCAACTATGCCAAAGGCGTGTGGCACCACCCCTTGATGGCGCTCGACGAAGTCAGCGACTTCCTCGTCATCGACCGCAGCGGGCCCGGCAATAACTGCGACGAGATCGAGCTGGCGCCGGTGGCGATCATTCCGGCGCTATAGGTTCTCGCAGGCCGGAAAGGCAGAGCGCCTTCCGACATCGGGCCCTGAATCAGGCCCACCACCTATCGATGATGTGAAATGCCGGAAGGCGCTCCGCTTTTCCGACCTACGCGAATTCGTCCACGTTGTTGCCCAGCGTCGCGCTCGACGAACGCCCGGTTGCGGCCTGCGCACCTTGAGCATCCTGGCTGCTCGTCGTCGATTGCTCCTGCGCCTTCGCTTGCGCGATCTTCTGCTCCAGCGCGGCGATCTGCTGTTGCAGCTGCTGCGCCTTGGCTGCGCTGTCCGCGCTGGTCGTATCCTTCTGCGCTTCGGTCAGTTGCTTCTGCAATGACGCGAGCTGCCGCTCCAGCGTCGTGACGTTATTCGAACTGCTCGCGGTCACGGCAGTGACGCTGCTGGCGGAGGAAATGGCGGAAACCATGGTTGAGGTCCTTGACGATATGAATGGTGCCGTGTGCGGCAGGCATACTCATTTATCGACCAGGGCGCGGCCGAGCGAAACCCGCGCGGGGTAAAGCCCGGTAAAAGCGCGTAAAGCCCGACGCGCCACCGCGAGGAGCGCCGGGACCTCGCAACCGACGATCAGGACAAGGCAGTACCTACTGGCGTCGTGCTCGCTGCAGCGCCCGCCCCTGCACGAATGCGCCGCACCTGCAGACCAGCCCCGATCAGGAACAACAGCCCCAGAACGCCAGCAACCACCTGCAGTTCGGGCGCCTCGGCGTTGGGCAACAGGGGAGCGCCCAGAGGTAGCCGCGTCGTGGTCTCGGTAATCGCGGGAATCCAGTGGAACATGAAGGTCAGCGACATGCCCACGACTGCTGCATAACGCGACCACCGACCGAGCAAGGCTGTGTTGTTCGCAACATAAACACCCGCCAGCACCAGCAAGGTGAGCACGCCCAGCGCGTGTGGCTTGCCGAAGCCGCCGTGCTGGAAGATGCCGAAGCCCGTGAGGCACGTCAGCACCGTAGTCCACACATACAGCTTGCCGACGGTATTGGCGGGAGAGATCTCCTTGTCGCGCACGAGCGCAAAGATGCCCGCGAACACCGCGACGAGGCTGATGAGGGTGTGAACAAAACCAAGCTGGGTCAGACCGTAGATCATGGAGTGCTCCTTTCTTGCGACGTCAGGCTTGCCTCGGCGAATGCCGATGCTGAAGTGATGCAACGGGCATGCATGAATCGGGCCGGATCTGGCCGGCAAACCCGTATCGGGCCCCGGCGTTCTTCAGCCTGGCTACGCCGGGCAGCCAGGCCCGACAATCCATGCCATGCCGAATCTAGGCAGCCGGGCTTACGCAGATACTACGGCCGAGCGGAAGTGCGATTGCGGCGCCGGGCAATGCCCCCCAGCAGGCCGGCGCCCGCCATCAGCATCGCCCATGACGGCGCTTCCGGAACCGCCGCTGGAAGATAGCTTTGCAGCCAGGCTGACTGCGCGAACACGGAGGTATCGCCCGCGATATCTCCGAATCGGCCATCAACCGGGCAGTAACCCGATGGGCAGCTCGCGAAAGAGTGAACCCCGGCGAGCAGCCATTCCCCGCCCACATTCACCAGCGTGGCGCCACCGGAATCGCCGGGAGCGATGGTCGCTTCGCTGGCCCCCAGGCCGGCCGAGCCAAAGATACTGCTGCTGCCGGCGGGGCTGTCAAAGTCGTAGAGGTAGACGCTGCTCGAGTAGGCATGCTGGGTGTAGTACAGGCTGCTCGCGTCGTACTCGTTGTATCCGTAGCGAAGCGTGCCGAAGGTATTGGCATTGAAGCCACTCGCGCCCGTACCGACGAAGCCATAGCCCGCGATGATCACGCTCGCACCCTGCACATTGCCAGACGCGAACTGGTACCCGTCAATCGATGTAATGGCGCTGGCCAGTTTGATCAGCGCGATGTCATTGCCGGCGGAGGTGTCGCCTGTCCATCCGCCGTGGGTATAGAACTCGGTTGCGCTGGCGGTCACGCTGCCGCCCTTGAAAGACAGGGCGACGCTGGAAGTCGTCAAGGTGCCGCTATCGCCGCTCAGGCAATGTGCGGCAGTGAGCACATACTGCCCGCCCGCGATCAGGCTGCCGCTGCAACCGAAATTGCCGTCGCTACGCGACACGATGAGCTGGCCCACGCCATCGAGGTAGTCGATGCCACCGCCGAGCCAGCTCGCTGGATTCTGACTGGAGACGATGGCCTGCGCCGGCATGGCGGCCATGCCGAGCACGGCGCCGGTAGCCCAGGGCAAGCAAGCACGAACATGTTGCAAGACACTTCCGGCTTTCATTCGTCAGCTCCGCATGATGTGGCGTCCGGTTCATTGTAGTCGGATTTGACCATGTCATTATTTCAGCGGACGGACGGGAGCCAACGCACCGCACGGCAGCCTCCATCAACAAGGCTGCCGTGAATGAAAAAAGGGCAGCACCTTGCGGCGCTGCCCCTGGCTGGTCCTCGTCCGGCGGGCCTTATGACAGCACGGGCACGCCTGTCAGATAACCCACTGCCGCACCGAAGCGATCCTTGTAGTTGGCACGCACCAGTGGCTCGACGGTCGCCTGCACCTTGCCGTGCAGCGCGGGGATCCAGTCGCCGGCGTGCTGGAAGTTGCTCATGATGTAGGTCCAGCCATGGATCTCATCGACTGCATGCAGACCGGTCGATTCGGCACCGACCGGCATCGAGGCGATGCGCGACAGCTTCTTCGTGTCGACGTTGTAGGCCCACAGGAAGTTATTGACGTGGGTGCTGCTGTCTTCGCCGATGAACAGGGTGCGCAGCTTCTCGGAGAACTTGAGGTTGTCCGGGTTGGCGATCTTGTCGGGGTTGGCGAGATTACCCAGCGCGTCAGAGGGGATGTCTTCCCCCATCAACAACGCACGCGTGCGCACCGGCACCCACTCGCTGTTGATCTGCTTGCCACCGACATCGCTCTGACCGCCGGCGAGGTTGTGTGCAAACACGCCGCCAGCGATGACTGCCTTGTCGACCGTAATGCCGACCGACTCACGCCAGGCGGCATTGCCCTTGACCATGGACGCCTGGATATTCTGCAGCGCCGAGTAGGCGATCTTGTCTTTGGCGTTGACTGTCGTGCCTTCGAGCTTGGTGAAGCCCATGCTGGCACCCACGAGATTGGAATAGCGGTGTGTCTCGAGGAAAGCTGCCGCCTTCTCCATGCCCGGCTTGAGCTTGACCCAGTTCGCCACGCCATCGACGAAGACCTTGGTATAGCTCGCGTCGTTCGGGTCGGTCTTCGACGCCGTCATGATGTCGGCCGGCTTGAGCGTATTGGCAAGGGCTTCGATCTCGGCGCTGGTGGCGTGGCCGAGATTGACCCAGGTGAGGCTTGCGCCCGCTGCGTTCGGGTCCAGCGAGAAACCGGCACCGACCTTGGCAACGTACAGGGAGCCGGCCGACAGGTCTTTCTCCTTGTCGGCGACGAACATGTACAGGCCGCCGTTAGTGAAGTCATCCCCCATCAGCACGGTGCGGTTGTCCGGCATCACCTGGATGAGTTCGTGCGAGATGCGGCCAAGGCAGTAGTGCTTCTTCACGCTGCCAGTGCCGTCCGGCTTGATGGTGATTTCAGGCAGGTGGCCGTAGTGGTACGGATTGGCCTTGGTCTCGTCGCCGTACAGGTTCTTGCTATAGGCCTTGAACACCTTGTTGTCGGCGATGAACTGCGCGTCCGGCTCGTACTCTTCGCTCGACAGGTGCGTGTTCCACGGCGACAGGCTGGCGCCACAGGTGATCCACAGGCCGTGCGCGCTGGACATGTCGACGTTGTGATACTTCACCAGCGTCAGCGCACCGGTGGTCTGGTCCTGGTCCAGGGTGAGAATGGCGATCGGCGAGGGCAGCACGCCATAGGTGTTGTTGCCGCCCTGGTCACGCGTCGTGTACTCGAACTGCACGGCAGCGAACACGGCCTTGCCCTTGATGCCCGGCACATTCGCATCCGCCAGCGTCAGCAGCGATGTGCCGTCAGGACCGTCGGAATAGAAATGGCGCTCTTTCCCCGCGACCGACTTGTCGATGATGGGCTTGTTGTTGATGTCGTAGTAGCCGCCCGCGAGGATGCTGCCGCCCTTGCCGTCCGGCACCATGTCGCCAGTCATGAAGAAAGGCTGGTACTTCAACGCGTAGGTCTGTTGCGTACCATCGACGTAGTCCACGACGAGACCGGACTTGACCAGGGTCGTCGCCATCTCGGCCGGGTTGTTCAGGCTGGGTGCTGCCATCGAGGTAAAGCTGACGGCGCGCGCGGCCGGGCGGCTGCCCATGCTGGCGCAGGCAGACAGCACGGACGCGCTCAGGCCGCTGGCGAGTGGCAGCAAGGGCGCACTGCCGATGAGTTTCAGGGCGTGGCGGCGTGATTGATTGTGTTCCATGGCTAAAACGTGCTCCCTCGTTTGTGGCTTGCTCAATCCGCCAGTTTGAGGCGCCTACATGACAGATTTGTGATGCACACACGCAGCGGGGGCTCACTCGGGCATGACGGGCGATGCACATAGAACAGCCCGGACGGCACGATTCTAAGACCGGCGAACAGCCCTCCCTCAGCAAAGTCATGCATGCAAACGGCTCCTGCGCCAGCGGATATGGTTCGGCACATCCCGCACATATGCAGAGACCATGCACACGTGTCACGAATGTCGGCGACAATCGAACCCGCAGGTGAAGATTTTCCCCAGGGCCCATGGTCAGTCCAGACTCATCCGGCGGATGAACCTGAACAGGCCTCTGCACAGGAAACATGCATCCATGAGAGCTGCCGAGTTTGAGGTTACCTCGCACGCCGCTTCGCGCCTCGCCTCCCGCATCGTCTTTGCGGGCACGATCTTCATCAGTGCCTTCGCACTCTTCCTCGTGCAACCCATCATCGCCAAGCAGATCCTGCCGTGGTTTGGCGGCTCGGCTGCCGTGTGGGCGATCTGCATGGTGTTTTTCCAGGTCGTGCTGCTGGCTGGCTATGCCTACTCGGACTGGGTCACCCACCATCTCACGCCACGACGCCAGGCGATCCTGCATATCGCCCTGCTTGCCATCAGCCTCTCCTGCCTGCCCATCATCGCCGACCCGCACTGGAAACCCTCCGGCGACGAAGACCCCTCCCTCCTCATCATCCGCCTGTTGCTCGGCACCATCGGCCTGCCCTATTTCCTGCTCTCCACCACCGGCCCGCTGATCCAGTCCTGGGTCTCGCGCACATTGATCGGCAGCCACGTCTACCGCTATTTCTCGCTCTCCAATCTCGCGTCGCTGATCGCGCTGATCTGCTACCCCTTCCTCATCGAGCGCCACGCCGCCATCGTCGGCCAAGCCTGGGGCTGGTCGGCGGCCTACGCAGCGTTCGCGATCCTGTGCGCCGCCTCCGCGATCTACTTCGTGCGCCATGCGCATGCACTGCCGCCCGAAGCGCATGCGCGACAACACACGCCCGAAGGCGACTGGGACCCGACCCTGCGCGACTACCTGCTATGGCTCACACCGGCGGCCATGGGCTCATGGTTGCTCGTCGCGATCACCAACCACATCACGCAGAACGTCGCCGCCATCCCCTTCCTGTGGCTGCTACCGCTGACGCTCTACCTGCTGACCTTCGTGCTGTGTTTCGAGAGCGACCGCTGGTATCGCCGCAAGCTGTTCCTGCCGGTCACGGCCACCGTGCTCGGCCTGTGCGCCTACGGCCTGCAGGCCAGCCTCGGTTTCAATATCTGGACAGCCATCCCGTTGTATGCCGCTGGCGTTTTCGTGATCTGCATGTTCCTGCACGGCGAGCTGGCGCGCCTGCGCCCCGGCCCGCGCCATCTCACGCGCTTCTACCTGATGGTGTCGCTCGGCGGCGCACTCGGCGGCATCGTCGTCGGCCTGATCGCGCCGCGCGTGCTGCCCGCCTACTACGAGCTCGGCATCGGCCTCGTCATCACTGCGCTGCTGGCCGTCTCGATCCTGCGCAGGCACCGCTCGCTGCAGCTTGCCGCGAGCGCACTGGCCGCGTGCTGCGCGTATTTCCTTTACGTACAGATCCACGACGACTTCGCCGGCAGCCGCCGCATCGAACGCAATTTCTACGGCACGCTGATCACGCTGGACACGCATCGTGATGACGCCAACGACGACGTGCGCCAGCTCTACCATGGCTCGGTCAAGCACGGCGAGCAGTTCCTCGCGCCTGCGCGCCGCCGTGAAGCGACCGCCTACTACGGCGCCAGCGCCGGCGTCGGCCTGGCCATCGCCAACACACCTGCACTCAACAAGAAGGTCGGCGTGATCGGCCTCGGTGCCGGCACGCTGGCGGTGTACGGCCAGCCCGGTGACAACTACCGCATGTACGAGATCAACCCGGAAGTCATCGAGCTCGCACAGAACGAGTTCAGCTTCATGGCGGACAGCAAGGCCACCATTGCGACCGTGCTCGGTGATGCGCGCCTGTCGCTCGAACGCGAGGCGCCGCAGAACTTCGACGTGCTCGCCGTCGATGCCTTCTCCGGCGACTCAATCCCGGTGCACCTGATCACCACACAGGCAATGGATGCCTACCTGCGCCACATGAAGCCGGACGGCATCATCGCCTTCCACATCACCAACCGCTTCCTGCGCCTCGCGCCCGTCGTCGCCAACATCGCCGCGGCCAAGGGCCTGCACACTGCCTTCATCCACGACGAGAACGACAACCCGGCCCTGCGCAACACGGACTGGATCCTGGTGGCACGCAACCCGGCCGTGCTGGCACAAGACGCCATCCGCAAGGCGAGCAGCCCGCTCGAACCCATGCCGGCGCTGGGCGTATGGACTGACGACTTCAACAACCTGTTCGAGGTTCTCAAGTAAGGCGACCTCGCCGGCACACCCCTCGGGCATGAGTACAACTACTCATGCCTCCACGGTAGAACTACCCATGTACTCCCCGCGCGAGCGGCCGTTAAGGCCAGTAACCCCCAACACTGGTACGCAACGATGTTCGCCAATCTCCCTCTCAAGACCAAGATGCTGGCCGTCGCCGCAGCAGCACTTGTCGGCATGCTCGCCGTCGGTACCATCGGCGCCTTCAGCCAGCGCAGTCACGCCTACGCTGAGCGCGAGGCCTTGTTGCGTTCCGTAGTCCAGAGCACACGCTCGCAACTGGCGTACTTCGAGAAGCTGGAGAAGGAAGGCAAGCTGTCGCGCGAAGAAGCGCAGGCGCAAGCCCGCGAGCTCGTTCGCAATGCGCGCTACGCCGGTACGGAATACATCTTCATCTTCGACACGGCGGGCAACAGCCTGCTGCTGCCTTCCGCACCGGAAAAAGAAAACAAGCCGATGATGGACGCCAAGGACGCGGACGGCGTCCCCTATGTCTCGCATCTGATAGACGCGGCGAAGAAGGGTGGCGATTTCGTGCATTACAAATTCGTACGCCTTGGCGGAACAGTCGCCGCAGACAAGACCTCCTATGCTGAACTCGTGCCCCAATGGGACTGGGCCATCGGCACCGGCATGTACGTCGATGACGTCGCCGCAGCGTTCCGCAAGGAGCTGCTGACCAGCCTGGCCATCGTCGCGGCACTGACCCTCGGCGTATTCGGCCTCGTCGTGGTGATCGGGCGCTCGGTGATCGCGCAGATCGGTGGCGAACCCGGTCATGCAGTGGCCATCATGAAACAGGTCGCCGAGGGAGACTTGCGTATGAGCGTGCCCTCCGCCGCTGCCGGCAGCGTGCTGGCCGAACTGAATGCATTGATCGGCAAGCTGCGCAGCATCGTGCAGGAAATCACTTCGGGTGCCGACCGCATTGCCACCGCTTCGCAGGAAATCAGCGTCACGTCTTCGACAGTTGCCGAAGGCGCGCACCAGCAATCCGATTCAGCACAGACCATGGCCGCCGCCATGGAAGAGCTGACCGTCAGCATCTCCCACATCTCCGAGCACGCAGCCCAGACCGAGCAGCATGCGCGCGGCGCCGCCGAACACGCGGAAGCAGGCAAGGAACAGGTGCAGAACGCGACCATGCAGATGCGCGACCTGGCCGGCGCAGTGGAAGACGCCAACACGCGCATCGAGAGCCTCAGCAAGCGCGCTGCGGCCGTCGGCACCATTGCCGCCTCCATCAAGGAAATTGCTTCGCAGACCAATCTGCTTGCGCTCAATGCAGCCATCGAGGCGGCACGTGCCGGCGAAACCGGGCGCGGCTTTGCCGTCGTTGCCGACGAGGTGCGCAAGCTGGCGGAACGTACCGCCACCGCCACGGTGGAAATCGAAACCATGCTGGGTGCCATCCAGACCGAGACCGGCGGTGCCGTCGAGGCCATGACAACCGCATCCAATCGCGTTGGCGCGAGTGTTGCCGCGGCTGAAGACTCAGCGCGCCTGCTCGACCTGATCACCGATGGCGCGACGCGCGCCACCAATCTCGTCAGCGAAGTGGCCGACTCCACGCGCGAACAAAGCACGGCCAGCACCAGCCTCGCCCAACAGGTCGAGCAGATCGCTCACATGGTGGAAACCACCTCGCAAGGTATGAGCGAGACAGCCCATGCCACACAGGAGCTGGAGCGCGTTGCCAGCCAGCTCAACGTGGTGGTGTCGCGCTTCCAGTGCTGAGTGAGGCTCAATCCATCCTGCACGGGTCAAGCTGGACGGCCTTGCCATCGCGGAAGCAGGTCACCGAGGTCGGGTACTTCGTGTCCGGCAGCAGGAACCCGCCTGGCCGCGTGTAGCCATAGATCGTCATGGGGCCATGCAGCTTGCCATCCTTCATCAGGGTGCGGCTGGCCAGTCGCAGTCCGTCGTAGCCCAGCGACTCGGCAGTGTTCGCCGAGGTCGGGCGCGTAAAGCTCGCTTTCAGCCCGCCGGAATATTTCTGCACGTCTGAATTGGCGAACAGCGCGACCGAGATGGATGCGGAGCGCGACTGCATCTGGTCGCCCTCGCTGTAGATCACCATGAAACTCTCGGACGGATCGCCCTGCATGCCTTTGCGCATCATGGCGTCGGTGGACGCATCGGCATAACGCGTCAGCGACGAGCCCGTGCGCGTGGCCACGTACCAGGGCCCGGCCGGCTTGCCACCCACGACCGTGCCGCGCACGTGCACCAGGCGCGGGCCGACATTGACCATGCCCTGGCTGGACCACACGCTGTTGCCAAACCCCCATAGCTCGAGTGGGCCGTTCAGCACGCCCTGGCTGCAAGTCGCCTGCACTGGCCAGATGCGAATGTCGCGCAGGTAGCTGAGGTAATCCGCGCTCATGCCCGGCTGCGCCAGCATGGCCTTGCGGTCTGAGGCAGACATGTCCCCCATGTCGGTCAGCCCGGCGAGTTTGCGCATGGCCTCGAAGGCGCCTTCGCAGGGCATGGCGATCGCCTGTGAAGGGGGGCGAAAACTTGCGCCCTCCTCGCCCACATAACTTACGACTTCCGTGCGAGCCTTTTGCAACCATTCCGCCATGCCGGCGTCGGGCGCGGGCGGTACATCCGTGTCGACACGTGCGCCAGGGCGTACACCACGCGGACAATCCGGGCAGTCCGCCGTCGGCGCAGCGCCCCGCGCGCGCAGCTCCGCGAGCAAGCCGTCGACGACAGGGTCGACGCGCTGGCGCTGCGCCGCCACGCTCTGCGTATAAGCAGCATTGTCCACGCGTGCCTGCTCTTCAGCGGCACGACGACGCACCTGCGCTTGCCGCTCAGCCTCCACTGCGGCCTGCTGGCGACGTGTCGCCTCGATACGCTCGCCCCCCGCTGTCAGGGTCTCCGGCCCCAGCGCAACTTCGATCCGCTTGGCCGTGCCACCCGCCACGCGCACCGTCTGTTCGAAGACGCGCTCACGCGTGTCACCGATCTTCTTCACGACACGTATCGCGTGGCTGCCTGCGGCCAATGTGATATCCACCGGGCATTCGCCTTTGAACTGGGCGTCAACAAAGACTTCTGCATCCTTGGCCTCGCCGTCGCAGAGCACACGCAACGCAGCGCTCTCGGCGACACTCTTCGTCTGAGCATTTGCCATCGGCACGACGACGGGCGCGCACACCGCGCCCAGCACCAACATCCGGACCAAAACCCCTCGCACGTCCCTTGCACACCCTCTCACACACCACCTCCAGCCTCGGATCCAGGAAACGACGCAGCCCGACGGGCAAGCGTTCATCGTTGCAACATGCCACCCGCCACGACGCGCTGCGACAGGCAGCCCGACGGTTCATCCCACTCCGCACGCAGCACCATCACCTGGGTGAAGTTGCTGAAAGCCACCTCGCGCATGCAGATCATCGTGCGACCGCCCCGCGGGCCGGGCTCATTCGCAGACAGTCCGCAATCGAGCCGGGTCCCCATGTCGCCTTCGAGCTTGGAGGACTCGTCGCGCGTCTTCAGGCCGAAGCGCTTGCCTGCCTGCAGCGGGAAAGGCTGACCCCAGGTCGACTCCACCACCGTGAGTGAATTGCGCGGACCGAACAGACCACCCTGGCGCCACTCCAGATTCAACAGCCCTCCCAACAGGTAGGTGCCCGATGCGCTGTTGACGATCTGGGGTACGCCGCTTTCCGACTCGACGTCAAACAGGCCATTGTCATTGCGCCGGCAGGTGCCGCGATTGATCTCGTTCGCGCTGCCGAGATCGAAGCTGAACTTGCGATTGCCGCCGGGCGTCACGAAGAACGCATCGCGCAACACGAACTCGCGCACGGCATCCTTGCCGCGGATCGCTACGTTCCTGACCGGCTCCGTCGGCAAAGCCAGCATCTGCGCAAGGGCATCAGCGTCCGCACGCCCCAGCGGCACGCCGAAGCGTGTGAGCTTGATGACGGCCTGGCGACTGCCGGCATCCGCCGCCCTGCCGTACCAACTGCGTGCGGTGCTCATGTCAGGCTTGCCGTCGACGCCCGTCTCGAAGAGCCCGCCCAGGGTGAGCATGGCGGCCACGTCGCCAGCGGCCGCCGCAGTCTCCAGCGCTGTCATCTGCTTGCGTAGCTCGCGTTCACGCTCAGCCCTCGCGCGTTGTGCCTGCTCGAGGCGTTCCCGCTCACGCTGCTCGACCTGCTCCCGCGCCACGCGCTCAGCCTCCAGGCGCTGCGTCTCGCGCACTTTCGCCGCGGCCGTCAGCTGCGGCAGGCCAAGCACGATCTCAAGTCGCTTGATCGTTCCCTCACCCACGCGGGTCTGCTGTTCGAACACGCGCTCGCGATCGGCGCCTGATGCCTTGACCGCACGGATGTTCAGGACGCCTTCCGGCACCGTCGCGTCGAACGGACATTCACCACGGAACTTGCCGTTGATGCTGACCTCGGCACCGAGACTGTCCCCATCGCAGAGAAAGCGTATGGCGGCGGTGCCGGGCGATTGTTGTGCGTGGGCCAGCGGCACGACGCCGAAAAGCAGACCGAACACCAGCCCCTGCGGGCGGCAGACACGAGAGAGTCGCTGAATCACGAGTACTCCAGAAAACAGTTGGACAGGAAACTTCCACCGACGCATCGAGCGGGCTTCACCACGACGCAGGCATGCCGTTCCAGATCTTGCGGATGTCGCGGTTCCAGGTCATTCCACCGGTATCGCCGACCGACAACTTGAATCCGCAGCCGAAGACAAAGCCCGTGTGCGACTTGCCATTGCGCTTGCGTGTCAGGGTGATCAGCCCGTCCGACAGTTGCCGGGCGTTCTCGCAGCCCACGCTCTTGAGCTGCTCCTCGCGCGTCTTCTCTCCCACGATGGTCTCGTCGACGCGGCCATCGCACCACCAGTACGTCTTCTTGTCGTTCTGCCAGCAAAATGCCAATGCTTCCGGCATGTTCTCTTTCGCCTGCTCGGCAGCGAGCTTTTCGGCCTCGCGGGCTTTCTTGCGCTCTTCCTCTTTCTCGCGCGCAATGCGTTCCTTCTCCGCCCGCTCCTTGTCGACGCGTTCCTTTTCGAGACGGGCCTGCTCTGCACGTTCCTTGTCAAGACGCTCGCGCTCCCTGCGCGCATCAGCTT
Source organism: Uliginosibacterium silvisoli (assembly GCF_036017035.1). NCBI lineage: Bacteria > Pseudomonadati > Pseudomonadota > Betaproteobacteria > Rhodocyclales > Zoogloeaceae > Uliginosibacterium > Uliginosibacterium silvisoli. Next base: position 1,853,276 of record NZ_JAYXHS010000001.1, on the reverse strand, counting down.
CGCGCTGGGCGGCGGCCTGGCTTGCGGCGGCCTGACTCGCCGCTGCCTGGCTTGCTGCGGGCTGCGTACTGCCGCGCGAATCGTCCGTCAGCGCGGCCAGCGGAATACCGGCCGCCTTCGCGCCAGCGCGCAGGGCTTCATCATTGCTGACACCCGCGGCCGACGCCGTGGTGTAGATGCCATTCGAATTGCCGGCGGTGGCAACCCGTTGCGCAGACGGTGTTTGTGCGGGCGCTTGGGCAGACGCCTGCGCGACCGGTCGTTGCAGGGTCTGCCGGGCTGCGGCAATACGCGCCCGCTCTTCGGCGAATCGCTGTTGCTGCCGCGCGTTGTCGGCCGCGAACTGCTGCTGCATCTGGTTGAAGCGTTGCTGACCGGCCAGCTCCTGCGCGCGCTGGTTGCTGCGCAGCTGGGCGTAGGTGTCCAGCCCGGCCTTGACGGCGCCGAAAGCGGCCTGCCAGGCATTGTCGCGATTGGCCTGCTCTTCTGCGCGCGCCTCGGCGTCGGCCTGCTGCCGGCGGTAGCGCTCTTCGGCGAGCGCCAGCTGGCGCTCCTGCTCGGCGAGTGCATCCTCTTCGGCCTTGAGGCGTTTCCGCTCGGCGACGAGCGCCAGGGCCGCGCGCTCGACATCTGCCTTGTCCTTGCCGTTGTTGGCAAACTTGCGCGCCTTGCGCAGCTCGGCTTCGCTGCAATCGAAGTTGCGCGCACGCGTGCAACGATCGGCCTTCTCGATCGCCTCATCGAGGTCCATGCGATCAAGCTGGTCGAGCTTGTCGCTCATCTCCAGCAGGTCACCAACGGCGGCGTTGGCGGGACAGGTGAACACGGCCAGCAGGCCATACAGGAACCAGTGGCAGGTGAAACGGCGCATCGTCGGGGCTCTCGGCGGATTCGGCGGGATCGTTTCCCGTGCGCCAAGGCGCACACGGGCGTGCAGATTCTATCGGCACACGGGCGTCAACTTGTAGGGCAAGCATCACGCCGCGAGACAGACGGGGCGCGGCTCCGTGCCAGACCCGGCGCGGCCACGCGCGGTGTATCGTCTCGACTTCGTCGGGCGCCAGCGGCGCCATCCACCGCGCATCCCGACCTGGACGACGCAAGGCAGGAAGATCCTCAAGGAGAACATCGTGGCGAACTGGTTCAAGGAAGAGATCGCGCAGTTCGGCGAGACCGTCGACAGCTCCATCCAGAAAGCCAGCACGCAGATCCAGACCCACATCGACACCATTGGCGAGGAGCTGAACAAGCAGCGCTCGCTGACCAAGGCCGACGTGGAATCCCTGATCGACTACGCGGCGCTGAAATTCGGCACGGTGCTCGACGAGCGCGTCGAAAAGGCCAAGACTGAGTTTGCCGCGCTGGTGACGGAGAAAGTCGCCGAAGTGCGCACGCAGCTTTCCGAAGCGGCAGACGAGCAGAAGAAAATGGCGGTCAGGAATGCCACGGTGGCCGTCGGCGCCGCGCTGCTGATCGGCATCCTGTCGCTGGCATACCGCAAGGTCCTGCATGGCGAGGTCGACCTGCTGACGATCTTCCGCATTTCGCTGCTGGCCATGGCCTGCGGCCAACTGGTGTGGCTGGCACAGCGCTACCTGATCCGCTTCATGAACCTGAACCGCACGCGCAAGAACATGTTCATCGTTGGCTCACAGTACATCGGCGTACTCAGCCCGAAGGGCGCACTCAGCCAGTTGCTGGCCTTTCTCGTGATCGCACTCCTGTGGCTGGTCGTGAGCTTCTGGCCGCAGATCTCGCTGCACTTGTCGAGAATCCTGGGATAGCACAGTCGGAGCTCCTGCCGAAACGGCCGGCAGCGGAGCAGTGATCGCCGCCGCTGAGGCCCGGGCACAAGTGCGGTGCGTGCATGCCCCATCAGATACCACGACACGCGCCCGCTCAGGCCAGCATGGCCGGCGGATTGCCATTCAATTGACATTTCGCTGCCACGAAAATGCTTGCCACTCCTTGATCTCCATCAACAAGCCGGCGGAATTTTCCCTTAATGGCACAGGGGTTGCTTTAAGGAGGGTGGAGTAGAAGCTGTCAGCTGCGGTTGCCATCAGTTTTCAACGAGGTCTTCCACAGCAGGTCATTGCTCCGGTAGCAGTCGCTTGTCGACTGCTGCGCACCCGGTACCGGGTGCTTGTGTTCGTTACGGAACGCAACGGGGATCCTTGCTACTTCGTCATGAAGTCGTTCATCCAGAACGATGCCAGCCCCCAGCGTGTTCCGGTTCCCCGCACTTGAATTCAAGTGCGAACTTCTCAACGGAGAACCAGCATGCTTCACACATCCAGTCTCAAATCATTCTTCTCTCGCAGCGTGCTTGCTTCCATTGCCGCGCTCACCCTTGCCACGCCTGCCCATGCCGACGACAAGGTCACCTTCCTCACTTCGTGGTTTGCGCAGGCCGAGCATGGTGGTTTCTACCAGGCCGTCGCGAAAGGCATCTACAAGAAATACGGCCTCGACGTCACCGTGAAAATGGGCGGACCGCAGGTCAACGGCATGCAGTTGCTTACCGCGGGCCAGGCTGACTTCATCATGGGTTATGACTTCCAGGTACTGAACTCGATCGAGAAGGGGCTGCCCGTCGTCACCGTCGGCACGTCTTTCCAGAAAGACCTGCAGGGCATCATGACGCACGACGACGTGAAGAGCCTGGCCGAACTCAAGGGCAAGACCATCCTCGCCGGCACCACCGCGCACACCAGCTGGATTCCGTGGATCAAGGCCAAGTACGGTTTCACCGATTCGCAGTTCCGCACCTACACCTTCAACCTGCAACCCTTCTTCGCCGACCCGACCCTGTCGCAACAGGCCTACCCGTCGTCCGAGCCCTTCCAGGCGATGAAGAACAACGTGAAGGCCAACTTCTTCCTGTTCGCCGATGAGGGCTACCCGCCATATGGCACCACCATCGTCAGCACGCAGAAGCTCGTCGCCGAGAAACCTGACCTCGTCGCGCGCTTCGTCAAGGCGTCGATCGAGGGCTGGAAGAGCTACCTCGCCGATCCTGCTGCCGCGAACGAGCTGATCAAGAAAGACAACCCGAAGATGGACGACGAGCAGATTGCGTATGGCATCAAGCGCATGAAGGAGTTGAAGGTCTTCGACGGCGGCGATGCGGCAAAACTCGGCGCGGGGATCATGACCGATGCGCGCTGGGAAGCGACCTACAAGTTCATGGTGGGTGCGGGCTTGCTGAAGGCGGATACGGACTGGAAGAAGGCTTACACGACGCAGTTCGTGAAGGATCTGAAGATCATGCCTTGATTGAACCCTGCCCTCACCCGGCCTGACGGCCACCCTCTCCCATGCTTGGGAGAGGGGACTGCAACGAGGGGGCCGGTCTTGATGCATCGGACACTGTCTGCCGTCCCCTCTACCGCTTGCGGGAGAGGGTGTCGCGACAGCGACGGGTGAGGGGCGATGACAACGCGCAATAGACACACGCCGCAAATGGCACAGCAGCAACTCAGCGAAGGCGACCATCTTGGCGCGCCGGCTGAAGGCGAGGAGAGATCGCCACCAGGCATGGAGAAGCTCACATGCTCGTCACACAACAGAAAGTCCTGCGTCGTTTCTGGTACGCGATCATGCCGATCAGCAAGCTCGACGCCGGCCCGCAGCCCTTCACGCTACTCGGCGAGAAGATCGTCCTCTGGAAGAAATCCGACGGCACGCCCGCCGCATTGCGCGACCGTTGCTGTCACCGCACGGCGAAGCTCTCGAAGGGCTTCGTCGAGGGCGATCATATCGTCTGCGGCTATCACGGTTGGCAATACGACTGCAGCGGCAGCTGCGTGAAGATTCCGCAAGCGCCTGCGATGGCAATTCCCGCCGGCGCAAAAGTCCCGGCCTTCCCCTGCCAGGAGAAATACGGCTACGTGTGGGTTGCGCTCGAAGATCCGCTCAAGCCCATCATGGACATTCCGGAACACGCTGAAGGCAGTTATCGCTGCATCCAGCAGTTCGATGTGAGCTGGAAAACGGGCGCGCTGCGCCTGATGGAAAACTCCTTCGACGCTGCGCATTTCGCCTTCGTGCACAAAGGCACCTTCGGCCAGTTCTCGCAGCAGAAGCCGGAGTTCTTCGGCATCACGGAAACCGACTACGGCTTCGAAGCCGAGACAAAGCTCACCATCAACAACCCGCCGGCCTCGCATCGCATCACCGGTACGACCGAGCCGACAACGCGGCGCCACTTCCGTAACCAGTGGCACCTGCCCTTCAACCGTCGCCTGGGCCTCAACTATCCGAACGGGCTCGAGCATCTGATCATCACCTGCGCCACGCCGATCGATGACGAAAACATACAGATCCTGCAATGGCTGTACCGCAACGACACGGAAGCGGATTGCCCGGCCGCCGAGCTGAACGAATGGGACCTGCGCGTCATTGCAGAGGACAAGGAAATTCTTGAAACGGTGGATGCCGATGCACCGGTGGATCTCGGGCGGCGGGTCGAGCAGAACATGGCGGCGGATCAGCCGGGCTTGATCATGCGGAAGCGGTTGCTGGCTTTGCTTGAGCAACACGGGGAGCAGGAGGTGCATCGTGCAGCGAAGACGATTATTCCGATTCGTGAGGTCACCACCTGCCCTCTCCCGGCCTGACGGCCACCCTCTCCCGCAAGCGGGCGAGGGAACGGCAGCGACCATCACGTGGCAGTTCCCTCTCCCCCGCCGGGGAGAGGGTGGCCGTCAGGCCGGGTGAGGGCAGCTCTCGAAAGAATGGAAAGACCAGCGAAGGCGACCACATCGGCACACCGGCTGGCGTAGTAAAGATTGAGGAGTAGAAACATGTTGGTTACGAAACAGAAAGTTCTGCGTCGCTTCTGGTACGCACTGATGCCGATGACATCGCTCGACGACGGCCCCAAGCCCTTCACCCTGCTCGGTGAGAAGATCGTTCTCTGGAAGAAAGCGGACGGCACGCCCGCCGCGCTGCGCGACCGTTGCTGCCATCGCACGGCGCAGTTGTCGAAAGGCTTCGTCGAGGGCGACAACATCGTCTGTGGTTATCACGGCTGGACTTACGACTGCAGTGGCGCCTGCGTGAAGATTCCGCAGAGCCCCGGCACGGCCATTCCCTCGGGCGCGAAAGTCGACGCCTTCCACTGCCAGGAAAAATACGGCTATGTGTGGGTCGCGCTGGAAGACCCGTTGCGCGACATTCCGCACTTCCCCGAAGACAGTTCGCCCGAGCATCGCCGCATCTTCCAGTTCTACGAGCAATGGAAGACCAGCCCGCTGCGCATGATGGAGAACTCCTTCGACAACTCGCACTTCAGCTTCGTGCACAAGGCCAACTTCGGCATCCTCGATCAGCCGACGCCAGCACCTTACGAGTTCCGCGACACCGACTATGGTTTCGAAGCGGAAACTCGCGTGCCGATCCGCAATCCGGAAGCGAGCTTTGCCATCACCGGCACCACCGACCCGATCACCGAGCGTCACCTGATCAACCGCTACTACCTGCCCTTCTGCCGCCGCTTCGGCTGCAAGTACCCGGCCAGTGGCATCGATCACATCATCTACAACTGCGCCACGCCGATCGATGACGAGAACATGATTCTCGTGCAGTGGCTGTATCGCAACGACAGCGAAGAATCCGTCAGCACGCAGGCACTGATCGACTGGGACGCGGCCATCACGGCCGAGGACCGCGACATCCTTGAAGCGACCGATGCGGATGCCTGCGTCGATACGCGTCGCCGCGTGGAATTCCACATGCCCTCTGACAAGCCCGGCCTGATGATCCGCAAACAGCTGATGGACCTGCTCACCGCGCACGGCGAAGAGGAGATTCATCGTGGCTCATGACTTCATGCCTCAGTTCGCCTCTTTCTCAATTCACCGGAGATTCACCATGCACAAGCTCACCCTCATCGCCACCGCACTCGTGGGTCTCTCCAGCTTGTCCGCACAGGCGGCCGAGAAAATCCGTTTCGGTCTCAACTGGCTGCCGCAGGCCGAGATGTGCGGCTTCTACCAGGCGAAGGCAACGGGCCTCTACGACAAGGCCGGGCTCGACGTAGACATCATCCCCGGCGGGCCAGACCGCAATATCCCGCTGATCGTTGCCTCGGGCGAGCTGGACCTTGCCATGGGCTCGAGCTTCACGACGCTCAACATGGTCAATCAGAAGATCCCTGCGAAGACCATTGCGGCCTATCTGCAGAAGGATCCGCAGACACTCGTCGCGCATGCCGATCAGGGCGTGAAGACGCTGGCCGATCTCAAGGGTCGCCCCATCATGGTGGCGAAGTTCTCGCAGGCGGAGTTCTGGCAATTCCTCAAGCAGAAGCACGGCTTCTCGGACAGCCAGCTGCGGCCCTACACCTACTCCGCTGCGCCCTTCCTCAACAATCCGAAAGCCGTGCAGCAGGGCTACATCACCGAAGACGCGATGCTGCTCGGCAAGGAGCTGCCCAAGCCGCCCGTCTCCATCCTGCTCGCTGACTACGGTTACCAGAACTACGCGACCACCGTGTTCGGCATGAACAGCACGCTGGAGAAACGCAAGGCTGCTGTCGCCGCCTTCATCGACGCCAGCCGTCAGGGCTGGGAGCAATGCGTGCAGGGCGATTACACACCCGCATTGAAAGCGACGCTGGTCGCCAACCCACAACACGGCGAGCCGCTCTACCACTTCAAGATGAAACAGATGCGCGAGCTTGGCCTGATCGACAGCGGCGATGCGAAGAAGGGCGGGCTTGGCGCGATGAGCGATGCGCGCTGGAAGGCGTTCTTCACCACCATGGCCGCAGCAGGCGTCTACCCTGCCAAGCTCGACTACAAAGCCGCCTACACGCTTGATTTCGTCAGCGCTGGGCCAGCCGCGGGCAAGAGCGGAGAGAAATGAGATGGCGACGCAGACGATAGTGCCCGTCATCGATATGACGGGCTTCCTGCACGGCAATGCGGCCGACAAGGCTGACATCGCGCGCCAGTTCGGCGCCGCATTCGAGCAGGTCGGCTTCGCGGCCATCGTCGGTCATGGCGTGCCGGAGACGCTGGCGCAGGAGATGTACGCGCAGGCCAGCAACTTCTTCGCACGACCGTTCGCCGAGAAGGTCGCACACATGCCGCCGGAAGCTGCAAAGGGCCGCGGCTACCTGCCGCTGGGCATCGAAAGCGTGGCTGCCACGCTTGCCGGTGAAACGCCTCCCGACCTGTGCGAAGCGCTGGTCTTCGGCTCGCTGCAACGCGAGCGCGCCGGGCTTGGCAAAGCCAACATCTGGCCAACGGAGCCGGCCGCGCTGAGTCCTTGCGTGAATGCCTGGTTCGACGCCATGCACGCGCTTTGCGGCCAGCTGATGCGCATGTCCGCGCTGGCGCTGGATCTGCCCGAGGATCACTTCGAGTCGAGTTTCACCGAGCCCTCGCTGACGCTGCGCTTCGTCAACTATCCCGATCAGATCGAGCCGCCCGCAGCCGGGCAGCTGCGCTATGGCGCCCACCATGACTACGGCGGCCTCACCATCCTGCGCCAGGATCCAGCGCAAGGCGGCCTGCAGATATGCCGAAGGGATGACAACGGCAATGACACATGGCACGACGTGCCCGCCATTCCCGGAAGTTTCGTCATCAATGCGGGCGACCTCATGGCACGCTGGACCAATGACCGCTGGCGTTCGACGCTGCATCGCGTGAGCAACCCGCCGCGTCATCTCAGTGGCTCGACGCGGCGCCTGTCGATGGTCGCCTTCACCGGCCCCAATGACGCGACCGAAGTCCGTTGCCTGCCCACCTGCCGCAGTGCCGATGCACCGCCGCTCTATCAACCCGTACTGGCCGGTGACTACATCCGCCAGAAGCTCGCGGCCTCCATGGATATCGGCAAAGCTGCCTGACCATGACGCGACCAGAAGAAAAGGAAGACTCCATGCTGATGAAATACAGCGAGATCGCCCCCGACGACGCCTCAGGCGACCTTGGCGAACGACTCACGCCCGATGCGAACACCGTGCTCTTCGCCAATCGTGTCGAGAAGACCTATGGCAACGGCACGCGTGCCCTCGATGAAGTGCGCCTGCGCATCCAGCGCGGTGACTTCGTCTCCCTGCTCGGCCCGTCGGGCTGCGGCAAGAGCACGCTCTTGAAGATGTACGCCGGCCTCGAAGCCCCTTCGCACGGCCACCTGCGCTGGCTGGGTACGGATACACCCGCGAAGAGCGGCCTGAAGATCGCGATGGTGTTCCAGGAAGCCACGCTGATGCCCTGGGCCAATATCGCAACGAACGTGCGCCTGCCACTGGACCTCGCCGGTGTGCCACGCGCGGAAGCGGACGCCCGCGTCGAGAGAGCATTGGAACCCGTCGGCCTCGGCGCTTTCGGTAAAGCCTATCCGCGCGAGTTGTCCGGCGGCATGCAGATGCGTGCCTCCATCGCGCGCGCACTGGTCACCGAACCGGATGTGTTGTTGATGGACGAACCCTTCGGCGCGCTCGACGAGTTCACGCGCAACAAGCTCGATGCCGACCTGCGCGCGCTGTGGGCTGCACGCAACCAGCAGCTCACCGTCGTGTTCGTCACGCACAGCATCTACGAGTCCGTGTACCTGTCGAGCCGCGTCGTGATGATGGCAGCACGCCCCGGTCGCATCGTCGCCGACGTAGCGATTCCCGAACCGGTACGCGACGAGGAGTTCCGCCTGTCCGATGGCTTCGCCCACCACTGCCGCGACCTGTCGGCACGCCTGCACGCCGCCAGCGGCGGCCAGCATTAGGAGAAGGTCATGAACATCAAGATGAAAACGCCGCTTCTGCACAAACCCGCTGTCGTGAAGATCGTCGCGCCGCTGATAGTCGGCGCAGTCCTGCTGATCGCCTGGCAGATTCTCTGCGTCGCATGGAAGGTGCCCATCTACCTCATTCCGAAGCCGACCGACATCCTCACCACGCTGTGGACCGACGGCCCCGGCCTGCTGCGCGCGCTGGGCGTGACACTGAAGATCACCTTCCTCGCCTTCTTCACGGCAGTCGTGCTGGGTGTCATCGCGGCCTTCCTGTTCGTGCAGAGCAAACTGATCGAGACCAGCCTGTTCCCTTACGCGATCCTGCTGCAGGTCACGCCCGTAGTCGCCATCGCACCACTGATCATCATCTGGGTGAAGAACCCGACGCTGGCGCTGGTGGTGTGCGCAACCCTGGTGGCCCTGTTCCCCATCATCTCCAACACGGTACTGGGCCTGCGCAGTGTGAATCCGGGCCTGCTCAACCTGTTCCGACTCAACGGTGCCAACCGCTGGCAGACACTGGTACGCCTGCGTATTCCAAGTGCATTGCCTTACTTCTTCGGCGGCCTGCGCATCTCGAGCGGCCTCGCACTGATCGGCGCGGTCGTCGCGGAGTTCGTGGCAGGTACAGGCGGTACGGGTGCGGGGCTGGCTTACGAGATCCTGCAGGCGGGCTTCCAGATCAACATCCCGCGCCTGTTTGCTGCGCTGGTGCTGATCTCGATTACGGGCGTCATGCTGTTCTCGATAATGGCTTGGCTGGCCAAGATCTCTCTCTCGCATTGGCATGAAAGTGAGATGGGCTAGCACCAGCGCTCAAGCTGGATCGCTCCCAATAAGTACCCTTCCCCCTCTCCCGGCCTGACGGCCACCCTCTCCCTCAGGGAGAGGGGACTGCAACGTGCACGCGGACTCCAGCCGTTCCCTCCCCCGCGGGGGAAGGTGCCCGGAGGGCGGGAGAGGGGAAATCGCTCGCGCCCCAACTCACAGACTTGTCGCACAGAAAAATTTGAAGGCAACGCCATGACCTCCCTACTCATCAAGAACGCCACCGCCATCCTCACCGGCTTGCCCGGCGACAAGGCCCGCCACGCCGGCCCCGATATCCGCATCACCGACGGCAAGATCGCAGCCATTGGCCAACTCACCGCAGCTCCCGGCGAGCATACCCTCGACGCCACCGACTGCGTCATCTATCCCGCCTGGATCAACACCCATCACCACCTCTTCCAGGCGCTGCTCAAGGGTGAGCCGCAAGGCATCAATGCGACGCTCACACCCTGGCTGGCGGCAACGCCCTACCGCTTCCGTGGCGCATTCGATGCAGAGTCCTTCCGCCTCGCAGCGCGCATCGGCCTCGTCGAGCTCGCGCTGTCCGGCTGCGCCACGGTCGCCGACCACAACTATCTCTACTACCCCGGCCAGGACTTCGATACCTCGGCCATCCTCTTCGAGGAAGCCGACGCGCTGGGTCTGCGTTTCGTGCTGTGCCGTGGCGGCGCGACGATCACGCGCCAACTCGAGGCGGAGCTGCCGCAAGCATTGCGACCTGAAACCATGGACGCTTACATGACCGACATGGAGCGCCTCGCCGCGCGTTATCACGACGCCTCCCCCACGGCGATGCGCCGCGTGGTGATGGCACCGACGACGCCGCCGCATTCGATGCGCCCCGAAGAGCTTCGCGAGTGCGCAGCGCTGGCGCGCAAGCTCGGCCTGCGCCTGCACTCGCATCTCTCCGAGACCGTTGCCTACCAGGACAGCGTGTTCGGTACGCACGGCATCAGCCCGGTGCGCTTCTGCGAGTCCATCGACTGGCTCGGCAATGACGTCTGGTTCGCCCATCTCGTCAAACTCGATCCGGACGAGATTGCCCTGCTCGGTGCGACGCGTACCGGCATCGCGCATTGCCCGCAAAGCAACGGCCGCCTGGGTAGCGGCATCGCGCCGATCCGCGCGCTCGAAGCGGCGGGCGTACCCATTTCCATCGGCGTCGACGGCGCGGCTTCCAACGAGGCGGCCGACATGATCTCGGAAGTTCACGCCACCTGGCTCATGCAGCGCGCCAAGGGCGGCGAAGCGGCGACGCCCAAGTTTCGCGCTGGCTCGGGCGAAGCCGGTGCCGACGAGGCAAGCGTGGAGGAGGTCGTGCGCTGGGGTACGGCAGGCGGGGCAGCCGTGCTGGGCCTGCCCGGCACCGGCACGCTGGCAGCGGGTCAGGCGGCTGACATCGCGATCTACGACCTGTCACGCAACCCGCGCTACTTCGGTTTGCACGATCCCGCCATCGGCCCGGTAGCAAGTGGTGGCACAGCGCATCTGCGTGCGCTGCTCGTGGGCGGCCGACAGATTGTCAGCGAAGGCGCCCTGCCCGGCCTCGACATGGCCGAGCTGGCCCATCAATCGCGCACGGCTGTGCGGAAACTCATCGCGCGCGCGGAGGCAGCATGAGCACGAGCCTTACCAGCGCGCCCGATCAGCTCCGGCCTGTTGCCTCTTCCGTGTCGAACAGCGCCCCCTCCTTCATCGACACGCTCGTCCGCAGCGTGCGCATCGAGGCGGAAGATATCCGCAGCTTCGAGCTTGCCCCCCTGCCTGGTGAACAACTGCCTGACTGGACGCCCGGCGCCCACATCCAGGTGCGGCTGGCAGGCGGCCTTACGCGCGCTTACTCGCTGTGCAACCACCCCGGCGAGACGGGCAGCTATCGCATCGCCGTCAAGCTCGAAGCGCAATCACGTGGCGGCTCGCGCGCCATGCATGGTCTGGCCCCCGGCGACCGTGTGCAGATATCCGCGCCACGCAATCTGTTCGGACTCGACATGGCGGCGACCGCCCATGTACTGATCGCCGGCGGCATCGGGGTCACGCCGCTCTACGCCATGTTCAACGCACTGAAGGATCACGCAGAATGCGAAATGCATTACTTCGCGCGCAGCAATCTGCATGCAGCCTTCAGCGATAGACTGAGTCAGCGCAGCCACCTGCATCATGGACTCGACGCCGAGGGGACATTGCAGACCTTGCGTGCACTTGCCGCCATGCATGCGCGACGCCCCGGCACGGTGTTCTACACCTGTGGCCCCGCTGCCTTCATGGATGCGGTGGAAAAGACGCTCGCCGCTGCGGGCATACCTGCCGCGCAACTACGCAGCGAACGCTTCGGCACCGAAGCTACGCCCGCGAAACCTGTTTCCGGCGAGGCCCTGCCCAGCGGCAGTTTCCGCATCGTCTTCGCACGCAGCAAGATAGAGGCGGAGGTGACGCGGGGCGAGTCCATCATTGGCGTCGCTCGCGCGCATGGTGTAGACATCCCAAGCTCCTGCGAGCAAGGCGTGTGCGGCGCATGCCTGAGCGATGTACTCGATGGCACGCCGGAACATCTGGATGCCTATCTTTCGAGCGCCGAGCAGGCCGGTAACAAGCTCATCCTGCCCTGCGTGTCGCGCTGTGCAGGCGCATGCCTGGTCATCGACCGCTGATTCCGCCGCCATACCCCTGTTATGTGTTGCGGATTTGCCACGGGCACATGTGCAAACGTTTATACCGCGAATGTGAAATGACGTTTTCCCGCGCACTGCAAACAAGCCATTTCGTGCAGCTTTGCAGTGCGCAGCCCCGAGACATGCTGTAAGCATCGCCACAACACCCACCAGACAAGGGTTTTCGCAAAGCCGGAATTTCCGTCGTAGCGCTGAAACCGTGCATGAATTTCGCGGCAAAGCGCACCACTGAGGCACATAGGGTTTTACGTATGCCTCTCATGCGCCGGGCAAGCGAGGGGGCTCCCTAGAATCAAGCTGCGTTCGTTAAGGCACCTTCCGATGTGTGCCTGCGGCGAAACCCAATTGAATCCTAGCGGAGGTAAGAGATGAAATCTTTCGGACACAAGACAGTTGCAACTGTCATAAGCACCGGGGTAACTGCTGCACTGTTGTCGCTGTCTGCAAATACTCAAGCGGCTGACTGGAGCGACACCTATCTCGGCTATCGCTACGGCACAGGCTTTGCCGAACCCTTCGGCTCGACCGACATCGCCAAGAACATCTTCAATCTTGGCCATGCCAGCGGCTACAAGTACGGCACCAACTTCCTGAACGTCGACCTGTTGCTGTCCGACAAGAACGACCCTGCTGCACCAAACTCCACCCAGGGCGCGCAAGAAATCTACATGGTCTATCGCAATACGGTGGACATCGGCAAGGTCGTCGGCAAGGATCTCGGCGCCGGACCGCTTGCGGGCTACGGCATTACCCTTGGCTTCGACGCCAACAGCAAGAACGATGCGGGCTACAACTCGGCCAAGCGCATGCTCGTGCTCGGCCCGACCATCAACTTCAAGGTGCCGGGCTTCCTGGCCGTCAGCGTGCTTGCGCTGTGGGAAAGCAATGCCCCGTACAACAAGTTCACCGGCGTGCAGACGAAGCGTTATTCCTACGACGTCCACCCTGCCTTGACGGCGGCCTGGGGCATTCCGTTCAACGTCGGTCCGGTGGGGCTGTCGTTCGAAGGTTTCATGAACTTCATCGCAGACAAGGGCAAGAACGAATTCGGCGAACCGACGGCACCTGAATTCAACTTCGACGCCCAGATCATGTACGACGTAGGCGCGCTGCTCGGTTCGAAGAACACCTTCAAGATGGGCTTCGAATACCAGTACTGGCACAACAAGTTCGGCAACTCTCACAAGGGTGCTGCCGGCCCGGGTGCGCTGGCATCGACGCCGATGATTCGCGCCGAGTACCACTTCTGATCCTGCATGACCCCGCTCGCGGGGACTTGTAGAGCACGAGCGGCCTTCTCCATGCTGAGAAGGCCGCTTGTTTTCTACCCCTCGAAACGGGCTCGATTCGCATTTTCTATCGCCCGACTGCAATCAATTGTGAGAGAGCCCGGCAGCACTTCGGCACCGCGCCCCGCACTGCGTCAAATGTAGGAATAACTCCTACATGCCGGATGGATGAAGCTCTGGTGGATGGATTTTGCTGCCGCCGCCCTGCTCGCAGTAAGGCCGGTCCCGGCAGCACCACGAATCGCGGTTTTACCGTACGGGAACACCCTGCACAGCCACTGGCACCTGAATGCAGCCCCGCGCCACGCCTTGCTCTGCGGGCCGTTACACTGCGCGGCACGCCCTGCCCGCAAGCTCATCCGCACCCCTGCCACAAAGCACCTGACAACCTGCTCCAGCCAGCCTTGTAGCAGATGGCTTCCGCTTTCTTACCTTTAGCGGAAGTCATAAAAATATCCTCCTGAAGTTTCCGGGAGCAGCTTCGTAAATTGCCTCATACGCCGCATATCTGCGCGCACTTGAGACTTTTGAGATGCTGTCATGAAAAATATTCTTGCTTTGTTGTCACTGCTGTTCTCGCCACTGTCAGCAACGACTGCCAATGCTTCCGAGGATCTGGGCTGGGCGGTACTGTCCGGCTTCGAATCCTGGCACTCGGACAACCGGGACGACCTCAACCCGCACAACACGGGTATCGGCGTGCGCGCTCCCGGCGGCTGGACGCTGGGCACGTACTACAACAGCATCCGTCGCTGGTCGGTATATGCCGGCAAGGAATGGCAATGGAAGCTGTTCGGCACCGACGACCGCGCCCTGCGCATTGGCGGGGTGGCTGGCGCGGTGTCCGGCTACAAGGGCGGCATCAAGGCTCTGCTCCTGCCAGAGCTCATGATGGTGTGGAAGCCCGTTGAACTGGGCATCATCGTGATTCCGCGTTACTCCAAGGACCCCGTGACCGTTGCGGCGCAGTTGCGCTACACCTTCTAGGGGCGGCAAGCGGAAAGAAAACGGCAGCCCACAGGCTGCCGTTTTCTTTGCAGAGGCGCGAGACGTCTGCTGTTCAGGCCAGCGCCAGCATGTGGGCATCCACTTGCGCCAGCCACTTCTCCTTCTGCGCTTCATCGACGAAGGACGCGTCGAAGCTGTTGCGGAAAAACTCCCGCCAGGTTGTGGCATCGAATGCGAACGCGGCCTGCACGGCGCGGATATTTGCGCCAAGGTAGCCGCCGAAATACGCCGGGTCATCACTGTTGATGGTGATGCACAGACCGCCGGCCAGCATGCTCGGCAAGCTGTGCAACTCCATCTTCTCGAACACGCACAGGCGCACATTCGACAGCGGGCAGACGGTCAGCGCAATACGGTCATGCGCCAGGCGATGGGTCAGTGCCGCATCCTCCACCGCGCGCACGCCATGATCAATGCGACTGACCTTGAGCAGATCCAGCGCCTCGACGATATAGGCCGGCGGACCTTCCTCGCCCGCATGCGCCACGACCGGCTTGCCAAGCGCGCGGCATTTGGCAAAGACGCGTTCGAACTTCGACGGCGGGTGCCCCACCTCCGACGAATCCAGGCCGAAACCGTGGATGCGGTCGATGAAAGGCAAGGCCAGCTCCAGCGTTGCAAACGCATCCTCTTCAGACAGATGACGCAGGAAGCACAGGATCAACCGCGTGCTCATGCCCCACTCTGCCGCCGCAATGGCAGCGCCTGCCTCCAGCCCCTTCAGCACGGTCTCGAAGGACACGCCGCGCGGCGTGTGCGTCTGCGGGTCGAAGAAGATCTCGGCATGCACGACATTGTCTTCACGCGCACGGCGCAGGTAGGCCAGCATCAGGTCGCTGAAGTCCTGCTCGGTGCGCAGCACATCGGCACAGGCGTAGTAGAGATCGAGGAAGGACTGCAGGTCACTGAAGTCGTAAGCCGCGCGCAGCGCCTCGACACTGGCATGCGGGAAGGCAATGTTGTTGCGCTGGGCCAGCGCAAACGCCAGCTCGGGCTCCAGCGTGCCCTCGATATGGACGTGGAGTTCGGCCTTGGGGCAGCTCAGTGCGCGTTTCAGGACATCCATGATTTGCTCCCGGAATGCAAAACGTCATTCTCCACGAGAATGACGTTTGTTTTGGAACAACCGCACGCAATAGAACCGCAAGGCAGGGAGCGAGCGCGCGGCTGGCTAGGCGGCTCACGCAGAGCAGTGCTCAAGCACGGCGAGTGAGCCAACAACGCCAGACGTGCGCGCAGCCCCTGCATTGCGAGTTCTATTTCGGGATTGTGCCCTCTACGCCTTCCACATATACGTTCCATTTACCGAGGTCAGCGTCGGTTGGCGTCTTGCCTGCCGCCACGATTTCCTTGCCCGTGTTGTCCTTCAGCGGCCCCGTGAAAGGATGCAGCTTGCCGGCCTTGATGGCATCGCGACGCTCTTCGGCCAGCTTCTTCACATCGGCCGGGGTCGAAGGGCCGAAGCTCTCGATGTTCACTGCGCCATCTTTCACACCCGCCCAGATCTGTGAAGGCTTCCAGGTTCCCGCTGCGACCGCCTCGAGTTGCGGCTTGTAAATGATGTCCCAGTGCAGGACGGACGCTGCCAGCTGCGCTTTCGCGCCGAACTTGCTCATGTCCGAATCCCAGCCGAAAGCGTAGATGCCCTTCTCTTCAGCAGCCTGCACGACGGCTGGCGAATCGGTGTTCTGCATCAGCACGTCGGCGCCTTGCGAGATCAGCGTCAGAGCGGCTTCACGCTCCTTGCCCGGATCGAACCAGGTGCTCACCCAGATGACCTTGGTGGTGATCTTCGGATTGATACTGCGTGCGCCGATCGTAAAAGCATCGATGTTGCGGATCACTTCCGGGATCGGGAAGGAGCCGACCACGCCGAGCTTGCCGCTCTTGCTCATCTTGCCGGCGACGACGCCAAGCATATAGGCGCCTTCATACGTGCGAACGTCATAGGTGCCGAAGTTCTTCGCGCTCTTGTAACCGGTGGCGTGCATGAAAGCCACCTTGGGGAAACTCTTCGCCACCTTCTCCATGGCGTTCATGTAACCGAACGAGGTCGCGAAGATGATCTTGTTGCCCTTGGCCGCGAGATCGCGGATCACACGTTCGGCATCGGCCGTCTCGGGGACGTTTTCCACGAAGCTCGTCTTGACCTTGCCACCCAGTTCTTCCTCGGCTTTCTTGCGACCCACATCGTGCGCGTAGGTCCAGCCATGGTCACCGGTCGGGCCAATGTAGACGAATGCGGCCTTGGCCGGATCGGCCGCGCCGGCTGTTGCACTCAGCGCTGCCAGGGCCGCTGCGCAGCCCGCAACCCGAACTGTCTTGCTCAAGCCCTTCAAGAATGATGACATCCCGACTCTCCTGTATGACATCCGAGGGAAGCCCCGTCGGACGATGGTGGTACGAACATGAACGACAGACACCCGCTGTTTCCGATATTCCGGAAAAAGTGATGCCGGGCAAGCCGCCCGGCGATCTGCGATGGAGAGGACTTTAATCCCCTCAGAGAGGCGATACCATCGCCACTGAATTATGAGACTTATATGTGCGCCATGCACTGAATGCGAGCAGCGCGAGCCACAATTGCGCCAGGAGAATCAAATGCCCACACCGATCACCGAACTCGACATGCGCCTGCTGAGGCAGGCCATTGCACTGTCGGCCGAAAGCCGCAGTCGCAAGCGCCACCCGTTTGCCGCCCTCGTTGCCGACCAGGAAGGCAATGTCTGGGTGGAATGCTTCAATGATTCCAGGCCACCGACCGGCGACCCGACCTGCCACGCCGAACGCCTCGCCGCCGCGCAGGCGGCACGCATCATTCCGCAGGAGAAACTGGCAGGCTGCACGCTGTACACGAGCGCCGAACCCTGCGCCATGTGCGCCGGCGCGATCTACTGGTGCGGCATCGGCCGCGTCGTGTATGGCCTGTCGGAAGAGCGCCTGCTGACGCTGACCGGCGACGACCCCGAGAACCCGACCCTGTCCCTGCCCTGCCGCGAAGTCTTCACGCGCGGCCAGCGCCAGGTCGAGGTCTTCGGCCCACTGCTCGAAGACGAAGCCGCCGTGCCGCACCACCAGTTCTGGCGCCCGGCAGGCAACTGACAGCCCGGCTGGAACATCCGTGTTGGCTGATCAAGCCTATCGCCGGCACCGACGATAAACCGGCATAGCGCGTGCTAGCCTGAATCTACAAACTCCGAAACATCAAAAGGCATCGCAAGATATGTCCCAACGCGCAATCCGCTTCTGGCATCGGGGCAAGGTCGTCGAAGTCTCCGGCGTGTCACCGCAACGCACCGTCCTGCAATGGCTGCGCGAAGACGCCCATTGCACGGGCACCAAGGAAGGCTGTGGCGAGGGCGACTGCGGCGCCTGCACGGTAGTCGTCGGCAGTCGTGACGACGCGGCACCGGGCGGCGTGCGTCTCGAAGCCGTCAACAGCTGCATCCAGTTCATGCCGACGCTCGATGGCAAGGCTTTGTTCAGCGTAGAGGACGTGAAGCTGACGGATGGCACGCTGCACCCTGTACAGGAAGCCATGGTCGAATGCCATGGTTCGCAGTGCGGCTTCTGCACCCCCGGTTTCATCATGTCGCTGTGGGCGCATTACGAAAACAATCGCGAGAGCCGCGACGCGGCGCCGACGCGCGATGAAATCACGGACACCCTCTCCGGCAACCTGTGTCGCTGCACCGGTTACCGCCCCATCATCGATGCAGCGCAAGCAGCCTGGCAGAAGCCCTGCGTGAAGCTCTCGCGCGCGCCGCTGCGCAGCACGCTCGACGAACTCGCCGCGCAACCCGCCCTCGAATACAGCGATGGCAAGCAGACCTTCTTCGCGCCCCGCTCGACCGACGAACTGGCCAGCCTCTACGCCGCGCATCCCGATGCACGCATCCTCGCCGGCTCCACCGATGTCGGCCTGTGGGTCACCAAACAACTGCGCCAGCTCGGCGACATCATCTATGTCGGCGCCGCCGAGGATTTCGCGCAGATCGCCGTCGATGACAAATGGATCGAGATCGGTGCCGGCGTTTCGCTCACCGATGCCTTCGACACCCTGACGGCCGACGAGCCGCAATGGACGGAAATGGCCGAGCGTTTCGCCTCGAAACCGATCCGCAACGCCGGCACGCTGGGCGGCAACGTGGCCAACGGCTCGCCCATCGGCGACAGCATGCCCGCCCTCATCGCGCTCGGCACACTGGTGGTATTACAGCAAGGCGAGCGCATCCGCGAAATGCCGCTCGAAGCGCTGTACCTCGCGTACCAGAAGAACGCCATGGAGAAAGGCGAATTCGTGCGCGCACTGCGCATCCCGCGCGCAAGGCCGGAACGACTCTTCCGCACCTGGAAAATCTCCAAGCGCCGCGACCAGGATATCTCCGCCGTGTGCGCCGCATTCTCGCTGACGCTTGCCGAAGACGGTACCGTCAGCGCGGCGCGCATCGCCTTCGGTGGCATGGCAGCCACACCCAAACGTGCGGCCGCTGCAGAAGCCGCGCTGACAGGCCGCATCTTCTCCGACGAGAGCACCTGCGATGCCATGCGCGCCCTCACCGGTGACTACCAGCCACTGGCTGACATGCGCGCCTCGGCCGAATACCGCATGCAGGTCGCACAGAACCTGTTGTGGCGACTGTGGCTGGACTATTCCAGCAGCGATGCCGTGCGCATCGAGGAGCTGAACGTATGAACGTCATTACGCGCGCAGGGTGGGTTCGGACGCAGTTGGCAACAGCGGCGGCGACCCACCATCGGGCACCAACGGAGGTGGGTTGCTTCGCGAACCCACCCTACAAAAGGGTATCGACATGAACGCAGTCGAACCACGCATCGCCACGCAGGACGAAAAGACCGTCGGCCTCTCCATCACGCATGAGAGCGCGGCCCTGCATGTCAGCGGCAGCGCCAGCTACATCGATGATCTGCTGGAGATGCAAGGCACCTTGCACGCAGCCTTTGGCCTGTCGACCTGCGCGCATGGTCGCATCCTGTCCATGGATCTCGATGCAGTGCGCCAGGCTCCGGGCGTGGTGAGCGTACTCACGGCCAGGGACATTCCCGGCCTCAACGATTGCGGCCCCATCATCAAGGACGACCCCATCCTCGCCGACGGCCTCGTGCAGTTCTATGGCCAGCCGATGTTCATCGTCCTCGCCGAAAGCCACGACGCCGCCCGCCGCGCCGCGCGTCTCGCCAAGGTTGAATACGAAGCCCTGCCCGCCATGCTGACGACGGCGGAGGCGATCGCTGCCGAATCCTGGGTGCTGCCGCCGGTCGACATGCACAAAGGCGACGCCGAGGCCGCACTCGCGGCCGCGCCGCAGCGTCTCAAAGGCAAGGCACATCACGGCGGGCAGGAGCACTTCTATCTCGAAGGCCAGATCGCCTACGCCCTGCCGCGCGACCAGGACACGATGCACCTGCACAGCTCGACGCAGCACCCGACCGAAATGCAGCACGCCGTTGCTCACATGCTGCACTGGCACAGCCACCAGATCAGCGTGGAATGCCGGCGCATGGGCGGTGGTTTCGGTGGCAAGGAATCGCAATCCGCGCAGATTGCCTGCGCTGCTGCGCTGGGCGTGTGGAAAACCGGCCGCCCGGTGAAGATGCGCCTCGATCGCGACGACGACATGACGCTCACCGGCAAACGCCACGATTTCGATTTCGAGTGGGAAGTCGGCTTCGACAACGAAGGTCGCATTCTCGGCCTGCGTGTGCAGATGGCTTCACGCTGCGGCTTCTCGGCAGACCTATCCGGCCCCGTGAATGACCGCGCGCTGTGCCACATCGACAACTGCTACTACCTCGATGCGGTCGCCGTGAAGAGCCTGCGCTGCAAGACGCACACCGTGTCGAATACCGCCTTCCGTGGCTTCGGTGGCCCACAAGGCATGTTCGCCATCGAGTACATCCTCGACGACATTGCACGCCACCTCGGTCGCGACGCACTCGATATCCGCCGCCTCAACCTCTACGGCGACTCGGCCGGAGACGAACGCGTGATGACGCCCTATGGCGCCAAGGTCGAGGACAACGTCGCGCCGGCCATGATCGAAGAACTCGCCGCGAGCAGCGACTACGCCGCGCGCCGCGCTGCCATTACTGCGTTCAACGCCAGCAGCCCGGTCATCAAGCGTGGCCTGGCGCTCACGCCGCTCAAGTTCGGCATCTCCTTCAACGCCACGCTCTACAACCAGGCCGGTGCCGTCGTGCACGTTTATGCCGATGGCACAGTGCTGGTCACGCACGGCGGCACGGAGATGGGCCAGGGTCTGTACACGAAGATCCGCCAGATCGTCGCCCACGAACTGGGCCTCTCGCCGGCCACGGTACGCCTGTCGAGCACCGACACCAGCCGCGTGCCCAACACCTCGGCCACGGCCGCATCAAGTGGCGCCGACCTCAACGGCAAGGCCGCGCAGGCGGCCGCGATCAAGATCAAGCAACGCCTGACTGATCTCTTCGCGAAACACCACGGCGTGCCCGCAGACAGCGTCGTCTTCGCCAACGATTGTGTGCAGAGCGGCAGCGCAAGCATGCCCTTCGCCGAACTGGTCATCGAAGCCTACCGCTCGCGCATCCAGCTGTGGGACTCCGGCTTCTACTCGACGCCGAAGATCCACTGGAACAAGGAAACCCTGCAGGGCAAACCGTTCTTCTACTACGCCTACGGTGCCTCCTGCGCCGAGGTGGCCGTCGACACGCTCACGGGCGAGTCGAAGGTGTTGCGCGTCGACATCCTGCATGACGTCGGCAAATCGCTGAACCCGGCGATCGACATCGGCCAAATCGAAGGCGGCTTCATTCAGGGCATGGGCTGGCTCACGACGGAGGAGCTGTGGTTCCGCCCGGCAGGCGCACAGCAAGGCCGCAACATGACGCACGCGCCCTCGACCTACAAGATTCCCGCCGCCAGCGACTGCCCACCGGTGATGAACGTGAAGCTGTTCGACAACGCCAATGTCGAAGACACCATCCACAAATCCAAGGCCGTCGGCGAACCGCCGCTGATGCTCGCCTTCAGCGTGTTCTTCGCGCTGCGCGACGCTTGCTCGGCCGCACGTGGCAGCACGGCGCCGCTGCAGGCTCCGGCGACGGCAGAAGCCATCCTGCGCGCGATTACAGAGGACGCCACGGCATGAACTGCTGGCGCGCCCTGCCCGGCCTGCTCGAACACGAAGACCTCGTACTCGTGACGGTTGCGCAGACGCGTGGCTCGGCACCGCGCGAAGCGGGCACCAGCATGCTGGTCAGCCTCACGCGCACGGTCGACACGATTGGCGGCGGCCATCTCGAATGGGAAGCGATGGCGCACGCGCGGGCGATGTTGCTGCAGGCGACGTCGGCGCCTGCGCTGCAGCGCCTGTCGCTCGGCGCGAGTCTCGGGCAGTGTTGCGGTGGCGTGGTGTGGCTGGTGTTCGAGCGGATTGCTCGGGCTTCGCGAGTGGAGTGGATTGAGCGTCTTGGCGTGATTGACGGAGGTCGGGCTTTGACGCGTGAGCTGTTTTCGCATGCTGCGTCGCAGTGGACGATATGTGGCGTGGATGAAGCGGCGCGGAATCCGGGGGCTTGTCTCGATACGTACCATCCCCCCTCACCCGGTACTGACGCACCCTCTCCCTCTGGGAGAGGGAACGGCAACGCTCCGGCCCGACTCCAGCAGTTCCCTCTCCCTGAGGGAGAGGGTGGCTCGAAGAGCCGGGAGAGGGGGGATGGTGCAAGAAGCGACACGCCTGCGATTGCTGTAACGAGCACATCACCTGAGCCTGCCAAAGCCGCGTGGCACCTCACCCACACCATCACCCCACCCAGCTTCAACATCACCCTCTTCGGCGCCGGCCACGTCGGCGCTGCCATAGTCAATGTCCTCGCGACGCTCGATGTGCACATCCGCTGGGTAGACGTACGCGACGATCTCTTCGGCGCCACACCGTCGAACGTCACCTGCATCGCCACTGACGCGCCGGAAGAAGAAGTCGACAAAGCGCCACCCAACAGCTTCTTCCTCGTCCTCACGCACAGTCACGCACTGGACCTCGAACTCACCGCACGCATCCTCAAACGCGATGCCTTCGCCTGGTTCGGCCTGATTGGTTCGCGCACCAAGCGGGCGCGCTTCGAGCACCGCCTGCACGCACAAGGTATCGCAGCCGCGCAGCTCGCACGCATGACCTGCCCCATCGGCGTGGCAGGCATCCGCGACAAGGCGCCACAGGCCATTGCCATCGCCGTCGTGGCCCAGCTCTTGCAAGCAAGGGAGCACACCACGCACAGACAAATGCAGGAGAGGGCTATGGGAAAGGAATTGACGCATGATGACTGAAGAGCCGATAGCGCCCGAGAGAGCCCCGACGCAAACGCCGATCGAACCGCGCCTGGCCCTGCACCACATCACCAAGCGCTACCCGGGCGTCGTTGCCAACAACGACGTGAGCCTCACCGTCATGCCCGGCGAGATCCACGCCGTGCTCGGTGAGAACGGCGCGGGCAAGAGCACCTTGATGAAGATCATCTACGGCACAGTGCAGGCCGATGAAGGCCAGCTGATGTGGAACGGCCGCGAAACGGTGATTCCGAATCCGGCGGCCGCGCGCGCCTTCGGTATCGGCATGGTGTTCCAGCACTTCTCGCTCTTCGAGACGCTGACGGTCACCGAGAACATCGCGCTCGCACTCGATGCGCCGTTCGACCTCAAGGCCCTCGCTGTTCGCGTGAAGACCGTTTCCGAGAAATACGGCCTGCCGCTGGACCCTTACCGCCTCGTGCACAGCCTGTCGGTCGGCGAGCGCCAGCGCGTCGAGATCGTGCGCTGCCTGCTGCAGGACCCGAAGCTGCTGATCCTCGATGAGCCGACTTCGGTGCTCACGCCACAGGCCGTGCTCAAACTGTTTGAGACCCTGCGCCAGCTCGCCAGCGAGGGCGTCTCCATTCTCTACATCAGTCACAAGCTACACGAGATCCAGACCCTGTGCGATGGCGCTACGGTGATGCGCGGCGGCAAGGTCACGGGCCACGCCAATCCGAAAGAGGAAACCACCGGCAGTCTGGCACGCATGATGATCGGCCGCGACCTGCCGGTATGCCAATCGCCTGACTATGCAGGTGACACAGGCAACGCGCTGGAAGTGCGCAATCTCACGGCAGCCTCCGACGATCCTTTCGGTGTCTCGCTGAATGACATCAGCCTGAGCGTGCAGCGCGGCGAGGTCGTCGGCATTGCCGGCATCTCCGGCAACGGCCAGGCAGAGCTGCTTGCCGCCCTGTCTGGCGAACACACGGTGGGCGACGACGCGGTATTGCTCGACGGCGTGCCGGTCGGCCAGCTCGATGCCGGCCAGCGCCGCGATCTGGGCCTCGCCTTCGTGCCGGAAGAGCGCCTCGGTCGTGGCGCGGTCCCCTCCATGTCGCTGGCCAATAACGCCATGCTCACCGCACACCGCCAGAGCGGCATGAAGAAATATGGCCTGCTCAACTACGCCGCCACACGCGAGTTCGCCAAGCGCTGTATCGAACGCTTCGACGTGCGCTGCAATGGCGAACAATCGGCCGCGCGCAGCCTGTCCGGCGGCAACCTGCAGAAATTCATCGTCGGCCGCGAAATCATGCAGTCGCCCAAAGCCATGATCGTCGCGCAGCCCACCTGGGGTGTCGACGTGGGTGCCTCGGCCTTCCTGCGCCAGACCCTCATCGACCTGTCACGCAGCGGCGTCGGCGTGCTGGTGATCTCGGAAGAGCTCGACGAGCTGTTCGAGATCTGTGACCGCATTGCCGTACTGTCGGAAGGTCGCCTCTCTCCCGCCGTACCCAAGACGCAGACCAATGCCGAAGACATCGGTTTGTTGATGGCGGGCAAGGCGGAGAAGGAACCGGTTTGATGCCTTTCCGATTGTCCCCGCACGCCCACCGACTATCCGTTGGCACCGAGCGTAGTGCAACGCAGTCGAAGTGTGTGCCCGCATGCCCATGCTTCGACTTCGATCGCGTCGCCCACCTCCGCTCTGCACGAACGGGTCCGCACTCCAACTCCTAACACGACCAGACCATGGCCCTACTCGAACCCCGCGCCAATCCCTCTCGCGTCATGCAGTGGGCTGCTCCCCTGATCGCCATCGTGCTGATGCTGCTGGTCGGCGCCGTGCTGTTTGCCAGCCTGCACGTCAGCCCGCTCAAGGCCTTCTACGTGTTCTTCATCGAGCCGCTCGAGACCAGCAACGGCTGGAGCGAACTTGTCCTCAAGGCCTCACCGCTGATCCTGATTGCCGAGGGACTGGCGCTGGGCTTCCGCGCACGCATCTACAACATCGGTGCCGAAGGCCAGTTGCTGATGGGCGCAATCTGCGCCAGTGGCGTAGCGATCTACAGCCATGGTTCGGAAGCCGGCTGGGTATTGCCGGCGATGGTGATTGCCGGCGCCATCGGCGGCGCGATCTGGGGGGCGATTCCCGCATGGCTCAAGACGCATTTCAACGCTGAAGAGACGCTCACCACGCTGATGCTCACCTACATCGCAACGCTGTTCCTGTCGTGGCTGGTCAGCGTGCCCTGGCGCGATCCGGACGGCAGCAATTTCCCGCAATCCATCATGTTCGGCGACAGCGCGCTGTTCACCCTGCTGTTCGATGGCCTGCGCATCAACACCTCGGTGTTCATCACCATCGCCGCCGTGCTGATCTTCTGGGTATTCGTCTCGCGCAGCTACACGGCCTTCCAGATCGCAGTGGGCGGGCAGGCGCCGGCTGCAGCGCGCTACGCCGGTTTCTCGTCGCGCAAGACGGTGTGGCTGAGCCTTGTCATCTCCGGGCTCACCGCGGGGATTGCCGGCGCGGGTGAGGTCGCGGGCCCGGTCGGCCAGCTCACGCTGTCCATGTCCCCCGGCTACGGCTACGCCGCCATCATCGTCGCCTGGGTCGGGCGCCTGCACCCGCTGGGCATCGTTCTGTCGGGCTTCCTGATGGCGATGATCTACATCGGCGGCGATGCAGGCCAGGTGTCCCTGCAACTGCCGTCGGCCATTACGGGCCTGTTCCAGGGCATGTTGCTGTTCTTCCTGCTGGGCGCGGATGCCTTCGTCAACTATCGCCTGAAGCGCCGCAAGCCGCGCGCGCACCTGGAATCCCACACAGCAGCTGCCCCCAAGGCAGCACCGGAGGCCGCGACATGACCGACTCATTCTTCGTCCATCTGGTCCCCATCCTCATCGGCACGCTCGGCGCCGCCACGCCACTGGTCTTCGCAGGACTCGGCGAGCTCGTGGCCGAGAAAACGGGCGTCATCAATCTCGGGGTCGAAGGCATGATGCTGATCGGCGCCATCGCAGCCTTTGCCGCGGCCGTCGGCACCGAGGGCAACCTCGCCGTCGGCCTCATTGCCGGGGCCATTGCCGGGGCCGCAGCGGCGCTGCCCTTCGGCATCCTCACCCTGTCGCTGGGGGCCAACCAGGCCGCCTCGGGCCTGGCGCTGACCATCTTCGGCCTTGGCCTGTCTGCCTTCATCGGCCAGAGCTTCGTCAGCTACAGCCTGAGCGGCGTGAAGCCGATTGCCATCCCCTTGCTGTCGAAGATCCCGGTGCTGGGGCCTGTGTTCTTCAATCAGGACATCGTCGTCTATCTGTCCTTCGTGACCTTCGGCCTCGTCGCCTGGACACTCGCCAAGACCCGTCTCGGCCTGATCCTGCGCGCCGTCGGCGAGTCGCCCGAAGCGGCACACGCCATCGGCTACCCGGTGACCGCCATCCGCTACGGCGCGGTGGTGTTCGGCGGCGCCATGGCGGGCATCGCCGGTGCATACCTCTCCGTCGTCTACACGCCGCTATGGGTGCAGAACATGACGGCAGGCCGCGGCTGGATCGCCGTCGCGCTGGTCGTCTTCGCCACCTGGAAACCGGCGCGCCTGATGCTGGGCGCCTACCTGTTCGGCGGCGTCACCATCCTGCAACTGCATGCGCAGGGATTCGGCGTGGCAATCCCCTCGCAACTGCTCTCCGCCCTGCCCTATATCGCCACCATCGTCGTGCTGGTACTGATCTCGCGCGACCGCAAGCTGCTGCAGCTCAACCTGCCGGCCTCGCTGGGCAAGCCGTTCATTGCAGGTGGTTAGACATGCCGCCGGGCGCAGCGCACACTGCGCCCTTGCGCGCTCCTCTGCGCGTGGAACCTGCGTGGAGCTCAATGAATTTTCTGGCGCACATCCTTCTCGCCCGGCACAGCGACGACGCCATGCTCGGCGCCTTGCTGGGCGATTTCTGCAGACCGGGACAGGAACGCGACTTCAGCGTCGAGACGCAGCGTGAAATCCTGATCCACCGGAAAGTGGATGCTTTCACCGACAGCCATCCCCTCGTGCGCGAAGCAAAGACGCAATTCCGTGAACACACGCGACGCTTCGCCGGCATTGCACTCGACGTGTTCTACGACCACGTCCTGGCCGCAAACTGGGCGCGCTATAGCGACCAGGCACTGGATACCTTCACCCGCGATTTCTATCGCGTGCTGCTCGCCCGGCGCAGCAGCCTGCCGGATAGTGCAGCCACCGTCGCGCAGTACATGACGAGCCAGGACTGGCTGGGCAGCTATATCGACTTCGAAGGCGCGCGGCTCGCCGTACGGAGAATCTCGCGGCGCCTGTCGAAGAATGGCGAGCGACTTGCGGAAGCGGCCGACGATCTCGAAACCCACTACGCACGATTCGCGACCGGCTTCCACGCGTTCTTTCCGGAGCTGCAGGATTTTGCCGCGCGCACGCGCGAACACATGAGCACACAGCCGACCTCTTGAATGCCTCCTGAACCGATGAAGACACTCCTTCTGTTCCTGCTCACCGCCGTCGCTGAAATCGTCGGCTGCTATCTGCCCTGGCTGTGGCTCAAGCAGGACAAGAGCATCTGGCTGTTGATACCGGCTGCGCTCAGCCTGGCGTTATTCGCATGGCTGCTGACACTACACCCGACAGCGGCTGGCCGCACTTACGCAGCTTACGGTGGCGTCTATATCGCCGCCGCCATCGCCTGGCTGTGGCTCGTCGACGGCGTACGCCCGACAAGCTGGGATCTGGTCGGCTCGGCCGTATCGCTACTGGGTATGACCATCATTGTTCTAGCACCAAGGAGTTGAACGCCATGAGCACGCTGCTCCTCAAGAATGCCGACATGCTTGTCACCATGGATGCCACGCGCCGCGAAATCGCCGGCGGCGGCGTGTTCATCCGCGACAACGTGATCGAAGCCGTCGGCGCCGTGCACGAGTTGCCGAGCGGCGCTGACGAAGTCATCGACCTCGCAGGTCACGTGCTGATGCCCGGCCTCATCAACACGCACCATCACATGTATCAAAGCCTCACGCGCGCCATCCCCGCCGCGCAGGACGCCGAATTGTTCGACTGGCTGCAGGCGCTGTATCCGATCTGGGCCCACCTCACGCCGGAGATGATCCGCGTATCGACGCAGACCGCTATGGCCGAGCTGATCCTCTCGGGCTGCACGACCTCGTCCGATCACCTCTACATCTATCCGAATGGCTGCCGGCTCGACGACGCCATCGAAGCTGCACGCGAGATCGGCATGCGCTTCACGGCGACTCGCGGCAGCATGAGCGTCGGCCAGTCGCAGGGTGGTCTGCCGCCTGACAGCGTGGTGGAGAAGGAAGACGACATCCTGCGCGACACGCGCCGCCTCATCGAGACGTACCACGACGCCAGCCGCCACAGCATGCTGCACATCGCCGTCGCGCCCTGCTCGCCTTTCTCGGTCAGCCGTGAGTTGATGCGTGAGTCCGCCGTGCTGGCACGCGAGTACGGCGTACGCCTGCACACCCACCTCGCCGAGAACGTCAAGGACGTCTCCTACAGCCTGGAGAAGTTCGGCATGACGCCCGCGGAGTACGCCGAATCCCTCGGCTGGACAGGCAACGACGTGTGGCACGCCCACTGCGTGCAACTCGACGACGCGGGCATCAACCTGTTCGCACGCAGCGGCACCGGCGTCGCCCACTGCCCGTGCTCGAACATGCGCCTCGCTTCGGGCATCGCGCCGATTCCGAAGATGCGCGAGGCCGGAGTCCCCGTCGGCCTCGGCGTCGACGGCTCGGCATCGAACGATGGCGCGCACATGCTCGGCGAAGCACGCCAGGCGATGCTGCTGGCGCGCGTCGGCTTCGGCCAGTCGGCGATGAACGCACGCCAGGCGCTGGAAATTGCCACACTGGGTGGCGCCCGCGTGCTGGGCCGCGACGACATCGGCGCCATTGCGCCGGGCATGAGCGCCGACTGCGTAGCCTTCGCGACAGACAGCGTCGGCATGGCCGGCGGTGCCGTGCATGACGCCGTCGCCGCCCTCATTTTCTGCGCGTCGCCGCAGGTGGCGTACTCCGTCATCAACGGCCGCGTCGTCGTGAGCGCAGGCAAACTCACCACTGTCGATCTGCCTGCTGTCGTCCAGCGTCACAATGCGCTGGCGCAACAACTCGCGGCACTGGCCCGTGCCGCAGAGGCCCCCTGATACATTCCTCAAGGAGCGCTCGATGAATCCACACAATCACGCCATCCTCGTCCGCGGCAGCATCCTGCACTTCCTTGCCGACCCCGGCGAGGCGGATAGCGCCGATAGCTGGCAGTACTTCGAAGACGGCGCGCTACTCATCGAGGACGGCAAGGTCGTTGCCTGCAACCACTGGCAACAAGTCCTCGCCTCGCTGCCTGCACTCACGCGCACCACCGCACGCACTTACGACTACAGCGGCAAGCTCATCCTGCCGGGCCTCGTCGACACGCATGTGCATTACCCGCAGATGCAGGTGATGGGCTCTTTCGGCCGTCAGTTGCTCGACTGGCTCGAGCACTACACCTTCCCGGCCGAAGCCAGCTTCGCCGATCGCAAGATTGCCGAGAGGACATCGGCCTTCTTCCTCGACCGCCTGCTCGCCCACGGCACGACGACGGCATCCGTCTTCGCCACCGTCCACCCGCATTCGGTGGATGCCTTCTTCGAAGCCGCACAGGCGCGCAACCTGCGCATGCTGTGCGGCAAGGTGATGATGGACAGGCACTGCCCCGAGAACCTGCGCGACACGCCGCAGAGCGCGCTCGCCGACAGCCAGAAACTCATCGAGCGCTGGCACGGCAAGGACCGCCTGCGCTACACCGTGACGCCCCGCTTCGCACCGACCTCGACGCCCGAACAGCTCACCGTCGCCGGCGAATTGTTCACCGGCTTCCCCGACATGCACCTGCAGTCGCATCTCTCGGAGAACCGTCGCGAGATCGAGTGGGTCAGCGAACTCTTCCCCGGCCACCGCAACTATCTCGACGTCTACGATCATTACAAACTGCTCGGCCGCGGCGCCATCTATGGCCACGGCATACACCTCGATGCAGCCGAGCGCGCACGACTCGCCGAAACGCAGACGGCCATCGCCTTCTGCCCCACCTCCAACCTGTTCCTCGGCAGCGGCTTCTTCCATCACGACGCGGCCCACGCAGCAAGCATGCCGGTTGGCCTGGCCACCGATGTCGGCGGCGGCACCAGCCTCTCCATGCTGCGCACCATGGCTGCCGCCTACACCGTCAGCCAGGTACAGCACCAACCGCTCTCGCCCTGGCGCGCCCTCTACCTTGCGACGCTCGGCGGCGCCCACGCCCTGTCGCTCGACAAGTTCATCGGCAACTTCCAGATCGGCAAGGAAGGCGATTTCGCCGTCTTCGACTACAAGGCCATCCCCGAACTCGAATGGCGTGTCAGCCATGCGAAAGGCATCGAAGAGAAACTGTTTGCCCTGATCACACTGGGGGACGAGCGTTGCGTTGCCGCCACGCACATCCTCGGCAAACCCGCCACGCCGACGAGTGCAAGCCGCGAGATGAGCCAGTGATGCCAAGGCGGGCGGCCCACTTGGGGCGCACACTGGCACGCAGGTATCGGCCCCGTTCAACGAGAGTGCGGTACCCCCTGCGTGCCGACTTTTCCTACAGCTTCAGCCTGATCGTCCAGCGACGGGAGGGATCGCTGTCACAGTTGAACTGAAGCGCCTTCACGTTGTTGGCGGCACTCACCCCGCCGGCAATCGTCAGGCACTTGTTGGTCTGCACATTCCGGATCTGATAAACCCCGCTGCCGGTCACATCGCTGACCCTCCAGGTACGCGAGGGATGATTGTCACAGTCGAATTGAAGCGCCGTTACATTGTTCTCGGTGCTCAAACCGCCTGCGATTGTCAGGCACTTCCCTGTCTGCACGTTCCTGATCTGGTAAGTGCTGCCATCGACCATCTCTTTGATAGTCCAGCGACGTGAGGGATCACTGTCGCAATCGAACTGCACGGCGTCGACGTTGTTGTCAGTGCTTACACCTCCGGCGATCGTCAGGCATTTGCCGGTCTTGGCATTAATGAACATCAACTCGCTGGATATGGCAGCAGCGCCGGCAGGTTGTGGCCAAGCCCCCATGACCGCCAGGGCAAACGCACCTACACAGCCGATGGGCAAAATGCGAAACGGATTTTCTCTGTCTGCTGCATGACGGTTCTTCATACTCTTCTCCTTGCACGTTGGAAGCGAAGGCCATCGGCCGGGGCGCGCTCATGTGCCCGGACAACACGGCGTGTCCATGCAACGTAACAGGCCCCCCTGACGCTCTTCCCCCCGCAAGCGGGGGTATCCGGAGCGAAGGACTGCAGACCAACAGGCGAAAATCCACCCAACGACCACCCGCCGAGCGCAGATGTCGATACTGAACCCCATATCCGTCTCAGACAGATGCGCCGGGCACGCTGCGCAGATAGCTCTGCAGGGCTTCGATGGCGTGCCGGACTTTCGCTGGCTGGGCGTCGCGCTGTGGCGTAACGGCCCAGATCGGGAAGGTACGTGAATGCCATTCAGGTAGAACGGCAACGAGCCGGCCGCTGCGCAGATCATCATCGACATCAGCGCGCACCAGCTGCGCAATACCCAGGCCTGCGCCGCACATCTGCTGCAGGCTGAGCTGGTTGTTGCTGGTAATACGCGGTTCGATGCGCAATTGCTCCACAGGCTTGCCCGGCGCACTGAGTTCAAGCTCCAGGCCTGCGCCATCGCGCGGCAAACCAAGCCAGTCATGACGCAGCAGATCGGCGGGCGCCTGCACGGGCGCACGCCGCGCGAGCAAGGCCGGTGCCGCGCACAACACCGTATCCAGAGCACACAGGCGCCGCGCCGACCAGGACGAGTCCGCCAGACGCCCTGCGCGCAAGGCCAGGTCGATGCGCGCCTCGATGAGATCGATCATCTCGTCGGCCACCATGAGATGCAGCGTGAGCCCCGCGTTGGCGGCCAGCATGGGCGCAAGAGCGGGCGCGACAAGGCGCGCGAAGCCGACAGGGGCGGAGATGCGCAACTGTCCGGTCGGCGCGTCATGCGCGAGGCGCAACTGCGCCTCGGCGGCATCCGCCGCGACCACCATGGCCTTGCAGTGCACGGCGAAGCGCTGGCCTGCATCGCTCAGGCTGATCTTGCGCGTCGAGCGGTGCAACAGGGTCACACCGAAAGATTGCTCCAGCGTGCGCAGCTGCTGGCTGACCGCCGAGGTACTCATGCCCAACTGTCGCCCGGCCGCGCTGAGCGAACCGTGCTCGACCACTGCAGCGAAGATCGCCATCCGCCTCAGATCTGCCATTGTGAAGCCCCGCTTAAATATATAAGCAAAAAATAGCGACTTCCGGAGCATTTGTGAAGCGCCTAATATTCCTCCATCGCTTCATTCCGAAGCTCTTTCAGGAAGACGCATCATGAAAATCGCTCTGATCGGTGGCACAGGTTTCGTTGGCTCGGCCGTGCTCAAGGAATTGCTGGATCGCGGTCACGAGGTGGTTGCGCTGGCGCGCACCCCCGGCAAGTACGCCTCGCAGCCGAAGCTATCCGTTGTGCAGGCCGACGTGCTCGACGCCAGGCAGGTGAGCAGCGCGGTTGCCGGCACCGACGCCGTGGTCGATGCCTACAACCCGGGCTGGAGCAATCCGGATATCTACAACGAATTCCTGGCAGGTACGCAGGCAATCCTCGACGGCATCAAGACCGCCGGTGTGAAACGCGTGCTGGTGGTCGGTGGCGCGGGCAGCCTCTACGTCGCGCCCGGTCTGCAGCTGATCGACACGCCGGAATTCCCCGCTGCGTACAAGCAGGGCGCGCTCGGCGCACGCAAGGCACTCAACGACTTGCGTGACGAGCAGACGCTGGAATGGAGCTTCCTGTCACCGCCCGTGTTCCTCGCTCCCGGTGAGCGCAGCGGCAAGTACCGCTTCGGCAAGGACGACCTACTGTTCGATGGCGACAAGCCCGCCGGCATCTCCGTCGCCGACCTGGCTGTGGCCATCGTCGACGAGATCGAGGAAGGCCGTCACATCCGCCAGCGCTTTACCGTCGCTAGCTGATCGCGCTTTTGACTGACACGCCGTGCGCGGTGTCGCAGACACCGCGCACGGCAATGCATCAAGGCTGGATGCCCTTCGGGGCGATGATGTTCTGCGCAAGCATCTCGTCAGCCAGCTCTTGCACCGAAGCGCGCGAGAACTTCTGCGGATTGCCGTCCACCACCAGCAGGTACGACCAGACAGGCTTCTGGGTGGCCACGTGCACCAGAACCGCATCCACATTGATCACCACCCCTGCTCTTGCACGCACTGATGACGGACGGAGCAAGAGCACATAGCTCGCGTCCGTCTGCACAGGCTTCTGCAGTGGCCCGGTAGTCACCCGCACGTTGCTGATGTCGAAGGTGTTGCCGACTTCCTTCCCGATGAAATGCATATAGATGCCGATCTGGGCATTGGCGGCGGCAGCAATCGACCGGGTCGTCGTGGGCTCCGGAGACTCGTTGACCACGACATGCAGCGACGACACCGGCTCGGGCAGATCGGCAAGTTTGCGTCCGCTCGTTGCACAGGCGGCAAGCATGAGGCACAGGGCGGCGATAAAGGCGAATGAAGAGCGGGGCATGGAATGAATGCCATGGAGATTTATCAGGTGGCGCGCATTCTATCCTGAACGCCCCGCACTTCAGACCAGGCGTGCCGTCGCCAGCTTGATGCAGAAACCGATGAAAGCCAGACCGACCAGCCCCATCGCGAGCGCCGCGCTGCGCTGATGCGCGCGGAACTGTTGCGCCAGATGCGCGCCGCCGAAGATCAGCATCGACAGGTAGAGCGCGCTGAGGATCTGCACGATGACACCGAGGATCAGGAAGGACAGCCCCGGGTATTCGTAGTGCGGGTCAACGAACTGGATGAAGAATGAGATGAAGAAGAGGATGGCCTTCGGGTTCATCAGGCTGATCACGAGGGCCTTGTGGAAAGGCTGGCCGACGTCGGTGGTGCCCGGGTCGGCATCGACGGGCGCTTTGCCACGCCAGCGCATGATGGCCGTGCGCAGCAAGCCGATACCGATCCAGCCGAGGTAGGCGGCGCCCACGTACTTGATCAGCATGAACAGCAAGGGCGTGGTGTGCAGCAAGGTGGCGACACCGCTCGCCGAGAGAATCATGAGGATGGTGTCGCCGACGAAGATGCCGCAGGCGCCGCGATAGCCCGTCGCCACGCCGAAGCGCGAGGCGATGGCCATGACGTAGAGGGAGTTCGGGCCCGGCAGCAGGACGATGAAGATCGAGCCGAGAATATAGGTCGTGAGGTCGGTGATGCCATAGAACATGTGGCGATTCTACCGTCACGACCGCTTCGCCAACTCGCGGCGCAGAGGTACTCTCTGTCGCCAGCATCTGCTATCGCCTGCAACGGCGGCAAGAATCGATATCAGGAAGAAGATGAAGATCACCGTACTGCGCCAGGCTTGTTGCGCCCAGGACGATCAGGCTGGTCCGCTGGACATGCAGTTCAGCATCGAGCCCGACGCCACGCTTGCCTCTCTCATCCAGGAAATCGCCAGGTCGGGCTTCCTGCAATATTCCTCATCGCACAACCGGTTGACCGGGGAAGTGGATGACATTGCGCTCGTCGAGGTCTTCTCCCCCTGGAGCGTCGATGCGAAGCCTCCGGAATTCAGGATCGATCCACAGACAAGCGCCCTTGCCCTGCTCGACGGGAAGACGCTGTTTTTCAATTTTCGCCATGTATAGGCCGCGCCCCGGCTCGCAGGGTGCTCAGCGCTCGCCCTTGCGATAAGGCTTCATCAGCGCTTGCGGATACGCAGCCCGGCGCGCCATGAAGATCAGCGCAAGGATGGACAGCAGGTACGGCAGCATCAGGTAGAGCTGGTAGGGCAAGGCACCGCCCGACTGCTGCAGGCGCAACTGCGCCGCATCGAAAGCCGCGAACAGGATGGCGCCGAGCAGCGCCTTGCCCGGCCGCCACGAGGCGAACACGACCAGTGCCACGCAGATCCAGCCGCGTCCGTTGATCATGTTGAAGAAGAAGGCGTTGAAGGCTGACAGGGTCAGGAACGAGCCGGCCACACCCATCAGCGTCGAGCCAGCGACGATGGACAAGGTGCGTACGCGGATGACATCCAGCCCCTGCCCTTCGGCCGCAGCCGGGTTCTCGCCGACCATGCGCAGCGCCAGCCCGGCCGGCGTGCGGTAGATCAGGTAGATCATCAGCGGCACGATCAGCAGCGCGAGCAGGGTCAGTGCCGTCTGCGCAGCGAGCACCGGGCCGATCACGGGAATGCCCTGCAAGGCCGCCAGCGGTGCGAACGGCTCAATGGTGGGCGGCGTCGTCACCTTCGGAAAACTCACGCGATAGGCGAACGACGCGAGGCTGGTCGCCAGCATGGTCAGACCCAGCCCGGCGACGTGTTGCGAGACGGTCAGCCACACCGTGAGGATGGCGTGCAGCAAGCCGCACAGCGCGCCGGTGAGCGCAGCGACGAGCACACCGGTCCACAGGTCGGCGCCGTGGTACACCGCCAGCCAGCCGGTGAAGGCCCCCGCCACCATGATGCCTTCTATACCCAGATTGAGTACGCCGGCGCGCTCGCAGACGAGTACGCCCAGCGTGCCGAAGATCAGTGGCGTGGCGATGCGCAGCGTGGCGATCCAGAACGGCACTGAAGCCAGCATGTCGGCGAGCGTGGAGAGGAAGTCCATCATGCCCGTCCCCAGCGGATGCGGTAACGCGTCAGTAGCGTCGCAACCAACATGGCCAGCAGCGCGGTCGCGACGATGACATCGGCAATGTAGTTGGGCACGCCGATGGCGCGACTCATGCTGTCAGCACCGACCAGCACGGCGGCGACGAACACGGCAGAGAGCATCACGCCGAGCGGATGCAGGCCGGCCAGCATGGCGATCACGATGCCGGCGTAGCCATAGCCCGGCGACATATCGAGCGTGACGTAACCCGCGCGCCCAGCCACCTCGCCGACACCGGCGAGGCCTGCCAGCGCACCCGAGATCAAGGCGCACAGCAACACGGTGCGCCGCACCGGCAAGCCGGCGAAGGCCGCTGCGCGCGCATTGGCACCCACCGCACGCAGCGCGAAGCCGAAAGTGGTGAAGCGCTCGACCAGCCACACGATGACGGCCAGCGCACTCGCCATGAGCAGGCCGCTGTGCACACGCGTGCGCTCAAGCAGCTTGCCGAATTCGAGTTCGGGATTGATGCCCACCGACTGCGGCCAGCCCATCGCCATCGGGTCTTTCATCGGGCCGTCGAGCATCATCGACACGAACAGCAGCGCGATGAAGTTGAGCAGCAGCGTCGTCACCACTTCATCGACGCCAAGCTTCGCCTTCATCCACGCAGGGCCGAGCAGCAGCAAAGCGCCCGCGGCCGCACCCGCGATCAGCATCAGCGGGAAGAGCACGGCAGGCGGCAGATCAAAGCCCGTGCCGCCGTGCAGGCCACCGACGGCTACCGCCGCCAGCGCGCCGACATACAGCTGGCCCTCTGCGCCGATGTTGTAGAGCCGCGCGCGAAACGCCACCGCAGCCGCGAGACCGGTGAGGATCAGTGGCGTGGCGCGCGTAAGTGTTTCGGCTATCGCGAAGCGCGAACCGAATGCGCCTTCGATGAGCAAGGCATACGTGCGCCCCACCGGCGCGCCCGCCCAGGCCACGAGCAAAGCGCATATACCGAAGGTGAACAGGATGGCGATGACGGGCGCCAGCACCAGCGCACTGCGCGAGACCTCGCCGCGTGCTTCAAGCCGCATGTTGCTCCCCCGCTCCACCCGCCATGGCGAGCCCGATGTCGGAGAGTGTCCATTGCTCGGTCGGCAAGGCCTTGCCGAGACGCCCCTTGAACATCACGGCAACGCGGTCGGCAATCGCGAACAACTCATCGAGGTCTTCCGAGATCAGCAACACGGC
This sequence comes from Uliginosibacterium silvisoli, assembly GCF_036017035.1. Classification (NCBI taxonomy): domain Bacteria; kingdom Pseudomonadati; phylum Pseudomonadota; class Betaproteobacteria; order Rhodocyclales; family Zoogloeaceae; genus Uliginosibacterium; species Uliginosibacterium silvisoli. The sequence continues at coordinate 1,816,437 of NZ_JAYXHS010000001.1, read as the reverse complement.
GGCACCCTGCGCAGCGGCATCCAGCAGGCAGCGATGCACATAGGCGACGGCGCCGATGTCGAGACCCCAGGTCGGCTGGTTGGCGATGATGAAAATTGGCGTCGCCGCTTGCGTCTGATCGCTTTGCGAAACAGACAAGGCGCGGCCGAGAATCAGCTTCTGCATATTGCCGCCGGACAGCACGCGCGCCGCGACGTCGATGCCGGACAGGCGCACGTCGAAACGCTCGACCAGCGAACGCGTGAAGGCACGCGATGCCTTGCGACGGATGAAGCCGAAACGTGAAAAGGCAGGCAGGTGCAGGCGCTCGGAGACGGCGTTCTCCCACACCGCCAGATCGCCGACCACGCCAACGGCATGCCGATCTTCCGGAATGCGTGCGACACCACGCGCCACCCATTCGCGCGGGTTGGCACGCATCGATTCGCCCTTGATCGATACCTTGCCCGCACTCGCCGCCAGCGTGCCGCACAGCAACTGCGCAAGCGCCAGCTGACCGTTGCCGGACACGCCAGCGATGCCGACGATCTCTCCTGCATGTACTTCGAGATCGAGGGCGCCGAGCAGATGTCGACCGCCCTGCACGACACTCGCACGTTCGAGTCGCAACACCACGTCGCCATGTGCTGCCGCATCGGGGCCACGCTCACGTTGCGGCAGACTCACTGTGCGCCCCACCATCAACTCTGCGAGTTCTGCCTTGCTGGTCTCATGCGTGGCGCGCGTACTGACCAGCTTGCCTGCACGCAACACGGCCACGCGATGCGATACGCGCAGCACTTCGTCAAGCTTGTGACTGATGAAGATGATGGACAGGCCTTGCGCCACGAGTTGCGCCAGCGTGGCGAACAGCGACTCGCTCTCCTGCGGCGTGAGCACAGCCGTCGGCTCATCGAGAATCAGGATGCGTGCGCCGCGATACAGCGCCTTGAGAATCTCCACGCGCTGCCGCTCACCGACCGACAGCGAGCCGACTGCGGCATCGGGATTCACACCGAGACCAAAACGCTGTGCCGTGTCGACCAGCTTCGCGCGCGCAGCACGACGTCGCGAGAAGAGTTGCCACAAAGGCTCCGTTCCCAGCAATACGTTGTCGAGCACGCTGAGGTTGTCAGCCAATGCGAAGTGCTGATGCACCATGCCCACGCCCGCAGCAAGCGCGGCTTTCGGATCTCCAGCGGGCAGCGCTTTGCCGAACACTTCGATGCTGCCGGCATCTGCCACGTAATGCCCGAAGAGGATGCTCACCAGCGTGCTCTTGCCGGCGCCGTTCTCGCCGAGCAAGGCCAGCACTTCGCCGTGACCCAGTTCGAGCGAGATATCGTCATTGGCCACCAGCGAACCGAAGCGCTTGGTGATGTGCGACAAGCGCAGCGCTGATCCGATCTGGGTCATGGTTGACTGCCCGCGCGATGTGGCCGCCAGACACCCCGTCGTTCCCGCGAATGCGGGGACCCAGTGACTTTCGGGAGGTAACCAACGCCGCTGGATTCCCGCGTTCGCGGGAATGACGGGATTGGGCGGCTGGTGGTGCTTTTCGATCGTTGTGGTAGACGCCGTACGTCTGGATCAGTTCGACTTCCAAGTCGCGAACCTGTCACGCAAGCGACCAAAGTGCCTGGCAGCCCAACATACCGCCACACACGCCGTCGTTCCCGCGAACGCGGGAACCCAGTGGCGTTCGCGTCGCCCACGAAACTGGACTCCAGCTTTTGTCCAAATGAGGACGCTACGCGGCAAGGCTTTCCCATAGATCGTTCCAGTAAGGATTGCTCGCTTCGATCAACTCGATCTTCCATGCGCGAGTCCATTTCTTCAGCTGCTTCTCGCGCGTGATGGCTGACTCCATCGTGCCGTGCTGTTCGTACCAGACGAGTAACTTAACGTCGTGGCTCGAAGCAAAGCCTTTGACCACCTTGTTGCGATGCTCCCAAACCCTCTTCACCAGATCCGATGTGACACCGATGTACAAAGTGCCGTTGCGTTGGCTGGCGAGGAGATAAACACAGGGCGAAAGCTCTCTCACGGAAAATTCAGCTCGGGTGATGCGGCACCTGATGCCGCGAAGCGGCAATCCTACAACTCTCCGTCGTTCCCGCGAACGCGGGAACCCAGTGGCGTTGGCGACCCAACGAAAGCCGCTGGATTCCCGCTTTCGCGGGAATGACGGACGCTTGGTTGGTCAATTGGACTTCGGCTCGGTCTCGACGACCTTCACCACGAACTTGCCATCGGCAATCGCCTTCTCCTTGGCTTTCACCTTGGCAACGATGTCGGCAGGAATCTTCTTCTCGAAGGTGCCCAGCGGCGCGAGCTCCGAGCCCTTGTACTTCATCGTCGAGAACACGCCGTAGTCCTCCGGGGTGAACTTGCCGGCCTTCACTTTGGCGAGCGCCGCATTGATGGTCGGCTCCATGTTCCACAGTGCGGAGGCCACGACCGTGTCGGGGTATTGCGGCTGCGTGTCGATCACGTTGCCGATGGCCAGCTTGCCCTTCTCCTTCGCTGCATCCGACACACCGAAGCGTTCGGCGTAGAGCACGTCAGCGCCCTTGTCGATCATCGCGAAAGCCGCTTCCTTGGCCTTGGGCGGATCGAACCACGAACCGATGAAGCTGACCGTGAACTTCACCTTGGGGTTGATCTCTTTCGCGCCCTCCATGAAAGCGTGCATCAGGCGATTCACTTCCGGAATCGGGTAGCCGCCCACCATGCCGATGTGGCCGCTCTTGCTCACGCCAGCGGCGATCATGCCGCTGAGGTAGGCCGGCTCCTGGATGTAATTGTCGAACACCGAGAAGTTGGGTGCCTGTGGTTTGCCGGACGAGCCGAGCAGGAAGGATGTCTTCGGATAATCCTTCGCCACCTTGCGTGCAGCCGCTTCGACCGCGAAGGCCTCGCCGACGATGAACTGGTTGCCTTGCTCGGCGTACTGACGCATGACGCGTTCATAGTCGGCATTGGTCACGTTCTCGGAGAACACATAGTCAATCTCTCCACGCGTCTTGGCAGCGTTCAACGCCTTGTGGATGCGTGACACCCACTGCTGCTCGACGGGCACGGTGTAGATGGCAGCGACCTTGAGCTTGGTCTGGGCCAGTGCGGTGCCCGGGCCGAACAACATGGCACTGACAGCGAGCGCGGCACACAGCAAGCCGCGACGGGATAGATGGCTCATCGGAACTCCTTTCAGTAAGGCAACGAAAACTCGGTTACAGGCAATCAGCAAGGACCGGCATGCACTCTGATGCATGCCGCGAAAACGGGTTTGACCGGCATCAGTTGTGCTCGCTTGCAACATCCAGTCCACATGCGCGCAGGACGAAGTTCTCGACATGCGTGGCAGCACGCGACATGGCACGCGGCCCCAGCGTCTCGGCGCCCAGCACGGCAGAAATCTGCGGTTCGAAATCGGCGTAGGTCTGGGTCATCGCCCACAGGCTGAAGAACAGATGCACTGGATCCACCGGCGCCATGCGGCCGGCCTCTATCCAGCCCTCAACCACTTTCGCCTTGCGGCGCATCAGCGGGCGCAGCTCGTTGCGCAGGATGTCGCCAATCTGCGGCGCGCCGTGCAACAACTCGTTGGCAAACACACGCGAGGCATCCGGCCGCTCGGCGGTGAGCACCATCTTGTGGCGGATGTACCGGCACAGCGCATCGCGCGGCTCGGCATCGGGCGCGATGGCATCCATGCCCACCAGCCACAGCTCGAGGATATTGGCGAGCACCGCACGGTGCAACGCTTCCTTGGTGCCGAAGTAATAATGCAATGTGGATTTCGGCAAGCCCGCCGCGAGGGCCAGTTCGCTCATGCTGGCGCCTGCGAAACCGGCGCGCGCAAAAACCTTCTCCGCTGCCTGCAGGATCGTGCTCTCCTGCGCCTGACGGATGCGCCCTGCCTTCGCATCGGGCACGGCCTGGCCTGCCGCAGGCAAACCGGCCGACACGTCAGCAGCAAGAGGTTTGCGCACGAGTGCCCGGGCAGCGGAGCCCGAGATCGCGCGCGGGCGCGCCGGCATCACTTCGTCCCGAAGATCCGGTCGCCCGCATCGCCCAGCCCGGGCACGATGTAGCCGTGATCGTTCAGGTGCGAATCCACCGAACCGGCCCAGATCGGCACATCCGGGTGCGCCTCCTGCATCGCCTTGACGCCTTCCGGCGCCGCGATCAGGCAGGCGAGCTTGAGGCTGTTCACGCCGCTCTCCTTCAGGCGATTCAACGCGGCAATCGCCGAGTGGCCTGTGGCAAGCATCGGATCAACGACGATCACGAGGCGGTCCTGGATGTCGTCCGGCAGCTTGAAGTAATACTCGATCGCCTCCAGCGTTTCCGGATCGCGATACAGGCCGATGTGGCCGACGCGCGCGCCCGGCAGCAAGTCGATCATGCCATCGAGCATGCCGTTGCCGGCGCGCAGGATGGACACGAGGCACAGTTTCTTGCCGCTGATGACAGGTGAATCGAATGTAGTGATCGGCGTCGTGATCGAGATTTTCTCGGTCGGCAGGTCACGGGTAATTTCGTACGCGATCATCGACGCGACTTCGCGCACCAACCGGCGGAAATTGTCAGTCGTCGTGTCCGCACTGCGGATGTAGGAGAGCTTGTGTTGCAGCAACGGGTGGTCGATGACGGTGACGTTGGGAAAATCAGTGGCAGGCATGGAGCTCTCCTTCGTTAAATCAGATATACAGACTGCGACTCAGATTGCTGAGCAATAGACTCAGTTGTAGGAGCGGGCCATGCCCGCGACACCACGCACTGAATCGAGGCCAGAGCTACAACGAGACCTACGTGGTCGCGGGCATGGCCCGCTCCTACACGAGAAACCCCGGCGTCACTCCGGCGTGCATTCAAAACACCGTCCCGTCACTCACCAGATTCAAAGGTGGCCCGCCACCCGCGCGCTTCTCCGCCGCAATCCGTCGCCCCGCCGCCCAGGTGCCGCCTTCAAGCACACGCGCCAGCGGAAATTGCGCAGTGGTCAGGCCGAACTGTGTGCGCACCAGATCGGCAATGCGGTCCAGCGCAATCACGGTTACGGCGCGCCACTCGACGATGGCCTCATCGTCGACCTTCCAGCTGCGCGTGCTGAACTCAGGGTCGCGCGGCACCAGCAGACCGAGGTCGAGCAAAAGGCCGCCGTTGCGGTACTCCGGCAAACCGGTCAATGCGTCCAGCCCTTCGATCTGCAGGCCACTCTGCTCCAGCGGTTCGAGCAACGAGTAGGTCAGCCACTGTGTGAGCTTGTGGAACGGCACCCAGCCGTCGGCCAGTGCGGGGTGACGCCAGCAGTCACCAAGCGACACACCGTGCAGCTCCGCACGGCCGGGCCATACTGGCCCGAGGGCACGCAGCAAGGTCTCGACAACGAAGGCCGCGCCGATCTTGCCGCCCTGTGAATGCGCCAACAGGTAGTCATAGAGATTGCCGATGCGGCGCTCACTGCTATCGCCATTGATCTTGCCGAACACGGCTGGTGTCGCCGCCACCACCTCGCCTAACCGGCGCATGAGTGCAGCGCGCCCCTCCAGGCCGACAAGCTCGTTGCCCGGGCCCGCCTGGAAAGCCGTTGCCAGACGCAGCGGCGTGATCTCGCGCAGCGCTGTCGCATCGGTGCGCAGCGGCTGGCCCTTCACCGCGGAGAAAGTGCCGGCCTCGAACATGCGCAGGCTGGCGACGCCGAGACCTTCAGAGCGCGCATGCGTCTGCCCGGTCGGCTCGTCGATGAATTTCCACACGGGTCCCGCGCCCGCATCCAGCAGCACGCTCGGGATTACGAGATCGATGGCCACACGTGCCCGCTCAGCCGGATCGCTGTTCAGCCCGTTGCTTTCGGCAAGTATCTGCCAGCGATCCACACCACCCGCCTCGAAGTGCCTATTGCGACTGTGGTATGGCACATTCAGATCGGGATAGCGCAGACGGATGGTCTCCGCAACGAAAGCAGCCACATCCGTCAGGCGCTCGGCATGCCAGGTGAAGTGCTTCGAGGCGCCGTCGCGCACCCAGCGCGCAACCGCCGCGCAACGCACGCGCACGGCATCGGTGGTCAGCAGGTCGCTGGCCGGGTGCTCGGGCGCAACCGGCGTATGCCAGCCCGTCAGATTTTCAGCCTTCATTCGTCGAGCCCCCGACCTTTCGGCAGCAGCAGCTCGGCCGCTTCGGGCACGCTCTCGGAGAAATAGCCAGCAGCTTTCTTCGCATCCATCTCGACACGTGCATCAGCGGGAATCAATTCATCGGGGATCGGCACGCGCTGCACGACTTCGATGCCCTGCGCGACGAGCGCACCATGCTTCATGTCGCTCATCGACGCCCAGCGATCGATACGCGTGATGCCGAGCCAGTGGAACACGTCGGGCATCAGCTCCTGGAAGCGCATGTCCTGCACGCCGGCCACGCATTCGGTGCGCGCGAAATAGGTCTCGGCGCGATCGCCACCGACCTGGCGTTTGCGCGCGTTATACACGAGGAACTTTGTGACTTCGCCCAGCGCGCGGCCTTCCTTACGGTTGTATACCACCAGGCCCACGCCACCCTGTTGCGCCATCTCAATGCACACCTCGATGCCGTGCGCGAGATACGGGCGACACGTACAGATGTCCGAACCGAACACGTCCGAGCCATTGCATTCGTCGTGCAGACGGCAAGCAACTTTCGTCTCCGGCTTACCGAGTTTCTCGACATCGCCGAAGAAGTACAAAGTCATACCGCCGATGGGCGGCAGGAACACTTTCAGGTCGGAGCGCGTCACGAGTTCGGGGAACATGCCGGCCGTCTGCTCGAACAACGCACGACGCAGAGAGCTCTCCTTGACACCGAAGCGCTCGGCGAGGCCCGGCAGATACCAGACGGGCTCGATGGCCGCCTTGGTCACGCGCACATCGCCATTCGCGGCCAGGATGTCGCCGTCCGGCTTCAGGCGGCCGGCGAGGATCGCATCCTTCAGCTCCGGCATATTGATGTGCGCCTTGGTGATCGCAATCGACGGCCGTACATCCAGCCCCGCCGCAATCTGTTCGGCAAAGGCCTCACCGACGCGATGCCCCCACGGATCGAGCGAGATAATCTTCGAAGGGTCAGCCCACTGCGGATGCGGCCCGATGTTCACCACCGGCGCGGTGTTCGTGTAGTCCGGCTTGTGATCGCGACCGAGATGCCCGGCCGCCACGGCCAGCGCGCGATACACCGAGTAGGCGCCCGAGTGGGTCCCGATGGCATTGCGTTGCGCAGCTTGCGTCAGGCTGGCCACAACGGGCCCGCGTTCCAGCGCGGTTGCCGCCCCCCAATGCACGTGAGCCACTTGAGACATCTTCCCGCCGCGTGGGTGGGAAGTCAGCATGATGTGATCCGACATTCAGAGCCTCCGAAACCTGACCGAATGGTCAGCTTTTACATTAGCTCAAAGCCAGATCTGTGCCATGGGGAAATGACCTCGTTTTATGGGGAAACCAGGATTTGATGCACCCGTTGCGGGCCGAACGCATCGATCGATGTGCCGAAATGATGCAACTCTAGAGCCTGCCCGATCTCTGAAAAATCATCGTCATCCCAGCCAAGGCCGGGATCCAGTACCAGATGTCCGATCTGGATCCCGGCCTTCGCCGGGATGACAAGCCTCTTTGGATGGGCGCTGCGGATCTAGTCCGGCGCAGCCCACGCAGGATTCCACACCACCTCCCACAGATGCCCATCCGGGTCCTGGAAGTAGCCTGCATAGCCGCCCCAGAAAGTGTCCTGTGCAGGCTTGACGATCTTCGCGCCCGCCTTAGTTGCTTCGCCCATGACAGCATCGACTTCAGCCTTCGACGAGACGTTATGCCCGATCGACAGCTCAGTCCCGCAGGGCGCGCTCACCGGCAAGCCCGAGTCATGCGAGAGGCTGGCGCGCGGCCATAGCGCGAGCTTGATTCCGGCCTGCAGGTCGAAGAAGGCGACCGCGCCATGTTCGAACTCCTTGCCGATGATGCCTTCGGTCTGCAGGCCGAGGCCGTCGCGATAGAAGGCAACGGCGCGCTCCAGATCGGCGACGCCCAATGTGAGAACGGTGATGCGTGGTTTCATGCGACGCCCTTTCTTTCCGGCATATCAATTCGTCCAGCCTTTTCCGCCATGGAATGGCAGCAAGCGGACGTGCACATGATCCGCGACTTATAAGCGTCTTGCACACCGACACAGGGTGGCGCAGCCAGAATGTGAGACGATGCCGCACGCCACGTTGCCGGGTAACCGGCGCGCAACCCACCTGATGTCATCCTGTCCATGCAAGGCAAGCAACGCAAGGTCGTACACGCCGTCCTGTTCGAACTCTTCGCCGTCATCAGCGTCACGCTCGCTTTCATGGCGACGACGCAGCACGGTGTCGGCCGCTCCGGCTCATTGGCGATCGCCACCTCGCTGGTCGCCATGTCGTGGAACATGGCCTACAACGTGCTGTTCGAGAAATGGGAGGCACGCCAGACGAAACGCGGTCGCAGCCTGAAGCGGCGCATCATTCACTCCATCGGCTTTGAGGCTGGCCTGGTTGTCCTGCTGCTGCCACTCGTGATGTGGTGGCTGGATCTGGGGCTGTGGCCAGCCCTGACACTCGAGTTCGGTCTCGTGGTGTTTTTCGTGGTGTATGGGCTGGTGTTCAACTGGTGTTTCGATCACATCTTCGGGCTGCCCAACTCGGCAAAGCCTCGCTGAGAAGACGCTGACGTGGATAGTGCGCGCGCGCCCTCACCCGGCGCTGTCGCGCACTGATCGGCATCATCCGAAGTAAGCCAGCCGAGTGCATCGATTTCCGCCTGCGGCGCCGGCTCACCCACACCATCCGCGAAGAAGCATGCCATACGCATCGGCAACGCCAGTCCATACGCGTCATCATGAACAACACAACATGGAAACAGGCTGTCCGGCCTGAGCGTCACGCCCAGTTCTTCGCCAACTTCGCGCAGCAGCGCCTGCGCTTCGCTCTCGCCCGCCTCGCGCTTGCCGCCCGGCATGTACCAGACCTCGCGTCCACGCGCACGTACCGCGAGCATCCTGCGGTCACGCACGCAGACCCAGGCGACAACGTCCAGCACGCTTGTTATTTCAACGTCGGCATGACGAACTCGGCACCGGCGCGAATACCGGTCGGCCAGCGGCTCGTGACGGTCTTGAGGCGCGTGTAGAAGCGCACGCCCTCCATGCCGTGCATGGCGTGATCGCCGAACATGGATTGCTTCCAGCCGCCGAAGCTGTGGAAAGCCATCGGCACGGGAATCGGCACGTTGATACCGACCATGCCGATCTCGACACGCTGCACGAACTCGCGTGCGCAGTCGCCGTCACGCGTGAACAGCGCAACGCCATTGCCATAGGCATGTGCATCGATGAGTTTCACCGCCGCATCGAAATCCGGCACGCGTACGACGGCGAGAACCGGGCCGAAGATCTCTTCGCGCCACAGGCTCATCTCGGGCGTCACCTTGTCGAACAGACAAGCGCCGAGGAAGAAGCCGGCTTCATGACCCGGCACTTTCAATGCGCGACCATCGACCACCAGCGTGGCGCCATCGGCCACGCCTGCATCGACGTAACCACGCACCTTGTCGAGGTGCGTACGGGTGACCAGCGGGCCCATCTCGGCCTTGTCATCCGTGCCGGCGCCGACCCGCAAGGCTTTCGCGCGCGTGGCCAGCTTGTCGACCAGCGCGTCAGCCACATCACCGACCGCCACCGCGACGGAGATCGCCATGCAGCGCTCGCCTGCCGAGCCGTAGGCGGCTCCCATGAGGGCGTCGACAGCCTGATCGAGATCGGCGTCGGGCATCACGACGAGGTGATTCTTGGCACCGCCAAGGGCCTGCACGCGCTTGCCGTGTGCCGTGCCGGTCGAATAGATGTGGCGCGCGATGGGTGTGGAGCCGACGAAGCTGATGGCGTTGACGTCGTCATGCACGAGCAGCGCATTCACTGCTTCCTGATCGCCATGCACGACGTTGAAGACACCGTCGGGCAAACCCGCTTCCTTGAGCAGGTCGGCGAGCATCAGGCTGGCCGACGGGTCGCGTTCGGAGGGCTTGAGGATGAAGGCGTTGCCACAGGCGAGTGCCACCGGCAGCATCCACAGCGGCACCATGGCCGGGAAGTTGAAAGGCGTGATGCCGGCAACGACACCGAGCGGCTGGCGCAGGCTGTAGCTATCTACACCCGTGCCGACCTGCGGCGAGAACTCGCCCTTGAGCAGGTGCGGAATGCCACAGGCAAACTCGACGACTTCGAGGCCGCGCGTGACTTCACCGAAGGCATCGCCCTGCACCTTGCCGTGCTCGCTGCTGATGAGGGCAGCCAGTTCCTGCTGATGCTTCTCCAGCAGCTCCTTGAACTTGAACATGACGCGCGCGCGGCGCAGTGGCGAGGCGTCGCCCCAGGCGGGCTGCGCGGCTTTTGCCACGGCGACGACGCGCGCCACGTCGGCCACGTTGGCGAGCACGACTTCGGCCGTCTGCTCGCCGCTGGCGGGATTGAACACCGGCGCGCTGCGGCTGCTGCTGCCTGCGTCGCGTTGTCCGGCAATGAAGTGCGTGATCCTGTTCATGCGCTGACTCCTGAGCGTGGTGCTGCCACGGGATGCTTCTATTGTGGCAGGCAGCAGGCACGCATTGGTTGCGCAAGATGAATATCTGTCATGCGCAGACCCGAAGGCCGCGGGCAGACTAGCGGGTGCTACCGGCGCGCAAACCCAGCGTGTCGTGCAGTGCGTACAGACGACGTGCGATGGGCAGGAATTGTTGTGCCTCGGCCAGGCGCCGCGGATCTTCGGGATGGGTCGCGACGACGGCCTGATGTTGTTCGCCGGCAGCGAGCTTGCGCAGGAAGCCGCTGGCACGGTCCGGGTCGTAGCCCGCCAGCGCGGCGAACATGAGGCCAGTCCGGTCGGCTTCGAGCTCCATGTCGGACATCATCGGTGCCAGGCGCAGCAGCAGGCCCATATCGAAATCCAGCGTCGCGTACACATCACTCACCGACGCACTGACGCCAAAGGGCACGAGGCGACGCACGATGTCGACCGTGTCCGCCTCGTGGGCGAGCACGACATGGGAGACCTCGTGCGCGATGACGAAGGCGATCTGCTCCGCATCCAGCTTGTTACGCCGAATGAAATCCTCCGAGATGAAGACGTGCCCGTCAGGCAGCGACCAGGCTTCCTCGCCGGGCATGCGGGTGACGATCAGTTGCCAGTCATGGTCGGCGCCGCCCGGCACCTGGTAGGTCGCGACCCGCACGACACGCTCGAAGATGTCGGCAAGCAGTGCGCAGTACTGTTCGCAACCATAGGCGTTGGCCTTGCGAGCCTCCGCCTCGCGCTGCACGAGCAGCTCGGCCGAGGTCACGCGCAGCTCGGCCTTCCAGTGCGGGTTGGGTTGCAGGTCGAAGACCGGGGCCGCCCGCAACGCGGTACTGGCCACCGCGCAGGCAAGCACGCCCACGACCATCGCCATGCCTGCCAGGCGTCGCAATTGCCCCATGAGCCAGCCCTCCCCCGAACGTCGGACGGTGCCGACATTCTTCACACTAGGCGGCGGTCTTCAGGGTCTCAAGCAGACATAGGGGTAGTAAGTACATTCATATAACGCAGGGAGGCTTCAGTCACGCTCCCAGGCCACCCCGCAGGTCGGAAAAGCAAAGCGCCTTCCGACATCCTCACTTCAAAAGATGCCACGGTGAGGTGTGGGCGCGTGCATGTTCGGGGGGCGCTGCGCCGCTCTTGCCGGTTCCGACCTACAGATACCTACCAACCCTCCATCACGATCTTGCCGCGCGCCTTGCCGGATTCGAGCAACGCGTGCGCGCGCCGCAGGTTGGCCGCGTTGATCGTGCCGAAGTGTTCGCCCAGCGTAGTGCGGACCTCGCCGCTGTCGACCAGGCTTGCAAGCTCTTCGAGGATGCGGTGCTGCGCGATCATGTCCGGCGTCTGGAAGATGGTGCGCGTGAACATCAACTCCCAGTGCAGCGAAATGGCTTTGCGCTTGAGCTTCGTCGCATCAAGCGATGCCGGGTCGTCGATGAGCCCGAAGCGGCCTTGCGGCAGCAGACACTCGACGATCTGCGCGTAGTGCGCATCGGTCTGCGTCAGGCTCACCACGTAGCGCACCTGTGGAATGCCGATGCGTTTGAGTTCTTCGCTGAGCGGCTTGCTGTGGTCGACGACATGATGCGCACCCAGCGCTTGAACCCAGGCCTGCGTCTCGGGTCGCGAAGCGGTGCCGATCACAGTGAGCCCGGTCAGCTTGCAGGCGAGCTGGACCATGATGGAGCCCACGCCACCACTCGCGCCGATGATGAGGACGGCGTCTGGCTCGTCACTCCCCGACGACTGCCCTGGCTTTACCTCGAGGCGGTCGAACAGCATCTCCCACGCCGTCAGGCCCGTCAGCGGCAGCGCCGCTGCCTGGGCGTCGTCCAGCGTCTTCGGCGCATGCCCGACGATGCGCTCATCGACGAGATGCAACTGGCTATTGGCGCCGGGGCGCGTGATCGAGCCGGCGTACCAGACGCGGTCACCCGGTTTAAAAAGGCTCACCTCGGGGCCTACGGCCTGCACGATCCCCACAGCATCCCAACCAAGGACCTTGTATTCGCCAGCAGCCGGTGCCGTGCTCTTGCGCACCTTGGTATCGACCGGATTGACCGCGATGGCGCTGACTGCCACCAGCAGGTCACGCCCCGTCGCGACGGGATCCGGCAGGGTGATGTCGAGCAGTGCTTCGGCGTTGTCGACGGGCAATGACTGTGAGTATCCAACGGCTTTCATGCTGCGCTCCCGAGATGAATGGAGTCAGCATAGCCTTTGTCGGACGACAGGTCAGCCTGGCGTCACCAGCGCCGGTGCGGGCGTTTCGCGCAGGCGCCCGATGTGCTCGCGCAACACGTGCACGTGCGACGAGAACGCATCGGTATAAGTCACGTCGAGTTCGCGCGGGCGCGGCAGGTCGATCTGCCGACGCGTGAGGATGCGACCCGGCCGCTTGCTCATCACATAGACGGTATCGGCGAGGAACACTGCTTCGCGCAAGTCGTGGGTGACAAGGATGACAGTGAACGGCTGCTCCTGCCACAGGTCGCGCAACATGCACCAGAGCTCTTCGCGCGTGAAGGCATCGAGCGCGCCAAAGGGCTCATCCAGCATCAACAATCGCGGCTTGTGGATCAGCGCGCGGCAGATCGATGCGCGCTGCTGCATGCCGCCGGAAAGCTCCCACGGGTACTTGTCCTCGAAGCCTTTCAAACCGACGCGGGCGATCAGCGCACGTGCCTCGGCCTCGTACTCCGCACGTCGTGCGCGCAGGTCCTGGCGATGCGGCTCGACAATTTCCAGCGGCAGCATCACGTTCTCCAGCGTCGTGCGCCAGGGCAGGAGGTTGGAAGCCTGGAAGGCCATGCCGACGATCTTCAGCGGCCCACCGACCTGGCGCCCGCCCGCATAGACGTAGCCCTCAGTCGGCGCACGCAGGCCGGAGACCAGTTTCATCAGCGTGGACTTGCCGCAACCCGAAGGCCCGACCACGGCGATGAACTCGCCCTCCTGCACATCAAGATCGACATTCTCGATGGCCAGCGGGGCGCCCTCGGCGTAGGCCAGGCTGACGGATTCAAAACGGACAAAGCTCATGATGCGGCTCTCTTGATCAGGTCACACATAGTCGAAAGTCGTTGCGCCGGGGAAGGCCGCCAGCGCGGCATTGGCAATGATGCGGTCCTGCTCGCCGGTACCTGAGCCGACGCCGATGCCGCCGATGACGTGACCATCGACAATCACCGGCAGACCGCCCTTCAGATTGACGATGCGGCCGTCCGACGCGCTGGCCAGCTTGTCACCCAGTGCAGCGTCCTTGTCGCCGGTCGGCACGCGGTCGGATGCCGCCGTCATCGCCTTGCGCATCGTCGGCTGTTCGGACAGGAGCTTCGCGCCATCCATGCGCACGAAGGCGAGCAGATTGGCGCCTTCGTCGACGATGGCAATGCATTGCGGCAGCAGCATCTCGTCGGCCTTGCGGATGGCGGCCTGCAGCAGGATCAGGGCGCCCTGGTGGGTCAGGCGTGGGCGCAGCACGGTAGCAACGGGTTCGGTCATGATGGCCTTCAGGAAGTTTGCAGTGGCTCGCTAAGTGACTGGTTAAGCACGTCGCAGACCAGCATCTTGCCGGGCGCGTGGGTCATGAAATCGATACCAAGGTTCTGCAGCGCGCAGGTGGCCGTGAGGCCACAACCCCAGAACAGGCCGACCTCGCTTTCGAGCGGCAGCAGGCGCTCACCGAAGTCCGGCAGCGAGATTTCAGCAATGCCCAGTGCGCTCGCGTCGCCCTCGTGAATGGGCGCGCCATGCACGCGCGGGAAACGCCCTGTCACCTCGCGCACGCGCGCCACGTCGTGGCGCTGGAAAGGGCGCATCGACACCACGACGGGGCCGTGCAAGGCGCCATGCGGTCGCGTGGCGAGACTGCTGCGGAACATCGGCCCCTGTATGCCCAGTTCGACATGACGCAGCCGTACGCCGGCTTCCAGCAAGGCCTCCTCCATCGAGAACCAGCAGCCGATGGCGACAGCCACCAGATCGTCACCCCAGTGCCCCCTGATGTCGTCGCAGACATCGCTGAGACAGCCCTGGCGATAGATGCGGTAGCCCGGCAGGTCCGTGCGCACGTCGATGTCATGGCCGAGCGCCGGCAAGGAGGGGTCACCCACTTCGCTGACACCCAGCACGGGACAAGCCGCCGCATTGGCCTCGCAGAAGCCAAGCAGGTCGTCGCGATAGCAGGCCGGCACGACAACCAGATTGGCCTGCACGAAGCCACGCGCGTGACCCGTGGTCAGGCCGCGATGCGTCCTGTCGCGGATGCGCTGGCGCAGGGCGTGAGCGGGAGTCTCCATCTCAGCGGCCCCCCAGACGAGGATCGTCATCCCGGCCCTTCGACAAGCTCAGGATAAACCTGGCTTTGCCCGAACCGGGATCCAGATCGCACGTCCGGTACTGGATCCCGGCCTTCGCCGGGATGACGGGCTCTCTTTCAGAGCCCTTCATGCATACCACCCTCGCCACAATGTCATTCATCAGTAGCCTCAAACGCTGCGAATGATGCCGCCATCACAGCGCACCATGCTGCCCGTCATGTAGCTGGCACGCTCGCTCGCCACGAAGGCCGCGACCGCTCCGAACTCCTCGACGCTGCCATAACGCTTGAGGGGAATCACCGAGGTCGAGCGCTGCTGCGCTTCATCAGCCGTGATGCCTTCGCGCTCGGCAACAGCCTCATCGGTGAGGCGTACGCGCTCCGTATCGATGCGGCCCGGCACGAGGATGTTCACGGTCACGCCTTCAGCCGCCACTTCGCTCGACAAGGTTTTCGACCAGCCCAGCAAGGCGCCGCGCAAGCTGTTCGAAATGCCCAGCACGGGCAGTGGCTGGACCACGCCCGAGGACACAACGGTCAGCACCCGTCCCCAGCCACGCAAGCGCATGCCAGGCAACACGGCGTCGGTCAGGGCGATCACCGACATCACCATTTCCTCGAAGCTGCCGCGCCAGGCTTCGCTGCCGCGATTGCTGGCGCCGCCGTATTCGGGGCCGCCGGTGTTGTTCACGAGAATGTCGATTGCACCGAAGCTCTCCGCCACGCGATCTGCGAACGCAGCTAGGCCATCGGGGTCACGCAGGTCGACGCTGAAACACGCGACCGCGCCACCACCTTCCGCACGCAGTTCGGCTGCAGCCTGCTCGAGCCGCTGCATGTCGCGCGCCGCAATCGCCACATTCACACCCTCCTGCACCAGCGCACGCGCAATGCCGAAACCGATGCCGCGATTGCCGCCGAGCACCAATGCGCGCTTGCCTGCAATGCCTAGATCCATGCTGCCTCCAGCGTTTGTCCTTCAGCTTTCTTGTCGCGTGCGCTGCTGCCTCGGGCGAGGAATTCACCGTAACCCGCCTCGCCATGCAACTGGCCCTGCAGTACGCCATCGCGCTCGGTGTAGTCGCACACGATCCTGCCGCGCACCATCACCGTCATCGGCCAGCCCTGCAGGGTGCGCCCCTCGTACGGCGTGAAATCCACGTTGTGATGCAGCATCTCGTTGCGTATCGTCACGCGCTGCTCGGGATCCCAAATCGCGATGTCGGCATCGGCGCCGATGGCAATCGTGCCCTTGCGGGGGTACAGGCCGTAGAGCTTGGCCGCATTGGCGGAATTGAGCGCCACGAAGCGGCACAGGTCGATGCGGCCAGCCATGAAACCTTCGGAGAACAGCAGCGGCGCGCGCGTCTCGAGGCCCGGTATGCCATTCGCAACTTTGCGGAACGGCGCGTTGCGCCCGTGCCGCAGTTTGCCGTCTTCATCGAAGCGATAAGGCGCGTGGTCCGACGAGAAGATGTCGAACAGCCCGTCTTCGATACCGCGCCAGACGATCTCCTGATTGCCCTTGTCGCGCGGCGGCGGGCTGCAGATGCACTTGGCGCCGTGGAAGTCCGGCTGGTCGAGATCCTCTTCCGACAGGAACAGATACTGCGGGCAGGTCTCGGCGAAGATCGGCACGCCGCGTTCGCGGCCACGGCGGATCTCGTTGATTGCTTCGCCACCCGATACATGCACGATCAGCAGGCGCGCCTCGGCCACTTCCGACAAGGCAATCGCGCGGTGCGTGGCTTCGCGCTCCACGGCCTGCGGACGCGAGTCGGCGTGATAGCGCGGCGCGATCTTGCCCTCCGCCTCCAGCTTCTCGGTGAGCCAGCTGATGCACTCGAAATTCTCGGCATGGATCATCGCCAGCGCGCCGTGCTGGCGCGTGACGTCGAGCACGTCGAGAATCTGCCGGTCGGAAATGCGCATCGCCTCATAAGTCATGTACACCTTCACCGAGGTGTAGCCCTCGGTCAGCAGGCGCGGCAGCTCTTCCTTGAGCACGCGCTCGGTCGGGTCGGAGACGATGAGGTGAAAGGAATAATCGCAGTAGGCCTTGCCGGCGGCGCGGCGGTGGTAATCCTCGACCGCAGCGACGACCGATGTGCCGCGATGCTGGACCGCGAAGGGCACGATGGTCGTGGTGCCGCCGAAGATCGCCGAACGCGAGCCCGAGAAAAAATCGTCGGCCATCACCGAACCGGCAGCGGCGAGGCCTTCGGCCTTGGGTTGGTCCAGGTGGCAATGTGCGTCGATACCACCGGGCAGCACGTACTTGCCCGTCGCGTCGATTTCGCGCCTGGCTCCGCGCAGGCCTTCGCCCAGCGCGACGACACGGCCATCGCGGATGCCTACGTCGCTGCGGAAGACATCGGAGGCCGTTGCCACCGTTCCGCCGCGGATGATGGTGTCGAATTCGTATGAGTCTGACGTGTCGATGCTCATGACATCATTCCTCCCTCGCGTCGGGCCCAGTGCGTCAGGCGATTCTCGATGAAGGCAAACACCGCGTACATGATGATGCCCATGATGGAAATCATCGTCAGGCCAGCAAACACCAGCGCGGTATCGAAGTTGGAAGTGGCCGCCATCATCAGGTAGCCGATGCCGTTCCGCCCCGCCACCGTCTCGGCGATGATCGCGCCGACGAAGGCCAGCGTGACCGACACCTTCAGCGAGGCGAAAAAATACGGCAGCGTGCGTGGCAGGCCCACCTTGCGCAGGATGTCCCAGCGCGAGGCGCCAAGTGCGCGCAGCACGTCGAGCAGTTCGGGCTCCACGTTGGCCAGACCCGCTGCCACATTCACCGCGATGGGAAAGAAGGAGACGAGGAAGGCAGTGAGGATGGCGGGCACCATGCCTGCGCCGAACCAGATGACGAACAGCGGCACGACAGCCACCTTGGGGATGCTGTTGAAGCCGATCAGCACCGGGTACATGCCGCGATAGATGAAGCGCGAGGAGCCGATGGCCACGCCCAGCGCGCCCCCCAGCACGACCGCGATGACGAAACCGCACAGGGTCGCCAGCAAGGTGAAGCCCGCATTCTGCATGATCGGCCCGCCCCATTGCCGCATCGAGGCCAGCACCGCGGTCGGGCTGGGCAGCACGAAGGAAGGCAGCTTGAAGCCGATGCAAGCAATCTCCCACAGCACGAGCATCGCGCCGACGAACAACCAGGGCAGCAGGGCTTCCTGCTGCCGGTCGCTCAAGCCCTTGCTGATGACTTTAGGTGTCGTCATGTCAGGGCAGCTTGCGGATGTCCGCCGCAGGCAGGAAGGCGCTGGTGAACACGTCCTCGACCTTGGGCTTAGCCGGCAAACCGAAGGCGCCGGTCAGCGTGTCGATGGCCTTGCTCATGCGGGCAGTGCGGATGCCGCCCATGCCGTCCGCACGCGATTCTGCCGTGGTGATCTGGTTCTTGATCAGCCAGTTGAGCTTGTCCGTCTCCAGCTTCTCATCGGTCAACGCCGACTGTGTCTTGAGGGCAGCAATGGCGGCGGCCGGATTGGCGATGGCATCGCGCCAGCCCTTGGCGGTTGCCGCTACGAAGGCCTTCACCACGGCCGGGTTGGCGTCGAGCATCTTCTTCGAAACGACAATGCCATTGCCATAGATATCCATGCCGGCGTCGGAGTAGTAGAGGAACTTGATGTCCTCGGGCTTGATGCCTTGCCGCACGAAGCTGAAGTACATGGTGGAGTCGAAGCCGACGACGGCGTCGACATCGCCCTTGAGCAGCATGACTTCGCGCAGGCGCAGGTCGCCGTATTCCCACTTCACGGCATCAGGCTTGAGGCCGGTCAGGTCTGAATAGGCCGGGAAGAGCTTGTAGGCGCCATCGGTCAATGCACCGCCGAGTTTGCGACCGGCGAGATCGGATGGCTTGCTGATATTGCTCTTGGCGAAACTCGCCACGGACAGGGGTGAGCGGTAGTAGAGCATGTACACGCCCTTGCCTGCAGCAGCCGGATTCTTCGCGTTGAATTCCATCAGGACATTGATGTCGCCGAAGCCGAAATCGTAGGCGCCACTGCCGATGCGCGTCGCCACTTCACCCGAGCCACCAGAAGGATCGAACTGGACGGTCAGACCCTCCGCTGTGTAGTAACCCTTCTGCTGCGCCAGGAAGAAGGCTGCATTCGATCCATCGAAAGGACCATTGAGCGTGACCTTGACCGCCGTCGCGGCCTGCGCTGCGTGAGCCGACAGGAAACCCACTGCCGCGCCCACCATGAGACCAAGCGCTTTCTTGAGGCTGGTCCTCTTCAATCCATTCATGCCGTTCATGCCCATCTCCCTGCGTTGATAAGTGACAGGGCCTTCATAGCAACCGTTGTGCCAATTCAGTCTGTGGATTGCACGAAACCTGCTTAATAAATTGCGCAACATCCTCCAGAAAAATTGTGCGCAATTTGAAGATAGCGATTCAGGGAGCCCGGACATGCCACGCAGCAGTACAAGCAATGGGGAAAGCAGTTCGTTCAGCCAGGACGAAATCTATGCACAGATTGTCGAGGCGCTCGTCGATCAGCGCATGCTGCCCGGCACGCGCCTCAACGAGCTGGCGTTGTGCGAAGTCTTCAAGTTGTCACGACGCGAGATGGAGAAGGTGCTGCTCAAGCTGAGCTTCGTCGGCCTCGTCAAACTCATCCCGAATCGCGGCGCCTTCGTCGCAAGCTCGGATGCCAGCGAAGCACGCGCCATCCTGTCGGCACGCAAGATCGTGGAGGCTGGAATTGTCGAAGCTGTCGCGCTACGGGCGACGGGCGCCGACTTCAAGCGACTGGAGCAGAACATCGCGCGCGAGGACGAATGCAGACATGCCGGACGCATGCGCGAGGCCATCAAGCACTCGGGCGAGTTCCACATCCTGTTGGCGGAGATCACCGGCAACTTCATCCTCTGCGACCTGATGAAGCAGCTCGTCGCGCGCACCTCACTGGTGGTGAGCCTCTACGAGAATCCCAACGGACTGTCGTGCTGGCATGGCGACCATGCAACCCTGCTGCGGCACCTGCGCGCGCACAAGGCCCGGCCCGCCATGACCCTCATGCAACGCCATCTCGACGATCTCGAAGAGAGCCTGGTTTTCGCTCCGCAACAGGATCAGTCGCCCGATTTGCGCGCAATTTTTGGCGGTGTGGGTAAAGGTCGTAACGGCTAGGGAGCACCATTGCGACGCTCCGCATCAGTGCGTGCGGTGCGTCCAGGCACCATATCGGGCACTGATTGCAATGCCCCTGCCGGCAGGAGCACGGCAGGAAATGTCTGGCGCAGGCCTCAACGGGCGCTACGCCAGACGCGGATGCTCACTTTGCGTTCAGCGCCTCATCCTTCCAGTACTTGCGGCCCCCTACCGAGCCGCCCGCCGAGAGCCCGGTCTTGGTCATCGGGAAGATCTCGATCTTCGCCGTCACGCTGGCACCCTTCTCGGCCGTGCCGCCCTTGTCCTTCGCGTCGGCCGAGGCGCCGCCACTGCCCGTAAGCTCCCAGCCACTGTCGACGAATGACTTGAGCGTGGCGTGATCCTTGAACACCAGCACTTCCCGGTAGTCCTTGATGCCGACTTCGATGCCCGCCGACATCTGCCCCATGTTCATGTAGGTGTCGGTCCTGGTCGTGTTGTCATGCACCAGCCCCTTGCCGCCGGCGCCACCGACGAGGAAGGTGATGCCGAAGCTGGAGAAGCAGCCATAGCCGGGCGACCTGGCAATCTTCGCCTTCTCCTGCGGTTTTGATTTGTAGAGCGTCGCCAGCGCCTCGTCGCACATCTTGCGCACCTCGGCGCGATCCTTCTGCACATCGGCCTGCACACCACCTGCCGCGAGACACAGCGCCGGAATCAGCATCAGGCGCAATCGCACACTCCTGTCGATACATGGCATTTCGTTCTCCTGAGTTGCTGCCGCGGCAGATCGCACTCCTTGATCCGGCCGCGGCGTCGGCAGCCCGGCAATACGACGAGGCCATCATGACTGCATGGCCGGCCATTGTCGGCCCCTGTCGATCATCAATTCCTTGTCGCACGCCACCCCGGGCCGCGCGCGGCCATCAACGCCCGACCGCGTGCAGATACTCGAGCCAGAGGGGAGAGCCTGGCCGCGCGAAGGGCTGCGCGCTGGTGTCAGGCGTCGCCGCATCCATCGACCCGCATGCCGACAACACCAGAGCGCCGACGAAGCATGCAATCAGCATCAACAGCACGGGGCGGATCATCATCAACTCCTTGCTGGCGCGAGGCCAGGCTCAACGCCATGCATTGCCGACCTGGATGTAGAAGGCCTGTTCCTTGTCCGGCCCCCACGCGTAGTCCATGCCCATCCACAGACCGAGAAGGCGCGCCAGCTCGTAGCGGAAGCCGACGCCCTTGGACCACTTGCTGGAAGTGTCGTCAAAGCTGGTCTTGCCCCAGGTATGCCCCACACCGACGAAGCCGATCAAGCCCCAACGGTCGGTGACATTCCAGCGTCCTTCGACTTCGCCGAGGGCGACGTTCTCGTCCTGATAACGCATGGCAGGCACGCCACGCATGTCGATGTAAGGCAGCTGGTAGAACGGCACATCACCGCGTGCCGCGCGACCATCGAGTCTTCCTGCCAGTACGAAGGAACTGCCCAGCGGGGTGTAGGCAAACATGTGTGCGCGATAACTCTGGAAGTTCTCGTCACTACCGATTTCCTTCGAGTAGAACAAGGTATCGAAGGCGCCCAGCACGCCGGTCGACGGCGTGAAGATGTTGTTGCGCGAGTCATGCTCGAAAGACACGCCGAGACCGGAACTGCGGGTGGCGAACGCCTTGTCCGCCAGGATCGGGCGCGCACTGTCGAAGCTGCTCTTGGTGTCGATATACATCCACCGCGCCGCGAGGAAGTTGTTGCTGTTGCCGAGGCGGTACATCGCCTGCTGCGACGAGATCCAGCCGTCCAGCTTGTAGCCCATCTTGAAGTTCTCGCCGAAGCGGTCGCCGAGACCATAGAAATCCAGATGCACATCCATGCGCGCGACGCCACCACGATAGCGCCAGCGGTCATCGAGGAAGGACAGCATGGCACCGCCCCCGCCGAACTTGGTGCCGTTCTCCGTCGCCGCCAGCACGACGCCGTAGATGTCCGGCGGCGTCACATGCCCGGTCGCCTTCGCGTTGGCTGCAGCCTCGGCAATGGACTGGCTGAAGAACATCAGGCCCACGCCAGCGCCATAGCCCACGGCGGGCTCGGTGATGATCATCGGGACTGGCAGGAAGCCCTTCTTCTCGAGCAACCATTTCGAGACGTCGAAAGCGCCATCCTTGTCGTCGCGGAACGGAGAAGAATTCTTCATCGGCTCGGCCGCGGGCGCGGATTGCGGCCCGGGAGTCGCGAGGGGCGCAGACGTCTCCTGAGCATGAGCAACAAGGCACGACGTCAGGAGCACGGCCCCCCCGGACACAGCACGCGCGAGGAAAGAAGATGCATTCATGAAATCGGACTCCTTGTGGTTACTTACGCCGGAAGCAAATAGTGCACGCGGACTCCGCCCACCTGCGGCGACTCTGCTCATGCGGCCAGCGCAGGATTGCGCTCAACATCCTGCACATCAACTCGTCCTCACTTCACGAGTTCAAAGTCGGCGGGCTTCCAGCTGCCGTCGAAGGCAGGGCCGGTCGGTCCGTACAGACGGAAATAGGCGAACCAGCCCTTGCCGGGATTGGTCTTGATCCACTGCCCCTCTTTACCCGCCGGCGCCTTCGGGCCGAAATAGAGTTCAGTCGGCGCGCTGGTGGGGACATCCTTGAGTTCGACCAGCGAACGGAGCGCGGCCTTGTCCTGGCTCGTCTGGATCATCGATCTCGTTTCTGCGTCATAGACGGTGACGGACCAGAAAAGCTTCTGCGGTACGGGCTGAGGCACGCTCAACTTGTAAGTCTTGCCGCCGTCGAGGTACGCACCGCTCTTGTCGCGAAGGCCGAGCCAGTAGAGCGAGCCTGCGCCCTCCGTGCGCAACACCATCTTCGGTGACATGCCAACGGCCTGCGAGTACCAGCGATCGCGCGCTTCGAGATCAATGCCGGTGGGCAGCTCGAAATCGCCATTTTCCCAGCGTAGCGTGGCGTACTCCCACTTGCGGTCTTTCCAGACGAAGCGGTCTGGTCGATCACTCCCGTAACCGGCAATCAACATCTGCGCGCGGCCATCCTGTGCGGCGCGCACGAGGATTTTCTTCATGCGCTCGTCAGGCTGAAAAGGTTTTCCCTGTTCGATACCCAACATGGCCAGCATGCCGTACATGGGGCGGAACTCGTCGATGGAGGTCTCCTCGTCGACGACCTTCTTCAGTTTCTCCCAGTACTGCAGATTGTTCTCCCACTTCAACGGCGTGACATCGACCTTGTCGCTGGTGCGATCGACGAAGCCATAGGCTGGCGGATTTCCGGCCTGTGAAAGCGGATAGATCCTGATATTCCGCTGCGCCTCCCGCCCTGCGACGATGTCACCGTTCGGTGGCAATGCACGCGCCCCGACCAGCACATACCAGGTCTTCGAGCGCGACACGATATAGCCCTCTGGCGGTGTCTGCTTGTAGTCCGGCGGCAGGATCAAGTGCTTGCCGCCTTTGCCCGCATCCGGCCCGGGTATGCCGATGTCGTTGATCCAGTTGAAGTTGTGATCGTTGAGCACACCGAGGTACGCCCCCGCAGGCATCTCGACCACCATGGGCCCCTCCTTCAGATTGAGGGTACTGCCCATATAGGGTGTATCGGAGTTGCCGGTAAAGAACACGTGCCGCGGCCCGCCAGCGAGAATGAGCGCACTCTTGTTGTCCACAGCACCGGCAGCACGCATCCCATCGAACGTGGCCTCCAGCGACACGGTCGGATAGAAGAAGCGATAGGCCTGCACGGCACGCTGGTAGTCCTGTTCATCGTGCGCGCGCTGCGCCGCCTGTGGCGTCGGGAAACCTGCCTTGAAAGGATAGGCACTGGCAGCGTGGCTGGTGGTAAGACCTCCTGCCAGCAATAGTGCGAAAGCGATTTTCGTGTAGGTGTCCATTTCCGGCGTTTCTCTCTTCGGGAGGGGATAAGTTCTGATCGATTCCAATTACTTCACAGCTACTTGCTTGCGGCCTTGCGAGCAGCATCGGCTTCAGCCTTCGGCCACAGCGCGACGGCGAGTGTCTCGCTGACGACCGCAATGACCTGATCACCCTTCTTGAGATCGCTGGCGATGGCCGGGTCTTCCACCTTTACATCCACCACGCGGCCCTTGGGGCCCTTGAGCGTGGCGATCTTCTTGTCCTTGTCGTATGCCGTGACGGCGGCCGTGATCGTCGTTTTGCGCGTCACCTGACGGCCCGTGTCGTAATTGGCCAGCGGACCTGAAGCCTCGGACTGCGCGAGCTCGCGCTGCCCCTTGCCACCCTTGCGCAGGGCAAGCGCCACAGCAAGCTTGTAGTTCACGACGATCTGGTCACCCTTCTTCACCTTGTCGAACGCCTGGACAGAAGGATCCACCTGCACATCGCGCACGACGCCGTTGCGTTCACGCAGGGTCAGCACGCGATTGGTCTTGTCGACGTTCGTCACCACCGCGTCGAGCTGCGCTTCACCTTCCACACCGTCGGCCGCAAGGATGCGCGGCGCATCCGCCGCCGAAGCGGGCAAGTGCACCGCAAGGCCGGCCGCAATCGATGCAATCGTCATTGCACGCATCAGGAAATTTCGCTGGTTCATTTCATCAGTCCTCGCATTGGTTGAAACTGCAATCCGGTCGTACCGGTGTCACACCTGCCCTGTCGTGCTGCCTGGCGACCAGGCGCCGGATCTCTCATGACCGGAGGCCCCCGACAATCGATAACCGATGACGTCGGAAACACAGACAAGCAGGGCATCACCCTGGAAAGGTTTGGGCAGGAAAGCCGCGACGCTGCGCTGGCGCGCGGCAAGCCGCGACGCATCGTCGTCGTAGGCGGTGATGCAGACAGTCTTCGCGCCAGGAATCGCACAGCGATCCATCATCTCGACACCCGACATGCCGGGTAGATGCAGATCAAGCACGAAGCAATCGTAGTCATCGATTGCCACGCCAGCGTCTACGTAGCACTCCGCGCTCTCATAGGCGTCAGTCGACAGGCCGCACACCTGCAGCAGGCGTTGCATCGCCCGGCGCAGGCTGGCGTCGTCTTCTACGATCACAACGCGCGTACTGCGATCGCTCATGGCATACCTCGTTCAGTTGCCCTCAGATTAGGCTGATGTGACGGCTTGCGCACCGGCCCGGAGTGCAGACAGCTCTGCACCTTGGTGCAATTGCCGGCGCAGGAACGCCGCCAGCACGTTCTGTTCCGGAGCGTCACGGCGGACCCGCCGGGCAGCCGACGCGCGTGACCGCCCGGGCGCCCTGATCCGCGCCCTGCCGGACGCCTGATCTATGATGAGCACATGAGCCGCCGCCTTCGCCTGATCCTGTTACTTGCCATCCCGCTGCTTGCCCTGCTGGCAATCGTCGCCTATTACACAGCCCTGCATCTGTTACGCACCCAGATCGTTACCGCATTGGGGCAGACGGGTGAAGTCGGCGAGATCCGTGTCGGCTTAGCGCGCATCGAGATCGACGGCCTGCGCATTCGCGCCAGCCAGCCCGGCTGGCCAACGCAGGACGAGCTGCGCGCTGCGCGCGTGTTCGTGACGCCCGACCTGCGCAGCCTCCTCAGCGGCAGCATCGTGGTCTCGCGCGTCGATATCGAGGATGCGGCGCTCACCGTATTACGCAGCCGAGCCGGCATGAAGATCGTGCCGGCCCTGCTCGACAAGCCGAAGGAGGCTGCGGGCAAGCGCGGCACGTCCGTATCGGATTCGGCATCGGCATCGGCATCGGCATCGGCCTCCGCCTCCGCATCGTCTGCAGGCAGCGGGCCGCAGGTGCGCATCGGCCACATCGCGCTGCGCAGCAGCCGTGTCGATTTCTACGATGTGACCCTGGGCGGCAAGGCCCATCACATCCCGCTCGAAGCGTTGGCATTGGACTTCACTGATCTCGTACTGCCGACCTTCGACGCACGCAGCAAGCTCGACATGCAGGCGCGCGTGGGCGGGCAAGGCAAGCTGTCACTCGACGGCTGGCTCGTCGCCAGCACGCTGGATTCGGACCTCACGCTCAAGCTGGCCAACACGCCGGTCAAGCTCGTCGAGCCCTACCTGTTCCGCAAGCCTTATGGCGACGTGAAGGCCGGCACGCTGGCGCTGGACCTGCACAGCAAGGTCGACAAACGCCGCCTCAGCGCCCCCGGGCACATGCAACTCTCGCAGCTCGAAATCGGCGGCGTAGTGGGCCTGACGCGCGAAGCCGCCGCCCTGCTCGCGCGCTCACGCGGCCTCGATGCCGACACGCGCCGCCCCGTCTCGCTGGACTTCACGCTGCAAGGCAATCTCGACGACTCGCGCTTCTCGCTCAACGACGCGATCTACGCGCAGGCCGGCAAGGCCCTCATCCAGCTCGTTGGCCTGGGCAGTGGTGACAAAGGCGAAGGCGGCTCATCCTCGAGTACCGACCTCGGCAGCCAGATCGGCGATGCGGTAGGCAAGCTGTTCGGCAAGTAGTTACCCGGTACCCTCTCACGGGTTCAGCGGTGCGAGGCTCGCCTTGTTGCGACGGCGTCCGGCGCTCGCGGTCTTGCGCAAGGCACTTGCCCAAGCAGGCACTGGTCGTGCCGCGCCCTTCCCGTCTGCAGACCGGTCGTGCGATTTTCCGTAATACCCTGCCAACCAGTCACGAGCTTGCCCGCCCAGCTGCACGTCGCCAGCACGCTGCACGACCTCTTCCAGTGAGGCCGGCTTGCGTTCGCCCGGCAGGCGATCCAGCCATTGGTAGAAAGCGCTGACGCGCTGGGTGCTGTCCGCATGTTGCAGCTTGTCGAAATACGCCTGCTCGGATTGCGCACGCTGTGCGCGACGTTGCGCCAGCCTGCCCTGCAGGCTCTTCGATGCACGCAGCAAGGGGGGGAGCAGCCACCAGGCAAGAAAACCCGCGACGACCACAAGCGCGCCGACCTCCAGCACACGACGCAGGTTGATGCGCACATGCCGCGCGGCCTTCGGCTGCGATTGCTCCGCGGCGATGTCGAAGGCAGGTTTATAACCGGGGTTTGCTGCCACGCTGAAATGCAATGCGGGTACTTGCGCGGTCCGCAACTGGTTGGCGCGCGTGTCCCACCACTGCATGCTGAACGCCGGCAAGCTGTAGTCGCCCGGCTGCTGCGCCACGTAGGTGATGGCATCGACGCGCCTGCCGCCGATGAACACACCGCGCTCGCCCTTGATGTCTTCGACGACGGGCGCGACCGGGTAGATCGCCAGCCCTTTCACGGGCGGGAAGTCCGGCGCCGGCAGCAGCATGGCCTGCACGCCATCTACATCGATCTCGATACGCCGCGTGAAGGAATCTCCCTGCTTGAGCCCGTCGAGCTTGCGATCCAGCGACTGCTTGAGCGTGAGCTGCGTCGTGCCGACGGCATTCTCGGCACCGGCCGGACGCTGCACCACTTTCACGTGCAGGGTCAGCGGCGCGGTGCGCAGCTTCACCGCAGCAGCGCCCGCCCCCACCTTCGCCGTGATCTCCAGCGCAGGGATGGCGAGCTCGCCACCGGTCTGCGGCGTGATGAGATAGCTGCGCGAGATGCCGAACCACGGCTTGCCGTTGATGGTCTCGTTGAGGTGAGAACTGTCATCGCTGACGGGCGCCACGATCGCCCCCGGCACCGCCAACCCCGGGAAAACCGGCGCGCCGGTGAAGAACTCATCGGTAAGCACGTCGACGACGAGCTTCACCGGCGTGCCGGGCGCCACTTCGCCAGTGGGCGACAGGTGCGCGCGTATCGTGGCGCCGGCGTGTGCGGCTGGCGCGCACAGCAGGAGCGTCACGAACAGGAGGAACGCACGCCACAGGGCGTAGGGTGGGTTCGCGCAGCACGCCACCGCGGTCGGTGGCGATGGTGGGTTGTCGCTGCGCTCCGAACCCACCCTACGAACTGCTGCGTCATTTTCGCCCTCGGGCATGTGCGCAATCCCGCAAACCCGTCGAGCCCGCGCGCCAAGCACCGCGAGCATCCTCTCCAGCCCACCCCGCGCCGTCGTTCCCGCGAAAGCGGGAACCCAGTGGCGTTGATTTGCGGGTGGCGTGGCGAACGCCGCTGGATTCCCGCGAAACTTCCACCTCTCGTTACGCGTTTGAGGCTCGCATTCACTCGCAATGCTCGTCATTCCCGCGAACGCGGGAATCCAGCGTCTTCCGAAGCGCCACGGAAGCGACCTCATCGCGCGCCCCCTTCCGGCTTGCGCGCACGCGCCGCCTCGACCTGGAACTTCTGCCGCAGGAAATCCACCGGCGACACCTTGAGGTTGCGCATCCACAGCTCGGCGTTCTGCTTCTGCATGGCGACGATCTGCTTGCCCTGTTTGCCCTTGTCGCCCTTGTCGTCGAACTTGATATCGTCGGGTTTCAGGTTGGGGCCTTCCTCATCACCCTCGTCGTCCTTCTTCTTTTTCGGGATCAGCGAGGTGACCAGTTCGCGGTTGGCCGTGGCTTCCGGAAATACCTTTCGTGCCTGCAGTGCATTGTCATAGGCACCGATGGCATGCGGGTAGTCCTTCAGCTGCGCATAGCAGTTACCCATCATGAAGAAGGCATCGGGCGTGTCGAGGCGCGCGAAGGCGGTCAGCGCCGCCGCGTAGTCACCCGCGCGGTAGTACGCCTGCCCCTGCCACATCGGGTCACGGAAGTGCGCGGCGGCGGCCTTGTAATTGCCATGCTCGAAGTGCCAGCGGCCCTGCTGGTCGGGCGTGAGGAAGGCGTCGACCAGCCACTGCTTCGCGGCCGAGAACTCACCGCTCGCCAGCTTCGCGACGGCCTGCTTCTCCGCGCCGATTTTCTCGCTGACGACCTTGCCCGCCTGCAGGGCGCCGGCCGCTGCAGCGTCCCTGGCCGTATCCGCCGCTTCACTCTGCTGCGGCAAAGCGATCGTCACGGCGAGCAACACGCCCGCCGCCCAGCGCACGACCCAGCCACGGCGGAACCACAGCGCTGCAAGCAACGCGATGGGGAAGCACAGGTAGTAGCCGAACTCGCGCCAGCGCACCTCGGCGTTCTTCGCCTGCACGTCTTCCATGTGATTCAGTGCACGGCGCTGTACCCATTCGACATCCTTGTCATCGAGCGTGATGCTCGCCAGTGGCACGTCGGCCTCGCTAGCGAGGCGTTTGAGCGCAGCTGCATCGAAACGCCCCTGCACGGGTCGGCCGCTGGCATCGAGCGCCACGCGGCCATCGGGTGTGCGCACCGGGCCGCCCGCCTCCGTGCCCACGGCCAGCACCAGCACCTGGTTTTTGCTCGTGTCGTTATGCTTGTCGAAGTCACCGATCTGTCCGACGTCGAACCCGTCTGTCATGAAGACGATGGTGCCGGGCACGTTCTCCTTGCTCAGCAGATGCTCGGCCTCGTTCAGCGCGGCGAGCGCGTTCTTGCCCGCGGTGGGCATGAGGTACGTCGACAAGGCTTCGAGATAGATCTCCATCAGCGCCGGGTCTTCGGCCGGTGGCAGCACCATGTGAGCGCTGCCGGCATAGACGACAAGCCCGGTGCGCGAGCCGGCGCGCAGCTTCATGAGATCGCGGATCTTGTGCTTGCTGCGCTCGAGGCGCGTCGGCGCGATGTCGGTTGCGTCCATGCTGCGCGACAGGTCGAGCGCCACCACCAGCGGCGCCTTGTCGTCGCTGAAGGGCGGCGGCACCTGCTCCCAGGTCGGGCCGGCCGCGGCGAGGCCGATGAT
Source organism: Uliginosibacterium silvisoli (assembly GCF_036017035.1). NCBI lineage: Bacteria > Pseudomonadati > Pseudomonadota > Betaproteobacteria > Rhodocyclales > Zoogloeaceae > Uliginosibacterium > Uliginosibacterium silvisoli. Next base: position 1,786,705 of record NZ_JAYXHS010000001.1, on the reverse strand, counting down.
GCACAGGGAGGCTGCCAGCAGATAGGTGGGACGAATGCGCCAGCCAGATGTGTCCGACACCATCAGCCGGTTGAGCAGATGCGGCGCCACGAGATCGCGCCAGCGGCGGCGCTGGTCGGAAGCGATGCGCCACAGCAGCACGATGAGCAACCCGCCCGGAATCAGCAGCAGCCAGAGCGGGCGCAGGAAGTGGAAGGCGGTGATGTCGATGCTCAGGGTGCCAACAGGATCCATGTCTAGGCCTCCACCCTTGCGCCGCGCGCACCAGCCTTCTCTTCGGCACGCTCGCGCCGCGCGCCCGGTGTCAGCGCCCGCATCGCTGCGAGCAGCCCCGCCAGCAGGTGATAGGCGACCAGCAAGGAGCCTACTGCGCCGAGCGGGACGTGGAACAGCTCGCGCTTGGGCCGATGCACTTCGCGCTTGGCTTTCTCGGGCGTAATGCGGTCCAGCGTGGCGTAGATTTCCTCCAGCCCGGCGCGATTCTCGCCACGGAAAGAGCGCCCGCCCGTAGCCGTCGACAGCTTCTGCAGCGCGCCGAGGTCGACCTTGTCCTCGCCCGTCGCGTTCGGGTTGCCGATACCGATGGTGTGGATGATCAGTCCGCGCACCTTGGCCGCTTCCGCCGCGCGCTCCGGTGGCACACGGCTGGCCGTGTCGTTGCCATCGGTGAGCAGGATCAGCACCTTCTCCTGCGCCTTCGAGTTCTCGACCATGCGCGCCGCTACGCCAATAGCATCACCGATGGCGGTCTGCGGCCCGGCCATGCCGATACGCAATTCGTCGAGCAGCAGCTCCACGCTTTCGTGATCGAGCGTCAACGGTGCCTGCGGAAAGGCACTCGCGCCGAACACGACGAGGCCGATGCGGTCTGTCTTGCGACGCTCGATGAACTCATGCACGACCTCCTTCACCGCCGTCAGCCGGTCGACGCGCTGGCCTTTGGCGTTGGTGAAGTCCGTCGCCTCCATCGACTGCGAGAGATCGATGGCCAACATCAGGTCGCGCGCGGGCTCGACGCGTTCGATCGGCGGATCGACCCACACGGGGCGTGCCGCGGCCGCCACGATCAGCAACCAGCACACCGGCGCGAGCAGTTTCTGTACCCAGTGACTGGCCATCACGACAGCACCCGGCCGCGGCTCTGCGCCAGCCGCCTCGGCGGCTTCCTCGAAGAAGGGCAGACGCAGGGCCTGGGTACGCTCGCGGTACGGCGGCAGCAGCCACCAGGCGAGCAAGGGAAGCGGCAGGAGGATCAGCGCCCACAGCGCATCAAACTGCAGCATGGTGGCGTGCAATCCAGTTACGCAGGAGCGCGATCAGCGCCTGCAGGTCAGTCGCTGAAGGTGGCCGCGGATCGTAGGCCAAGGACGGCAGCAGCTTGCCGGCGCCCTGCGTGAAAGGCTGGCCGGAAGTCGTGCGGTCGAGGAAGGCCAGCCACTCGGCATCGCTCAGCGCGGCGACACGTTCGCGCGGTGCGAAGGCCAGCACGACGCGCTTGACCAGCGCCGGCAGCGCACCGAGTGCGCGCCCGCGCGCTGCCGCAGACTCCGCTGTCGCCGGCCCGTTCAGCACCTGCTCGAGACGTGCGAGTTCGCCCAGCGCTTCCGCACGATAGCGATTGGCAACATGACGTCGGTACAGCCACCAGCCAAGCCACGCGATGGCAAGCAGCAGCAAGGCGGCTACGACCAGCCAGCCCCAGGTCTGGGGTGTCCACGCAGGTGGCAGCGGCAAGGGAATTTCCTTGAGCCCGGCGAGCGGCGCCGAGCTTTCAGCCAGGGGGGCTGAAACACCGTCGGCAGTCGTTCTGACGAGATCAGCCATGCCGCGCTCCCGCGCCCGGCAGATGGCCGAGGAAATGCCGCAACTGCTCGATGCTCGAGCCCTCCGTGTCGAAGGCCATCAGCGGCACGCCACTTCGCCGCAAGAGCTCGGCCACGTTCGCAAGACGACCGGAGAAGAATTTCTCGACGGGCTCGCGCACCGTCTGCGCACCGAAGTTCAGCTCGGCCTGCAAGTCTCCCTCGGTAACTACCAACTTCTGGCTGGACCAACCTTCCACCTTGGCAAGCGGGTCGAACACCAGCGCGGCCAGCACGTCGTTGTGCGCAGAGAGCGCGCGCAGCAGTTGTTGCGTGCGCTCCGACGCACCGGCGAAATCGCTGATCACGCACACGAGGTAATCGTGCTTGGCGATGCGCAGCGCTGCCTCCAGCGCGCGATCCAGTTGCGTGTGGTCAGGGCGTACATCGGATGTAGCGTGCAGGCTCTGGTTCATGCGCGCCACGCTGGCCAGCGTGGCATGTGCGCGCGCACGACTGCGCAGCGGCCGCACCATCTCCACGCCCTTGTCATCGAACAGTACGGCGCCCACACGATCGCCAGCGCGCAGTGCCATCCACATGCCCAGCGCCGCCACCTCGGCGGCAATCACCGACTTCATCGCGCGCCGCGATCCGAAGAACATCGTCATGCGCTGGTCGACCACGAACAACGCAGGCCGGTCGCGCTCTTCCGTGTAAACGCGCACCAGTGGTTTGCCGACGCGCTGACTGGCACGCCAGTCGATGTGGTGCACATCGTCACCCGGCAGGTAGCCGCGCAACTCTTCGAAGTCGAGGCCGCGCCCGCGCATGCGCGAGGCATGGCGCCCGGCGAGCACGCTGGCCCGCGGCTGGCGCGGCAGCATGTCGAGATCGCTCACGCTGTATTCGAGGCGTGCCAGCCAGGCCGCATCGACCCACACCGTACCGAGGTCGGTGGGCTGGATAGCAGGAGCAGTACGGCTTTCGCTCGCCACGATGGTCTGCCTCCTGACTGCCGCTTACCTGACGGCCTCGATGTCCGGCAATTTCCACTTCTTGTCGAAGAACTCCTTCTTCGGGCCATAGAGGCGGAAGATCAGTTCGAACTGCCGCTTCGGATCGGTCGGCACCCAGTTGGACTCCTTGCCGGCAGGCGCCTTCGGCCCGAAATAGATATCTGTCGATCCGTCAGCGTTTTTTTGCACTTTCGAATCATTCGACGCGAGGCTCGGGCGGGACATCCCGACAATCAGCGCGTGCGTCTCGCGGTCATAGGCGGTTGCCGACCAGTACTGTTCGATCGGTGCATTCGGCGGAACCGTGAGGCGATATGTCTTGCTGCCTTCCAGCGCATGACCGGACTGGTCGCTGATGTTCAGGATGTAGAACTGCCCGCCGCCAAAGACCTTCGGGCTGAAATAGGCCATGTGATACATCACCGCCCGCCCGTCGAGGCCGTACTGGTTCGGATCGGCAAAGGCATTGCCCAGGCCGTCTCTCGTTTCCGGGGGAATCGGCACCGACCAACGCGTTCCCTCGAAGAACGCAGGGACAAAACCCTTTTCGTACTTGAGCGCGACCACTGCATGTGCCTCCCGTACCGCATCGGCGAGGATGGTCTTCGTCTTCACATCCGGTTTGAACGGTTTGCCCTTCTCGATGCCGATCGTCTTCAGCGCGTCGATCATCACCTTGTCGCGCGTGAGCCAAGGCTCGGCCTGCACGAAGCGGTCGAGCAGTTCGAAGAACGTCGCGTCGTAGGGAATCGTGGCGTTGAAGGCTTTGTCATAGGCATCCACGAACACTGTCGAGTCGGGATTGCCACCGAGCGGATAGACCTTCACGCGCTTGCCATGTGCGACGGCGGACTGGATGTCTGCATCGCTGCGACTCTTGAAGTTCGAACGCAAGATCACGAAGCCACGATAGGTCTCCGATTGCAGCACGATGTAGCTGTCCGGTGCTTTCTGCTGATAGCCCGGCGGGAGGATCAGGTACTTCGCACCCTTGCCCTTGTCCTCGCCAGCAGGCCCGACATCCGCGAGCGCGTTCTGCCATGCGACGTCGAAGCTGCCGACGATGACATGATCTGCATCAGCAGGAGGTATCTCCACCACGACGGGTCCCTTCGACGTGTCGTAGAACGGATTCAGGTAGATCGTGTCGGGGTTCGGCGTGAGGGTCTGGTTCCTTGAATTGACCGGGCGCGACCAATAGACGACCTGGTTCAGCTTCGCGCCATTGTCGATCGCTGCCTGCAGCATCCGTTCGTAGTTGACCGCTGGCATGCCCCAGATGGCTGCTTCGACGGCACGCCGATGAATGGCACGCTCCTGCAGCTCCTGCGCCGAGTAGTCCTTTGCGTGAATCGAGGGAGCAATAGCTGCAATCGCGAGGGTGGCGACCAAGCTGAGGATGAGTCTGGTTTTCATGGGAGGGTATCTTTCATCTGGTTTGCGTCGTGGCCGATGCGATGTCTTCCGGGTTGTGTCAGCTCGCGCCTGGCTCAGGCAGGCACAGCCACCACTGCAACGAGCTTCTTCAGAACCTCATCCGCATCGATGCCATCCGCATGTGCGTCGTACGAGAGCGCGATGCGATGTCGCAACACGGGCAACAACATCGCGCGCACATCGTCGGGCGTGACATGATCGCGGCCGGCGAGCCAGGCATGCGCCCGCGCAGTGCGATCCAGCGCGATGCCGCCGCGCGGGCTTGCGCCAACTGAAATCCACTTCGCCAGCGTGTCGTCGTATTTCTTCGGGAAGCGCGTCGCGCCGAGCAGGTCGACGATGTAGCGCTCGATGGCTTCCGACACATACACCGCATGCACCTCTTCACGCGCAGAGAACACGGCCTCCTGCGGAATGCGTTCGTCCGCCGCGTTTGCAGCGCCCCGCTTCGCCTGTTCCTCGCCACGCACGAGTTGCAGCACGGCGCGCTCATCGTCCGGCGCCGGATAGTCGAGCACCACCTTCATGACAAAGCGATCCATCTGCGCTTCGGGCAAGGGATAAGTACCTTCCTGCTCGATCGGGTTCTGCGTCGCCAGCACCATGAAGAGATCGGGCAGCGCATGCGTAACACCACCGACCGAAACCTGCCGCTCTTCCATCGCTTCCAGCAAGGCCGATTGCACCTTGGCCGGTGCGCGGTTGATTTCATCCGCGAGGATCAGGTTGCCGAACAGCGGCCCCGCCTGGAAGCGGAAGCTGTTCTTGCCGCCCTCCTGGTAGAGCATGTCCGTGCCGGTCACGTCGGCGGGCAGCAAGTCCGGCGTGAACTGGATGCGCCGCATGTCGGCATCGAGACTCGCCGCCAGCGCGCGCACGGTGCGCGTCTTGGCGAGGCCCGGCAGGCTCTCCAGCAACAGGTGGCCGTTCGCGAGCAGGCCGATCACCACCTGCTGGATCAACTCGCCCTGCCCCTTGATGGAAGACTCCATCTGGCGCGCCAAGGCTTGTATGGCCTCACGAGGATTCATTGCAACCTCCATCTCGAATATGTCATGTGCGTCAGCTTGCAGGCTGCAGCGGGGGAGCTTTCCACTTTCCACTCAACGCGTCCGGCTTTGGCCAGTACAGGCGCATTGCCATGAAAAATGCCTCCTTCGGCGCGGGCAACCAGTTGCTCTCCTTGTCAGCACCGGGCGACTCGGCCTGCACATAGAGCGTGATGCCGCCATCGGCATCCTTCTTCAGCGAAGGCAGCATCGCGGAATTGATGAGATAGCGATTGAGCGCATTAGCATGCAGCAGGCTGGCCGGCAGCTCATACATCGTGAGCGACCAGAAGGCATTCGCCGGCGGCAGTTGGCCGGGAGCAAAGCGCAGGGTGTAGCGATTGCTGCCTTTAAGCGGCTGCTTCTTCGCGTCGACGAAGTAGGCCGGATAGATCGCTTCCGCCTTTGAATTGCCGTAGATGCCCAGTACCGCGGCACTCATGCGATCCATGTAGCGGCCATTCAGGTAAGCACGTGTGCCGAAGGCATCGGCACTACTGGATTTGCCTGCGTCGATTTCTTCCTTGTGCAGCTTGAACGCGGACCAGGCATCGGCAATGCCATCGCTCACAGCCTTGCGTATCTCCGGCGAAAGAACGTCGGGATTGAAACTCTGGCCAGGGCCGACGCCAATCTTCGCGAAGCGCGCCATCATGGCTCTCTCGGAAGGATGCGTCGGGCTTTGCGTGAGGACGAAGTTGAGCACCTTGAAGAAGTCGAGTGAGCTGCGCTCCTGCTCTACTGTCAGCGGCTTGATGAAATCGATCGCGGGTGCCGCTGCGTGGGCCGGCTGTCCGGTGAAAGACGACAGTGTCTGTACCTTGTAGCCGGCCTGCACCTTCTTCACGTTCTCGATGTCGTCCGGCCCGAAGAGCTGGGTGCGATAGAGCACGAAGGCGAACGAGGTCTCGGAGCGGATCACCTTCTTGATACCGGGCGGCGTCTTGCCCTTCCAGTCCGGTCCCGCCAGCAGGTAATTGCCAGCATCGTTGCCGGTTGCACGACTGCCGACGTAGGCGAAGTTGAAGGTGTAGGCATCGATGAACTGCAGCGAGTAATAGCGCTTCTTGTCCACTGCCGGTACGGTGATGACAAGCGGCTCGGCCCGCAAGTCAGCGCCGACGTAGGAGTAAGGTGTATCCGAATTGGGCGTCTGGATGGATTTGTCTTCCGGCGTGTAGACGCGGGCATTGTTGACCAGCGTATTCCAGTCGGCCTTGAACTCCTTTCCTCCCCGCTCGACGAAATACGAGTACTGGATGCGATAGCTATCCACGAGCGGGAAGCCGTAGATGTAGGCGTCCTTCGCGATGCTCCGTGCCTCGGCGGGCGTGAGGGCAGCCGTAGCTGCATCGGCAGCCTGAGCGGCCGGGAACACGCTCACGCCCAGCAACATGATCGCGATACCGATCAATACATTTCGCATACTCAGTTCCTTCTACCCGTCCGCTATCTGCGTCTCTGACAAGGGATTGCCGCCAGCATGGCAAGTTCAGCTCGCTGGCTGCGCCTCGGGGAATTTCCACTTGCCGTTGAGAATTTCGGCGCGCGGGCGATACAGGCGTACCGTGTAGTTCCAGCCCTTCACGATGGGGATGCAGTTCGGGATCTTGCCGTCGCAACCGCCAAACTGGATCGTCACGGCACCATCCGCATCGCGCTTCGCGGTGAGGTTGTTGAGCGAGTAGGCGTTGAAGTCGTTCTTCTGGTAGTAGCCGTCGGCGTTGTAGACGCTGATGGACCAGAAGGCATCGACGGGTACGTCCTTCACGCTTACCTTGTGCACCGTCGCGCCATCGTTCTTTGCGGGCGTGACATTCAGGTAGGTTGCGTCCTTGTCCGGATTGCCGCCCCAGGCAGCGGCCGAGCCGATCAGGTGACGTACTGGATCGACGTCCTGTTTCGTGCCGAAGGCTTTCTGGAAACCGGGAAGCGTCGAACCGAGCACCAGCAACGCATCACGCACTTTCTTCTGGCTGGCCTGGTCCCAATTCGGAATCTCGAACTTGCCTGCGCCCTTCTGACTGGCCTTGATGCCGTCCTGCAGCGCATGGACCTGCTCGACGTCTTTCGGATCAGCCGGGTTCACCAGCGTGCGCACGCCAACGAGCACATAGCGCGTGCCGATCTTGTCGCGCGTCAGCGTGTGATTTCCCTTGCCATACGCCACAAGGGGAACATAGTGGTCTTCATTCACGATCATCAGGGACATGAAGCGTTTGCCCGGGTCGGGCATGGTGACCGTCACGGGCCCCGCATCCAGATCGAAGATTGCTGACGAGTAGAGCGTGTCACGGTTCAGGCGGATGATCGTCTGCTTGTCGATACTCGCAGGCTCGCGGCGATGGGTGAATTTCCCGGGGCCACCGCTCTCCTTGATGAGATTGGCGAAGTACAGATCGCTCTCTGCGCGCACGAAATTGTCCACGGTGACGGGCACCGTCCCGGCACTCCCTGTCTGCGCATGTGCAGGCGAAATACCCACCAGAAACGAACCCACTAGCAATGCAGCAATCTTCATGAAGATCTCCTCGCGCGCGGACTACCCGCCCGTCATTCAAAGTATCGGGGCAATGACTTGTCTACTTCACAGCCTCGACTTGCGGAAACTTGTAGCTGCCATCGAATACTGCAGGCTTGGGCTGGTAGATCCGCATCAGGAGATAAAAGGCCCCCTTGGGCGCAGGCAGCCAGTTCGTCTTGTCGCCTGACGCCGGCTGCTTGGCCGAGATGCTGATGGCGACGCTGCCGTCGGCGCCGCGCACGAGGCCGGGAGTGTCATTGCCGATCTTGTAGCGCTTGATCGGATTGCTCACCAGCATCTTGGTCTTGGCGTCATACATCGTCAGTGACCAGAAGGCATCGTTGGGCGGCTCAGGAGAAAACTTGACGGTATAGGTGCCGGCGCCTGTCAGCGGCTTGCCGGCGCTATCCGTGTAGCGGATCGGATAGACCGCCTCTTTCTCGCCCTGCCCGCCGAGATAAGGACCTGCGACCAGCGCACGCAGGGGATAGTTGAAACCGAAGTCATCCAGGCCACGCACGTAGTCCCAACCCTCGCGCCTGACGGAAGACGTCACGATGCCGGAGACAGCCACCAGCGGCCCGTCCTGGATGGCGCGCTTCAAGCCTTTGCGCTGCGCGTCGTTGAGCTTCGAGGGATCGAAGCCCTGTGCCGTGAGTCCGATGCGCTCGAACTGCGCCGCCAGCGCCTTGTCTGCAGGCTTGATGGTGTTGGCCTTCAACGCGGCACCGAGGTGCGTATAGAAACCGAGAGGATCCTTGCCGATGTCAGGCAAGGCGGGCAGCGTCGCGGCGGGCGTCTTCCAGTTCGCGTTGCCCAGGGCGGACAAGGGTCGCAGATCGAAGCCGTCCTGCAGGGCGTGGACCTTGGCGATATCTTCGTCGGCCGATACGCGGATACGGCCCCACAACCAGACCTTGCTGGTCGTCACGTCCAGACGTTTCACATCGGCCGGCAACTTGCCGTTCCAGCCCGGCGGCACGATTGCGAATTTGCCGGCCTTGGTGCCCGTCACGCGTCGGCCGATGTACTGCTCGAGCTCCTGCCACATGTTGAACAAGTCCACCACGTAGTAGCGGTCGTTCGTGTCGGGCACCGTCAGCACATAGGGCTCTTTCGACAGGTCGACGACTGCGCTCAGGTAGGCCGTGTCGTTGTTTGCCGTTGGCATATCCAGCGCAGCAGGCGTTGCCAGCTCGCGCGCCCAGCCGATCTGGTTCAGCGGTGCTCGGTAACTGGTCGCTGGCTTCGGATTGGGCACGTCGGTGTACTCACGCGCCACGCGCTCCATCCGCACGAGCGGATAGCCCCAGACGTAGGCCGACACGCCGAGGGTGTAGGCGTCGGTCTCCTGCCCCTTGGCGATGTTCTCCGGCGTGCCCGGCGTGCTCACCAGCGCATCCGGCCAGTCTGCAGCGATTGAGCACAAAGAAAATGACGTGGCCAACACACCGAGGCCTGACCAACGGCAGGTTCTACCAATGGAAGTCCAGAGACTCGAGCTACGCATTGCATCCTCCTGACAACAAGACTGATTTACCGCCAGGGACATCACAGATGTCCTTCACCCATTTCGTAATCGACCAAGCCATCCTGACTGCTCAGGCAGCGCGGTGCGGTGCCTCACTTCGGGAAGAGAAAGGTCACCACGAATCGCAGACCCCAGCCGTGCGCTCCGCTGTCGGGGCTGTCGGCCCAGTAACGCACGCCGCCGGTGAAGCTCACCGGCAGGTCACCGAGCTTGGTGAGCTTCGCCAGTGTCAGGTTGAGCGGCACGCCCCACTCCTTCCCTTTCCAGTCATACGTCGACTCGGTATTCAGCGCGAGCGTCCACGCATCTTTCGTCGTGTAGGCCAGAAAGGGCTGCAGGAAGGTGCTGCTCAGGCTGGAGCGCTGGTCATCGCCTGCGACGGACCAGATGTGGTTCGCAAGTGCGCCATAGGTCCACGGCCCGTCCTGCTTGAGCAACACGAGGGTCGGCCCGAGCCCCCACTTGCGCGCACTCAGCTTGTCATCGCTGCCGCTCGGCACGTACACCACCGGCCCCGCGCCCCATATCAAGCCACTCGCCGTGGGCTTGGCGGGTGAGAAGAAGAAGCTCTGCGTGATATCGCCGATGCCGGTCTGCGTACCCGAGCCCGGCGAGATCTCCTTCTGGCTGATCACGGGCAGGATGGTGCGGGAGATGAGCACCCAGTCCGCATCGAGCGTGAAAGGTGCGACGGGCTGGATATTCAGCGTGGATTTCTCGCCATCGCGAGCGGAGCCGATCTTCTGGTCGTAGTTGTACTGCAGCGGCACACTGATCATCGCCGCCACGGGATTGGAGAGTTTCTTGGCCAGCTCTTCGTTGCTCTGGGCGAATACCGCAGGCGAAAGCGCGAGCATCAGGGTTGTGACTGCGCAATGCCGAATGCAACCCACATATCTGCCAACATGATTTCTCACTTCAGTTCTCCTGCACCATACGGTTTCAGGCAGACACGTATTTGCCGCCCGGTCCTCATGTTTCGTTTCCATGGTTTCAGGGCGCACCTGCGACCCAGCGGTAATATGCGTTCGAACCATCCCGCCGCATGACGTACTGCAGGGACTGTAGCCAGTTGTTGCGGTCACCCGCGTAGGCATAGAGCCCCGCCTCATAGAAGACCAACAGGTTGTCGCGCTCGCGTTCGATCGCCTTGCGCAACGCATCGTCAGCACCCAGCAGCGGCACGGGCGCTTGTAGTGCGATGAGTTTGGGCAGCACCTTGGCGATCTCTTTCGGACGCACCCACGCGGCATACTCGATGCGCGGGCGATCATCGGTTACCGGCTGCGCATCGCCTGCATAGCGCACCAGCCCGGCACGATCCGTCACCCAGGTGGCGAGCAGCGCTGCCGGCGACACAACACCGACCTCGCGCAACACACTGGACACCTCCGGCTGCGCGAAGCGCTCGGCGATACGCTGCGCGTCGAGCTGGATGGGTTGCATCGAACCCACCAGCAACATCTCGTGCAGCTCGGTCGTCCACAGCGACGCATGCGGATACACGTCGAGGAAGCTGCGCACGAGGCTGCGCGAGTCCTCATCGTTCTGCGTCGGCAAGGGCAGCCACTGCGCGACGATGCCGTTCACGTTCAGGCGCGAACCGGCCAGGCGATAGAAGTCGCTCGAGTAGAGATTCGCAACGCCCGCAGCCGAGGGCGGTGGCGGCTCGAGGGTGATGAGGTCGTAGCGCTCGGCGCTTGCCAACAATTCTCGGCGGCCGTCGCGCAAGCGGATGTCCATGCGCGCATCGCTCGCCACTTTCTGGTTGCCGTCGAAGTTCGGCACCGCGCGCAACACCGCCGGCAGCAGTTCCGCGACGACCCGCTTCTCGAGACCCGGATAGCTCAGCAGCGCGCCAGCGGTGATCCCCGTACCCAGCCCCACGACCAGCGCCGACTTCGGCTCGCCGTTGTGGATGATCAGCGGCAACAGGGCCTGCAAGCGCATGTAACGCTGCGAGGTCATCGCGTCGCCCGAGTTGGAGACGCCGTTGATGTAGAGGCGCTGGAAGTTGTTGGAGCCCGTGTGTTGCGACACCACGGCCACCGTGCCGCCCCGACTTTCTTCGTAGAAACTCAGCATGCCACCGCGCGATTGAGCGAGCAGTTCGGCGAGGTGATTGGCAGGCGTCATCACAGCCACGACGACTGCAAACGCGCCGACCGCCAGCGTCGCAAAGCGCAGACGATGCCTCTTGGTCATGGTCGGCACCACTGCGAACGCACCAACCACCACCGCGCCGAGTGCCAGCAGCGCCAGCGTGTGGATGAGCCCCAGCCACGGCACCAGCACAAAGCCGACCAGCAAGCTGCCGACGATACCGCCCAGCGTATTGCAGGCCAGCAGGCGACCCGTATCACGCCCCGCATGTCCGGCATCTGCAGCAAGGCGCAATGCCGCAGGGAAAGCCGCCCCCAGCAGCAAGGTGGGCGCGAACACGACGAACAGCGCCGCCACCGCAAAGCGTGCGCTCATGGAGGCAAGTGCGTTGCCTGTGCCGGCAAACGCCATATCAGCCGCATGGCTTTGCGCAACAGCGAGCCAGCGCCCGGTGCCCGCGAGACACACCAGCGCGAGCAAGCCGGCACCTGCGATCAACAAGCCGAAAGCGCCCCAGGCATCCTTGATGCGATCCGCGTATCGCGAATACAACGCACTACCCAGCGCGAGGCCGGCGAGATAGGTTGCCAGCACGACCGAAAACGCGAACGCGCGTGTGCTCATGAACTGCACGATGGCCTGCGACCACACCACTTCGTAGCCCAGCGCAATGCCGCCAGCCACGGCGTAGAGCGCCAGCGCACGCCTTGCGGAAGCGGAAGCCACGGATGACTGTGCAATGCCCTCCCCCGCATTTTTCGCCACGGGCTCTGCGACGGTCTCAGAGGCGGACATCTCCTTGACGGAGATGGCCAGCGCACACAAAGCCACAGCGAGATTGATGCCCGCCGCGACGAAAGCTGCGCCGGTCAGGCCCAGCGCGGGAATCAGCAGGAAGGACGCCAGCAGCGCGCCAACGATTGCGCCAGCCGTATTCGCTGCATACAGACGGCCACCGCCCCGGCTCACCTCTGCGCCACGTGGCGCGACTGCGCGCAACACGGCGGGCAAGGTGCCGCCCATCAAGGCGGCCGGCAAACCGACAATGAAGAACAGTACGAGCCAGGCCAGCACGCCGGCCTGCGCTTCGAGTGCCACGAATGGCGCAGCGGCGCGCCCGAGCAAGAGCGTCGCACTCAGTGCCAGCACGGCCACACCCGCTTCGAGCAGGGCGAAGAGACGCATCGGACGCGGGCTCGCATCGGCTCTCGCGCCCCACCACCACGCACCGAAACCCAGCCCTGCGAAGAAGGCCGCGATGGCAACGCTGATGGCATGCACCTCGACGCCGACCACCAGCGAAAGTTGTTTGATCCAGAGAACCTGGTAGATCAGTGAAGCGGCCCCCGATCCAGCCAGTAAGACGAGGGGAACGCTGGCGAGCAACATGTGCGCGGGATGACGCACTTTCACGTGCTGCGCATTGCTGGCGTCAGCAGGCAAGGACGAGCGCAATGATTCGTTGCCGATGACGGAGCTGGAAGAACTCAAGGCGACCTTTCTGATGCGGCATGGTCATGGCGACGGCGCACCCTCGGAACGGTGCGCCGTGCATCCGGCTCGGGTCGCGATGATCGTGCGGCAGCATCACGACCCGGCTCCATCATTTACCTGCTGGCTTCATCTTCTCTGCCACCTGACGCTTTATGTTTGCTTCGATCTGATCGATCGTGAAACTCGCCGGAATCTGGCTAGGTGGGTAGTCAATGAAAGTCTGCAGGAAGGCTCCGGCCCGACGTTGCGCATCGATGAACAGATACGGGTTCTCGGTCTCAAGCGCGTGGTACAGATTGGTCGGACCCGTGTCGGCACGCTCGTAAGGATCCATCCGGAGGTTGAAGTACTTCGGCGCGCGCGTGCACGTGAAGGGCTCCTTCCAGATCTCCATGCCACCGGGCGCCCGTTGTTCGCAGAAGACGATCTTCCACGCCGTCGGCGTCGTTGCGCCTTGCGTCAGGATGTCATAGCGCATGGCAACGAGGTCGGCGTCATCATTGAAGTAGTAGAACTCGTTACGCGCGCTCTTCTCGGTTTTTCCGGTGAGCAGATCGAGCTGGTTGTAACCGTCGAGGTGAACCTTCGCCGACGTACCACCAAGACTCGTGCCTTTCAGCAAACGATCCTTGACCGTTGTGTCACCTGCGGCAGCAAGCAAGGTCGGGAACCAGTCGAGCCCGGAGAACAGGCCGTTCGTGACCTCACCGGGCTTGATTTTTCCAGGCCAGCGCACCATCGCCGGCACGCGGAAGGCGCCTTCCCAGTTGGAGTCCTTCTCGCTACGGAATGGCGTGTTGGCTGCATCTGGCCACGAGAAGAAATTTGGTCCGTTGTCGGTGGTGAAGAGGACGATGGTGTCATTGGCGATACCCGCATCATCAACGGCCTTCAGCAACTTGCCGACGTTTTGGTCCATCTCCCACATACCGTCCGCGTATTCGTGGCCCAGGCCCAGTCCTGCCTTGCCTCGATACTCGGGGCGCACATGCGTATACATGTGCATCCGCGTGAAATTCATCCATACGAAGAAAGGCTTCTTGGCCTGAGCCTGTTTCTGGATGTAGGAAATCGCGGCACCGGTCGTCTCATCGTCGATCGTTTCCATGCGCTTCTTGTTCAGCGGACCGGTGTCCTCGACCTTGCCATCAGCATACGAATGCAGCACGCCGCGCGGGTTATAGAACTTGAGAAATTCAGGATTGTCCTTGGGCCAGTAAGCACGCTCAGGCTCTTCTTCCGCATTCAGGTGATAGAGATTGCCGAAGAACTCATCGAAGCCATGCTTGGTGGGCAAGAACTTGTCCTGGTCACCGAGGTGATTCTTGCCGAACTGGGCGGTTGCATAACCAAGCGGCTTGAGTGCCTGTGCAATCGTGACATCCCGATCCTGCAAGCCAACCGGAGCACCGGGCAGGCCGACCTTGGAGAGGCCGGTGCGGAACACCGACTGACCGGTAATGAAAGTCGAGCGCCCCGCCGTGCAACTATTCTCCGCGTAGTAGTCGGTGAACAGCATGCCCTCCTTGGCGATACGATCGATATTGGGCGTCTTGTAGCCGACAATGCCACGTGTGTAGGCACTGACATTGGACTGACCCACGTCATCGCCAAAAATGACGAGGATGTTGGGCTTTGACTGCGCCGCGGCGGGCGCCGAGAAACCGATACTTGCCACCAGCGGTACCGCCAGCGCGAGCAAGCCGCGTTTCAACTTGAAACCGACTGACATGACGATCTCCTTCAGATTGCCGCGCGAGCGGCGATTGCACAGACGCACTGCGATTGCAGTCCGCCAACTTCAAGAATCGCCGGCATCACGGGTAGATCCGCTTCCAGTCCCTCTTCATGCTGACCACCGTCCAGCCGTCGCTCTGCGCCTGGTCGAGCGCTTTGTCGAGCTTGCCGATGGAGGATTGACGGTCGTATGCGAATTCGCGCTCTGCATCGTCGTGATGGACGATCAGCGCGAGACCGCCACCCGGCCTTGCTGCGACGGTCTGCAACATCTGCAGGTCACCGTCGGAATTGCCGAAGGCTATGAGCGGCCAGCGGCCGATGTTGCGGTAGATGCCGACGGGTTTGCCGGGGCCGTCGTCGACGAAGTCGATCTTGGCGTCACGCACGAGCGTGGGCTTGCCATCACGCAGTTCGAACTTGATGAGCTGGCTGGAGCCAACCACTTGCTCTGGAGGAATGCCGTACACCTTCTCCGCCCACGGACGCATGAATTCGATGGTGCCGCCAGAGACGATGTAGGTCTTGAAGCCGTTGGCACGCAGGTAGGCGAGGAGTTCGAGTTGCGGCTTGAAGACCAGCTCCGTATAGGGCTTCTTGAATTTCGGATGGCGTGCCGTGGCGATCCAGTCACGGATGGTCTTGTCATACTCAGCGACGGTCATGCCACTATTGGCCACGGCCATGAGCTGGAGCAGCTCTTTCTGGTGCTGGGCAATCAAGGCATGGTCGCCACTCTGCAAGGCCTTGAAGGCCGGGTTGTCTTTCCATTCCGGATGTTGCGGCGCCGCCGCCTTCACCTGATCCAGCAGGAAGATGAACTGGAAATAGAGTGGCTGTTCGCTCCACAGCGTGCCGTCGTTGTCGAACACCGCGATGCGTTCAGCAGGCGCCACGTAACGAGGACTTCCCTTGTGGGTGACCTCGCCAACGAACTTCACGATGGCCTGCTTGGCAGGCCCGGCCGTCCAGGAAGGCAGCGCGTCATTCGCAGCCCACACAGCCGATGCGCAACCGAGCAGGACGCACGAGAACGCAAGACCCATTAATTTCCGGATTTCTTTCACCGCACTCTCCACGCACGTCAGCACGCGCCAAGAGTACGCGTGCGGCAGAGCGCGTGCATTGGCCCCAGGTGCTGGTGCATCTGCACTTTGGTGCAAGTGCACCGGGCGCGGAGAGGCAGGCGAACGACATCAGGCAGCGCGCCTTTTGCGCAGCCCGTAACCGCCACGACAAGGAGTCGTCAATCAGGTGGGGGGTTGCGATGCGCCGGACGACCGTCCGGCGCGGCCCGAACACGGGCTCTTACAGGGGCTGCGCGCTACCACGCAGCCGATCCGTCATGCGGACCAGATCCAGCACCGTTCGCGCCTGCATCTTCTCGAGAAGATGGGCGCGATGCGCCTTCACCGTGCGTTCAGCAATATTGAGCGTCAGTGCAATGTCGCGATTCAGATTTCCCTCTACCGCCAGGGTCAGTACCGCGCGCTCACGCTCGCTGAGGGCGTCGTAACGCGTGCGCAAATCGCGCAGGCTCTTGCGTTCGTCGCGCCTGGTCTGGTCCCTGAGCAAGGCGTTGCGCACGCTGTCGACCAGCACAACGCCTTCGACCGGTTTGCTGAAGAAATCCACGGCGCCAAGCTTCATCGCGGTCGCCACACTGAGCACGTCGGACTGCCCCGACAGGAAGATGACCGGCGGCGGCTCGGGCCAACGCGACAGAACCTGTTGCAGCTCGAGACCGGTGGCGTCCGGCAAAGCCATGTCGAGGACAAAGCAACCCGGTGCGTCCAGCCCTTCGAGCAAGACTTCGGCCACCGAGCTATAGGAACGCACCTCGAAGCCCTGCGCGCGCAACAAGCGATGCAAGGCAATGCAGTAGGCACGATCATCGTCGACCACCCGCACGACCGGGACCCCGGGGCGACAAACAGCGCGCGACGTCAGCTCGGGATAATCAATACCGGGTAGTGATGTATTCATGCGAGCGCTCCTTTGCATTCAACAACCTTGCTGGTGTTAGCGGACTCTTCGGGCTCGGGCAAAGCCTTCAGTACGAAGCCTGCGACAACTCCTCCGCCTTGTCGATCAGCCAGCGTGATACTGCCATCATGACGCTCCATGATGCTGCGACTGATCGTCAAGCCGAGACCCAGCCCCCCGGGCTTGGTCGTGAAAAAAGATTCGAAGATGCGGCCGCGATGCTCCTCGACGATGCCATGGCCACGATCCAACACTTCACAATGCATTGCCCCGTTCAGCACGCGCGTACGCAGGATCATTTCCCTGTTCGGCGCAGGGGTATCCTTCATCGCGTCGAGTGCATTCAGCAACAGGTTCATGAGCACTTGCTGCAACTGGGTACGATCGCCGCACACCAGGACAGATGTGTCCGCGTACTCCACGCATAGCCGGGCATTGGCACGGCGGATTGCTCCCTGCACGAACAACAGGGTCTCGGCCACCAGCTCGTTGAGCGACAGCGGCGACATCTTCTGCTCGCTCTTGGTCAGCAGGGCACGGATCTGCCGGACGATCTTGCTTGCACGCAGATCGTCGGCTCGTATGTCATACAGGATGTGGCGCAGCTCTTCGGTCTGCAGCGGCTTCTGGCTCAGCAGCACATCCGCCGCCTCGGCATTGCTGAGGATGGCACCAAGAGGCTGGCTGATTTCGTGTGCGATGGAGCCCGTCAACTCACCTACCGTGACAAGGCGCGTGGAATGCGCGAGATCTTCGCGGCGCAGCGCAGCCAGATGCTGGGCAGCAATGCGCTTGTGCCGCTCATCCAGCCAGAGCCCGAGGAACAACAGACTCGGCGCCAGCCCGACGACCAGCACCCCGACACTGCTGCCGGGAATGCCTGCAAGAAAATCAACCACGTAATCTGGCACCCACACCTCGCAGCATCACGTCTGGTCACCGGCACACCCAGCAACATATAACTGGATTCGATCGAAATTCAGTGTGGATACGCGAAGCGCCCACGCAAGCGTACAGAGAGACTAGATCAAAGCGCAGGAAGTTTCCGAACAATTCCGTTTATGCGGGGTCGGGAACGATAGTTGCGCGATGACTCCAGCAATCCGCCGCCATCCGCGTCGATGACGACAGCAAACACTATTCAGAATGTCTGACTGGAAACTTACATAATCCCGCGTCTCAGGCCGTGGTTATAGACCAGCTCTATGACAATCCGACGACCGTCGTCATGCCTGCCGAAAAACCGATGGCATGGTCGCCCATCGTCGACCCACGGGACGAAACCATCCGCATAACTCACGTTTATGGATTTCCCGGAGAGGTAGCGCCGCCTGGGCCATGAACTGCAATGAATACGAAGCCTGATCACGACAAGGCCTTGCACCTTGCCGCTGTTCTTGCCGATTGAAGCAGCGTTTGAACGCTGCGCTCAGCTCCGACACACACAAGAAAGCAAAAGACAAAACAAAAAGGGCTTGGCGCATTCGCCAAGCCCTTGTTGTATTTGGTTGCGGGGACAGGATTTGAACCTGTGACCTTCGGGTTATGAGCCCGACGAGCTGCCAGACTGCTCCACCCCGCGTCAGAGAGGCAAAACTATAGAGCTTATTGATTTACTTGTCAAGATTATCTGCAGATCGCAGACAACAGAATGAGGTGGTGCCGCTTGTCGGATTCGAACTGACGACCTACCGCTTACAAGGCGGTTGCTCTACCAACTGAGCTAAAGCGGCAACTCGGCGCGCATTATACGGGAAGGAAATGTTTCCGGCACAAGCTACATGCGCTCGCACGACATGCGCTCGTACAATTTCCGGCCAGACTAGTCGTGCTATCTTCAAACGAGTCACAGCGGAGGTTTCATGCATTCAGGCCCGGGTACGGCAGCACTCAAGATCTTGTTCATTGAAAACAGCGACGCCGAAGTCGCGCGTCTGCGTGGCCACCTTGAAAACCTGGGCTACGCCATTGAGGGCCGACGGGTGTCTGACGAGCAGTCAGTAACCAGCGCCCTGACCGGGGAGATCTGGGACGTCGTCATTGCGGACTTCAGCGTGCCCGACTGTTCCGTGCTTGCGGCGCTCGAATTGTTGCAGCGGAGCGCGCGCGACATTCCGTTCATTGCTGTTTCGAACCAGCTCGATGAAGTCGCAGCCTGCCAGGCCATGCAGGCAGGCGCACAGGACTGTCTTGATTTCAGCCGGCTGGGCCGCCTCGCCCCTGTTATCGAGCGCGAACGACGCGAGGCGTGCATGCGCCGCGAGCGCCGCGCGGCGCTGGATGCAATGCGAGTGAACGATGAGCGCTTCCGCGCGTTGGCGACGAACGTGCCGGGCATGCTGTTCCAGATGCAGGTTACCCCCGAGGGGATGCCGCACTTCCTGTACGTCAGTGAGGCCAGCCAGATGCTGCTGGGCATGAGCGCAGAGACGCTGCTCTCTCACGACAACCCGCTGGTTGGCGTGATCGTGCCGGAAGATCGGGAGGATTTTTTCAGCGCACTCGCCATGTCCAGCGAGCGCCACGCGACCTTGAACTGGGAGGGCCGTGTGCTGCCGTCCGGCGCCGACATCAAATGGATCAATCTACGCTGTTCGCCGCGGGAGCTGGAGAACGGCACTCATATCTGGGAAGGCGTGATGTGGAACATCACGCAGAGCAAGCTGGCTGAAGCCGAGCTGCGCACCTCCCGCGAACAGCTCGCCGAGCTTTCCAACCACCTGCAGCGCGCCAAGGAAGAGGAGCGGGACCGCATCGCACGCGACATCCATGACGTGCTCGGCGGCACGCTGGTCGGCATCAAGATCTCCACTTCGTTGCTGGCAGGCAAGATGGATACGGGCTCGCCTCAGCTCGAACGCTTGCGGCAGATCGAAACCATGCTCGACGACGCGATCACGACGACTGGCCGCGTTGCCCGCGAGCTCAGGCCGGGCATCCTCAAGGAGTTCGGCCTCGCCGCCGCTGTGGAGAGCCATGCCGAGGACTTCCAGCACCGCACCGGCATTCCCTGCGAGGTGCTGTGTGCAGACCACGACATCGAGACCTCCGAAGACGCATCGATTGCCCTGTTCCGCACCTATCAGGAAGCGCTCACCAATATCAGCAAGCATGCGGGTGCCGAACACGTCGAGGTGCGCCTGATGCAGGAAGGCGACGAGATCGTGCTGGAGGTCAGCGACAACGGCCGCGGCATGAAGAGTGCCGATTTGCGCAAGCCGAAGTCCTTTGGCCTGCGCAGCATTCGCGAACGCCTCGACAGCCTCGGTGGCACCATGATCATCCACCCACGCAATCCGCAGGGCACGACCGTCGTCCTGCGCGTTCCACTGCACCCCGTGCGCGCTGAAATGGGCCGGGAGACCGCCGCTTTTTCGGCTGGACAGGCATGAGCACCGCAGATAGATTCGCCACCATGAGCCAGAAGATTCGCGTCCTGATTGCCGACGACCACGCCATCATCCGCCAGGGACTGAAACAGATCCTCTCCGACACCGAGGATCTGGAGGTCGTTGCCGAGGCGGATGGAGGAGTCAAGGCCCTGCAAGTACTGCGCAACACGCAGTGCGATGTCGTGCTCATGGACGTCTCGATGCCCGACCGTAACGGGATCGACACCCTCAAGCTGGTCAAGAAGGAATTCCCGCGCCTGCCTGTGCTGATCCTCTCCATGCATCCGGAAGAGCAATACGCCGTGCGTGCCTTGCGCGCCGGTGCCGCGGGCTATCTTTCCAAGCAAGGCGCGCCTGAGCAACTGGTCACAGCCATCCGCCAGGTTGCTGCCGGCAAGAAGTACGTGAGTGCGGCCGTCGCCGAAGAGCTGGCCAATGCGATCGGCGAAGACATCGAGCGCCCACCACATGAAAAGCTGTCGGATCGTGAATACCAGACGCTGTGCATGATCTCGTCGGGCAAGACACTCACGCAGATTGCCGAGCAGCTGAATCTGAGCGTGAAAACGGTCAGCGTCTACCGCGCCCGCCTGCTGGAAAAAATGAAGCTGCGCAATAACGCGGAGTTGACCCACTACGGCCTGAAGCATGGGCTGGTCGAGTGAATCAGAGCTGCGCATCGCTTAGCTCGGGCGCAACCCGACGGCCACAAACCGTCGCATGACAACAGAGATTCGGGGCGTTTACTAGCATGGCAGAATTCGGCACACCTTCTGAAATTGCACGGGAAGTGCTGCGTCGCCTCGCTACCCAGCGCAAACCGCCGACGCCCGACAATTACCGCGAGTTGTACCAGCAGATCTCGGGGACCAATATCGACGAGGTATTTCCCGAGCGTCAGTTCAAGATGGTTGCAGCGGCCCTGCCCCGCTCCACGCCCGAACAACTCAAGGCCACGCGCCGCTTCGAATCAGCCATCGCAGAACGCAGCTGGCAGCCATTCAAGACCCAGCTGATTGCCCTGCTGACCGAAAAAGCCCCCGAGTCCCCCGGCTGGGGTGCGCTGGTGCGTGATCTGGTCACGCAGTACGAGCGCCCCACTGCCGGCATGAGCAGCCAGGCCAAGCTGGAAGCGTTAACGCACGTCCTGGATGCCAGCAGCACCAGCGAGGCCAGCGTGCTGTTCGGCCGCCTGCAAGGCATGGTGCGTGGCTGGTCGCAAGGAGATACGGCGGAAAAAAGCGGCATCGAGGTCAAAAGCACCGACCTGCCACTTGCAACGGAACAATCCGGCACCCAAGCTGCAGCATCGGCAGCAACGCCTGCGGCAGCCACACCTTCAATCAGCACGCAGACTGCCATTGCGCCACGCGGCAGCCTGGCCGACGCGCCCGAGGCATGGAGGGTGCTCGTCGGCCAGACGCTGGAAAACGCCATCGGCATACTCCTGATCGACACGCCGGAGCTGGTCCAGCAAGCCACCATCCTGTCGAAGGCCTTGCGCAACCCCGAGACGCTGGACATCACCCAATTCGAGGCTCAGTTGCAGGAGTTCTCCTACAAGGTGCAGTGGGTCGTACAGGACCAGAGCTACATCCGCCAGGCGCTGATGAATCTGCTGCAGCTCATCATCGAGAACATCAGCGAGCTGGCCATCGACGACAAGTGGATGCAGGGCCAGATGTCGATGGTGCTCGACCTGTTCTCGCGCCCGCTCGACAAGAAGGTCCTCGACGAACTGCGCGAGCGCCTGCGTGATGTCATCTTCAAACAGGGGACACTCAAGCGCAGCCTGTCCGATGCTCACGACAAGTTGCGCGACATGCTGGCGCACTTCATTGACCGCCTCAGCGAACTTGCGGAGTCCACCGGCACGTACCACTCCAAGATCGAGGTATTCGCGGCACGCGTCGGCAGCGCCAGCAGCCTCTCCGAGTTGTCGGGCCTGGTCGACGAAGTCCTGAATGAAACGCGCATGATCGAGAGCCGCACACGTCGTTCGCAAGACGAATTGTCGTCGCTGCGCTCCACTGTCGATCAGGCCTACAAGGAAATCGCCCGCCTCGAAGACGAGTTGCAGCAGGCCAGCGAACTGGTGCGTCACGACCCGCTCACGGGCACCCTCAACCGCAAGGGGCTGGAAGAAATCCTCGGGCGCGAAATGGCGCGCCAGCAACGCCGCAATTCGCGCCTGTGCATCGCGCTGCTCGATGTCGACAACTTCAAGTCGCTCAACGATACCTATGGTCACGCCACGGGCGACGACGCGCTGCGCCACCTCGCGCAGGTGATCCGCGAGACGCTGCGCCCGCAGGACTCATGCGGTCGCTATGGTGGCGAGGAATTCCTCATCCTGTTGCCGGATACGACAGTCGAGGAATCCGTCGTGGCGCTGACACGCCTGCAACGGGAACTCACGAAGCGCTTTTTCCTGCACGAGAACAAGAAATTGCTGATCACCTTCAGCGCCGGCGTGACGGAGCTCGTGAAAGGCGAAGACCCGGATGTCGCGACGGACCGGGCAGACAAAGCGATGTACCGCGCCAAGCGCGCTGGCAAGAACCGCGTCGAATCGAGCTGATCAAGCCTTGCCTGGCGGCTCGGCCTCTGCCTCAAGCTTCGCCAGTGCGGCCTCGCCCGCTCCCTGCACCCACAGGATCTTGTGCCGCGAACTCTCGCCACTCAGGATGCTGATGGCAACCTTCGGCACACTCAGATAAGTCGCCAGAAAGTTCGTCAGTACCGCATTGGCCTTGCCATCGATCGGCGGTGCTGCAAGGCGGATCTTCAACGCCTCACCATAGAGACCGGCAAACTCGGTGCGCTTTGCACCCGGCTGTGCGTGCAAGGTCAATGTGACCGTGCCGTCACTGGCGCGTCGCAACCAGTTCATGCAATGGCGATAAGCAGCAGCTGCACGACGACCAGCAACACGAACGGCGACAGATCAACGTTCGCCACCGGCGGCACGATGCGACGGATCGGATCCAGGAACGGCCGCGTCAGCATGTTCAGGACTGGCGCCATCGGCGCGCGTGGATTTACCCACGAAATGGCCGCGCCGATGATCACCACGAACATCAGCAGATAGAGCGCGGAGCGCAGCAGCTCCAGCGCGCCAATGCCGAGCGCGCGCACCAGCACCGCCACCGGATCGTTGAAACCAAAGCCATTGATCGCGGAAATCAATAACACCAGCACGACCTGCAACAGCCATGCAGGCACCAGCGACGACAGGTCGAGACGCCCCACGCTCGGCAGCACGCGCTGCATCGGGACCACCGCCCAATTGGTCGTGACCAGGACGAACTGACCAATCTGATTGACGAAGGAAATCCGCATCCAGCGCATGGCAGTACGCACCAGTAGCAACATGCAGAAGAAACCGATGACGGTTTGCAGCAGGAAAACAATCATTTGGATGAGCATATGGGCGCCGTCTTGATCAATGCATTTCGGGTATTGGTACTCGCTGCCGGATTCGCCAGCAAACGACGTTCAGTCCTGGCCCAACTCGTTACCCAGCTCCCCGCCACGCAATGCGGCAGCACGCGTCGCACGCGCAATCAGGTCGGGGAGCGCATCAGCAGCCATGCTCTGCAGCGCCGCTGCAGTGGTGCCGCCCTTCGATGTAACACGCTCACGCAATACGCTGGCAGGCTCGTCGCTCTGCACCGCTAGGGTCGCTGCGCCGATGAAAGTCTCCAGCGCCAGCGCGCGTGAAGTCTCTGCCGCAAGCCCGAGTTTCTCGCCGGCGGCCTGCAGCGCTTCAATAAAGTAGAACACGTATGCCGGGCCACTACCGGAGATCGCCGTCACGGCATCCATCTGTGCCTCGCTGTCGAGCCAGACGCTCTTACCTACGGCGCGCATGATGCGATCGACCGCCTCACGACCTTCGGCCGCAACGCTCTCCTCCGCATACAGGCCGGTGATACCAAGGCCGATCAGCGCGGGCGTATTGGGCATGGCACGCACGAGCGTGGAATATCCACCCAGCCAGCGCGAGAGATCCTGCAAACGCAAGCCGGCCGCAATACTCACGACCAGTTGGCGAACCAGCTTGCCGGCAGCAGGCGCCAGCGCGGCACGCATCTGCTGGGGCTTCACGGCCAGCACCAGCACATCGCAATCGAGTGCCTGCGCGTCGAGCGTCTCTGTCGTGCGCACGCCGAAGCCAGTCTGCAAACGCTCGCGCCCAGCCGCGAACAGCTCGACCACCTGGATCTCATTGGCAGCAAAGCCCTGCTTCAGCATGCCGCCAATCAGTGCGGAGGCCATGTTGCCGCCGCCGAGGAATGTGATTTTCATTGCTCAGTAAGGAGTGAAGAGTGAGGCGTAAGGAGTTTCACAACCCCGCACGCCTGACGCCTCTCGCCGCTATGCGTCGCAGTTTGTCGCTGTTCGTTCTTCACGCCGCAGCCTGCGGCACGCCTCTCGCACCGAAAATCGCCGAGCCGATGCGCACCATCGTCGCGCCTTCGGCAATCGCCGTTTCGAGATCGTCCGACATGCCCATGGATAAAGTATCCATGCTCAGACCCAGCTCGGCATTCAGGGTTTCAAGCAAGTGGCGCAATTGCGCAAAACGCTGTGCCTGCAAGGTCACGTCTGGCGTCGGCTCCGGTATGCACATCAAACCACGCAGTTGCAGATGCGGCATGGCGGAGACCGCACGCGCCAGTGCAACGAGCTCTGCAGGTGCCACGCCACCCTTGCTCGCCTCGCCACTGACGTTCACTTGCAGGCAGACCTGCAAGAGCGCTTTCCCGGCACTGCGTTGTTCGGACAGGCGCTGCGCAATCTTCTCGCGATCGACGGTATGCACCCAGTCGAAATGCTCTGCGACCGGTCGAGTCTTGTTGCTCTGGAGCGGACCGATGAAGTGCCACTCCAGTGACAGGTCGCCCAGCTCGAGAATCTTGTCGACACCTTCCTGCACGTAGTTCTCGGCGAAGGCGCGCTGACCGGCAGCATGGGCTTCGCGTATTGCAGCGGCGGACTTGGTTTTGGACACGGCCAGCAACTTGACCGTGGGCACACCGTCGCCCAGTCCACGATTTTGCCCGCCCGCCCGCTCGGCGGCAGCGATACGGGTACGAACTGCTTGCAGGTTGGCGGCAATCGCCGTCATATAATCCACTCAACTTCCCAAGGATGCCGCCGAAAGTATAGCAGGGGGCTCCCGGTCGCCCGGCACGACGCCTGTAGTCGCTTAGTCAGCCCCTTACGCACTCATCAACCAGTCAGGATCGACGCACGCCATGGACATCACAGAACTGCTCGCCTTCTCCGTCAAGAACAAGGCTTCCGACCTGCACCTCTCGGCTGGCTTGCCACCGATGATCCGCGTCAATGGCGACGTGCGCCGCATCAACCTGCCTCCGCTGGAACACAAGGACGTGCATGCCATGGTGTATGACATCATGAATGACGGCCAGCGCAAGCAGTTCGAAGAATTCCTCGAGTGCGACTTCTCGTTTGCGGTGCCTAACCTGGCGCGCTTCCGCGTTAACGCCTTCAACCAGAACCGTGGCGCCGGTGCGGTATTCCGGACGATTCCTTCCAAAGTGCTGTCGCTGGATGACCTGAACTGTCCGCGCAGCTTCAAGGACATCGCCAGCCAGCCGCGCGGCATCGTACTCGTGACCGGTCCGACCGGCTCGGGCAAATCAACGACGTTGGCGGCGATGGTCGACTACCTCAATGAGAACGAGTATGGCCACATCCTCACCATCGAGGATCCGATCGAGTTCGTGCATGAATCGAAGCGCTGCCTGATGAACCAGCGCGAAGTATCACGGGACACCCTGTCCTTCTCCAACGCACTGCGCAGCGCATTGCGTGAAGACCCGGACATCATCCTCGTCGGCGAGTTGCGTGACCTGGAAACGATCCGCCTCGCGATGACCGCCGCCGAAACGGGTCACCTGGTGTTCGGCACCTTGCACACCTCATCGGCAGCCAAGACGGTCGACCGTATCGTCGACGTCTTCCCTGCCGAAGAAAAGGAAATGATGCGTGCGATGTTGTCGGAGTCGCTGCGCGCGGTGATCTCGCAAACCCTGCTCAAGACCAAGGACGGCCAGGGCCGTGTAGCCGCGCATGAAATCATGATCGGCACACCGGCCATTCGTAACCTGATCCGCGAGAACAAGGTGGCGCAGATGTATTCGTCGATCCAGACCGGCGGCCAGTACGGCATGCAGACTCTGGATCAGTGCCTGCAGGATCTGGTCAAGCGCAACCTGGTATCGCCCGCGGAAGCTCGCCCACGTGCCATGAACAAGGACCTGTTCCCCGGCGCTTGAGCGCTCTGCGCCGCGCGCTGGTCAGGCTCGCCCACTACTGCGGGCCTGCCAGCGCTATCATGATTCATTGAATCCGCTATCGGGGTTGGCACCATGGAACGCGATCAGGCCATCAAATTCATGCAGGACCTGCTCAAGCTCATGACGAGCAAGAAGGGTTCTGACCTTTTCATCACCGCCGGCTTTCCGCCCGCCATCAAGGTGGACGGCAAGATCGTGCCGCAGTCCAACCAGATCCTGAGCCCGCAGCATACGGCTGAGCTGGCACGCTCGATCATGAACGACCGGCAGGCTGCCGAGTTCGAGTCCACCAAGGAATGTAATTTCGCGATCTCGCCATCGGGCATCGGGCGTTTCCGCGTGAATGCCTTCGTGCAGCAAGGCAAGGTCGGCATCGTGGCGCGGACGATTGCACAGAAAATCCCGACCCTGCAGGAGCTGGGCGTGCCGCTCATCCTGCAGGATATCGGCATGACCAAACGCGGCCTGATCATCTTCGTCGGCGGCACCGGCACCGGCAAGACGACGACACTTGCCGCCATGGTCGACTACCGCAACGAGAACAGCTACGGCCACATCATCACGCTCGAAGATCCGATCGAATTCGTGCACGCCCACAAGAACTGCGTGGTCACGCAACGCGAGATCGGCCTGGATACGGATAGCTGGGAAGCAGGCCTCAAGAACACCCTGCGTCAGGCGCCAGATGTGATCCTGATGGGCGAAATCCGCGACCGCGAGTCAATGGATCACGCCATTGCCTTCGCCGAAACCGGCCACCTGTGTCTGGCCACCCTGCACGCCAATAGCGCCAACCAGGCGATTGACCGCATCATCAACTTCTTCCCTGAAGAGCGTCGCGCGCAACTCCTGATGGACTTGTCGCTGAACCTGCGCGCCATGGTGTCGCAGCGCCTCTTGCCGATGAAGGACCGGAAGGGCCGCGTTCCTGCGGTTGAGATCATGCTCAATTCGCCCTTGGTCTCCGACCTGATTTTCAAGGGCGAAGTCCATGAGCTGAAAGAAGTGATGAAGCGTTCGCGCGAGCTGGGCATGCAAACCTTCGACCAATCCTTGTTCGATCTTTTCGAAGCCGAGCTGATCAGCCTCGAAGACGCGCTGCGTAACGCCGACTCGGTGAACGATCTGCGGCTGCAGATCAAACTCAACAGCAAACACACCGACAAGGACTTCCTAGGCAACGTGCAAAACCTCGACATTGTCTGAAGAACACTGGAAACAAAAAAGGCCGCAAGAGCTCACTCCTGCGGCCTTTTTTCTGGTGTGGCTTTAGACCTACTTGAAGACCTCTCGAGCACTGCCCGCCAGCATCTTGTATTCATAGAGCCTGCAATCAAGATCGCCATTCATCAATGGCGTCTTCTTGCTGGCACGCAAACCGATCAGCTTGGCGAGCTGCGTATCTGCGGTAAGGAAGTAGCAATTCCAACCCGCAAAGCGCCGTTTCAGTACATCCCCCAGCTTCGGATACCACTCGGCCAACTCATCCCCGGTCGACAGACGCACGCCATAGGGCGGGTTGCTGACCCACGTTCCTTCGGCCGTCGGTGGCTCCAGATCGAGCACGTCATTGACCACCAGCTCTACCTGTTCCAGCAAACCTGCGGCCGCGAGATTCTCTTCGGTTGCGGCGATCTGATAGGGATCGATGTCAGCGCCGAATACCGGCAGCGAACGCACCGGCAAGCGTTGATTCAGCAAGGAGGTGTGCAGGCGCCGATACTCGCCCGCATCGAAATTGCGAAACTTCTCGAACGCAAAACCACGCCCCAGCCCGGGGGCAATGTTCAGCGTCATCTGGGCCGCCTCGACGAGAAAGGTGCCACTGCCGCACATGGGGTCAAGCAGGCTCTCGCCCGGCTGCCAACCACTCAAACGCAAGATGCCCGCAGCAAGATTTTCCTTGAGCGGTGCTTCGACCTTGGCGGGCTTGAAGCCGCGTTTGTAGAGCGGTTCGCCCGAGGTGTCGAGGTACAGCGTGCACATGTCTTCGGTCAGGAAAGCATGAATGCGCATGTCGGGCGCTTCGGTATCCACACTGGGCCGCTTGCCGACCACGGTACGGAAGTGATCGCACAGACCATCCTTCACCTTGAGCGTAGTGAAGTTCAGGCTCTTCAGCGGTGACTTGATGGCCGTCACGTAAACACGAATCGTCTGCTCGGGGCTGAACCATTTGGCCCAGGTCGTCGCATAGGCAAGCTTGTACACCTCGTCCTCACTGCGATAGCGCGTCATGCCGACGCGCCACAACACGCGCGTGGCGATGCGGCTTTCGAGATTGGTACGCCAGGCCAGCAACCAGTCGCCCTTGTACTGCACGCCACCATGCACGGTCTCGATATCGCTCGCACCAAAGCGCTTCAGCTCGTCGACGAGGAAGGACTCCAGGCTACGCGGACAGGGGGAGAAGAAGGTTTCACTCATGGATATGCAATCAGAATGGCTTGACGATCACAAGGATCAGGATCAGCAGCAACAAGGCTGCCGGTATCTCGTTGAACCAGCGATACCAGACATGGCTGCGCTTGTTACGGTTGTTCTGGAAGTCGCGTAGCAGCTTCTTGCAATAGCCGTCGTAACCAGTCAGCACCAGCACCAGGGCAAGCTTGGCATGCAGCCAGTGCTGCTGGAACCACACCGACATGCCCTCGGTGCCACTGCTGGCGATCATGGCGATGCCGAAAATCCAGGTGCCCAGCATCAGCGGAATCATGAAGCGCTTGAGGCGCACTGCCATGCCCAACAAGCGCGCTCTCTCGGCACCGCTCTCCGGGGAGATGCTGGCAAGGTTAACGAAGATTCGCGGCAAGTAGAACAAACCGGCAAACCAGCTGATGACGAAAAATACGTGAAGGGCTTTGAGCCACAGGAAAAGCATGGAAATCCTATCGGTCCGGATTGTGGGGGTTTGATATGCGCTGATCGCGAATCGCCTGCAAACCAACGAGCACTTGCGGCCACTGCAAACGCAACCGCAACTCCTTCTTCATGCGCGCGTTGTCGAGACGGCGGGACTCCGACATGAAGGTCATCATCATCGGCGACAGTCGCTGCGCACACTCTTCGCGCGACATGCGTGGCGGACGCGCGAGTCCGAAAACATCAGCCATGCCGTCGTAATAATCACCCATCTTCAACACAGCATCGTCGTTGATGTTATAGGCGCGCCCACCCTGCCCGCGCACGATGGCGCGTGTCAGCGCGTGTGCCAGATCGTCGGCGTGGATGTGATTGGTATACACGTCATCCGTCTGCTGCAGAACGGGGTCGCCACGCTTCAGGCGCTCCAGCGACAAACGCTCGGCAGCGTAGATGCCGGGCGCACGCAGGATGGCAAGTTGCAAACCGTTGCGCACCGCAAAACTCCGCAGGCGCCGCTCGGCCGCCACACGACGCCGCGCCCGCGCCGTCGCCGCCCTCAGCGGGCTGGCTTCGCTTACACGCCCACCACCGCAATCGCCATAGACGCCGCTCGTGCTGATATAGACCAGCCTGCGTGCTAGACTTTCGCCGCCTCCCAGCGCCGCCAGCAAGTTGCGCGTTCGGGGGTCGTCGTAGCCCTGATCGGGCGGCGGCGCGCTGTGCAACACGACATCTGCAATCCCGGCCAGCCGCCTGAGCGAGCGCAGGGAATCCAGATCCCCCGGTACGGGCGTAACGCCTCTTGCACGCAGGGCGGCGGCGGATTCAGGCCCACGCGCCAGCGCCAGCACGCGAAAACGCCGCGTCAGCCACGGCAGGGCGCGCTGCGCG
The DNA here is from genome assembly GCF_036017035.1 of Uliginosibacterium silvisoli. Lineage (NCBI taxonomy): Bacteria > Pseudomonadati > Pseudomonadota > Betaproteobacteria > Rhodocyclales > Zoogloeaceae > Uliginosibacterium > Uliginosibacterium silvisoli. The sequence goes on along the minus strand of NZ_JAYXHS010000001.1, from coordinate 1,756,543 downwards.
ACATCACCGCAGCCAACGATCAGAACGTTTTTCATTACCCGCATTCTCTCACGTCAGGTTTTTCCATGTCTTTCAAGGTCACGCTCCAACCCACCGGCCACCAGTTTCCGGCCGCCACCGACACCACCATCCTGCAAGCCGCGCTCGACGCCGAACTGGTCATCCCTTACGGCTGCAAGGACGGCGCCTGTGGCTCCTGCAAGGCCCGCGTGATCTCGGGCCAGATCGACCACGGCCGTTCGCCGCTCACGACGCTGTCGGCCGACGAGCGCGAGAAAGGCATGGGCCTGATGTGCTGCGCCCACCCCATGTCTGACGTCGAGGTGGAGTGCCGCGAAGTGCGGCGCACGACGGACATCCCGATCCGCAAGCTGCCTTGCCGCGTGCAGAGCCTGACCAAGGCTGCGGATGATGTGATGGTGCTCAGCGTCAAGCTACCCGCCAATGACCCGTTCCGCTTCATGGCAGGTCAATACATCGACTTCCTGCTGCCAGGCGGAAAGCGCCGTAGCTTCTCGATGGCCAATCCACCGCATCAGGCCGAGGCACTGGAGCTGCATATCCGCAACGTCGAAGGTGGATTCTTCACCAGCCAGGTGTTCTCGACGATGAAGGAGCGCGACATCCTGCGCATCGAAGGCCCGCTCGGTGGCTTCTACCTGCACGAAGGCGACAAGCCGATTATCTTCCTCGCGGGCGGCACGGGTTTCGCGCCGATCAAGAGCATCATCGAAGACATGGCCCAACGCGGCATCCGCCGCCCCGTGCATCTGTATTGGGGCTCCCGTGACCTCGCGGGGCTTTACCAACATGAACTGGCACAGGGCTGGGCACGCGAACTGGCCGACTTCAGCTACGTACCCGTGATTTCGGACGCGCAGCCAGAAGGCTGGACGGGCCGCACAGGCTTTGTCCATGAAGCGGTGATGGCCGACCACCCGGATCTGTCGGGGTTCGATGTGTATGCATGCGGTGCGCCGGCCATGATCGACGCGGCACGACGGGACTTCTCGCTACGTGGCAATCTGCACGCCGATGCATTTTTCGCTGATGCTTTTACTTTTTCCGCCGATAACACCCAAAGCACCTGATAAAGCGGGCTGCGCGAAGGACTGGCGTTGTGAGCCTGCTCGCCGTACTTGCGTACTGCTTGCGCAAACAGCCTGACCAGCCGTCTGCTCGCTCCGCTTTCTCAGGCACTTTTGGTTCATGCTTTGCAAAAGGCGTGAATTCATTCTGGAGAAACTGATGTCAGCTGGAGTGCTCATTACCCGCGAGCCCGTCGTAAACAAGCAACGCGCGATTACCGCCAACCGTCTGGTGTTTCACGCCCCCAGCGTGCCCGCCGCGGCCGCTGCGCTCAATAGCTTCAGTGAAGACTGGCCGACCGGCCATATGGTTTTCGTCAGCCTTGGCCGTCTCGTGCCGACCGCCGAACTGCAAGCCTGGCAAGCCCCACAGAACACTCTGGTCGAAATTCCCGCACCTGCCCTGCAATATCCACAGACGCAGGAGCTGATCAGTCAGCTGAATTCATCAGGCATGCCTTTGGCACTGACCTGGTACCAGCCTGGCGTACAGTGGCCGGCAAATGTCGATTGCCGTTTCGTCATGGCCGATGCAAACAAGCTGCCTAACCCGAACGGCGCGCCTGGTCTGGCCATGGCCTGGGGCCTGAAGGATGTTGCCGGTTTCCAGCAAGCCATTGCCAACGGCTACGACGGCGCGGCCGGCTGGTTCTTCCTCAATGGAGCCCCTCTCGCCAAGCAGATGTCCTCCTCGCACGCGGGCATCGTGCGCTTGCTCAACATGGTGCGTGACGAGGCCGAAGTCTCGCAGATCGAGGCAGCCCTGAAGCAGGACGTAACCTTGTCGTACAAGCTGCTCAAGTACATCAACTCGGCAGGCTTCGGGCTGATGGTGGAAGTGCAGTCCTTCCGCCATGCGGTCACCATCCTCGGCATGGACAAGTTGCACAAATGGCTTTCACTGCTGCTGGTGTCGGCCAGCAAGGATCCGATCGCTCCTGCCGTGATGCAGGCGTCGATCACGCGCGGCCATTTCATGGAAAAACTCGGCGCCCAGTTCTTCGCGAAAACCGAACTGGACAATCTGTTCATCACCGGCGCCTTTTCATTGCTCAACGTCTTGCTCGGCACCTCACTTGATGCGGTGCTGGAACAGATGAGCCTGCCCGCCGCCGTGGGCGACGCTTTGCTGCGCGGTGAGGGTGCCTATGCCCCGCTGCTGAAGCTGGCCATCGCCACCGAGAACTTCCTGCCTGATGCATTGCGCGCGCAGACGGAAGCCCTGGGACTGACCAATGAACAAGTCAGCAAGGCCTTGCTGGAATCGGTGTCGTTCGCGGATCGGCTCAATTTCGCCTGATCACCAAGTACTCAAGAAAAAACGGCGCCGCGGCGCCGTTTTACTTTAGCTCACTGCAAACTCACGCAGCAGATTCAGCGGGATGATCTCCAGCGCCGACTCATGCGTCGCCTCCAGCACAACAGCAGGCGCAACGCCGGCTTCGTGAGCCTCGAGCCAGCGCAAAGCGCACAGGCACCAGCGATCCCCTGCCTGCACACCACGAAAGCGGTACTCCGGTCGCGGCGTCGACAGGTCGTTGCCGGCCTTGGCACTGAACGCCAGGAACTCCGCGCTGGCCTTGATGCAGACAACATGCCGGCCCAGATCGGAAGCATCCGTCTCGCAACAACCGGTGCGGAAATAGCCCGTCAATGGCGCATAGCTGCATGCCATCAGCGGACTCCCCAGAACATTACGTGCATCACTCATACGACGTAGCTTACTTGGTACGCCCGTAAGTATCTTCAAAACGCACGATGTCGTCTTCGCCGAGATAGGACCCGGACTGCACTTCGATGATCTCGAGCGGCACCTTGCCAGGGTTGGCCAGGCGATGGGTCGTTCCCAACGGAATATAGGTGGACTGATTTTCGGAGAGCAGCAGGACCTGATCCCCGTTGGTCACTTCTGCTGTCCCGCTGACGACGATCCAGTGCTCGGCACGATGATGATGCATCTGCAGACTCAGCTTGGAGCCGGGATTGACGACGATGCGCTTGACCTGGAAGCGCTCACCCATATCGATGCTGTCGTACCAACCCCATGGGCGATAGACCTTGCGGTGGCTGGCTGCCAGCGTCTTGCCCTCACTCTTTATGCGCGTGACGATGGCTTTCACATCTTGCGCATGCGCCTTGTCAGCGACCATCACCGCATCAGGCGTTTCGACAACGATGACGTCCTTGATGCCCACCGTAGCCACCAGCCGGCTGCCAGCAAAAATCAGGCTGTCTTGCGTGTCATGCAGCATGACCTCGCCACGCGTCACATTGCCTTCGGCATCCTTGTCACTGACTTGCCAGAGCGCATCCCATGCGCCGACATCACTCCAGCCTGCGTCCAGAGGCACGACGATCGCAGCCCCGAGTTCAGGGTGGGCGCCGAGCTTCTCCATGACGGCATAGTCGATGGAGTCGGAAGGACATGCCGTAAACAAGGCCTTGTCGACACGAATGAAGTCCATGTCGCGCTGTGCTGCCGTAACGGCCTGCTCACACGCTGCCGCAATATCCGGCCTCAAGCTTGCCAGAGCCTTGAGCCAGATAGATGCCTTCATCATGAAGATGCCGCTGTTCCAGAGGTACTCGCCGGAGCTGACGTATTCTGCTGCGCGCTGTGCATTGGGCTTCTCGACAAAGGCGGCCAGTTGGCGCGCACTGTCGGCCCCCGCCACGGGCGCCCCGACGCGGATATAGCCGTAGCCCGTTTCAGCACGATCCGGCACGATACCAAAAGTCACCAACTCGCCCGCCTGCGCCTGCGCGTGCCCCTCCAGCATCGCCTTGCGAAACGCCGGAGCATCTGCCACCACGTGGTCGGCCGGCATCACCAACAACACCGGATCGGCCCCTTCCTGGGCCGCGACCAGAGCGGCAAGCTGCATGGCTGGCGCCGTATTGCGGCCGACCGGCTCAAGCACGATACGACGGCTGGGCTTGCCAATCTGACGCAACTGCTCGGCGATGATGAAGCGATGGTCTTCGTTGGTAACGACGATGGGCTCAGCGATATCCACACCAGCGATGCCATCAGCGCGTGTCGCGGTAATCTGAAGCAAGGTGTCCTGTGAGGTAAGCGGCAACAACTGCTTCGGGTAGTGCTCACGCGAGGCTGGCCACAGGCGTGTGCCGGAGCCTCCGGACAAGATGACGGGTTGCAGGGACATCAATAACTCCTGAATTGGCTTGTTGCAGAAATCGCGGCCGGAAAGGTACGGCTCATCGCTTATTCATATCCGTTGGGGTTGGCACTTTGCCAACGCCACGCATCAGCGCACATGTCCTCGATGCCGCGCTCGGCACGCCAACCCAGTTCTTCGCCAGCCAGCACCGTCTCGGCGTAGCACTGCGCGACATCGCCTGCACGGCGAGCGACGATCTGGTAGGGGACCGGACGGCCACTTGCCGCCTCGAAGGCCTTGACCACCTCCAGCACGGAGTAGCCACGGCCCGTACCGAGATTCACGGTCAGCACCCCCACACGCGCAGCAAGTCGCTTGACTGCCTGCACATGGCCAACGGCCAGGTCAACCACATGGATGTAGTCGCGTACGCCCGTACCATCGACCGTCGCATAGTCACCGCCAAACACGCTGAGTTTCTCGCGCTT
>NZ_JAYXHS010000001.1:1167058-1751716 GCF_036017035.1 Uliginosibacterium silvisoli | reverse complement strand
ATCCGCAGCAGCCAGATCGCTGAGGACATATTCCATCATCCACTTCGTGCGGCCATACGGATTGGTTGGTCCCGTCGGAAAATCTTCGCGGATCGGCACGCTCGCCGGGTCCCCATAAACCGTGGCCGACGAACTGAACACCAGGGACTTGACCCCGGCGGCGGACATCACGTCAGCCAGAGCCACCGTGCCCGCAATATTGTTGGCGTAATACCGCAGCGGTTGCGCCACGGACTCACCGACGGCCTTCAGTGCCGCGAAGTGGATGACCGCGTCGATCCGGTGCGCCTTGAATACCTCGGTAAGCGCAGCGCGATCGCACACATCGATTTCGTGAAATGCCGCGAGCTTGCGCCCCGCAATTTCTTCAACCCGACGCAGGGAGTCGACTTTGCTATTGCACAGATTGTCTACGACAACCACGTCGTAGCCGGCTGCAAGCAGTTCGACGCACGTATGACTTCCGATATAGCCGGCACCGCCGGTTACGAGAATACAAGGCATGAAGATGGAGCTCCTGAACTAAGCCGCGAGTTTAACGTGGTGGCGTTTCCCGTCTGTGACGCATTCCCCATCAGGGCAATAACGGCCACCGGCCCCTCTGTCCCGACGCGCCACTGCTGCGGCGCAGCAATTTACGCGCCCAAGTCGCGATCTCCACTGCTTCCCGCTCTCGCGTGGATGTAGTCCGCGATGTGAACAAAGTCTGCGACCGCGAGCCGCTCCCCTCGCTCCTGCGGATTCATGCCGAGCGCATCGAAATCCTCCAGCTCCAGCCAGGGGCGCAAAGTGTTGCGCAAGGTCTTGCGCCGCTGTCCAAAAGCTGCCGTCACGATCTTGCCCATCAGCTCGGGATTCTTGCACCCAAGCGCCTCAGCCGGCAGCGGGCGCATATAGACGATGGCCGAAGTAACTTTGGGGGGCGGATTGAATGCAGTACCGGGCACGTCAAACAGGCTGGCCATGGCGAAACGGTATTGCAACATCACGGAAAGACGGCCATAGGCTTCCTCGCCCGGCTTGGCAACCATGCGATCCACAACCTCTTTCTGCAACATGAAAGTCATGTCGCGCACCCTGTCCGCGTAATCGGCCAAGTGGAACAGCAAAGGCGTGGAGATGTTGTAAGGCAGGTTCCCCACCACACGCAGCGGCGCAGGCAGGCTGGAAAAATCGAACTCCAGTGCATCACCCTCGTGCACTGTCACTTGCTCGGGCGCATACGTTTGGTGCAGCCGGGCGATCAGGTCGCGATCAATTTCGACAACGTGCAGTTTGCCGCAAGCAGCGAGCAGGGGCACGGTCAGGGCGCCCAGACCCGGGCCAATTTCAACAATGAACTCCCCTGGCTTGGGGGATATCGCAGTGACGATCTGCCCGATGATGTCCTGATCAACCAGGAAGTTCTGACCGAAGCGCTTGCGGGCCGTGTGGCCCTGATGTCTTTGCGGCGTGCGATGCCCGGAGTGTCCTTGTGCCATATCAACGCCCTCCTGCCGCAGCAAGCTTTTCACGCACGCGCGGGATAGCCGCAAAACCTACTCGCTCCCCTTGCAAGATGGCTTCGTTGCGCTGCTGGAAATTGGTTGCCGCAACCCCGAGCAGATCCGGCCGGATGACGATATCGGCATCGCCGAGGTCGCGCGCCCCGATGGAGTGTCCCATGACGGCAATGGTATCGAGCAACAGATCGATTCCCCCCTGGTTCTTCTTGCCTGAAGGCTTGGCCGAAATATCTACCGCAATCACGATATCTGCCCCCAGTTGCCGCGCGGCCTTGACGGGAATCGGACTCGTCAGCCCGCCATCCACGTATTCACGCCCACGAATGACAACAGGCGCAAACACGCCCGGAATGGCAGCCGACGCGCGCACCGCAGTACCGGTGTTGCCCGAAGTGAATACGGCCGTCTCGCCCGCGGCGAGATCCGTCGCCACAGCTGCAAAGCGTCGCTTGAGTTGCTCGATCGGCCGGTTGCTCACCTGCTGGTTGATGAAACGCTCGAGAGCCTCGCCCTTGAGAAAGCCCCGATCGAAAACCGACCAGTCAGTCAATGCGCTCTCCTCAAGCTGGATCGCCATTTTCTGCAATTCGAAAACATCGAAACCCGCTGCATACAGACTGCCGACAACCGCCCCGACACTGGTACCGACCACGATATCCGGCGCGAGACCGCTCGTCTCGAGCGCTTTGATGACGCCGATGTGAGCGAACCCACGCGCTGCGCCGCCTCCCAGGGCCAGCCCCAGTTTGGGCTTCGGTTTCGGCGTAGCGACCACCGGACCGACTGTTTCAGCGACGACGGGTTTTGACGAAAACGAGGAGCAAGCCTGCAGCGCCGCCGCAAGCGGCAGCAAACCAACAAAATTTCTTCTGTTCATGAATGAGCTTCTTGTGTGGCCAACATGGCCAGCGCGCAGTCCATGGCAGCGAACAGGCTGCCGGGATCGGCGCGACCCGTACCCGCCAGATCCAGCGCAGTACCGTGATCGACGGAGGTTCGGATGATGGGCAAGCCCAGGGTGACATTGATGCCACCGCCAAACGTTGCAAACTTCAAGGTTGCCAGGCCTTGATCGTGGTACATCGCCAGCACCGCATCACCACGCGCAAGTTGGTGCGGCACGAAGAGCGTATCGGCGGGCAGCGGCCCGATGAGTTGCATGCCCTCCTCACGCAGACGGGCAAGGACCGGCTCGATCACATCGATCTCTTCGCGCCCCATGTGCCCGCCCTCGCCTGCATGCGGATTGAGCCCCGCCACCAGGATGCGCGGCACGGCAAAACCGAATTTGTCACGCAAATCGGCATGCAGGATGCGCAGCGTCTCTTCCAGCAAGGCTGGCGTGACTGCAGCAGGAACGGCCGATAGAGGCAAATGCGTCGTCGCCAATGCCACGCGCATCCAGCTCGCTGGCGTGCCATGGCTTCCCCCGTACTCGCCAGCCAGCATCATCACGACACGGGGCGTCGCCGTGTGCTCCGCGAGGTACTCGGTATGCCCAGAAAATGGAATGCCCGCATCATTGATGATGCTTTTCTGCACGGGGGCCGTGACCATGGCGGCAAACTCGCCCTTGCTGCAGCCCGTGATCGCCGCATCCAGTGTCTGCAAGACATACGCAGCATTGCGCGCATCCAGCACGCCTGGCAGCGAGGGTGTCGCGAGAGGGACATGCAGCACTTCCAGCGTCCCCGGCAAGACCGGGTTGTTCACCGCGTAAGGGCGCAACCCCAAGTGCAGGCCCGTCAGCGCAGCACGGCTGGCCAGCAACTCGGCGTCACCAATCAGCACGATCCTCGCTGGCCACTGCTTACCGGCCAACATCCCGCACAACTCGGGCCCGATCCCGGCTGGTTCGCCACTGGTAACCGCGATGACGGGAGGAGAACTCATGACGAGCAATTGACGACGGTTAAACACATGACGCGCGCCTGCAGCTCAGGCATCACTTCTCGTCATAGCGCATTTCGACGAAAGCTTCGTCGCGCAACTGACGCAACCAGACTTCGTTCGCCTCTTCAGACTTGCGCTCGCGCAGGGCCTGGCGGGCCTCAAGACGACGACGCTCACCGCTGACGTCGACGCTACGGCGCTCGAGCACCTGGATCAAATGCCAGCCGTAGGGTGTCTGCACCGGTTCGCTTATCTCACCGTCCTTGAGCTGGCTCATGGTGCGTTCAAAATCCGGCACGGTGTCACCCGGCGACAGCCAGCCGAGATCCCCCCCACGCACGGCAGTGGCATCGCTCGAATTGGTACGGGCCATGTCCTCGAATTTCACGCCGTTCAGAATGCGCTGACGCAAATCGTTGAGACGGCGTTTCGCGTCAGCATCATTCAGCACATCACTGGCGCGCAGCAGAATGTGACGAGCGTGCACCTGCTCGACCTTGAGCTCTCGCGTCTGCTTGCCATCGTGCACATCATTCAACTTGAAGATGTGCAGGCCTGCCGGACTACGCAAGACCGTACTCACCTGCCCAGGCGTCATCTTCACGATCTCGCTGGAGAAAATCGTTGGCAACCCTTGCAATGGCCGCCACTCCAGATTGCCGCCCTGCATGGCGTCCTTCGCGTCAGAGAAAGCGGCAGCGAGTTTGGCAAAATCATCACCCTGGCGCACCAGACGCACGACCTCATTCGCGCGCGCGGTCAGCCGCGTCCATGCGTCGGGCGTTGCGCCCTCGGGCGCACGCAGGAAAATGTGCGACACCAGATATTCCTTGTTGCCGGCTTGCGACTCCGGCGCGGCCAGCGCTGCATCAACCTCGGCATCACTGACCTGGACACGGCTATCTACCTCACGCTCTCGCAGACGACTGATCAGGATTTCGTTGCGGATGTCTTCGCGAAAGGTCGTCCACTGTACGCCTTCGTTTTTCTCGACCAGCTCCCGAAAACGTGACAAAGGCATATTGTTCTGTTCGGCAATGCGCTGCAGCGCACGCTCCAGCGTCATCTCGTCGACGCGCAACCCGCTACTGCGCGCGCGTTGCAGCTGCAAGCGTTCAAGAATCATGCGATCAAGTACCTGGCGCTCAGCCTGCGTACGCGGCGGCAAAGCTGTTCCCTGCTGGCGCAATTGCTGCATGAAACGATCGGTACGCGCCGTCAGCTCAGACAGCGTGATGACTTCGTCATTGGTGACCGCAACGATACGGTCCAACGTCGCAGCGAAAGCTGCTGGCGTCGCCAGCATTGCGCATGCAACGAGTGCCATTGCCAAACCAGAACGCCAGGCGCCCGGCCAAACCTTCACACATACATTCACGTTCACTTGCTCCAGGATATTTGCGCGACGCCTATTCAGCGCTGCCGGTGCCGAACACCGGGTCACCTACGCCATTGTCATTGATCTTGCTGTAGCCGCCGATGCTGCGCTTGAGCAGCTGCACCGGATTGGAACCGATGGAGGCCAGCCCATTGAATTCGAGTTGCAGGAACACCGAGTTGTTCCGCGATTGCTTGCTTGTCGTGCTGCCAGGGTCATCCGTCTTGGTCGTCAGCAAGGTTTGCCAGACCATGCGCAACACCCAGCAGTCGGCCTTGTACTCCAACCCGGCCAACGCTTCGCTCAGCTGATGATCTTTCAGGTTGCGGTTATAGCGCCCAACGCCGTACCAGCCGCCGTAGATCGGCCACTGCGTAGCAAAATCGATATCACGAGTCCCGCATGCCGCATTGAGAGGGTCAGAGCACGAGGTGCGCTGATAGCGATAGCTGGCCGTCACGACCTTTGCCGACTGTGGCTGGTAGCGCACGGCCAGCACGCCACGCTCGGTACGATGGTCTCGCGGATTGTACTGATACAGGGTATCGACCCATGAATTCGTGGTCACGCGCCCCGACACCTGCCCCAACCAGTCCGCGATACGCCCCTCACGCGGCGTTTCGCCAGGCAGATAGACCTTTTGATCACTGAAATAGAACCGCTGCCCCAGCGCCAGGCGGATGTACTCGGCGCCAGTCCTGTCTGCGATAAAACGCGACGTGACTGCTGAGGTCAGTTGGTTCGCATCCGAGATACGGTCACTGCCTGAATACAGATTCTCGGAGAAGAGCTGCGCAAAATTGAAGTCGGCACGCGCCGTATCGAATACCGGGAACTGGCTCTGGTCACGCGACGCAGCCCGGACGTAGTAGAAACGCGGCTCCAGCGTCTGCGTATAGTCCTCGCCACCAAACTTCACGCCGCGCTCGAAATTCAAGCCCGTATCAATCGACCCGATAGGGACCGCACGGCTCAGCTGCTCTGGCCCCGTTGTCGTACGCCGCGACAGATCGTATTGCGAAAGGTGCACGCCTATCTTCGGCGTGAAGAAACCGTAAGTAATCTGCACAGGATATGCGAGCTGCGGATACCCCACCGTGCGCTGACCCTCATCCTTCGTCGGATGCTCAAAATGGGTGTAGTCCATCGGCATACGCACCGAAACACCTTTGACGTCGGGCACATTCAGCGCCGCGGTCAGCTGTGGCTGGCGCGAGTATGGAGTGTCTCCCGTAAGGGTCTGGTAGCGCTGTACGTTCACACCCATGGGCAACCAGGCGATGCCGCCGTAATTCAACTGCACCTGTTGATTGAGATTACCCTGTGACGTGCTCGAAATGCGTGAGCTCAGGTCCGCGAAGTAATTCCGGTCAGAAACCTGCGAGAAGTCGACGTTCCCGGTCAGGCCACCACCAAAGTCCTGGAAGTTCTGCGTCGAGAACAAGCCGCGCTGCGTGTTTGTAACCTGATCGTTCGCAAGATACTCGCCACTCATCTTGCCGTAGCCGGTCGGCGTCAGATAGCGGAACTCTCCACCAAGCTGCAGGCCCCGCCGCCCCATCCAGCGTGGCGCGATGGTGGCGTCATAATTGGGCGCCAGATTGATGTAATACGGCAGGGTCAGGTCAAGCCCGGTATTCGTGGTGCTGCCGAAGGTTGCGGGCAGAAGACCGGACTGACGCGAGCCATTGAGCGGGAAATCCATCCACGGCACATAGCCGATCGGTACGTTCTTGAAGTACAGGACGCTGTTCGTACCTTCACCACGCTCGCGGTCGTAGTCCAGATCGAGATCGCGGACGCGCAGATACCAATCCGGGTCCGAGGCCTCACAGGTCGTGTAACTCGCGTTACGCAGGTGGTACTGGTTTTCGCCCAGCATCTCGAGAACGTCGGCCTTTCCTGCGGCGACCACGGGCTTCGGCGCAACCGACTGCTGATAGGGCGTACCGGGCGTCACACCCTTTACCGGGACGACACGCTGGAAACGGTAGTCCGGGCTTTCGAACTCCCCGACCTTGGTGTCCAGATTCATCCTGGCGCGCGGCCCCTCCACCGAGTCCTGGCCCCGTAACATGCGGACATTGCCTTCGGCATTGGCCTCATTGAGCGCCTGATCAAAGCGCAAACGATCACTGAAAATCGTCATGTCGCCACGACGCAAACGCACCTTTCCGCCAGCACTGACCTCGAGTGCAGTGCGGCCGTCCACCGTATCTGCGTCAATGAAAATGTCGTCCGGACGCGCGCTGCCCGTCGTCCCGGAGGGGGCGGCCACAGGGCCCAGCTGCGCAAACATCAGAAGATGCGGGCGCACCACGAATGCGTCTCCATCGGCAGCAACGGCAAGCCCGGAGAAGCAGGCCAGCACGGCCAGGCCAAGATGACTGATGCGAGGCGGTACATCGCGTACAGCATGGCGCGGAGTGTTCTTGTCTGATCGGAGTCCGGGCATGTAATACGTGCTTTAGGGCGGGTCGTTGAAAGTGAGCGCGCTTTGGGGCCCGCGCAAGATGCCTGCAGAAGTGCGTACATGCCCCGGCACGACACGCGTCGGACAGGCGCAGCACGGGAAGCACCCAAGGCATTTGTTAAGATTCCGGGATTCTACATGAAGCCTCTCGTCTCTCAGACTCGCCTCAACCCTCTCTGCACACACCCTGCAGACATCCCGGAGTAGCCCTTGAATTCCCTGCCCGCCTCTTCACGCCTCGACCAGCTGCACAGCTGGCTCAGCGCCCAGTTGTCACGCCGCAGCTACGATCTGACTCCGGCATCTGCCGACGCCAGCTTCCGCCGCTACTTCCGTGTGCGCCTGCATGACGACAACAGCACACGCATTGTCATGGATGCGCCACCGGCGCATGAAGACTGCCGCCCCTTCCTGCACGTGGCCGAAGTATTCGCTGCGGCAGGCGCGCACGTCCCTGAAGTCTTTGCCCAGGATCTGCAACAAGGCTTACTGCTGTTGTCCGACCTGGGTGACACCACCTACCTGACAGCCCTCAATGGAGACAACGCAGACGCGCTTTACGCCGATGCATTGGGGGCACTGGCCTGCATCCAGGGCGCAAGTCGCCCCGGCGTGTTGCCGGAGTACGACCGCGAACGCCTGCTGCGCGAGATGGAGCTATTCCCGGTCTGGTATATCGGCCGCCACAAGAACGCCACCTTGAGCGAAGCCGAAACGGCGAGCCTTTACGAAGTCTTCGACCAGATCCTCGCAATCAATCTCGCGGAACCCAAGGTTTTCGTGCATCGCGACTTCCACTCCCGCAACCTGATGTTGTGCAGCCCCAATCCCGGCGTGATCGACTTCCAGGATGCCGTCTATGGCCCGATGACCTACGACCTCGCCTCGCTGTTCAAGGATGCCTACATCGAGTGGGAGGAAGAACGCACCATTGACTGGCTGGTGCGCTACTGGGAAACAGCACGCGACATCGGCCTGCCGGTGCGTGCTGATTTTGCAGACTTCCATCGCGACTATGAATTCATGGGTGCTCAGCGCCATATCAAGGTCCTCGGCATCTTTGCGCGCCTGTACCACCGCGATGGCAAGGAGGGCTACCTGAAGGACATTCCCCTCGTCTTCAAGTATCTGCTCAAGACCTGCCAGCGCTACCGCGAGTTGCATCCCCTCGCCCGCCTGCTAGACAAGCTGGAACCAGGCACAACACAAGTGGGCTACACCTTCTGATAGCACCAAATGCGTGCAAACAACTCAACGCGCCGCACCTCGCGTGAGCACAAAGGCGCGCCAGACTGGAGCACGAAAACACAAGCAATTGTTTTTAAAAGAATCCAAGTTGGTGCAAAACAGGTGCGTTTTGTGCTTCTTGCTCCGCCGTTGTGCAAACGGAGAAAGTAATGGAGCAAGTCAAAACAACAGCTGACGTCCTGTTCATCCTGCTGGGCGCCGTCATGGTGCTCGCCATGCATGCCGGATTCGCCTTTCTGGAACTGGGTACGGTCCGCAAGAAAAATCAGGTCAATGCGCTGGTGAAGATTCTCGTGGACTTCAGCGTATCGGCGCTGGCCTATTTCTTTGTCGGTTACGGCGTCGCTTATGGCGTGCATTTCGTCACCGACGCCAGCACCCTGGCGCAGAACAGCGGCTACGAACTGGTGAAGTTCTTCTTCCTGCTGACCTTTGCAGCTGCCATTCCGGCCATCGTCTCGGGCGGCATTGCCGAGCGTGCACGCTTTGCACCGCAAATGGCTGCTACGGCCATGCTGGTCGGTCTGGTCTATCCCTTTTTCGAGGGCATCGCCTGGCACGACAACCTGGGCATCCAGGCCTGGCTGGCTAGCAACTTCGGCGCAAAGTTTCACGACTTTGCCGGCAGCGTCGTTGTGCATGCCGTAGGCGGCTGGGTCGCGCTAGCGGCAGTACTGCTGCTTGGCGCGCGGCGCGGGCGCTATAACCGTGATGGCGGCCTGTCGGCGCATCCGCCTTCGAACATCCCATTCCTGGCCCTCGGCGCCTGGATCCTCATCGTTGGCTGGTTCGGCTTCAATGTCATGAGTGCGCAAAGGCTGGAGGCCATCACCGGCCTGGTCGCCTTGAACTCGCTCATGGCCATGGTTGGCGGCACGCTTGCGGCCCTCATTGCCGGCCGCAATGACCCGGGCTTCGTGCACAACGGCCCGCTCGCCGGACTCGTCGCCGTCTGTGCGGGCTCTGACGTCATGCACCCTCTCGGCGCGCTCGCAACCGGCGCCATTGCCGGAGCGCTGTTCGTGCGCCTGTTTACGCTGACCCAGAACCGCTGGAAGATCGATGACGTGCTCGGCGTATGGCCGCTACACGGCCTGTGTGGTGCCTGGGGCGGTATCGCAGCGGGCATTTTCGGCAGCCACGCCTTGGGAGGTCTCGGCGGCGTCAGCCTGATCAGTCAGCTGATCGGCACATTGGGCGGCATCTTCATCGCGCTGCTGGGTGGCGGCCTGATTTACGGCGTACTGCGCAGCACGGTTGGCATCCGCCTGTCTGCCGAAGAAGAATTCGAAGGCGCCGATCTGACAGTCCACAAAGTGAGTGCGACTGCCGAATACGAAACGCACTGGTAGCTTGCAGCAATAAAAAAGGGGCGCCGTGGCGCCCCTTTTTTATGTGCATTGATGTCTTTTACTTCTTCGCGCCCGCAGTTGCGTCATTGATGGCCTTGTCGAGTTCGGCAAGCGCAACATAACCCCCCAGGCGATTGCCATCGATCAGGAACATGGTCGGTGTGCCGCTTACGCGAAGCTTGTGCGCCAACTCGGCATTCTTGGCGATCGGATTCTCGCAGGAGCCAGAACCCGTGGGTGCCTTGCCCTCCACCATCCAGTCATTCCACGCTTTGGCGCGATCCTGCGCGCACCAGATGGCTTTCGACTTGTCTGCCGAGTCCGCGGCAAGAATCGGGATCATGAATGTATAGATCGTCGTGTCTTTGAGATTCACGACGTCTTTCGCCAGCTTCTTGCAGTAGCCGCAATTCGGGTCTTCGAAGGTCACCAGGACCCGCTTGCCATTGCCACGAACCTGCTTGACCGCGTTGGCCAGCGGCAAGTCGGAGAAGTCGATGCGCTGCAGCTCATTCACACGCGCGGCCGTCACGTTCTTCTTGGCCTTGATGTCGATGAGCGAACCGGAGATCAGGAAGGTGCCCGTCGGATCGACATAGACGATATCGCCATTGGAGAGTACCGCCTCGTAGAAACCGCCATAGCTGGTCTTGCGTACGCTATCAATGGCGCCCGGCTCCGTCACCACCTGCTCAACCACCTTGCGCATGTCTGCTTCCGCCGCGCTTTCATTCTTGGCAGCCTTGGCTGCAGGCTTCTGCGCCTTGGCCGCCGGCTCGCTCGCGTCTACAACTGCCAGCGACAGGGCCGCGACACACACACCTGCGAGCATCGCCCGCCACGTTTTCTTGCTCAAGTCAGTCTCCTGGTTATTCCACTTGCTGCGATGGTTGTTGCATTGTTCAGCGCTGCGTTTTTCAAATCAGGCCCGCAGCGTAGCGTGTCATCACGCCCCGTACAAAGGGCATTTTCCCGGTCATGCTCATTCCTGCATTGCGCAACCAGGCAAGTGGCGCCGCCTGCACGGCAAACAACTCGTGCAAGCCATGCGTCACCCCTTGCAGCAGCGCAACCTCTTCTGCGCGAGCCCGGCGGTATTTCTTCAGCACCGCCGCGTCACCACAATCGCGGAACGACGGCAATGCCAGCAATACATCGGCCAGTGCCGCGGCATCCTGGAAGCCCAGGTTAATGCCATGTCCCGACAGCGGGTGAATGGCATGCGCTGCATCGCCAATCAGCGCCAAACGCGACATCACCGTTTCTTTAACGCGCATCAGGCGCAAAGGAAACGCCGCTGCCGGCGCCAATAACTGCAAGGCACCCAACTCGTGGCTGCCAGCCGCTGCCACACGCTCGGCCAACGATTGCGCATCCAGCGCAAGCAGCGCATCTGCATGTTGCGAAGGGGTTGACCAGACAATCGAGAAATTGTTTCCGGGCAGTGGCAACCAGGCCAGCACACCATCCTCGCGGAACCATTGAAAAGCAGTGCCATCGTGCGGGCGCTCGCATGCAAAATTCGCAACAACGGCTTTGTCCGGGTACGGGTCAGACTGCGCGGCGATGCCTGCCTGCTCGCGTACCCAGGAGTTGGCCCCGTCCGCACCGATCACCAGCTTCGCGCTCAGCACGCGACCATCGGCCAAGGTCAGGCGCGCGGCATCCGCATCGATACTCAAGGCAGCTGGCATCGCCGGACTCACCACCGTGATGTTCGACTGGCGACTGGCGGTTTGCCACAGCTCCACGGCAAGTCGACTGCCTTCGACGATCCACGCCAAGGCATCGAGACCAGACTCGTATGCCGAGAAAGTCAGCGCCCCTCCCGCGTCACCAGCAATCGCCATGCGCTCGATGCGCTGCACCCGCTCCGGCGGCAAGTGATCCCAGGCGCCACAGCGCCGCAGGAAGTCGATGCACGCAGGCGCAATGGCATAGACGCGTGTATCCCAGCCCTCGCCGAGCCGTGGCGCAGTACGGTCGAGCAAGGCCACGCGATACCGACTACCGCGCAATGCGCAGGCGAGACTGGCGCCAGCGAGGCCCCCGCCCACGATCAGAACATCAAAATCTTCGTTTTTCATCGCTGCATTTCAAGTGAGCCCCGATTCTGCAGCAAGCCCGGCACAAGGTCACGATGCGTTGCACTGGCAGTCATTCGCCACTGTCAAAGTTTCTTACACTATCGAAACCGCAGAAACGATAAGTTCATCCAATCTTTTACGTATCATGGACTTACAAAAAACGGTTCAGTCCTTGCTCTAGCCGACACCAGGGCGGTACCGCAGAACGCGCGCCCAACAAGAATTCATGATTTCCGAAAGCCATAGATGTTCAAGCTGAGCCCTTCGCTGCACCTGACCACACGCATTCTCCACCGCACAGCTTTCGCCCTGACCCTCATCGTCGCTGCAAGCAGCGCGCAGGCCTCAAGCGCTTACAACCTCGGTGTCGCAGGCAATTTCAGCGCCTTCGTATTCGGCGACATGACCGTGACCGGCTCGACCGATGCCGAGCACTCCGTCGCGGTGCAGGGCAACTTCAAGGCCAGCACCTGGACTGCAGCCCAAGGCGGCGCCACCTACTCCACAGGCGGCAAGGACTGGGCGGTAGTCGTCGGCGGCAATATCAACTGGAGCGACGGGTCGGCCAAAAGTGGCGGCACCTACGTTGGCGGCACATTGACCGTCAGCGGCGCAAACAACCCCACGCTGGGCGCCGTGCAACAGGGCGGTGCCTCACCAGTGGATTTTGCTGCGGCGAAAAGCCAGCTGACGGCCGAGTCCGCGCGTCTGATGAACATGACAGCCACGGGCACTACGCTTTACGGCACGCAGAAAAGCGGCGGCTGGACGAATGGCATCTATCTGCAAGGCAGCAACAAGAGCGTCGAATACTTCACCCTCGACAGCAGCAAGCTCGCGGCAGGCAATACCTTCCAGCAGCTGAGTCTGGATAGCGGCTTCGCGGCAGGTTCGACCATCGTCATCAATATTGTCGGCACCGCGACCGAAATTGCGCTGGCCAATCTGAACAGCCTGCTCGGCTTCAGCGGCCACGAAACCCTGCTTAACTTCGCCAGCAACATCAGCAAGATCACGCTCGGCAGCCTTAACGCCGATGCATCGGTACTGGCCCTCAATGCCAGCGTGGTCGCCAATGGCGGCAACATCAATGGCAGCGTAATCGCCAAGTCCTACACCGGCAGCGCGCAGCTCAATGGCGGACACGCCTCGTCCTCTGCCAGCAGCGTGCCGGAACCTGGGTCGCTGGCACTCGTCGCCCTGGGCCTCGTCGGGCTGGCCACACATCGCCTGCGCAAGCGCGCCTGACGCTGAAAGCCAGGCCAGAATGCAAAACGGCCCTCATCGCTGAGGGCCGTTTTCTTTTAACTGGTGGTGATGGGCGGAGTCGAACCGCCGACCTATGGGTTATGAATCCATCGCTCTAACCATCTGAGCTACATCACCTGAAACGTCGGGTCAAAAACCCGAGCCCGCAATTCTAATTGCCATGGTGCATCGCGGTCAAGGCTTGAAAACGTATTTCTCTCGGCAAATTCCATGCAATTCATGGGCTTGACAGGCCTTTGATTGACTTCGCCGGAGCGATGTCCGACCATTGCCGACCGCCTGTTGACGGGCGTTTTGTGTGAGGCCGAGATGAAAAGAACGATTCGTGCGGTTTGTGCAGGACTGGCGCTGGCAGGCGCAGCTACGCTGGGTGCTCAGGCATTTGCGCAGCAACCCGGCCAACCGATTCCCGCTGAGGCCAAGAAAGCCACCCTCGCATTTTCCAGCGACGGGCAGGTAGGGCTCAACGGCAAACTCAGCAGCCTCGCCGTTGCAGCACAGATCCGCGATGCCAACACCAACCTCATCGTGTTACCGCAAGCCTTGCGCGGCAACTATCAGGCGCGTGTCATCCTCGACAACAACGGCGCCATTTATCGCGCCTGGGTCATCCCCGACAACAAGTAAGACTGTCACGGCGGCGCCCCCCGTGGCAGGCAGCACCCGCAGCACCTTTTCCTCCGGCATTTGAAACATGAAGAAGCTTTACATCCGTACCTTTGGCTGTCAGATGAACGAGTACGACTCGGACAAGATGGTCGACATCCTTGGCGCCAACGAAGAGCTGGTCAAGACCGACACCCCCGAGGACGCCGACGTCATCCTGTTCAACACCTGCTCGGTTCGCGAGAAGGCGCAGGAAAAGGTCTTCCATGACCTGGGGCGCGTCAAACACCTCAAGCAAGCCAATCCGGATCTGATCATCGGCGTCGGCGGTTGTGTCGCTTCGCAGGAAGGTGCGGCCATCGTATCGCGCGCACCTTATGTCGATGTCGTATTCGGCCCGCAAACCCTGCACCGCCTGCCGGCACTGATCGACAAGCGCCGCACAAGCGGCCGTTCGCAGGTCGACATCAGCTTCCCCGAGATCGAGAAGTTCGACAACATGCCGCCGGCACGCGTTGAAGGCGCGACGGCCTTTGTCTCCATCATGGAAGGCTGCTCGAAGTACTGCAGCTTTTGCGTCGTGCCCTACACACGCGGCGAAGAAGTATCGCGCCCGCTCGACGACATCCTCACGGAAATTGCGGGCCTGGCCGCGCAGAACGTCCGTGAGGTAACCCTGCTCGGCCAGAACGTGAATGCCTGGCGCGCACCGATTGCGCGTGGCGAACATGCTGCCGGCACGGAAATTTACGATTTCGCCTTCCTGCTCGAATGCGTGCATGACATTCCCGACATCGAACGCATCCGCTACACGACTTCGCACCCGCGCGAGATGTCGGCCCGCATCGTAGAGGCCTATGCCAAGTTACCCAAGCTGGTGTCGAACCTGCATCTGCCGGTACAGGCGGGTTCTGATCGTGTTCTGGCAGCGATGAAACGCGGCTACACCACGTTGGAGTACAAGGCGCTGATCCGAAAGCTGCGCGTGGCGCGCCCGGACCTGACCGTCTCATCGGACTTCATCGTCGGCTTCCCGGGCGAAACGGAAGCGGACTTCGAAGCGACGATGAAACTGATCGAGGACGTCGGGTTCGACAACTCCTACAGCTTCATCTACAGCGCACGTCCGGGCACGCCTGCCGCCGATCTGGTCGATGACACGCCACAAGCACTCAAGCTCGAACGTCTAGCACGCCTGCAGAAGCGCATTGACGAACAGGCTACGGTCATCAGCGAGTCCATGGTCGGTTCGCAACAACGCGTCCTGGTAGAAGGACCATCGAAGAAGAACCCTGAGGAACTGGCAGGGCGTACCGATAACAATCGTGTGGTGAACTTTGTGGGTGATTTGCACACCAACCCGCAGAGGACCTCGCGCCTCATCGGCAGCTTTGTTAACGTAAAGATTACCGCAGTGATGTCGCACTCACTGCGCGGAGAACTTGTTCTTGCAGACTGATTCCGCTCGCACCTCCTCCTCTCGCTGCGGCTTTTCTCTAGCCCGCCTGGCGCCAGGCCTCATCAGCGCAGTCCTCGTCGCCTGTACTGCCGCTACGGTCGTCACACCCGCAACACCGCCCACCTCCCCTCTGAACGCCGCGCCGCCGCGGCCCGCGGCTCTCTCCAGCGCCCCCGTTGCGGCCCCCCTGTCAGCGTCGGCACCTGTGGCCCAGCCGGGAGCACCTGCACAGGCCGCCAGTGGCAGCGCATCGAGTTTTGCCAGCAATCCGAATCTGCGTCCGTTCAACGACGTCATCAAAGACTTCAAGAAGACCGAGGGCTTCCTGACCCTGTGGCAGAAGGATGATCGCTACTTCGTCGAGCTCCGCGAATCCGACCTCAATCGCCCGTTCTACTTCGCCATCCACCGCACACAAGGCCTCGGGGAGAAACGCCTGTTCTCCGGTGAGATGCTCGGCGCCAACATCGGCTTCTTCCGCCGCGCGTCTGGCGATCGCGTGCAATGGGTCGAGCGCAACACGACCTACTTCGCCGACGGCAACAAGCCGATGGAGCGCAACATCTCCCAGGCCTTTCCGGACAGCCTGCTGGGCGTTGCGCCCATCGTCAGCCAGCCACACGCGGGCACCAAGGCCATCCTGATCGACATCACGGCCATCGTCCTCAGTGACATTCCTGCAGGCGGCAGCTCACTGGAAGCCGCCTACCGCCTTGGCTACGGTTTCGATCGTGCCAATAGCCAGATCGTCCACGCTCGCAGCACGCCTGAGGAAACCAGCTTCGAGGTTCAGCTGCACTATGGCGTTGCGCGCATCCCGCAATTGCAACCGAATCAACCTGCATTCGCGCTGCCGCGCAATGTGCCTGACGCACGCAGCGTGCAGATGCGCTTCCATTACAGCTTCTCGGCTTTGCCAGAGCCGATGGCACCGCGCCTCGCCGACCCACGCGTGGGCTACTTCTTCGAGACACGCTGGGATTTCCGCAGCGATACAGCCCCCAGCCCGCGCACCCACTACATCAAGCGCTGGCGGCTGGAAAAGAAAGATGAATCAGCCGAGCTTTCCGAGCCCAAGCAACCCATCGTCTATTGGATCGACAGCAACGTACCCGAGCGTTATCGCGATGCGGTACGCGAAGGCATCCTGATGTGGAACGCTGCTTTCGAGCGCATCGGCTACAAGAACGCCATCGTCGTCAAACAACAAAGCGACACCGACGACTTCGACACCGCTGACCGGCACCACGCCTCGGTGCGCTGGTTCATCGGCACCGATACCGTGCTGGCCGTCGGGCCGTCCAACGCCGACCCGCGCAGCGGAGAGATTCTCGATGCCGACATCATCGTGGCCGACAACTGGACGCGCACGTCACGCCGCGAAATCACGCGCGACCTGCCTGCCGCAAACGCCTTGCTGATGCCGCATCAGCATGCCCGGACCGGCAAACAGGACGAGCAATGCGACTTCGGCGAAGAAGCGGCAGCCTACATGCAGGACACCCTGGATACGCTGATCGCACGTGGCGACATCGCACCCGACAGCCCGGAGGCAGACGCCTACGTGAAGGACACCATCCGCATCACCGTCGCGCACGAAATCGGCCATACGCTGGGCCTGTCGCATAACTTCCTCGCGACGCGCGCCTACACGCCCGCACAACTGCGTGACGCGAACTTCGTCGCCAACAACGGCATCTCCGCGTCGGTGATGGACTACGTACCGCCCAATATCAATCTGCGCGGCGAGAAGCCGGCCGACTACCTGCAGAAGGTGCTCGGGCCGTATGACATCTGGGCAATCGAATACGGCTACAAATCCATTCCCGCTGACAACGAGGCGCACGAGCTCAAGCAGATCGCGCAACGCGGCCAGAGCAATCCCCTGCTGGCATACGGAAATGACATCGACGCCGGCGGTGAAGGCCAGAATGCCGGCATCGACCCCGACACCAACCGTTTCGATCTCGGTTCAGACACCCGCAACTGGTTCCTGCGTCGCCTGCAGTTTGCGCAGGAAGGCTGGGACGCGATGGCCAAGCGCCCCCCCATCGACGACCCCTACTATGGACAGGCGCGCCTGTCGGTCGACCGCAGCATCTCGCTGCTGACCAATAGCGCGCAGACCCTCGCCAAGAAGATCGGCGGCATCCGCATCATTCGCCAGACAAGTGCTTCGGCTCGCTCTACCTTCCTGCCCATCCCCGAGGCCGAGCAGCGGGAAGCGCTCAACACGCTGACCCACAGCCTGTTCTCGCCGGAGAGCTTCCGCATCGATCCGGCCCTGCTGCAACGCCTGCCGCTTGACCACCTCGATCGTTTTGACGGCACCTACAGCGGCTCGACAGCGCAGGAGCCGAATCTGCAACTGGTCAGTCGCGTGCTTGGCACACAGGTCAGCGTGCTCGACCAACTGCTATCGGACCGCACCACCATCCGCCTGCTCGAATCGGAGATGCTGCGCACGCGCAGCAACGGCTCGCTGCCCTTGTCAGAGCTGCTGGCCACGCTGCAGACCTCCATATGGCAGGAACTCGATGGCAGCCGTGACATTCCCCTGCTCCGCCGCAATCTGCAGCGTGCCTGGCTGACGCGCACCAGCGCCATCATCACCGGCGTACGCCCCACTGCGCCAGACGTGCGCAGCCTCGCCCGCAGCGATGCTCAAAGCCTGCGTGGCAAGTTGCAGCATGCCCTGCAACACAAGGGGTATTCTGCGGAAACGCGTGCTCACCTCGAAGACAGCCTGACAGTGCTCAACGAGTCACTCGCCGCCAGGATGATCCGCTCGCCGACCTGATCGGCCCTGCAGCTTGCTCAAGGGCTGTCCCGCGAGGCGGTCAGCGGACTCTGGTGCTCAGGTGTAAGTACGGAGCCGGAATGCATGGAAATGCATGAGGAATCCCGCCAGCGCATGTCCCGCGATCGCGGCCTCGCAGTAAGATCATGAATAACTTGCGCACCGACACATGAAGCCCCCTATTGAACTCACGCTTGCGCCGCTGGACAACCAGCGCCTCGCCAATCTTTGCGGCGCGCTGGACGAGAACATCCGCCAGATCGAAGCAGCTTTCGATATCGCCATCGCCCGGCGTGGCGAGCACTTCAAGCTACGCGGCGACACCGCCCAGGCACAACGAGCGGCACAAGCACTGCGCCGCTTCTACGAACAGGCCAGCGAGCCGCTGGAGGTCGCCAAGATCCAGCTCGGCCTGATCGAGCAGAGCAATCTCGACCGCAACGTCCAGCCGGTCACGGGCCTGCTGACGCGCAAGGGCGATCTGCATGGCCGCACGCCGCGTCAGGTCGAATACATCCGCAACGTCCAGTCGCACGACATCACCTTCGGCATTGGTCCCGCCGGCACCGGCAAGACCTATCTCGCCGTGGCTTGCGCCGTGGATGCGTTCGAACGTCAGCAGGTCGAGCGCATCATCCTCACCCGCCCCGCCGTCGAAGCCGGCGAGCGCCTCGGCTTCCTGCCCGGCGATCTGTCGCAGAAAGTCGATCCCTACCTGCGTCCGCTCTATGACGCCCTGTATGAGTTGATGGGCTTCGACCGCGTCGCGAAACTGTTCGAGCGCCAATGCATCGAGATCGCGCCATTGGCTTTCATGCGGGGCCGCACCCTCAGCAATGCCTTCATCATTCTCGACGAAGCGCAGAACACCACGCCGGAACAGATGAAGATGTTCCTCACACGCGTCGGCATCGGCTCGCGTTCCGTCGTCACCGGCGACCTGACGCAGATCGACCTGCCGCGCGGCCACAAGAGCGGCCTGCTCGAGGCGGTGCGCATTCTCGGTGATGTGCGCGGCATTGCCTTCACGCGCTTCCTGAAAGAAGACGTGGTGCGTCATCCGCTGGTTGCGCGTATTGTCGAGGCTTACGAAAAAGCCTCGGCCCACGACGCCGACTGATCCGATCGACGTCCTCCCGGAACATCGCGAAGCATGAAAGTCCTGACCTCATGAAAGCCATGATCCTCGCCGCAGGTCGCGGCGAACGCATGCGCCCACTCACCGACCACGCGCCCAAACCCCTTCTGCCGGTCGGCGGCAAACCCCTCATCGTCTGGCATATCGAACGCCTGGCAGCGGCGGGCTTCAACGAGATCGTCATCAACCATGCGCATCTCGGCCACATGCTGGAAGAGACGCTCGGCAACGGCCGCATGTGGAATATCAACCTCCGCTATTCGCCCGAAGGCGAAGCGCTGGAGACCGCAGGCGGTATTGCCAAGGCCTTGCCCCTGCTCGGTCCAGCCCCCTTCCTCGTGGTCAATGGCGACGTCTGGTGTGACATCGATTTCGAGCGCTTCGTGGCGCGCGGCATCGTCGGCATTACCCAGGGGGCGCACGTGCATGTCGCATTGGTGAGCAACCCCGCCCATCACCCGGCAGGTGATTTCAATTTCCTGCCGCCACAGCCGCCATCCAGCATTGGCCAGCTCAGCGCCGAACCTGGTGGTACCCGCCTGACCTTCTCCGGCATCGGCGTGTATCGTGCAGAGTTCTTCAACGGCATCACGCCCGGTGAAAAAGCCCGGCTTGCGCCCCTGCTGCAGACCGCAATTACCGGCAAACATGTGACCGGCGAGCATTTCAACGGCCGCTGGATTGACGTCGGCACACCCGAGCGCCTTGCCGAGCTGGATACGCAACTGAAAGCCATGACGGCATTGCAGCCACGCTGAATTCATCAGACTCAAAAGAGCCCACCATGCCAGCCCCTACCGCCAGCACCCTTGCCGCCATCAGCGCCCGCCGCGCCCGTCTTGCCGAACGCATTGCTGCCGCGGGCGGTGGTGTCGCCATCGTGCCGACCGCGCCGGAGCGCCCGCGTAATCGCGATACCGAATACGCCTATCGCTTCGACAGCTACTTCCACTATCTAACAGGCTTTACCGAACCGCAAAGCCTGCTGGTGATGATCATTCCTGCCGGCGCAGCGAGCGCCGCACGCAGTGTGCTGTTCTGCCGCGAGAAGAACGAAGAGCGCGAGATCTGGGATGGCTTCCGCTATGGCCCCGCCGCCGCGCGTGAGGTCTTCGGTTTCGACGAAGCCTTCGCCATCGATGTACTGGGCAGCAAGCTGCCCGAACTGATCGGTAACCAGCCGGCGCTGTGGTACGCCCTCGGCTACGACGCCGGGCACGACGCACGCATTTTCGACGCCCTCAATGGCGTACGTGCCCAAGGCCGCGCCGGCGTCACCGCCCCTGCCGACATCCGCGATGTGCGCACCCTGCTCGACGAAATGCGCCTGATCAAGGACGCCGTCGAAATCGAACGCATGCGCGCCGCCGCCGTCATCAGCGGTCGCGCCCACGAACGCGCCATGCGTACCACCCGGCCGGGCTCTTTCGAATATGAAATCGAAGCCGAGCTGCTGCACGAATTCCGCCGCTCGGGCAGCCAGTCTGTCGCCTACAACTCCATCGTCGCAGGCGGTGCCAATGCCTGCGTACTGCATTACGTCAGCAACGATACGCAGTTGAAGGATGGCGACCTGCTGCTCATCGACGCTGGCTGCGAACTCGACGGTTATGCCTCCGACATCACGCGCACCTTCCCGGTTAACGGACGCTTCACCGGGCCGCAGAAAGACATCTACGAACTGGTGCTAGCCTCGCAGTACGCCGCGCTGGAACACGCCCGCCCCGGCCAGCCCTACAACGCCACGCATGACGCCGCGGTGAAGGTGCTGGCGCAAGGCATGATTGATCTCGGCCTGCTGGAAGGCAGCCTCGACGGCGCGCTCGAATCCGGCAGCTATCGCCGCTTCTACATGCACCGCACTGGCCACTGGCTGGGTCTCGACGTGCATGACGCCGGCGAGTACAAACTCAAAGGCGAATGGCGTCCGCTCGAAGCCGGCATGGTCATCACCATCGAACCCGGCTGCTATGTGCGGCCCGGCGAGGGCGTGCCGGAAGCCTTCTGGAACATTGGCGTGCGCATCGAAGACGATGTGCTCATCACGCCCGCTGGCCACGACATCCTCACCATAGCCACGCCCAAGACGGTGAGCGAGATCGAAGCGCTCATGCCCGGTCGATGAACGCCGCTGACGACAAGGCGATCCTCATCGTCGGCGCCGGGCCCATCGGGCTCGCTGCCGCGCTGCGTCTATCCGCCCAAGGGAATGCGGTGCGCATATTCGATGCGCGCCCGGCCGACCCCGTGCGCCGCGACACGCGCGTCCTCGCCCTGTCGCACGGCAGTCGCCAGTTGCTCGAGACACTGGGCGCCTGGCCTGCGGGTGCGGCGACTCCTATCGAGACCATCCACGTCTCGCAACGTGGCGCGCTCGGCCGTACCGAACTACGTCATGCCGAATACGGCCTGCCCGCGCTGGGCTACGTGCTGCCTGCCAGCGCCCTGCTGACGACGCTGAGCGAACGTCTGGCCGCGCAGAACCTGCACATCGAATTCGATGCGCATGTCGACAGCTTCAGCGCTACGCCCGATCACATCACGCTCGGCCTGCGCAGTGCCAGCGGTGAAACACGCAAGGTCAGTGGCAGCCTCGCCGTGTGCTGCGAAGGCGGTATCCAGGATAGCGACGAAGACCACAAGCTTGTATCGCGCGACTACGATCAGCACGCCTTGCTGTTGCGCGCGACGCCGGTCGGCGGCCATCACAACCTCGCCCGCGAACGCTTTACGCCGGACGGCCCGATCGCCCTGCTGCCACTCGGCCGCGACTACGCCGTGGTGTGGACCGTCGATCCGGCACAGCTGGCTGCGCTGAAAGCCCTCGACGATGCGAGCCTCCTGACACGTCTGCACGCCGCCTTCGGCGGCACAGTGCGTCTCGCAGATGTACGCGAGCGCAGCAGCTACCCACTGAGCATGCGCCTGCGCCGTAACACGGTCGGCGAGCGCACCGTATGGCTCGGCAATGCCGCACAGACCCTGCACCCGGTCGCAGGGCAAGGCTTCAACCTGGGCTTGCGCGACGTGTGGGAGCTTGCCGAAACCCTGCGTGGTGCAGCGGATGCCGGCTCAGCCGACGTACTTTCCCGCCACGCCCGCCGCCGCCGCGCAGACCGTTGGGGTACGGCCGGCTTCACCGACAGCCTCGTGCGCCTCTTCTCCAACGACAACACCCTGCTCGGCCACGCGCGCGGCGCCGGCCTGTTGGCGCTCGATATGCTGCCCCCCCTGCGCCACTTCGTCGCCAAGCGCATGATCTTCGGCGCCCGCGCCTGGCCTTGAGATGCGGAGAGAAGTTGTGAGCGAGGCGTGAGGAGTAAACTGACCGCCATAGCCCGTATCCAGCCCCTCACTCATAACGCCTCACTCCTCACATGAATCTGCACCTCCTGCGCATGTTCGCCACCGTCGTCGAGAACCAGAGTTTCTCGCGTGCTGCGGAGGCGCTTGAAGTCAGCCAGCCCGCCGTCTCCAAGGCCGTGCGCGAGCTCGAATCCCAACTCGATGTAGTGCTGCTGGATCGTGGCGGACGCCAGTTCCAGCTCTCCGAGCCCGGCAAGGTCTTGTATGCCTATGCGAAGGACATCTTCGCGCTGGAGCATGCGGCTGTCGATGCGGTGCAGGCTTTCTATGCGATGGATCGCGGCACTCTGGTCATCGGCGCCAGCACGACGATTGCTGCTTACTGGTTGCCCCCGCTGGTGGCTGCTTTCGTGCGGGATCACTCCGGCGTCACCGTGCGCGTGCAGTCCGGCAATACGCAGGCGGTCGCGCAATGGTTGCTCGACACCGAAGTCGACGTTGCACTCGTGGAAGGGCCGGTTGATGACGAGCGCCTCGAGCAACGCCCGTGGCGCGAGGAGCGCATGGTCATCGTGGCGCCACGCGATAGCCAGCAGGGCAGCAAGCCTCTCGACGCAGCCAAGCTCAACCACCGCACCTGGATCCTGCGTGAGCAAGGCTCTGGCAGCCGCGAAGTGGTCGAGCGAGAGCTATCCCGATTGGGTATTTCCGTCGGCCGCGTGCAGGAAGTCGGCAGCAATGAAGCCATCGTACAGAGCGTCGTCGCCGGCCTCGGGCTGGGCATGGTGCCGCGCATCTGCGCCGAGGACCAGATTGCGCTCGGCAAGGTTGCCGAACTCAAGCTCGCCAGTGGAGAGCTGACGCGCGAGCTTTACCGCCTGCGCCTGCCACGCCGCCCCATCAGTCAGGCTGCACTGGCGTTCGAGGCGCTGATCGCATGATGCGCTGCGCACTGGACCGCGTTGCCCGTGCAAGCAGCGTGCTCGCACTATGCTGTGTCAGCCTGGGCGCTCAGGCGGCACTGCCGGATGCTGTCGCCGCAGCCCTGAAGACCGCAGGCATTCCCGCCAGTCACGTCGCCCTGTGGATGGCGCCCGCCAGTGGCGGCGCACCGACGCTGCAACACAACATTACGGACGCGTTCAACCCGGCCTCCGTCATGAAGCTTGTGACCAGCAGCGCCGCGCTCGAAGTGCTGGGCCCAAGCTTCACGTGGAGCACCGATGCCTTCGTGCAGGGCGAGCTGCGCGATGGCGTACTCAACGGCAATCTCGTGCTGCGCGGCGGAGGCGACCCGGCCCTGACCTGGGATCGCTTCGGCAACTTCCTGCGTGAGTTGCGCAGCCGTGGCCTGCGCGATATCCGCGGTGATCTGGTAATCGACCGCAGCCTGTTCGCGCCGACGGGTAACGAGGATTTCGATGACGAACCGACACGCGCCTACAACGCCGGCCCTGATGCCCTGCTGGTCAACTTCAAGGCCATCAGCATACGGCTGACCCCCACGGCCATCGGCGCATCACTGCAAGCCGTCAACCTCGTGCCGATGACGCTTGGCATCGACAACAAGCTGATTGCCACGACGGGGCCCTGCCCGAACTGGCGCGGCAGCATCCGCAGCGAAGTCGTCACTCTGGGCGACAGTCAGAGACTGCGACTGAGCGGCAGCATGCCCGCAAGTTGTGGCGAGAAAGTCCTCAACCTTGCCATGCATGATGGCTTGCGCTTGGCCGGCAACATCTTCCGCGCACTGTGGGCCGAGATGGGAGGCAGCCTGAACGGTACCGTGCGCGAAGGAAATGCGCCTTCCGACCTCGCACCATTCGCCAGCTGGCGCTCGCCCGCGCTGACCGAAGTGCTGCGCGACATGAACAAGTATTCGAACAACGTGATGGCGCGCCACGTGCTGCTCACACTGGGCACGGCCACCATGCCGACAGCATCGCCCGCCATCCCCCGCCAGCCGCTCACCCCCGCACAGGGTGCGCAACGCGTGCGCGAGTGGCTGAGCCTGCGCCAGATCGACCAGGCCGGGCTGGTGCTCGAGAACGGCTCGGGGCTGTCGCGACGGGAACGCATCAGCGCGGCAAGTCTCGGCAACATGCTGCAGATGATGTGGCTCAGCCCGCGCATGCCCGACCTTGTCGCCTCGCTGCCCATCGCCGGAGAGGACGGCACGGCACGCCGGCGCTTTGGCGCGCAAGCGGTATCAGGACGTGCCTACCTGAAAACCGGCTCGCTCAACGATGTCATGAGCACGGCAGGCTTTGTGCAGGACGTGGCCGGGCAGTGGCAGGTGTTCGTGCTGATGATCAACGACCCGCGTGCGGAGATGGCCGAGGCCGCGACGATTGCCGCTGTGGGTTTTGCGCAGCAGGGCGAAATGCGCCCGGTGCTGGCAAAAGGCAAAGCTGACGGGAAGAACTAACTCCCCTCAGACTATTCCAGGCCGAGCGAGGCCCACATCTCGTCAACGCGCGTCTTGACGGACTCATCCATGACAATGGCCGTACCCCACTCGCGCTGCGTCTCGCCCGGCCATTTGTTGGTGGCGTCGATGCCCATCTTGCTACCCAGCCCGGCGACCGGCGAAGCGAAATCGAGATAGTCGATCGGCGTGTTGTC
Organism: Uliginosibacterium silvisoli; assembly: GCF_036017035.1. Lineage (NCBI taxonomy): Bacteria > Pseudomonadati > Pseudomonadota > Betaproteobacteria > Rhodocyclales > Zoogloeaceae > Uliginosibacterium > Uliginosibacterium silvisoli. The sequence continues at coordinate 1,726,577 of NZ_JAYXHS010000001.1, read as the reverse complement.
GGCCAGGGTCGTGTCGCGCGTCGCGTCGACACGCGTCGTCAGCGCCCAGATGACTTCCTTCCAGTCACGCACGTCAATGTCATCGTCCACGACGATGATGAACTTGGTGTACATGAACTGGCGCAGGAAGCTCCAGATACCGAACATGACGCGCTTGGCGTGGCCCGGGTAGGCCTTCTTCATGCTCACCACGGCGATGCGGTATGAGCAACCTTCCGGCGGAAGGTAGAAGTCGCGGATCTCCGGAAACTGCTTCTGCAGCAGCGGCACGAACACTTCATTGAGCGCGAGGCCCAGCATTGCGGGCTCGTCCGGCGGCTTGCCGGTGTAGGTGCTGTGATAGATCGGATCACGGCGCATGGTGATGCGCTCGATGGTGAACACGGGAAACTCGGCCTGCTCGTTGTAGTAGCCGGTGTGGTCGCCATAAGGGCCTTCCAGCGCCATCTCGCCGGGATGGATCACGCCTTCGAGCACGATTTCGGCCGAAGCGGGCACCTGCAGGTCGGAGCCGATACAGGTCACGAGCTCGGTCTTCGATCCGCGCAGGAGGCCGGCAAACTGATATTCCGAAAGACTATCCGGCACCGGCGTCACCGCACCTAGAATCGTTGCAGGGTCGCAACCGAGTACGACAGCAACCGGGAAGGGCTGGCCCGGATGCGCTTGTTGATAATCGCGGAAATCCAGCGCACCGCCGCGATGAGCGAGCCAGCGCATGATGACCTTGTTCTTGCCCAAGACTTGCTGACGATAAATACCAAGGTTCTGACGCGTTTTCTCGGGGCCGCGCGTGACGACCAGACCCCAGGTGATCAACGGCGCCACATCGCCCGGCCAGCAATGCTGGATGGGCAAGCGTGCGAGATCGACCTCGTCGCCCTCCCACACTACCTCTTGGCAAGGGCCGCTGCGCAGCTCCTTCGGCGACATGTTCATCACCTGCTTGAGAACGGGCCATTTCTCCCAGGCGTCCTTTAAACCCTTGGGCGGCTCAGGCTCCTTGAGGAAGGCCAGCAGCTTGCCAACTTCACGCAGGGCTGTCTGCCAGTCACCCTCCTCGCCCATGCCATATGCGACACGCTGCGGCGTACCGAAGAGATTGGCCAGAACGGGCATGCTGTGCGCCACGCCCTGCGTATGCGGCCTCTCGAACAACAAGGCCGGGCCACCCGCGCGCAATACGCGGTCGGCGATCTCGGTCATTTCCAGATGCGTATCGACCGGCACGCTGATGCGTTTGAGTTCGCCGCGCGCTTCCAGTTGCGCGATGAATTCGCGCAGATCACGACTTTTCATGATCAGGACTTGCGCGCCAGCGCTTCGAGCAGACGGTCGTGAATGCCGCCAAAACCGCCATTGCTCATGACGAGAATCTGGTCGCCATAGCGCGCCTCGGCCGCGATTGCGTCAACCAGCGAACCCAGGTTGTCACTGACGTGCGCCTTGTCGCCCATCGGGCCGAATACTTCATTGGCATCCCAGCCGAGATTGCCGGCATAGCAAAAGACCTTGTCGGCTTGCACCAGGCTGGCGGGCAGCTGGCTCTTCATCGCGCCGAGTTTCATGGTATTGGAACGCGGTTCCAGCACTGCAAGGATGCGCCGCTCGCCGACGCGCTGGCGCAAGCCGGCAACGGTGGTGGCGATGGCCGTCGGGTGATGCGCGAAGTCGTCATACACGGTGACACCGCGCACCGTGCCGCGCGGCTCCAGTCGACGCTTGACGCCTTCGAAGCGCTCCAGCGCCTCGGCTGCATGCATCGGCGTCACGCCCACGTGGCGCGCCGCCGCCATCGCCGCCAAGGCATTGGCGCGGTTGTGAGCACCAGCCAGCGGCAAGCGGCTCACCGCCTGCTCCTTGCCGTTGAGCATGAAGGCGATCGAGTCGCCGCGCTCGTCCATCTCCTCATACTGCCAGGAGGTCTTGCCCGCCACCTGCTCAGCTTGCCCGCCGAACCACTCCAGCTCGCTCCAGCAACCACGTTCGACGACGCGCTTGAGGCTGTCTTCAGCGTCGTTGACGATGATGCGGCCGATCTTCGGCACGGTGCGCACGAGGTGATGAAACTGCGTTTCGATGGCGGCCAGATCGGGGAAGATGTCGGCGTGGTCGTATTCGAGATTGTTGAGCACGACAGTACGCGGACGGTAGTGGACGAACTTCGAACGTTTGTCGCAGAAAGCAGTGTCGTACTCGTCCGCTTCGATCACGAAGAACGGCGTATCGGTCAGGCGGGCGGAGATGGCGAAGTTGCCGGGCACACCGCCAATCAGGAAGCCGGGATTGAGGCCCGCGTCTTCGAGAATCCAGGCGAGTAGCGAAGACGTCGTCGTCTTGCCATGCGTGCCCGCCACCGCCAGCACCCACTTGCCTTGCAATACATTGTCGGCGAGCCATTGCGGGCCGGAGACATACGGCAGGCCGCGATCGAGAATCGCCTCGAGCAGCGGATTGCCGCGTGATACCGCATTGCCGATCACGAACAGGTCCGGCGACATGGCCAGCTGGTCGGGCGAATAACCTTCGATCAGCGCGATACCTTGCTCTTCGAGTTGCGTGCTCATCGGCGGATACACACCTGCGTCGCAGCCGGTGACGGTGAAACCCGCCGAGCGCGCCAGCAACGCCACACCGCCCATGAAAGTGCCGCAAATACCGAGAATGTGAATATGCATGAAACGACTGCTCCCATTGGTGGTCGACAACTGAGTCGCCCAACCGGTGTGTAACAATAGGCCGGGATTCTATCCCGTCGCGCCCGGCACAAGAGCCCGATCAGAGACAAAGCCAGAGCCTTTCAGGATTTCATATGACGACCCGAGCGCACGCCCTGCCACGCCAGAACAATCTGCGGCGCGCCATCGCCGCGGCTGCCGCGCGACTGATCGCCGAGGAAGGCGTCGAGGACTACGCCTTTGCCAAGCGCAAGGCAGCGCGCCAGATGGGTCTCACCGAGGCAGAGTCGCTGCCGACCAATGCCGAGGTCGAAGAAGCGTTGCAGGAACACCTCGCCATCTACCAGGACGACGACCACCACGAACGCTTGTTCGCGCTGCGCACGGCCGCCGCCGAAGTCATGCACATCCTCGAGCCGTTCAAGCCTTACCTGACAGGAACGGTACTGAACGGCACGGCAGGCGCCTATTCCAGCGTGGAGCTGGAGATCTACACCGATAGCGCCAAGGACGTGGAGATCTTCCTGCTCGGCACCACGCTGCGCTACGAACACAAGGAAGTGCGCCGCGGCGGCCATGACGTGCCCGAAGCCATTCTCGAGTTCGACTACGACGGTGCGCCGATGCGCCTGTCGATCTTCGACCGCATCGCCGAACGCAATCCGCGCAAGCCGGGCCCGGGGGGCACCAGCGAGCGCGCACGCATCGAGGCCGTCGAAGCTTTGCTGAGCGGAGACATCTGAGTGCTCAGAAGCAGGCTGTTGATGGCGGCCGCACTGCTGGCGGCCGCGCTGGCAGGCGCCGGCGCCTGGGTGCTGGTCGGCCATCTGCTCGCCCCCAACCACGGCCCGGCCATTGAAAAGCTCCTGCAACTCAAATTGCCCGACAGTGACGGCAAGATCGTCGAATTTGCGCAATGGCGCGGCAAACCGCTGGTGGTGAACTTCTGGGCGACCTGGTGCCCGCCCTGCCGCGAGGAGATGCCGTTGCTCGACCAAAGCGCCAAAGCTACCCCGGACGTGCAGTTTGTCGGCATCAGCGTGGATGACGCAGCGCATGTCGCTGCATTTCGCCGCACGAACGCGACAAGTTACCCGCTGCCGATCACCGGCATGGAGATCTCGGCACTCGGTGCAGAACTCGGCAACAAAGCCATGGCTTTGCCCTTCACAGCCTTTATCCGCGCGGATGGCAGCCTGCAATCGGTCAAGCTCGGCGCCCTCAAGGAAGCCGAACTGGCACACGAGTTACAACAACTTTCGGCTTCGATCAAGTCTCAAAGATAGCCACCAAAACGCCGAAATAATGGACAGATAGCAGCCATTTGCGGCAAACTCCGCCCCATGACGAGTGCGAGCAGCAAGCCCAAGGCGAAGAAAAGCAGCAGCGGCGGCACCTCTGCCAAACAAGCAGCCGGTACCGCGCGCCCGCGCATTCTGGTCCTGCACGGCCCCAACCTGAACCTTCTCGGCACACGCGAGCCGGAGATCTACGGCCGCACCACGCTGGCCGACATCCACGCCGACATGGAAGCCCAGGCGCGGGCGCTCAATGTGCAGCTCGAGTCCTTCCAGAGCAACCACGAAGGCGGCCTGATCGACCGCGTGCAAGCCGCACGCGATGAAGGCGTGAACTTCATCATCATCAATCCCGGTGGCTACACCCACACCAGCGTGGCCCTGCGGGACGCCTTCGCGGCCGTGCAGATCCCCTTCATCGAAGTGCATCTCTCGAACGTGCATGCGCGTGAGGCCTTCCGCAAGCACTCGTATTTTTCCGACATTGCCGTGGGCGTGATCTGTGGCCTCGGCGCCAGCGGCTATCGCCTGGCGCTCGACTACGCCCTGAACCGCCTGCTGTCACGCTAAACCGCGCCGCACCGAATTCGCCGTCGGGCAGATGGCTAGCGCATTGACTACAACGTAAAACCGAGATTTTCTCCGGGCATTCACACGCCCGCCAGCAATTGGAGCAATACATGGATCTGCGAAAACTCAAGAAGCTCATCGACCTCGTCCAGGAATCAGGCATTTCCGAACTGGAAGTCACCGAGGGCGAAGAAAAGGTACGGATCGCCAAGCACCTGGCTGCACCGGCACCGCAAGTCAGCTACATGGCAGCCCCCGCTCCCGTGGCCGCCGCGGCAGCGCCCGCGCCTGTTGCTGCTGCAGCCCCTGCTGCCGATGCTCCAGCGGCTCTGCCTGCAGGTCACGTCATCAAGTCGCCAATGGTCGGCACCTTCTACCGCTCCGCTTCGCCGGGCGCAGAAGCCTTCGTCAAGGAAGGCCAGGCTGTCACGGAAGGTCAGCCACTGTGTCTGATCGAAGCCATGAAACTGATGAACGAGATCGAGTCCGAAGTTGCGGGCACGATCAAGGCCATACTGGTCGAGAACGGCCAACCGGTCGAGTTCGGCCAACCGCTGTTTGTGATTGGCTGAGGAGAAGCAGGCGGGAACAACGGGGCCATTCATGCAAATGAACCCCGCGGTTTGAGCCTCTAAAAACCATGTTCGAAAAAGTTCTCATCGCCAATCGTGGAGAGATCGCGCTGCGCATCCTGCGCGCCTGCCGCGAACTCGGTATCCGCACGGTCGCCGTGCATTCGGAAGCTGACACCGAAGCCAAGTACGTGAAGCTGGCGGACGAGTCGGTGTGCATCGGCCCTGCCGCCTCCGCCCAGTCCTACCTCAACGTGCCGCGCATCATCGCCGCGGCGGAAGTGACCGACGCCGAAGCGATTCACCCGGGCTACGGTTTCCTCTCCGAAAACGCCGATTTCGCCGAGCGCGTCGAGTCGTCGGGCTTCGTCTTCATTGGCCCACGCCCTGAAACGATCCGCATGATGGGCGACAAGGTCAGCGCCAAGCAGGCCATGATCGACGCTGGCGTGCCGTGCGTGCCCGGTTTCGTCGGCGCGCTGCCGGATGACCCGAAAGAGATCGTCAAGATCGCGCGCTCGATAGGCTACCCCATCATCATCAAGGCCGCTGGCGGCGGTGGCGGTCGCGGCATGCGCGTCGTACACACCGAAGGCGCGCTGCTCACGGCCGTCACGACGACGCGTACGGAAGCTGGCGCAGCATTCGGCAACCCGACGGTGTACATGGAGAAATTCCTGGAAAACCCACGCCATGTGGAGATCCAGGTTCTGGCCGACCAGCACGGCAATGCCATCTATCTCGGCGAACGCGACTGCTCGATGCAGCGCCGCCACCAGAAGGTCATCGAAGAAGCGCCTGCACCCGGCATCGACCGCAAGCTCATCGCCAAGGTCGGCGAGTCCTGCGTGAACGCCTGCAAACGCATCGGCTATCGCGGCGCCGGCACCTTCGAGTTCCTCTACGAGAACGGCCAGTTCTTCTTCATCGAGATGAACACGCGTGTGCAGGTCGAACACCCTGTGACCGAACTGATCACCGGCATCGACATCGTGCAGGAACAGATCCGCGTGGCCGCCAACGAGACCCTGCGCTACAAGCAGAAGGAAGTCGTGCTCAAGGGTCACGCCATCGAGTGCCGTATCAACGCCGAAGACCCGTTCAAATTCACGCCATCGCCCGGCAAGATTCTCAGCTGGCATACGCCAGGTGGCCCGGGCATCCGCGTGGACTCGCACGTGTACGCCGGTTATTCGGTGCCCCCGCACTACGACTCGATGATCGGCAAGGTGATCGCTTACGGCGACACCCGCGAGCAAGCCATCCGTCGTCTGCGCATCGCCCTGTCGGAAATGGTCGTCGAAGGCATCAAGACCAATATCCCGCTGCATCAGGAATTGCTGCACGACACGAACTTCATGCATGGCGGCACCAACATCCATTACCTCGAGCACAAGCTCGCGGGCAAGGACTGATTCTGCAGCACTCATGCAGGAGCCGGCGTCAGCCGGCTTTTGCCTTTCCTGGATTGAATATTGTCGGACCCGGATCTCATGTGGCTTTCCGTAACCCTCGCCGCCGAAGCAGTCCGCGCTGAAGCCCTCTCCGAAGCCTTGATGGAAGCCGGCGCGCTGTCCGTCAGCATCGAAGACGCCGACGCTGGCACGCCGGAGGAAAAGCCGCAGTTCGGTGAACCCGGCCACATCAATGACCGCCTGTGGGACCACAGCAAGGTCATCGCGCTGTTCGACAAGCAGATCGATCTGGCTGCAGCGCTGGCCAAGGCAGCTGGTGCTGTCGGACTCGATGCCGTCCCCGAGTTCACCATCGAGGAAATCAAAGAGCAAAACTGGGTTCAGCTGACCCAGTCGCAGTTCGAGCCGATCCACATCGACGATCGCCTGTGGATCGTCCCGTCGTGGCACGACGCGCCGAACCAGGACGCCATCAATATCGAGATGGACCCCGGCATGGCCTTTGGCACCGGCTCGCATCCAACCACGCGTCTGTGCCTCCAATGGCTGCTGGATGCAATCACCCCCGGCGCCACCGTGCTCGACTATGGCTGCGGCTCCGGCATCCTCGGCATCGCCGCTGCGAAGCTCGGTGCCGGCAAGGTGCTGGGCGTGGATATCGACGAACATGCCGTCACCGCCAGCCGTGCCAACGCCGAGCGCAACGGCATTGCCGCCAATCGCACGGAGTGGCTATCGAGTGCGCAACAGCTTGCAGGGCAGTATGATCTGGTGGTGGCGAACATCCTCACCAATCCCTTGTGTGTACTGGCTCCCGGCATTGCGGCACATGTCGCCCCCGGTGGCCGGCTGGCCCTCTCCGGCGTGCTCGCCGAGCAGGCCGAACAGGTAATTGCGGCGTATGCGCCGTGGATCGCCCTGCGCGTGGGCGCTGAGCATGAAGGCTGGATCCGCTTGGAAGGCGCGATGCAGGGGAGCACGGCTTGCTGATCACGCGCTGCCCGCATTGCGAGACGACGTTCCGCGTCCGCATGGAACAGCTCAACCTGCGCGGCGGTCGCGTCCGCTGCGGGCATTGCCATGTCCCTTTTTCAGCGCTCGAGTCCCTTGAGGAGCTGCCGGAAGACACGCCGCTCCAAGCGCCAACACCCGCGCAACCTACACCGCCTGCGGCGCCCGCTCCGGTTGCATCGCCAGCACCTGCGCCTGCGCCTGATACGGAATTCACGTCGACCTGGGCGGCGGCCGAAAATCTCGGCTCCGAAAATACGACAGCCGACGACGCAGCAGATCCGATCGCTGCAATCGACCTGCCACCGACACCTCTGGCCCTGCATCGCAACGAGCCTCATGAGGCAAGTCATGCCCAGGCCGAGATCACCCAGATCGATCCACCCGCCCAGCAGAATGATGCCGCCGACCTCGCGTTCGACCTCGACGGGCTTGATGCGAAAGAAGCGGGCGGCGACAGTAAAGAGGCCCCTGCTCCTGAGCCAGAGTTCATCGAGATGGGGAGCGCGGCAGATGACGCCGAAGGCGACGCCGCTGCCACTGCCAGCCAGGACGACGCGCTTGAAGGCGACACGGTCATTCCTGCAGGCGAAGAGGGTGATGAGGTGCCGCAGCTGCACACAGTCTTCCTCGACGAGGAAGACATCCAGCCGGCCGTGGGGATGGACCCAGCCCTCGCCGCTGCACACAGCAAGACGCGCCTCAAGCTGATCTTCGGCAACGCACTGCTGCTGGTCACGGGCCTGCTGCTCGCCACCTACGTCCTGCGCGTCGAGCTGACGCGTTACTACCCGGGTCTGCGTGCGTCGCTGGAGCAAGCCTGCCAGTACCTGTCGTGCGACGTGCCCTACCCGAAGGATGCCGACGAGGTATTGCTGGTCGGCTCGGACCTGACGCAGGCGACTGACCCCAAGGGTGGCTACCACCTGGCCGTCACGGTACGCAATCATGCGCATTACCCCGTGGCCTGGCCGCAGCTGGAGATCACACTCACCGACCGTTTCGAACGTGCGCTGACGCGTCGCGTGCTGGAGCCGAAGGATTGGTTGCCTACGAATATCACGCAAACTGCTGCCTTCGAGGCGCAAGGCGAGCTGACAGCGCAGATCACTTTGACCAGCGATGCGCAGGTGATGGGCTACCGGCTGGGCGTGTTCTACCGCTAGTTGCCTGGCCTGCCGTCGCCGCCCTCGCTTACCACCCTATTTGTTTCCCCCAGAACCAGCCGGATCACTCCGACCCGTCCCATCAAACCAAGGAGTATCAAATGAGCACAGTCACACTCGGCGGCAACCCGATCGAAGTCGGCGGCCACTTCCCGCAAGCTGGCGAAACCGCACCTGCTTTCAGCCTGGTTGCAGCCGATCTGTCTGACGTTGCACTGGCCAGCTTCGGCGGCAAGCGCAAGGTTCTCAACATCGTGCCTAGCCTCGATACCGCCGTCTGCGCCACCTCGACCCGCAAATTCAACGAGAAGGCCGGCAGCCTCGACAACACCGTCGTGCTGGTGATCTCCGCTGACCTGCCATTCGCCGCCAAGCGCTTCTGCGAAGTGGAAGGCCTGAAGAACGTGCAGACGCTGTCCACCCTGCGTGGCCGCGAGTTCATCAGCAACTACGGCGTCGACCTGAAGACCGGCCCGCTGGCAGGCGTGACGGCACGTGCCGTCGTCGTGCTGGATGCAGACAACAGGGTGCTGCACTCGGAGCTGGTGTCCGAGATCAAGAACGAGCCGAACTACGACGCAGCACTCGCCGCCCTGGCCTAAGCTGAAAGCGGCCAGCAGTTGCGCCTATCGGGCGCCTGCTGGCCGTTCGTACGTCTACCTGCGCCCACTTTCATTGTCTTTTGTCAGAGCACACGCCCATGTCCATTCTCGTTTGCGGCTCCATGGCCTTCGACACCATCATGGTGTTCCAGGACCAGTTCAAGCGCCACATCCTGCCCGACCAGATCCACATCCTGAACGTCTCCTTCTTCGTGCCGGAGATGCGCCGCGAGTTCGGTGGCTGCGCGGGCAATATCGCCTACAACATCAGCCTGCTGGGCGGCGATGCACGCATCATGGCAACGGTGGGTGACGACGTCGGCCCGTACCGCGAACGCCTGACGAAACTCAAGATCGACCAGCGCTTCCTGAAGACGATCGAAGGCACTTTCACGGCGCAGGCCTTCATCACGACCGACCAGGACAACAACCAGATCACGGCCTTCCACCCGGGCGCGATGATGCAGTCGCATCTGAACAATGTTCAGGACGCCGCCGAGGGCGTGAAGATCGGCCTCGTCGGGCCGGACGGCCTGGAAGGCATGCTGACGCATTGCCGCAACTTCGCTGCGGCGAAAGTGCCCTTCATCTTCGACCCGGGCCAGGGCCTGCCATTGCTGTCCGGCGAAGACCTCCTCCGCTGCATCGACCTCGCCAGCTACTGCACGGTCAACGATTACGAAGCCAAACTCGTTTGTGACAAGACCGGCATGTCGATCGAAGCCCTGGCGGAACGCGTGAAGGGTCTGATTGTCACACTCGGTGAGCACGGCTCGCGCATCTACGAAGACGGCAAGGTCGTAGAAGTGGCGTGTGCGCGCGCTGCAGCTGTGGTCGATCCGACCGGCTGTGGCGATGCATACCGCGGCGGCCTGCTGCACGGCCTGTCACAGGGCTGGACGCTGACCAAGTCGGCCAAGCTCGCTTCGCTGATGGGTGCGATCAAGATCGCGCATCGCGGCGGACAGAATCATCAACCTTCGCGTTCGGAAATTGCCGAGCGCTTTACTGCTGATTTCGGCGAAACACTCTGAGCCGGAAACAGTTGCAGAAACGGAGAAACAGCATGCCTTCCAGACTCCTCCCGACCATTTGCGCACTATCACTGGTGTTGGGTGCGGCAGGCTGTGTCTCCAGCAAGGCCGGCGATGTCTACTCGCGCGACGAAGCCCGCCGCGTCATGACCTTCCGCGAAGGCGTCCTTGTCGGCATCAAGGAAGTCCGGCTGGAAGGCACGAAATCTGCCGTCGGTGCAGGTGCGGGCGCCGTTGTCGGCGGTGTGGCAGGTAGCGCGGTTGGACAAGGTAAAGGCTCGGTTGTCGCCGCAGTGCTTGGCGCCGTCGCTGGCGGCGTAGCAGGTGCCGCAGCGGAAGAGGGCCTGACGCGTGAGAAAGCGCTGGAGCTCACCGTGCGTCTGGATAACGGAGAGAGCCTGATCATCGTGCAAGGCATCGGCGACGACAAGTTCAAGGAAGGCGAACGTGTACGGGTAGTCAACAGCAGCGGCACGATGCGCGTGACGCACTGAATGAACACCACGCTCCCCGGAACGGCCCTCCTTGCGGAGGGCTTTTTCATTCATGCTGCATGGCTCACAGCAGTCCAGCGCCGTAACCATTCCGCAATGTTCACGTAACGCGAGCGCAACTGACGCCACCTAGAGTGGGTTCTCCTAGAAGGAGAATCTGCATGCTACGTGCCGAATCACAAGTACTGCTGCGCAAACAGCACCGTCTTCACGTCGGGCTGGCCACCAGCGAATCCGAAATTCTTGAAGCGCAGAAGCTGCGCTACCGTGTGTTCGCCGAAGAAATGGGCGCACGCATCCCGTGTCGCATCCCCGGCGTCGATCGCGATCATTTCGATGCCTACTGCCAGCACCTCATCGTGCGCGATGAGGCGGCAGGCAAGATCGTCGGCACTTACCGCATCCTCACGCCGGACGCCGCCAACCGCGTCGGCTCGTACTATTCAGAAACCGAATTCGACATCACGCGTTTCCATCACCTGCGCAGCAATCTGGTGGAAATCGGCCGCTCCTGCATCGATGCGGACTACCGCACCGGTTCGGTCATCACGCTGTTGTGGGCAGGCCTCGCGCGCTTCATGAGCGAGAATGGTTTCGAATACCTGATGGGCTGCGCCAGCATCGGCATGGCCGACGGTGGTCACAACGCCGCCAATATCTACAACTCGCTGCGCGAGACCCACATGGCTGGGCCGGAGTACCACGTCTTCCCGCGCAATCCCCTGCCGGTGGAGCAACTCGCGACGGAGACACCGGCCGAGTTGCCCGCTCTGCTCAAGGGCTACATCCGCGCGGGTACGCGTGTCTGTGGCGCCCCCGCCTGGGATCCGGACTTCAACACGGCAGACCTGCTGTTGCTGATGCCGATGTCGCGCCTCGACCCGCGCTACGCACGCCACTTCCTCGATCGCTGAGCGCTCAGGATTGACGATCTCCCGGGATGCCGCTCGGCACCCGGGCGTTGCACGGGCTGCAAACAGAGCAGCTATACTCGCCCGCACCTCAATTGCCAGGTCCCCTGCGGCCCCCTGCCTCACCGTGTCTGTTCGCCCCCTCGTGGAAATCCGCGCCGCCTGGCGCATGAGCCGCCTTTTCCTGCACCTCTTGAAAGGCCTGGCCATCATGCGCTTTCTGGCACCACGCATGAGCACAGCGCGCCTTGGCACATTCAAGCAACGATGGTCAGAGCAGATGCTGAGGATGCTCGGGGTGCGCTTGCTCACCCCGCGCCTGGATTTGCCCGCACGCGCACTGATCGTCAGCAATCACATCTCGTGGCTGGATATTTTCGTCATCAACGCCGTGACGCAGACTCACTTCGTCTGCAAGGACGACATCCGCAAATGGCCCTGGATCGGCTGGCTGGTAGCTTCGACAGGCACCATCTTCATCGCGCGCAGCAATCGCAAGGATGCGGCTCGCACTGCCCGCGCGCTCAGCGACAGGTTGTTGCAGGACGAGCGTGTGACCTTCTTCCCGGAAGGCACGACCACCAATGGCAGCGAACTGCTGCCCTTCACGGCGGCCTTGTTCGACGCCGCCAGCCCGGCGCAGGCCGATGTGGTGCCGATGAGTCTGCGCTATCTGGACGAACAAGGTCAGCGCAGCCTGGCGCCTGCCTACGATGGCGATGTGAGCTTCATGGAATGTCTGCGCGCCATCGTCAAGGCGCCGGGCGTCTGGGCTGAACTGCGCGCGCTCACGCCCTTGCCCGCAGGCCTGAATCGACGCGAATACGCGGCCATGACACGCGAACAGATCGCTCGCGACCTGGGCATGCCGTAAGCATTACGGCCCGCCCAGCGCCAGCTCAGTCACTCCCGCCGGGTAGCGAACAAGCCGGACAGTCCACCTGGAAGACGCTGCGATCCTCGAGGCGCAGCATGCTCAGTTTGCCGCCCCACACGCAGCCCGAATCCAGAGCGACGACGTGCCCCATGTCCCGCAAGCCTAAGGCAGACCAATGCCCGCACAGGATCGTATGGGTGCGCCACGCCGCGTTGGCTGCCGAATACCAGGGAATCAAACCTTCCGGCGCATTCTCCGGCGGGCCTTTGGGCTTGAGCTCCAAAACCCCCTCAGGCGTGATGAAGCGCATACGGGTCATGGCGTTGATGACGATGCGATAGCGATCCCAACCGCTCAACGATTCGCCCCACTGGGTCGGCTTATTACCGAACAACTCCAGCAGGAAGCCGCGCCAGTTGTCGCCACGCAAGTTCTCCGCCACCTCCTCCGCCAGGCCGAGCGCCTGCGGCACACTCCATTGCGGCAACAAGCCTGCATGCACCATCGCCCACGCCCCCTCTGCATGCATGAGGGGCAATCCGCGCAACCAGTCCATCAACACGTCCCGATCCGGGGCATCCAGCACCGGCTGTATCGTGTCGCCAAGTTTGTCTTTGGGGGGCAGGCCTGCGGCCAGTGCGAGCAGATAAAGATCGTGATTGCCCAATACGGCAGTCACGGCAAAGCCCAAGGAACGCAGGAAGCGCAGTACGTCGACCGACTGTGGCCCGCGATTGACGAGATCGCCTACAACCCACAGGCGGTCTCCTTCGACGGAAAAACCCGCCTTTTCGAGCAGCGCTGTGAGCGGATCCAGACAGCCCTGCAAGTCGCCGACGACGTAGGTAGCCATTGATGCTAACTGCCGATGGCTCGCGAAGACTCCACTGGCCCGGTATTGGGAACCGGCTGGAGGAGCGGCCGCTGAAACGGCGCATATTCGGGCACCCAGCGACGCAGTTCGCGCTTGATCTCCGTCGGCGAAGGCACGCGCGAAGCACGAAGCCAGTCAATGATCTCGGCAACGACCTGAGGATCTCCTGCGCGAGCCTGCGCCATACGCAGCTTCTCGTGGTGCGTCGGCAAGCTGTGCTCGGTATCCGCCAGCAATTCCTCGTACAGCTTCTCGCCAGGACGCAAACCGGTGAACTCGACCTGTATGTTCTCGGCCCCGGACAGCCGAATCATGTCACGAGCAAGGTTGGCAATCTTCACCGGCTCTCCCATATCCAGCACGAAGATCTCGCCGCCGGTGCCCATGCTGGCTGCCTGCAAAACGAGCTGCGACGCCTCGGGAATGGACATGAAATAACGGGTGATCTCCGGGTGCGTTACCGTGACCGGCCCCCCCGCCGCGATCTGCTCCTGGAATTTGGGAACGACGCTACCCGCACTACCGAGCACATTGCCGAAACGTACGCTGCAGAATGCGGTTGCCGGACTCTCGCCCTGAACGACTTGGCAAACCATCTCTGCCAGACGCTTGCTTGCGCCCATGACATTTGTCGGATTGACCGCCTTGTCAGTAGAAATCATGACGAACTTGGGCACACGATGCGTCGCGGCAGCTTTTGCAACCCGCCAGGTTCCCAATACATTGTTGGTTATGGCTTGCCAGGCATTGTCGTCCTCCATCAACGGCACATGCTTGTAGGCGGCGGCATGAAACACCAAGGCCGGCGTATGGCGAGCGAATGTCTCGTCCAGCCACAGCGCATCGCGCACATCCCCTGCAACGGGCACGAGCGGCACCTCCGGAAAGCGCCTGCCGAACTCCTCCACTAGACGATACAAGGCATACTCGTTGGCTTCGTATGCAATGATCTGACCGGGGTGAAAAAGCGCGATCTGCCTGCACAATTCGGAACCAATCGAACCGCCAGCCCCCGTCACCAGTACAGTACGCCCACCCAGCATGCTGTCTATGTTGGGGCAGTCAATCGCCACGGGGTCGCGCCCCAGCAGGTCCTCCATATTGACCTCCCGGAAGGTCTGCGTGTCGCCGCCAAGACGGCGATCCGAGCTCATCATCTCGGCAAGCGTCGGAACCATCAGCGCATGGACCCCCGCTTTCAGGCACTTGCCCAAGATGCGCTTGCGCACCTCTGCAGAAGCAGAAGGCATCGCCACAATGGCATGCTGTGCCTTCAGCTCGCGCGCCCAGTGTTCGAGTTCGTCGATCGAACCGTGAATGCGCAAACCCATCATCTCGCGCCCATGTTTGCCAGGGTTGTCGTCTAACACCCCCACCAGACGCCACTCGGGGGAGCGTTGCAACTGGCGCATCACACTGACACCGGCCTCACCAGCGCCAATCAGCAAAGCGGGCCTGCCCGCGGCGGCCAGGGCGCCATACAAATAGTATTCGCGCCAGGCGCGGTACATCGCCCGTGCTCCGCCCATCACGACCAATAGAAACACAGGAAATGCCACGAGGACCGAGCGTGGAATCGGAACACTCGCGCGAACGAAGCCCGCCACGACAATCACCACAATGGCAGCCGTGCCCACTGCTTTCACAATGCGCGAAAGATCGGGCAGGCTGGCGAATACCCACATGCCCTTGTACAACCCGAAGCCCCGGAACATGAAAGCATGCACCGGCAGGATCCACGCGAGGTTGAACAGACCGGTACGCATGAAATCCGGCGGTACTGAGAAATTGAATCGCAGCAGATACGCGCCGCACCAGCACGCAGCAACGGCGACGAGGTCGAAACAGGACACGAGTACGCTGCGTGAAACGCCACGACCGATCAATCTGTTCAATAGACTCAGCATCTCGACTTCCCAAGCATTCCAGATTTCAACTGCTAACTATCTCAGCCGACAGTCGGCGCCACAATGGTACGCGCATCGCAACTCCTTACGAACGATCACTCTTCCTCTGGCCGCTCCAGTAATTGGGCCGAAGCTCCACGTATGGCGCAAGATTTATCTGAGGTCGGTGTAACGTAAGCGAACACATGCCAACGCCGAATACACCGCCTCTTGTGTTTAGCTCACTGAGCTTAGAAGCGCGGCCCAGTCTGCCAAATATCTGTCGTAGTTGAAAACGGTCATCCCTGTCTTACGAGCTTCTGCTCCAATTTTCCTCGTTGCCTCCGGATTTCTCATCAAATAGAGAAGCTGCTCCCGTAACTCTGCCGGCTCATTGGAATAAAACCCATTTACTCCATTCTTGATGAACAGATCGACATCATGGTTATTGGCATTGACTGTTACGACACCACACATCATCGGCTCACATCGGGCACGCGGCATCGGTGAGCGGAGCGTGGGGTTGAAATAGACGCTGTACTGGCGGATCTGGTTGACGTAGTTCTTGTATTTGGCAACAGCAAATACGTTATTTACATAGTCAATATCGGGATCTGCAACCATCAATGTTTCAGGCCGGAATTCGTCCGGAAAATCCGAGAAAACCTGTTGATAAACATAATATCCACGATAGTGCGGACGCGAAACAACCAATGGCCCGAGCGGCGACAGTATTCCCTTGCCATACGTAGACGGCAGAAACTCCACAGGATCAAATCCGTGCCATATCACCCGTGACTTGTGAAAACCCCATTCGCGCTTGGCTTGATACGAGTTACAGACAATTTCTATGTCCTTGACGTACTCCACCAAGGCAACCCGGGCAGGCTCAATTACATTCATCAAGTCGGGTTTGTCATACCCCGGCGTGTATTGGCCATGAAATTGCGGCGTTCCGTGGCAGATCGCCACCTTGGGCAATTTGATGTTGTCGACGAACCAGCGGAATGTCGCCCCCCACTCGGGGCCAATCTTGTCGTTGGTGTTTTCGTACGCAAGGACGTTCTCATCGAAATGCAGCAGGGCAAGATCGAACTCCGATTCCTGGACAGCATCGTGGTCGATGAACTGCGCATTCAAAGGAAGTGGTCGATGACCATACTCCCATTGATCACACATGGCTGTACCTGCACCGCGGACGAGGAAGAAATCATGACCACTCTTATACAGCTCATACTGGTGCGGCACATGCCAACGGTATGTCAAGATCCGCAATTTCCGCCCCGAGACAGCCACGTTAAGCGGGCGCGGCGCATCCGAAAAAAGGCTGTTGAGCTCGATCAGATCTTGATTCTCGGCGTGAGCGGGGTCCACCTTTGAGGACCACTCGCTCAGGGTATCGAGTGTTCTCGTCGCCCAGCGGCGTGCAAGATCACGTAACTCGGGGTGCTTGACGAACAGCTTACGGAAATTGCGAATGGATTTTTTCGGCTTTTCGGACTCCGGCACAGATGAGGTGTGAGAGATGTGCACGGAGAAGGCATCGTCGGTGAACTTGATGCCTAGCGCTCGCTTGTACAAGCGATAGCCCATCTCCACGTCTTCCCAGCCGAAACCTGATTTCGGTGAAAGTGAATAGGAAAAGTCCAGATCGAAAAGATCTTCGACAATCGCCGTTTTCTTGATGGAGAAGTTCCGGGTAATGCAGTTCAGGAAACCGTCAAGAAAAACCCGATCCTGCAGATCTGACTCGGATAGTGCCTGTGTGGGGTTCTGCTCCAGCTCACTCAGCTTGATTGCTGGTGGTACGCCGTTCGTCTCGATGTTATGAGGGCCAATGACGACTTCACAATCCAGGTAGGAGTGCGCGTCGACATGCGCTGCCACAAAACCCTTATTCAGCATGCAATCGGAATCAATGATTACAACGATGTCTCCGCTGGCGGCAGCTACTCCTCGATTGCGAGAGGCGCAGTTACCTAGATTCTGATCATTCCGCAGCGTCCGGTAGCCAAGCCTGGGAACGTGAGGCTGGTCTTCATTGCGTGCAAACTCCTCCGCAACGACTGTTTCCGCATCGCCAAAACAATCGTTGACGTAGATGATTTCGATTTCGCCCGCGTACGTTTGATCGAAGTAGGACTTGATAACCCATCTGAGTTGCTCTGCCTTACCGCTCAGAATGGTCACAATACTGACCTTGGGCAGCTGGCGTCTTTGGTATGTGTTCAATACCTCCCCGAGCGGGTGGTACAACTCGCCGCCGAGAATGCCTTGAGGAAGCCGGGTGTTGGCTTGTGGTTTTACGCAGAGCAGGCCATCGGCATAACCGGGAAGGGCGTCCAGCGTCTTCCGCTGCAGCGGCTGCTCGTCAGTCGACACAGCGATAAGCGGCATTTTTTTCTGGCGAGCAAACCTCCCCAGGATTTTTCCTTCTGCGGCATCCAGCTCTGCCGGAAACAACAAAGCCTGGCAGCTGGGGAATGGCTCCAGTCTTGCCAGATCAAGAGGAAGAAGCCGTAGCCGGTCATCACGATTCAATGCCTCTAAAGACTGGCGTTGAATATCGTCAAACCCAACCATGGCATACATGCCTGGCAGGGCTTGAGCGCCGGTGGCGGGGCCAATAGGCTCCCGCAGATAACTGCGAGATGACTGGCCGCTACCGTGGTGCGCAAGTTCAGTGATGAGCGCGACGCCAGGATGTTCGCTCCCGCCCGCCGTCAACGGCGTTATATCTGCGATGGCCTCGCCCCATCTCGGCACTTCGCGTAGGCAGGAAGTACTTTCAGCCCTTGTCCAGACAGCTACAAAATTGGTTTCTGTAGCGTCCGGCGAAGCGATGGCAAGATACAGCTCGCCCCTGTAAACAAAATCCGTTGGCAGTCTCAGCGAATAGCGGGCGTTGTCACCAAGCACTGTTGCTGACACTGTCTCGTGATGCAATAACCCGAAGTCTTTTGAGAAAAGTCGCAAATCCACATGACAATCATTTTGGCGACCGAAGGTCCCAAAAAGAATCGACAGCCGGCCAATTTCGAATGGCCGCGTGTCAAGGGATTGCAGCAAAACGTTTTTTTCTGACACGACAATCGGCGAACCTGCAGATACGGCTTGCAGGCCGGCGACTTTCAAATCATCTGATTCAGCAACGAGCGCAATACCCGGGTATTCACTTCCCCCGGGAGTTGACGGCGTGATATCTGTAATAGCCTTGCGCTGCCTCGGCACCTCGCGCAGACAAGAGGTGATGTCAGCTTTTGTCCAGATGGCTACGCAATTGGTCTCCGTCGCATCTGGAGATGCGATGGCAAGACAAAGCTCATCTCTATACACAAAATCTGCAGGCAGTTTCAGCGAATAGTAGGTGTTGTCATCGAGCTGTGTGGCCGACACTGTTTCATGGTGCAACAACTCGAAATTTTTTGAAAAAAGTCGCACATCCACATTGCAATCATTTTTGCGACCGAATGTCCCAAAAAGAATCGAAATCCGGGCAGTCTTGAAACGTCGCGCGCCGAGGGTTTGCAGCAGCACGGTCTTTCCCGACACGATGATCGGCGAGCCTGCCGATATGACTTGCAGATCGCCAGCGGTCGCGTCACTTGATAGAGTCAGTGCGTGTTTGGTCAGCGACTTGAGTCGCTGCAACGATTTTTTCAACATATTCCAGGAATGCAGAGGCAACTCGCGGATAGCGAGCGGGAGGCAAGTGCCTTATTGTATCAATGCTGAGTCAGACTTCCTGCTTCGCGCAGCCTGGACATGTAGCGATGTGCCGTATCCCCAAGTGCAACGATCCGTCGAGGCGATAGCATGCGGAGATAGCCCAAGAGCGTTGCTGCCTCTTTGCCATACTCATTCCAGGCTGGCCATAGATCTGAGCGGTAGCTCTCCGCGTCGGGCACATAGCGGAGCCATTTGTCGATCCCGCATCGATAGAGGCAGAGATGCTGCACCCTTTCAGGCAAGCCACTCACCGCTTCACGAGAGAGAGGTACGGCTGTTATCAAATGCATAGGCTCATCGCCTAGACAATGCGTTTGCACCAGCTGCGTCAAAGAGGCAAGGTCATCCGGAAGCAACGCGCCTGTGAAGACGACCAGGCCATTCTTGCCCCGCAGGTCAATGACCGACTGAGCAACGACACCTTGCTCGGCATTCATCAAGCGCCGCGTTGCTCCACCATCCGTCACCGGGGCGGGAATTTCCTCGGCATGAAACTCATCCAGCGATGGGTCCGCAGGCGAGATAGTCAGCGTCCGGGGGCCTTGCATTGTCTTGGGCAGCGAGAGCGCGACCCCGTTGCCGAAGATATGGTAACGGCCATCACCCAGAATGTTCAGCGCGTCGTCCCGACGCGGCAAAGGCGGCAACTGGACGCCATCGATGCGAACAGCGTAGCTTGCGAATAAATTGCCCCCATGGGTTGTCAACTTCTTCGCCCGGCTGGACTGGATAACCAAGCGAAGGCTCTTGCCATCTGCAGGCGAGTCATGAAGAGCCTGCCGCATGAGTCTTGTGCGCATGAGCCTGTAGCGCTTCAACCAACCAACCAGCCCTGTGCCCTTCTGTCGAATTGCGATGCGTATTACCTGCCCGTCCGAACGATAGGGGTCGAGGCCGAGCATTTCCGTGACCCCTTGAGTTTGCAGAACATTGAACTCAGTGGCGGCCAGCTTGGGGAGGTCTGCCTGATTGATGAAAAGAAGACTGGCGTTTTTCAGCCAACTGAGGGACGTCTCATCAGGAGTCAAGGGAAGACTCTTGACGACGGTGTCTGATTCCAAAGCGTTTGCTTTTGGAAGGCGTTTTTGAGTCAAGGCAAGACAGAGAATTTCACTCTGATGCAGTGCGCTCTCCAGGTCTGCAACAGCCTTCTTCTCATCAGCTGCCGAAAGAACCGTAGCCGCATAGCAATCGGGCGCAATCTGGCGCGCAAATAGCGTCGCCGCTCCGGCAGTGCGATCCGCTTGCGTCTGGCGGATGGTTGGCGGGAGTTTCGGCAAGGTGACCTTGTGGCTTCGGCACCACGATTCCAGCATTACCAGTCCCCAGACCCGGTACACCGATGAACCGTTGAATTGAGCTTCGTTGCCGACGAAAGATTCAAGGCGGGCTGGTCCAAACACATCCAGAAGGCGGGAGTCTTCGCTGAAAAGCATACGGCGCGTGACCGACCATAGTTCCGCGGGTGCCCACTGGTTGGTCGGAATGGCGAATCCGCGCTTCGGCATGTTTATCAGTTCGGCGGGGAGATAGCGGCAGGCGACACGACGCAGCAACTGCTTGCCGACGCCGTTTGCATACAGGGCTCGCTCACCAAGCCGTTCTGCAAAACGGGCAAGCTCCCGATTCAAGAACGGAGTTCTTACTTCCAGAGAATGACGCATGCTCATGCGATCCATCTTGGGCAGCACGGCACCCGGCATGTAGTTCTCGAGATCGGTTTTGCGCAGACGTGCATGCAACGGCTGCGAAGATGCGTCGAGACCGCTGCGCAATGCGCTCAAATGTGCGGCCAAACCCGATGGGACCTCACTGAAGAGACGGACGATATGCGCACCGGGCGCCACCAGAATGCGATCGGAATAATAAGCCTCGCCCGTACTTCGCGAAGCATTTTCGTTGGCGCCGTCAAACTCCTGGATCGTCGACATGAAGCGGCCATATCCAGCAAACAATTCATCCCCGCCATCGCCCGAGATGGCGACAGTGACATGCTTGCGCGCGAACTCTGACAAGAGGTAGGTTGGCAAGCAGGAGCTATCACCGTTAGGCTCATCCAGAATTTCGCCGATTGTCTGCAGGAACGCGCTGGAGTCGGGCGTGAGGATTTTCTCGTAGTGTTCGGTACCCAGATGCGCAGAGAAAATACGCGCGATCTCGTGCTCGCTTTCCCCCGACCCTTCGAAGCCCATGGAGAAGGTCTTGAGTGGCTCGCCGAGTCGACGTCGGACCAGGGCACACACAGTGGATGAATCGACTCCACCCGAGAGGAAAGCCCCCAAGGGCACATCGGAAATGAGCCGACGCCGCAGACTGGTGACCAACAACTCCTCCAATTCGTCAGCCAACTCATCGTCGTTTCTGTCGAATGCCGCCTCCGGAGACGGATTGAAGCTGAAATGAGTGCCGAAAGTCTTTCCCTCCCGGGAAAGCTTCATCCATTGGCCCGGCAACAGCTTATGAACATTCCGGTAAATTGAACGGGGGCTGCCGATGTACTGGAACATGAGCACTTCGGCCATCGCATCGAGGCTGACTTCGTCGTCAAACCCGGGCAATACCTCCAGCGCCTGCAACTCCGAGGCAAACGCGATGGCGCCGCCAGCCAGCTCGGTGTAATAAAGCGGCTTTTCCCCAAAAGCGTCGCGAGCAAGCAGCAACTCACCAGTTACGGTATCGAAAGCCGCAAAGGCAAACATGCCATCTAGCCAGGACAAAAAATCCGTCCCCCACTGCTGTATGCCGAGAACGAGAATTTCCGTATCGGTACGGCCGCGTGGATGCACGCCAACCGCCGCAAGACGCTCTCTCAGCTCCAGAAAATTGTAGATTTCACCGTTGAAACTAATCCACCAGCGCTGATCTGCTGAGGCCATCGGCTGGCGGCCTGCATCCGAGGTATCGATGATGCTGAGGCGTCGATGTCCAAGCGCACAACGATTCCCGCGATCGGCCCAGATGCCGTCAGCATCGGGCCCGCGATGCACTATCGTCGAAAGCATAGTGCGCACATGGTTGAGTGCGGGCTCCGTGCCGCCTAGCAGGGCACCGTGGTTGTAGAGGCCAGCAATTCCGCACATAGGTCAATCCGTTAACAATTTCGTGAGTTACATCAGCTTGAGACCAAGACGCTCAAGGAGTTGTCGAGCGCAAGCATCGGGGGAAAAGCTCGCTCGCATGTAGTCCCCTGCCCGCTGCCCGATCATTGTGCGTTTCGAAGGCTCCGAATACAGCGCCCATAACGCATCGCATATCTCTTCCGGCGTTGCCGCGTCCAGAAAGGGGCGCGGTTCCGGGTAATAGGTACCCAAACATTCCAGCCGAAAGTTCGCGAGTACGACTCGCCCTAAAGTCAGCGCATCAATGGTTACCATGCCAGGCATGGATGTTCCAAACTGATCGCAGACAACGTCGGCATTGACTATCTCCTCATAAAAACCCACATGGGAGAGTTCATCGAGCCATACGACATCGGCAGCAATATCAAGCTCGGCAATCAGTTGCCTCGTGCGCTCCACGTCGTAACCTTTATTGACCAAGCGCAGTTGTCCTTCCCCGCCTTTCGACCGAAAAGCGGCAAAGCCCTTGATAAGCAAGTCGGTTCCTTTGTGATCAAGGTCCGAAAAGCCGGGCGGCAGCGGTCTATGCCAAATAATGCGGGCTCCGTTCAGTATCCGCATACGACGTCTCGGGGAGAAAGGGCGACTCTTGAGATCATCGGTGTCTGCTATGCGCAAGGCAAAACGCCTGGAGTCCTCAAGGCCGACCCCCAGAGACCTGAGCATTGCATCTCCCTGCGGAACGACACCCGGGGGCATGAAATTAATGGCGTCAGCTCGTCGTATTCCTTCGCGCTGAGCATCGATTGCGTGACGAATACGCTCGACGATTTTTTGGCCCGCGGGTGTATCAAACCATTCGGCCGGCCAGCCAGAGGTAGCCTCGTTGAGAGCCTCATCGGAGGCGTGATAAAGCAGATCAGAGCCGGTGAGCATCGCCAGCACCGGGCAGTCGAAGCGCCCGTCATTGAGCGCCAGACCAACGTCATTCAAAATGACTGCGTCCAGGCCATCGCCAAGAAAACGCATTACTTCTGGTATCAACGGGCTTTCCGTTACGAGGTAGCTTGAAGTCAGTGCCGCGAAGTCTGCTATCCAAGCGGGGTAGCCTTTTTCGAGCTCGCGGTCTTTCGACTCCGGTCGATGTAGCGCTTCTGGCCGATTAACCACCAAGCGGATTTCGCATCCAAGCCGTTTCAGCGCCTTGGCCAGCATAAAAGGCGAATTATTGGTGTTCCCGAAAATACCGATCTTCACAACAAAGCTACCATCGTATGTTAACTTGAACCACGTTATCTAACGCAATTGACAGCGCACCGCCTCCTACACAAAAGCCCGAAGGTTAGCTAATTCGACATTAATGCACGGGCAGAGAGCCGCAGCACATCCCCGCAAGGCTCCCCCTGAGCTCTCGGCCCATGTGTGCTCACTACGCTCCGGGCGCATATGGCATTAGGCTGGAGCCCCACCAAGTCAGCCTCACGGCCGCCCCTTTTCACACAGCAGAAAAATACTCGAGCAGAGGTCCGGATACTGCTGGCCAAGAGCGTAACAACCGTCCAGATATTCTGGAGAAATGATGTCGGTCTTAAGCAGGCGATCCCACTGGAAATTGGCCAGAGCCTTGAAGAAGATGCCTGAGCGATACACGACCCGAAGACCCGCCGCTACGGCATCACGCTCCAAAGTGTCCAGCGAATAAGTAATGCGATGCCCGTGTTCGGCTTCAGCGGGCGTCACTGCAGCATTGTGCGAAATCAGTCCCATCTTCACGGCAATCTGCCGCGACGGTGCATTGGCGTTCGGGCATACAAGGAAGAAACGTCCTCCGTCAGCCAACCATTCGTCGTTGACGCGCTTCAGAACTCGAACTGGATCATCGAGATGTTCCAAGACGTGGGTCATCACGATATTGTCGTATTTGCTCGACAGCTTTACCTCTTCGAATAAAGCGTTAAAGTAGTGCAAGCCACGTCCCAGTGTTTGCCTCGCTTCGGACATGGCTTCGCTAGATGCCTCAACGCACGTTACATCGTCAAAGTATTGCAAAAAACGACGAGTAAACTGCCCCCGATAACTCCCTAGCTCCAGCAACTTTCCAGGCCGAAAGAAAGGCTGGAAAGAGCGAATCATATACGGGTGCATTACGTCGAGATCGAAACCGTAGGCATATTGATGGCCCGCAGCGTCACGTATCTCCGCGTTATAGTCACGTTTCTGACTCATTCTTGCCCCCTAAGATCCAACGTCATATTCAACATACCGTCCGCTTTGCGAGCAGTAACAAATTGATATTTTTCATACAAAATTACGGCGACCACATTGCGCTCCGAGACGACTAAATTGAGGCGTGAAAACCCCAAATTTTTTACGTGTGTTATGCACTGATTTAGCAGTCTCGAGGCAATCCCTTCACCTTGCCATGCTGATAGCACACTAACATTTGAAACAAATGCAATTTCTTTGTCTGGCGAGTTGCAATAGGCGGCAGCCAACCCGATGAGCTCACCATCACCCCATGCCTCGAAACATAGTGCATTTATTGCAATCTTCTCTGCGTAACTGGAGATATCCACTCTTTCATTGAGCGCCGGAAAGAACGCCGCGTTACAAGCAAACAAATGCTTGCCGATTTGTGCCGCACTGGCTTTGCCTTGCGCGAATTTAATTTGACCCATGCCCTTCAAGCTTCGCCAAGCCAAAACCGTAGCGACCAAACTCGTTACCGTTGTAAAGCAAGTAGATGTCGCCATCACACTCAAAAACATTTGGGTAACACTGCATGTCACTGTCCCAAGAGTTGTCGGTGCCCTCTAGGCCAGGATCGTCATCATCGCGCGTCCAATTTTTCAAGTCGTCAGACCACGCATGGCCGATGCGATAGCCTCGCCCTTTAACCGTTCGAAAATCGAACGACTCACGGTAGCAAAAGAACATATGATAGCGATTGCCAATCCGAACAACACTCGGCAGCGCTTGGCTTTCGCTATCTCCCAATCGGTCAGCGATAATTTGGCGCGCTTCTTCCTTTTGCCACCCTATCCCGTCTTCCGAGACGGCATGGCCAATCTTGTAAGTACGATCCGGCGCAGAGTCCGTGGCATATCTTTGCCATCCAGTGCCGAAGATGTACCACATGTGATAGACGCCATCGATAATTTTGACAAAACCATCACCAACCAGGCAGGGCTCGTGAAGCGATGCAGTGAGAACCGGGCCGTCGCCCATGCGTTGAAAAGTTTGACCGTTATCCCTGCTTATTGCCAAACCAATGGCCGTATCAACCGATACCGATACCCGTCTAGTCCAGCCTGTAGTGTAGGCTCGGATATATTCACCATCTCGAACCACGTTGATTGGAAAAACACCGTGTTCGTCAAAACAGCCTAGACCGCCAAGTGGCAGCACGGTCTGTTCGGCGACGTTGATGACATCGCGTAGATTCTTAGCCATGTCAACGTAAGCAACATGGCTGAGGTATTTCCCGTTCGTGTGATCTACCGCGCGAGTGGAGAAATAAACCCGCACAAAATTATCAAACACCAGTGCTTGAGGCGACTGTGCGAATAGCTGACAGTTGTTTGGCAGGATGTGTTCGCTGGGATTAAAAATTTGTCCAAGCTTATGCCATTTCATAAGCTACTCCAGGCGACCATTGAGTTCCGCCAAGCCGAAACCATAGCGTCCGACCTGATCACCGAGGTAAGCCATATAAGTCTTTCCATCCAATTCGAACACGTGGGGGTAACTGACCATTTCTGCATCCCACCCTTCTTCTGAAACGTCGATTCCAGCCTTGGTGTCGTCGCGCGTCCACGTGATCGAATCCGCGCTGGAAGCATAGCCGATACGATAACCATTTTGCTTTCCCCGATAATGACTGCTGCGGCGGTAACAGAAGAACATGTGGTACTTTCCGTTAGCGTAAATCACATCTGGACTAGCTTGCGCCTCATCTTCCTCGATACGACTGGGAATCAGATCCTGGTTATGTTTGTGCCAGACCAGACCGTCCGGTGACGTCGCCAGACGTATTTTGTAAACAGGCTCGGCCCGCCCATCGACCATTTTCCATTTTCTCCCCGCAATATAGAACAGCTGCCACTGGTCATTGAATCGACGTATTTTTGGCCCACTAATGACAAATGGTTCATCGAGTGTGTGGCCCAGCACAGGCCCATTGCCTTGCTTTTCGAAAGTACAACCACCATCGCGACTCAAAGCGACACCTATAGCCACGTTGAAAGGCACTGATTCACATCGAGTCCAGCCCGCGTAGTACGCCCTGACAAGGCCTTTGTCGCGCGTCACTGAAACAGGATACGTTCCAAACTCGTCAAACTCACCCACTTTTCCGAGGGGAAGAATGGGGCTTTCGGACACCCTTTTTATCTTAAAAAGATCAGTACGATCCAAATCAACCCAGGCCGAGTAGCTAACATACTGTCCATTGGCATCCGCCTGAGGGCGGCACGAAAAATATATCCGCACCGCATCATCCATTATCAGCGTAGCGGGAGCTTGCGCGAATTCGCTGAGCCAGGGACGGCCCGTTATTTCCTGTGGAACAAATACTTTTCCGAGTTTTTTCCAGTAAAACATTTCAGATCAGATCGTAATTTCCCGAGATATATGCAGCCACGGTCTCGATTGGATTGAACATGAGCACATCCACAATTGATAGCCAAGGCACAAATGGCGCACCAAATTGAGAATAAACAAAGGGCTTTGGACGGAGAAAGTTCAACGCTATTCCTTGCGTACGAAACACTGACGGGGAATACAACTCGATTCCGCCTATTGAGTTGATATAAGTATCCGCACCACGCGCTAGACATAGCGCAAGCACCTTATCTTGTGCCTTGAGGTCATGATCGACGGGGATTTCCGACGAAATGCAAATGCGCGTCTTTAGGCCCAGATGTTTGCAAGTCTCCAGTATCGAGTGCTGAATGTAGCAAAAAAGATTGCGCTCCTCGCAACGCACAACTCGCTCTAGAAACGCAAAATTTTGCGCGAAGTACGGAGCACTGGCATAGGCGCCCCGAAACTGATTAAGCAATTTCTCGCGGTTAAAACTCACGGCAAGCTCTCGTTGCACCACGTCCAGAGTGTCCGAGTCATTCTTTAGCGGCAGAGAGAAGGTGGCATCCGACCCGTTCAACAGGAAACGATTGCGATTGATCCACCCTTTCTTCGTATACTTGATGTTGTCATATACAACAAACTCATCCACCGCCCCTATCAATTGAAAGTAGCCAATGTAGGGCAGGAAGTAGGGTTGCATGATGGCAAGCTTCATGACCTTTACGCCTCAGGGATGCGCGATGATCTTGGCGACTTCCTTGACGCACTCCAATTCGAGCGCCGGGTAGATCGGCAGGCAAAGGATTTGCTCAGCTGCTCTGACGGCCATGGGAAGATTGTCGTGGCGGGCGGAAGGAAGCCCACGATACATGGGGAAGTCGGAAATCAGTGGATAGAAATATCGACGTGGATGAATGTCAACCTCTTTCAGGCGGTGATACAGGCCATCGCGACTGAGTTGGTAGTCAGCGCCAACCAGGATGGGGAAATAAGCATAGTTTCCCTCCTTCCCGTGCGCACCCTGCAGACACCGGATTCCCGGAACGCCACTGAGCAACTCGCGGTAAGTGGTATCGATCGCCTTACGACGAGCGATGATTTCACGGAATGTTTTAAGCTGTACCAGCCCCATGGCGGCATTGATCTCAGCCATCTTCCCGTTAATGCCAGGCGCATCAACAGTCGTTTCATCGACAAAACCAAAATTCTTCAATTGATCAATGCGGTGCTTGGTCGACGCGTCCGGGCAGATGATGGCGCCACCCTCGAAGGTGTTGAACACTTTGGTAGCATGGAAGCTCAATACGGACAGGTCCCCATGGCGCAGCAGACTGCCTCCCTCGTCACTCACGCCAAAAGCATGGGCAGCATCGTAAATAACCTTGAGGTTGTAGTTATCTGCAATCGACTGGATTGCATCGACGTCGCATGGGTGACCATAGCAATGAACGGGCAGGATTGCGGTCGTCTGTGGTGTTATGGCCGCCTCGATTTTTTCTGGATCAAGATTCAGGGTATCCGGATCGATATCAACGAATACCGGCTTGATTCCGTTCCACAATAGCGAGTGTGAGGTGGCGACGAACGAGTAGGGAGTGGTGATGACTTCACCGGTGACGCGTAGGGATTGCAGCGCAGTAACCAAAGCGATCGTGCCATTGGTAAACAGCGATAGGTGCTTGACACCGAGAAACTCACATAGAGCTTCTTCAAGCTGGTTATGGAATGCCCCACAGTTCGTGAGCACCTTGCTATCCCATATCTGCTTCAGGTATGGAATAAACTCTTCCAGGGGAGGAAGGTAGGGCTCGGTAACATTTACTCTTTTTTTCATCGGACCAAAATCGATATTGCAATTGGCCATCCGTGACATGGCTGGGGAATGAGGGCTACGCCCGTTCCATCTTCGCTGCGAAACGCCTAAGCTGTCAGTGCCGAATCAGCTAGAACGGTGATACTAAGGTCGGCAGGTAACGCGACAAAACCGTCAATCATACCCTCCCGCCTGGGGGCAACCTTGAATTCATAGGCATGGGGCACCAGATCGATGGAGACCCAGTCGTCCCCTGGGTTCAAGGGCGGGTGATTCAGGCCAACGAGCAAGCCGTATTGCGTGTGCAATAGCGGCATGCGAACTGACCATTCGAAACAGTAGGTTTGCCCAGCAAGATACTCGCGATTCATTTGGTTTTGCAGGCGGGTATCCATAAAAACAACGTCCGAGCCCTGCACGGTTCTGAACGTCATACCCTGATTCACATTGCGCAGAGTTGTATTGAAGCGTACGTAGACCCGGATAGTGGCCAGCTCGTCAAAATTGAAGTCGACAGTGTGTGCTCCGTTCCGGAGCATCTGAACATTGATTATCTCAGCCGTTCCGTTACCAACCCGATTGTTTTCGGCGCGCTCTCGAAATGACCCTATCCCGAACGCCATGTCATTGCCGACGTCGGCACTCGACAGGGGTTGGGCTGGTACTGGCTCGGAAGCGGGGCAGGAAGGGGGCGCTGCATTGCGAGTCTGGGCGACGCGATTCCGTTCTTCCAGCTGGATCTTCACGTATTGATCGGACACTTTCGCCGCCAGGCCATTGGCGATGAGTTGACCTTTCTCGATCAATACGGCGCGCGAGCACAATTGGCGCACGGAACCAATATCGTGGCTCACGTAAAGCAGGGTGACGCCCTGACTTACAAGCTGGTTGATACGGGTCATGCACTTTGCCTGAAAGAACATGTCACCCACGGAAAGCGCCTCATCCACGATGAGAATTTTGGGCTCGATCGAGGTTTGGACGGCAAAGGCAAGCCGCATGATCATGCCGGAACTGTATGTCTTGGCGGGCTGGTCGAGAAAGTCTCCGATATCCGCAAAGCTCGCTATTTCGTCAAACTTGTTTTCAGCCTCTGTCCGGGACAGGCCAAGGATTTGAGCGTTATGGAACACGTTCTCCCGCCCGGTAAATTCGGGATTGAATCCACTACCGAGCTCCAGCAAGGCAGTGATCCGCCCACTGATCGACACCTCGCCACTGCTGGGAGTCAGCGTGCCGGCAATGATTTGAAGCAAAGTGCTTTTGCCTGCCCCATTCCGTCCCAGGACCCCCACTGCTTCACCAGGATTGATCTCGAGGTTAATGTCATGGAGCGCCCAGTGCTCCCGGAACAACGCGGGATGATTCTGCTTTCCCAGCCAAGGGCCCAAGCGCTCCCGCAGAGCCTGCTTGAAGCGATCCTTTGGATTGTCATAGATCCGGTAGCACTTGTTGATTGCTTCCAGTCGGATCACGGAATTGCTTGAAGTCATTTTTACCCTATACGACATCGGCAAAGGCCGGCCGGGTTTTTTCGAACACACTTAGCCCCATCAGCGCCACGCCGGTCCCAATCAGCAGACTCAGTAGCCACGGCTCCAAGCTGGGAAGCTGCCCCAGCACCACTACTTTGCGTATATCTTCGATCGGCAAGGTAATGGGGTTCAGCATCAGTAAGTGTTGGGCAAATTGAGGGGCAGATTCAGTGGAGTAAAACACTGGGCTGAGGAAAAGCAGCATCGACATGAGGATTCCGATGAATTGCTCGATGTCGCGGAAAAACACGCCTAGCGCGGCTACCAGCCAGGCACAGCCGATTGCAAACAGCACAAGCGGAAGCAGCACCAGGGGCAAGAGGACGATGGTCCAATGCACGCTGTGTTTAAAGACCAATACCATCAGCAGCAATAGCGCAAAGCTGACTGTTGCGTTGAACAAAGCCACGAACAAACTGCTGACCGGCAATAGTTCGAGCGGAAAGACTACCTTCTTGACGTAGTTGGGGTTGTTGACAATCAAGAACGGTGCCTTGCTGACCGTCTCGGCAAAGATCGCGTGGACTATCAGACCGCAATAAAGCATGGGCACGAAGTCCGTGAGGTCGCCTTTGCCTCCCCAGCGAGAGCTGAAGACCCCTCCAAAAACAAAGGTGTAGACGCCCAGCATCATCATTGGATAGAGCACGATCCACAACTTGCCCAGCATGGATGCGCGGTACTTCACTTCGATATCGCGCCTGGTAAGTGAGCGCAACAAGTCTCTGTGCTGATAGACAGAGCGTAATGCAAAACCAATGGAGTAATTTGTCATGCGTGACTCATATAGCTTTTGAAGCAATCCATCCACCGAGAAATGCCCTCCGGCAAACGAAGGGTTTTCGGTTCGAAGCCCACACCCTGCGTCAATGCCTCTGCATCGGCGTACATGCAGCTACGCCCCTCTTCATGGGGCAGGACGTCCGTGGCACTTACCACCAGCGGCCTCGATGGCGCCGACGAAAGTCATCAGCCTCAAGGCGCGTGATTGCCAATGTTGTATTGGGTCGGGGTCTGGCTTCCAGCCGGGTCAGGCTCAGCATTGTACCCGGGAGAGGGCCTGGCCTCCCTCGGTTTCGTTCTTCCCTGGGACGATCTTCCTGCTACCTGTTCTTGGCTCTCCTGCAGGCAGACCCAGTCGTTAACGGAGCGGGATCCCGTCATCGAAGGTCGAGTGCGTTCGCTTGCAGTTGTAGAAGACTTCAATGCATTCAAGGCAGCCAAACCCGTCGACCTTTGAGAGTCACGAATATTGGCTCAAGCGCTCTGGTAGCCATCCCGTGGCTACTTCACGAGCAATCTGGCCGCTCTCATCAAGCCTCGATCCATGACAGAGGGCTGGGACATGAACGAGCGCTTAGATATTCAGGCGATTGAAGATCACCGTGGGCAGCGCGCGGATCACCGCCATGATGATCCGCCACTTGAACGGGGCGTAGATGACCGGCTTGCCCGCTTCGACCCCGCTCACTATGGCTGCCGCGACATCCTCGGGCGCTGCCAATTTCACGCCACCCTTCAGATGGGCAGTCATGGGCGTGTCGGTGGGGCCGGGCTTGATGGTGATGACGCGAACGCCAGTCCCGGCGAATCTGTGGCGCATGCCTTCCAGGTAGCGATCGACCAGCGATTTGGCCGCGCCATAGACGTAGTTGGAGCGCCGCCCACGGTCACCTGCCACTGAGCCGATGACCGCTATGGTGCCCTGGCCCTTTTCAGCCATGCGCCTTGCGAAAGCTTCGGCAAAGAGAACCGGAGACAAGCCATTCACTGCCAAGGCCTCGCGTGCGACGACGAGGTCTTGTTCGCAGGCCTTCTGATCTGGCAGAGTCCCGTGCGCAATCAACACCAGATCCTGTGCGCCGCCCTCTGCATCGAGATCATCGACAAAGGACGCAATCGCGCGGGCATCGGCAAAGTCGGTGACCTTGCAGACGATGCTGGATTGCGGGCTCCGCACTCGCAGGTCAGCGGCAATCCGCTCCAGCCGGCTCAACTCGCGACCGACAAGGGTCAAGGCCACAGCTTCTCTCACCCAGAGCCGCGCGCTCTGCTCGGCGATGAGCGAAGTTGCCCCAATAATCGCGATACGTTTCACCTTGTCAGCTCCCCATCAGTCTGCGTGACAGCGCGGAACTGATCCCGGCATCACGAAATTTTGAAAACTCTTCCAGCCCCGGATAACCCGCCTGGAACATGGCCTGCGGCATGCGCGCATCCTTGGCGGGATAGAGCCGGCCCTTCGCTTCCATTACGATCGCATCCAGTTGCGCGAACAACTTGTGGGTGGGCTCTCCCTTGTTGGGAAAATCCAGTGCCAGCGTGGCCCCCGGTCGCGGGAAACTGAGAAGGCCGGGTGACTCCCTGTCACCAAAGGTTTTCAACACAGCCAGGAAAGAGCCACTTCCCGAACGGGAAACGACCTCAAGCATCGCTTGCACGGCGTCGCGCGCCACATCACGCGGCACAACGCTCTGATACTGGAAGAAGCCCTTCGGACCGTACATGCGATTCCAGTTGGGCACGTTGTCGAGCGGATAGAAGAAGGGCTCGTAGTGCGCCTGTTGCCGCCCGGCACGATGCTTCTTCAGGTTAAAATACAGCGTGTTGAATGCGCGCAACGAGGGGCCATTCACGAGTGACACCGGGGGTACGACAGGCATGCCTGCCCCAACCTTCGCGGGCGCGGGAATGTCCGTTCTCGTC
The DNA here is from genome assembly GCF_036017035.1 of Uliginosibacterium silvisoli. Taxonomy (NCBI): domain Bacteria; kingdom Pseudomonadati; phylum Pseudomonadota; class Betaproteobacteria; order Rhodocyclales; family Zoogloeaceae; genus Uliginosibacterium; species Uliginosibacterium silvisoli. Next base: position 1,693,760 of record NZ_JAYXHS010000001.1, on the reverse strand, counting down.
GCGGGATTCCCGCGCATGAAAACCCCCCTGCCGCTTCGATCCAGACAATCGATCCACGAGACCGTGTGCTCCCACCCGCTCTCCGAGCCATCTGCGAGCGTGAAAAACTCATCCAGACCGGCATACGGTATGGTCTCGGTATCCAGCCATGGGCCACTCGTCCGCCGTAGCTGGATCTGCACTTCCGTCATGACGCCGGTCAACCCCAGCCCCCCGACCGTTGCGGCAAACCACTCCGCATGCTCCGACGGGCCGCAGTCGATGATCGATCCGTCAGTTCGCACAAGACGTATGCGTTTGACATGATCACCGAAGGAACCGAGCACGTGGTGATTCTTGCCATGCACGTCGTTGGCAATCGCGCCTCCGACAGTAATCAGTTGCGTGCCAGGTGTCACGGGCAGGATCCAGCCACGCGGAATGACCAACCTCTGGATGTCACGCACCAAAGCCCCGGCTTCACACACCAGAAGCCCGCTCTGCTCGTCAAAACTGACGAAACGATCGAGACCGGTGGTCTTCCAGAGCGTGCCGCCATCATTCAGACAGACGTCGCCGTAACTGCGCCCCATGCCGAAGGCAAGACCAGCTCCTTGTCCCGTTCGCAGCAGATCCGGCACCGCAGTTGCGTCGCGCAACGCGACTATGTGATGCAAAGGCTGTGCAAGACGGCCCCAGGAAGACACTGGCATCGTTGTCATGCAACGACTCCCAGCACTAACGACGCAATGAAAATGCCCCCCACGCAGAGACTGGTCCGATCCTTTATGGCAAAGACCACCGGATCATCATGCATCTCCCCTCGATGCGTCTTCAGCCACACCCAGCTGATCCAGAACATCACTGCAGGCACGGCCCCCCACATCCATTCAGGAGCTTGGTAAAGCGCTCGCATGGCGTCGCTGTTCAGGTAGAGCGCCAAGACGACCACGGCCGCATAACCTGATGCCAGCCCCAGAGTCTGAACAAGCGGCGCATCGGCGACCTCATAACCTCGTCCGTGAGCCTTTTCGCGTCCGCGCTCCTTCATGAGATCCAGTTCGGCATAGCGCTTGACGAAGGCCAGCGAGAGGAACAGGAATACCGAAAAGGCCAGCAACCAGAAGGAAACCTCATGCCGGACTGCGGCAGCACCGGCCACGATACGCAGAGTGTACAGCGCAGCGAGCGTGAACCCATCCACCAGCACAAGCTTCTTCAGCCCGAGAGAATATGCCAGCGTCACAGCAAAATAGACTCCCAGCCATAACAGGAAATGCGAGCCGACCAGCGTCCCGACAGCGACGCTGGCTGCCAGTAGCAGCGGCGTAGCTGCACAACCAACCCAGATCGGAATGCGTGCCGCCGCAAACGGGCGCAACCGCTTGCGCGGGTGCTGTCGGTCACTCTCCAGATCAAGCAAGTCGTTCGAAATATAGACAGACGAAGCGCAGAGACTGAAAGCGATGACGCCCAGCAACACCTGTGCAAACAGAGCGAAGGACAACTGGTGAGCCGCCAGCATGGGGACGAACAGTAGCCCGTTCTTCAACCATTGATGCACCCGCAGCATGCGCCGCCAGTCATGGAAATTCGGCTTGACCGCTGCAAATTCGCGCTCGACTGTCGTGGCCTGCTGCGCCGCCTTCGACACACGGGCACTGGCCGACACCACAACCCCCCGGCGCGCCGAGCCCCATACCGTCAGGTCTGGCGTTGCATTTCCGGCGTAGTCAAACCGGCCCTTGCCAAAACGCTGCTCCAATGCGGCAGCCTTATGGCGCCCCGCCATATTGATCGAGCCGTCGCTCGCCACCACTTCATCGAAGAGACCGAGATGCTCATTGATCGAGTGCGCGAAGCGTTCGTCGCTGGCTGTTGCCAGCACCAAGCGACGCCCCGCGCTACGTTCGCTTCGCAGCCATGCAATCAAAGGCTCGTTGTACGGCAGGCTGCGTGGATCCATCTGTACGCGAGAGGCTATCTTGCGCTTCAACGCAGCCTTGCCCGCCAGCAACCAGAACGGCAGCCGCAAGACGTTCAACGGATTGTCAGCAAGCAGGACCATCACGGATTCGTGCAGCATGTCCGTGTGGATGAGCGTGCCATCAAGGTCGACACACAACGGCACGCCTGGATCAAATTCTTGATTCATGGAATCGTTCATTTCAATTAAACGCGTACCGGTTTGCCGGATACGCGAAGCAAAGCGATCAGGCCAGCAAGGACACCGCACCACAGCGTCACGATCCGCGTGGCAATGGCCACGGACACCGATACGCCAGCCCCCGGTGTCGCACCGTCGAGCTGAAACACAAGCGCAGCCTCCATCGCCCCCAAGCCTCCCGGCAACATGCTGGCCGCACCAAACAAAGTCGCGTTGGCAAACATTGAAATAGCCGAAGCAACACTGATATCTATGCCCGCAAGGCGTGCAAACCCCCAGAAAACCAGAGCCTGAACGCCGTATGCTGCAGCCGCAATCAAGGCATAGACCGGTACCCGTGAGGGCCGCCACAACACCGCCCAAGCATCGACGACACGCACGAGCAACTGCAGCGGGCGTCGCTGCCCACGGGCGCTTAGCCAGTTCCAGACGCTCTCCCCTAGCCGCAACATGAGCATGCGAAACAGCGTCGCCGACAGCCAGGCCCCCACCAGCAAGTACTCGAGGATCGGCAGCGGTTGCCCCGCCAGTCTCGCCGCAATGACTCCCAGCATGGTAATGCCCAACACATCAGACATGCGGTCTACGAGAAACGCCGCCAGACTCTGCTCCACTGTCACGCCCCACGGCAACAGCAGGGCTGAGCGCAAGGTTTCTCCGAGCTTGCCCGGCGAAGGTGTCAGCGCCAGCCCTGCAACGTACACAGCAAAATGATGCAAATCCGGGATCGCATGGCCGAATCGCCGTAGCAGTGAGCGCCAACGCAGAAATCGCAAGACGTAAGATAGTGACGCGAGCAACGCACCGCCAAGCATCGCGGGCAGGCCGATGCGTTGCAGCGACGCGAGCGCGGTATCGAACCCTGCCCAGACCGTTGCTGCGAGATACAGGCCCGCTCCGCAAGCCACGAATATGGCAATTGCACGCAACCCAGAAGGAGCGACAAGCTTTTGAATCACTGTCGGCGCCTTACGGGTGCTGACATTACTTGAAAGTCGCCAGGCGATGCCCGGCATAGCTGGTTACCACGGGCACCAACACGCCTATCAGATGAGCAAGCGCTTCGACATGTTGTGTGACGCCCAGCGCCGGCAAGCCCCACCTGGCCAGCACAATACTTATGAGCAGCGTCTGCAGGACGGCAAGGATATTGACCGCGATGAATTTCAGAACTTGGGGTGCCAACTTGCCGGTACGCGCATCGAATACGTACGCGCGCATCAGCAGGAATGCCACAGTCATCCCCACCAGATACGCCAGAACGATCGCCACCTCGTAGCTGCACCACAGACTGAACGCAAAACGCGATCCGTAGTTCGCGGCAGCTGCCACGCCCCCTGCAAACAGGAAGCGGACAAACTGACTCGTCAATACACTCATCCCGCCGCCTGAGCCATTGCGGCCAACTTGGCCCCAAGCGCCATGCTTTCGCAGATCGACCGGTCTTCCGGGTAATAGTGCGAGGTGTCCGCCATGAACAAGCCCTTGACCGTGCTCTGCATGGGCGGCAGTTGGTCGAAAAAGCCAGGTGTGCAGACTGTCTGTGCGAACTCGTAGCGATGCGCCGAACTTGCAATGACATCATCCGCCGAGAAATCCGGCTCAATCAGTTTCATGTACGCAATCGTCTCATCGATGAAAGCCTGGGGGTCCCGCGCATATTTGGGATGCGTCTGAGGCATGTAGTACGGGGCGTAAACGATCGATGCCTTGCCATCCAGCGGATTCAGGTTGGTGTATTCGATCAGCCCCGGAATCTCGATGCGCTCGTCATTGATGTTCATCCAGAAATTGCGCGAAAACGGCTTGCGCAGCTTCAGCAACACACAGACCACACCGACATTCCGGATTGCCGCCACCTTGGCACGCTCCTCCTCAGGCAAGCCAGGCATCAAGCGCACCAGATAGGGCAAAGGAATCGTCGAAACGACCTGATCAAACGCCTGGAATGCGCCGCCCACGGTCAGACCGCTGAGACTTAGCGCGGCTTCGGTGCCGGCAGTCTCGACCTTCTCGACTGCCGCGCTCAACACGATCTGCCCACCCATCTGACGGATGCGCTCAGCGACGACATCGAGGAGACGCTCCGAACCACCTTCGAGGTAGCCCATGCGTTCCTCGAACAGACTCTTGCGCGACAGGGCCACACGCTTGATCCGGGTTCCAAGCCAGGCCGCTGACAAGCTGTCCTGGAACTCGTAAAACTTGAAATGGAATAGCGGCTTCCACAAGACATCGTAAGCAGCTTTACCGATCCCCTTCTGCAGCCAAGCCGTAGAGGAGATCGCATCCAGCGGACGCCAGTCCGTCACATTCTTGACCCCCATGACCTGCAAGCCATAGCGGATCTTCTGCCACAGGGAAAGCCCGGGAAACTTGAGCAAGGCCAACGGGTGACCCCAGTCGTAGAGCTTGCCATCGAAATAGAAGCCCATCTTCGTCGACACCCACTTGAGCAGATGCTCCTGCTTAAACTCGCGCAAGTAGGCAAACAGCGCCTCATCGGGTCCACAGACGAAATGGTAATAGCGCTCGATGCGCGTTCCCGCGAAATCGAAAGCCGCGGACATGCCGCCGATCCGATCGTCTCTCTCGAAAATCGTGACTTCCTTACCTGCCTTCAACAATTCGTATGCGACGGTCAGACCCATCGGGCCCGCCCCCACCACTGCGACACGTTGCTTCATTACTTAGAACTCCATCACGATATGGCCATATCGCGGATCGTTGAAGGTTTCGTCAATAGCCTCCCGGAAAGGCGTAGAACGCACGCCGAAGATTCCCGGCCAGTCGATGACTTCGAATTCGTCTTTGGCACTCAAGGCCGACAATTGCTGAGTGGTAAATGGCGGGTTCTTGTCAAACAGCCCCCATACCCACAGCAAGGAATAGAACAATGCAAACGGAATGCGAAGTACGACCGCGCTCGCCTTTGTTGCCCTTTTTATTTCCCGGATGATGTCGATGTAATCGACCTTCTCATGCCCCGAGATATTGAAGACCCCGACACGCGGGCTCTCGATGCAGCTGATGATGACGTTGCAGAAGTCTCCGACATAGAGCGGCTGGCGCATGTAGCGCCCATGTCCCGGAATCGGGAATACCGGAACCTTCTTCATGAACCGGGAAAGCCAACCGAGATGTTTGCGATCAAACCAACCGAACATGAGGGTGGGGCGCAATACCGGGCAGGAGATGCCGCTGTCGAGCACCATCCGCTCCTGATCCTTCTTGGTGTTCGTATAGAAGTCGTCGGCCACCGACTCGACCACCGACGAGCTGATGTGTACAAGGGACGGTACGTTATGGGCTTTGACGGCATCGAGCAGCAGGCGCGTCGAATCGATATTGTTGCGCACGAACTCCTGGTAGTCATTGCCACCGATCTGCGCCTGCAACATGACGACAACATCTGCGCCAGCAATGCGGCCCAGCCAATCACCGGGTTCGGCCAGGTCCGCGTACTCGATGGTGATTTCAGGCTGGATCTGCCTGAGCATCGCCAGATTGGCACGATGCTTGTCGAGAACGACAATATTGGTATAGCCACGCGCCATGAGGCGGGCAATGAGGTTCTGGCCTACGAGGCCTGCACCTCCCGGCAAGACTATCTTCTTGTCTTTCATCATGCTGCCTATGCAATTTTCTTGAAATCAATCTTCTGGGCTTGCTGTCATCAATCTTTCGGCGAGGTCACGAGAGCAGCTTTCAATTGGCACTGCAGGTTTGGCCCCAGGATGTACACCGGTTTGTCCAAGCTCGCAGAACGCAAATAGCCCTTGAACCCCGATTCGAGCGCGCGTGCGCCCATCACACGCACGACGTCGGGTCGCCGCTGCCCGCCATACAGGAAGCCGACCACACTCATGCCTTCATCCACAACTGTCAGAACCCCCGGCTTAGCTTCACTCGTGCCGTCGGAAACCCATCCCCGCAATTGCGCGAACCCCGGATCTTCCTTGATTTCATGAACTTCATCCACATGCCCCAGACAAGCAGTCGCTGGCAACTCTTCCATTCCTGAAGATGCCCCCAAGCGCTCGCGCAGATCCGCAAGTGGCGACATTCCGAAGATTGACAGATTACGCTCTACAGGAACCTCGGCAACGGACAATGCCCATTCAGCACTTGGAAAGACGTGGGTGATCTGAGCCTGATCCTTGATCCCCAACTCGATTGCCAACGCCGCAACATCTCTTTCGAACAATCCGTCATGCTTCGGCTCCAGCGTCTTAAGTTGCTGTGGCAGGAGTGCGACCAACAGAATCAATAGCAACGCGTCTGCCAATCGTCGAGCACGCGCCTGCATCGGGGGCACGGCAAGCACCATAAGCGCCGCCCAAGCAGCCAGAGAGGGGGTCATGTAGCGGCTGGAAAGAGCGTGTTCGATGCCAAAACTCAGCCGCCCTCCTGCAGTCCCTAGCGCAGTACCGCCGACGTAAAGAATAAACAGAAGCATTGCAAGCTGCAGCGTCGATTGTTTTGGTTTTCTTAGGGCATTCCAAGCAAAGCCTATAGCCGCAAAGGTCAAACACACTCCAGCAATTTGCGCAATAAGAAGCGCTTTCGCGCTGCCAGAAAACAGGTAGCCGAAGGGGCCTCCTACATAAGTGATTGCGAACAACAGAAGGCCTGTCGGATGCGCCAAGAAAGCTTGACGCAATGAGCCATGATCTTCTGGTGAGAAGTAGCCGTGAAAATAGAGAAGAATGCCAAGCACGGACAATACAGCGAGAGCACCGCAGCGACGCCAACCACTCCGGGTCAAAAGAGCAAAAAGAGTCATCAACGGAAGGGCAATAACCCCGTTTGCCATGCTGCCGATGGCGAGCAGTCCACAAACGCTCGCCATTAAGAAATATCGTGATGAGCGCCTTACATCAGACACTCCTCTATGAAGGAGATAGAACGCCAAAAGCGGTAGCAGCAGCGCCAGCATGAACTGACTCTGAAACCCCCATGTCAAGTTGCTCTCTTGCGACCAAGAAAATAACCAAGCCGCCAAAAAAAGCCCTGCCCCCCCCCCCGATCGCTCGCGCCATATCACGACGAACACAGCACAAATTGCCCCCAACAGGACAAAATTCATAAGAACAAGAAAGGCTCCTGTCCCGCGAAACAAAACAAAATCAATCCAGAACAGCAGTCTTGCAAGAAATATGCGGTGTTCGTTATGCTGAGCCCACCACACGGAAAAATCACCCGAGCTTGCTTTGACATAAAACTCTAGATAACCATTCCACATGTCCCAGTAGGGAACAGGCGAATACGCAGAGACTGCTCCCGCTATAGCTAGACCTATAAAAACGAGAGTAAGCCCAAGAAGGACCAGTTCAATTGCATTTCGGCGAATCACGGGTGACAACATCAAAATACAGTACTTTTTTAAGAGGCACACCCCCACCTCCGAGCAATTCAGCTCGGAACTGACAAAGCATTCCAACCTCATATTGCAAACAGCCTAATAAAGGCACTTGGTACGAGACATTTTCGGGGGTTTGGAGTGCAAAGTTACAGCACGTCCCGACTTTGATCATCGCAACACAACTTAGCCCCTCTCAAAAAAGAGTCCATGTCACGAAAACCGGCCAAGCAACTCATCAGCCTATCACGCCGTTAAGTAATTCATCCGCACAGATGATAGTCCTGGACGGCCTACCAACCTTCTTTAGGACGTTTGAGACTCCAGCCAGGAGGCCAAACTTGAATAGAGTCACACTCGGGCTTGTCCATGCAGGCACGATAAGCATCCCTCCAGGCAGGTCCAGAAAAATTTGCGCGAAAACCATATGCAACGGAGGAGACGACACAAGTTGCGAAAATGACCCCATATAGACCTCTTACTGTCTTGGACGTAGCTGCAGCCAATACAAGACAAAGAAGGACATTTGGGGCAAAGAAGTATCTTCCACCGACTGCCGCCGAGATAAGGCTTAATCGGTCATCGAGCGCCCCAACATAAGAAACAAGCACCATCATTGCCGAACACAAAACGGCAAAAGGAGCCCACTCCTTTTCTCTAGCAAAAAAATAGTAAAAACATAGAACCAAGCAGATTGAAAACACTTCAAAAACGCCCCCCCCATTCCTAACAAAAGGAGCCAAAAAATTCGCAAACTCGGGGCCGAATACTGGAGAATATATTTGCTGAAAACTTGATGCCTGCAAAGCAACAAGGATTCTGAAATCCACGGACCGCCCTCCCCCTGCATCGGCCCCATGTAACAGCAACATGGACAACTGGATGAGTGCGCACATCGCAAGGACAGCCCCTTGAACTAGACGCTCCCTATCTCTCGTGACAGCATAACGTGCCAAAGCCACAGGCGCGACAATGCATGCAGGAACTCCTCCAAGGCCGCATGCCACCAAAAGAAGTCTTGAAAGCCAGAGACGCCAGCCACGCGACACAGGCAGAATAACAAGGACGGCCGCCAGCAGCCCCAAATGCCACTGAACGTTGGTCGCTGTCGAGAAAACCTCTTCACTTTGAGGCAGTCCGTGGTAAACAATTAGAAACCCCAAAAACTGCAAAAATCCGATTTCAAGCTGCGTTCGGTACATGATCAGATAAAGAATCGGCACTGATTGAACGGCATACGACAGGGAGGTGGTGGCGAATGGAAGCCAATTTATGGGCACAAGCGTGCCCAGCCAGACAATAATATTGGTGACTATCTGCAACTGGCCCTTGTACACATAACAAAAAGCAGAAATAAAACTCTTGCCATGAACGCCCGAGAAAAAATCGGTAGCCTCTTCTGCCCACAACCGTCCGTCCAGCAAGTACCCTCTCGTCTTAATAGCAGAGAGAATGATAAGAATGACGATCAGCACGATATTTTGCAGCGCGGCATCGTGGCGCAACCTCAAAAACACTCCTTTTACTCGCAACGACCCCTCTCCCAACGATTCAAAAACACTGCAAACAAACGACCATCTTCTCGCGAGGCGAGGCGATCCGCCAAGACAACTGTGCGAACAAGCAAGTAATACATAACATAATGCCAGCCAATGAAGGAGCAAAGCCCCCCCCCCGCACTTCACAGCACTTTGAGACGAAACTATCCGCGGATAGCAGTCTTGGCTTCCAAAATCAATCGCCGGAGGCGGAGGCCCTTCGCGTTGAGAAAACCGCCTGTTCGAGGGATGGCGCGGCAGTTTACCAAAAACCCCCCTCCCCCCCACACACACGCACACACACACTCAGGAGAGCCGGCATCGCACAGGGGAGGCACGCGCCATACACCGCAGTGCGAACCACATCCCTTGACGGTGCGCAACATTAAATTGACGACCCCGAGCAATGAGGAATAGCTCCCCGTTACGCATTTAGACGCTGCAAATATCAAATCACCAGAAAAAGAGACTTGACACTCGACGCGAGGATCGCTCACTTACCTACGAGCATTACACAAGACATCCGCACAACTCTAGCAAACGCTTAACATTCGACTTGAGGGCAGCCGGGAGAGCCCTTCCTCGTAGCGCGCCAGGCTTCTTTGGCAGAAATACTGCGGTCGAGGCTCAGCACTGCCGGACGATTGCAGCGCACTTGACTACACCGATAGCCCAACTAAACATATCACGGCACAATCTATCGATCATCGCAATGGGATAAAGAAAAGCTCGGAATATTGAAAAGTGGCCAACGCCAAGCCTCCGTGCGGGTATCATTACAGGCTTAGCGGTGGATGCTGTATAAGGGTCGTATCGAAGAGTTAATCAGGAAATAAAGCGAATGCTCCTTCCTTAGGCTAACCGTCTCTCGATCAACCGCCATCCTTTGGCGGTGAACTGCGGGCCGTCACCTGCAGCCAATGCCCGTCCTGATTTGTTTATATATTTTCAAAACAGACTATTCTCCGTATTCGCTATGGATATCCAGCTAAAAATTGCAGTAATAATTCCAACCTACAAAGCACGCAACCATATTCTGAACGTAATAGAACTGATTGGTTCTGAGGTTACTCGAATTTACGTTGTTGATGACTGCTGCCCCGATCAATCAGGCTCTTTTGTCAAGACAAATTGCAGAGACAAGCGAGTCTCCGTGTTAAGACATGCGGAAAACGAGGGGGTAGGGGGGGCGGTTATGACGGGTTACAGAGCCGCAATCGAGGATGGCATGGATGTGTTGGTCAAAATCGATAGCGACGGCCAAATGGACCCGATCTTGATCCTGGATTTTGTGCGTCCTATTGCAGCTGGCGAAGCTGACTACACCAAGGGTAATCGTTTTTTTGACTTGGAAAAGATACACGCAATGCCCGCAACACGGCTCGTTGGCAATGCAGTACTTTCGCTCATGTGCAAGTTATCATCTGGCTACTGGAATCTCTTTGACCCAACCAACGGTTACACGGCCATCCACGCAGACATGGCTCGCCACCTGCCTTTTAGCAAAATTAGCCGACGCTATTTTTTTGAAACCGACATGCTATTCAGGCTAAACACTCTGCGCGCGGTCGTAGTTGATGTACCGATGGAAGCAAAGTATGGAAACGAGACAAGCAATTTAAAGATTACCCGGATCATTGGAGAGTTTTTCGTAAAACATGCTCGGAATTTCTTTAAAAGGATTTTTTACAATTATTATCTTAGGGACATGTCTCTTGCCTCAATAGAGCTACCCGTGGGTTTTTTGCTTTTTCTCTTCGGGTTGGTTTATGGGGGCTACCACTGGAGCCACTCCGCCAATAACGGCATTCCGACACCGGCCGGCACGGTTATGTTGTCCGCCCTACCAATTCTTGCAGGGATTCAGTTACTTCTCGGCTTTGTTGGATATGACATATCTTCGGTTCCCACACGCGCTATCCACAGCAATATTCGGAAGCTTCAGAATGTCAATAGAGAATCTTCGTAGCTGGGCGGCCAACTACTCTGAGGATGAAGCGCTTCCGACATATTTCGGCACGCACTCCTACGCCTAATCGCGCAAGGTGCCTGTCGTTAATCATAAAAACTCAATGCACAAAATAGAATGTCCGTCTTTCAAATAATCTTGATTTTGTTTACCGTGCTTTTGTTGTCGGTCGGGCAGATTCTATTTAAACTGGCATCGAATGATATAGTTTTGACCGTCGACGGGCTTCTTCCATCTCTTCTCAGCTTTAAGCTTTTGATTGCGTTTGCCGTCTATTCAGGCGCAACGGTTCTTTGGCTAATTGCGCTAAAAGACGTGCCTCTGCGCGCAGCCTACCCATTCGCTGCACTGGCTTTTTTCCTTGTCCCTACTTTGGCTCACTTCTTGCTGGGCGAGCCGCTTGGTTGGAATACGTATATTGGGGCGAGCATCATTGCCTTTGGCGTAATTATTTCTGTTTCTAAGTGAGGTTTTCGTATGGCCGTAAAATGCTGCCCCGTCTGCGATTCAGTAATGGACGGTGGAATCCAGGCCTGGCACTGGGAGTGCTCAACCTGCAACTACGAAAACGCCGAGCTAGCGCCGGCAATTAACCAAGCAACGGCACATGACCAAATAGACGAACAGTTTCGCGAAAAGGGGTTGCGGCCTTTACGAGTTGACAACTTTGACAAGCTATTGCACGCAATTATTGAGAATAGAAAAAAAACTGGGAGCCTTTTGGATGTTGGCTGCGCCCATGGATGGTTCTTGGAGCGCGCAGGCGAAATGGGATTCAAAGCACTTGGCATTGAACCTGATCTACATGTTTACGAGGCCACTCACCAGCGCGGGCTGCACGTACGACGGGGGTTTTTCCCTGAAGTTTTGTCTTCAAATGAACAGTTTGATGTGATCGTATTCAACGACGTTTTTGAGCACATTCCAGATGTAAAAAGCACATTGGCTGAATGCAGGGCGCACTTAAAGCCCGCAGGGATGCTTGTATTGAATCTGCCGAGCAGCTCAGGAGTGTTTTATCGGACCTCCCGCTTGCTATTAAATTTGGGAATCGGGGGGTTTTTTGAACGGCTTTGGCAAAAAGATCTCCCCTCTCCGCACTTGCATTATTTTTGCCAAGAAAATTTGCGGCAGTTATTGGAGAGGAATGGTTTCAAGGAAATTGCAGTAGGGCGGCTTTCGACCATCAGTATGAAAGGGTTGTATACACGAGTTTCGTACACCCGCGGCCACTCCTTGCCTGTGCGTCTACTCATTTGCTTGATAGTGACATTGGCCTTTCCAATTATTTTCATGATGCCCAGCGATATTGTTTACTCCCTATCAACCAAAAATGGGGGCGAAAGCGGTTAACAGTGCTTTCGAAGCAAGCTCGATCAGCGCTTGCCAATAGAGAACACTCCAAGCTTTTGCATCACTCGAATTGTATGCCGCGCACCTCTGTGCTCATTCTCCACATTTCGCCTGCTCACTTGGGAGTCGGTGCGATTGCGGCGGAGGACTGTACTTGTAATAGATCGGTTGCTGGCTTTGCGAGCCTTCACGCACAATTCGAGCGGCGCTGTTTTCGTAATTCATTGCATGCTTTTGACAGAAAGCTTGTTTTACAAAAACGACCAGCCGTTCGACTCGTCATCCATATCTGCAGCTAGACGGGCGCCAACCGAGGTCGTCAACAGCGGCCACCTTTCATTCTTTGTACCAAAATCATATTTAGGGCGCGTAGGCGGACTTCAGGAAGACAATGCAGATGAGAGACAACCTTAAGAAAATCACAACTGATGATTCTTTTATTATTTCCCTGTTGTTATTTATCGCATGTTTTTTTCTTGCGGCAGTTATTCCTCCGTTTAAATCTCCGGATGAGTTTGATCACATCCAGCGCGCCTATCTCTTGGGAAAAGGAGTTTTCATATTAGATCGCCCAGAGGGAAAATCAAGCGGCGGAGATGTTGATACCGGTTTATTGGCATACATGGCGAGCCACCCATCAACGCAGGACAAATTATCTGCAGATGTAATTGATGCTGCAAGCAAGATTCGGTGGACAGGCCAAAGGGTTTACGACCCAGCGCCGGGCACCGGGTACTATTTTCCTGTTATTTATTCTCCGCAGGCCGCTGGGCTTTTGCTTGGGGAGAGGCTAGGACTTACGGTTGATTATTCTTATAGGCTTGCCAGAGCATTTTCTATACTTGCGGCAGTTTTACTTGTTTTCTCAGCCTTTAGAACATATGCCACAAACCCATTGTCTCTAGCACTCATTTCTGTGCCAATGAGTCTGTTTCAATTTTCATCAGCGAGCTTGGATGGGGTCTCAACTGCGTTAGCCTTATTTGTGATCGCAACATTCTTGCGGATTACAACGGAAAAAACAGACACGCCAAACTGGCGTCTTTACGCTCTTGCCATAGCCGTTGTGGTGCTGGCAACATCTAGAATACATTTAATTCCATTTGTTCTAATGCTTGCCGCCTCATTCTTTTACACTACAAAGAAGAGATCGCTATTTTTGTTTGTGGTTTCGTGTTTTTTCATTCTTGCCTGGGTGAGCATTGCCGTAAAAACGACGGTTGACCTTAGGGCCGTGTTGGGCGAGCCGCCCTCAAATATAATCGCCTTTTACACAAAACAGCCTTTTCAGTTTTTGAAAGTATTTTGGCAGACGATAACAGACCTAAATCTGGTCGACAATTACTACACCCAATTTCTTGGGATACTTGGTTGGCTTGACACCCCATTTGAACGCCCTATGTATACTGTTATGGGGAGCGTTGTTTTGGCGATCGCCTCTTTGACATTTTCTTGGCGAGGAATAAAGAACGAATGGCCGCATAGACTGTTATTAATTTTTATTTCTGCGCTCTCTATTTTTTTGATTTTTCTTGCTTTACTCGTAACCTGGTCACCACACCCTGCGAGCAAAATTTCTGGGGTGCAAGGCAGATATTTTCTTATTCCGGCCATCCTTATTGCATACGGAGTTTCTGAAAAAATCAACTCTCTTTGTGATTGGCAGAAAAGGTTCTTTACTGTTTTTTGTTTTTTGTTTTTTGTTTTTTCCATTTCCGGCACAACAAATGTCTTGCTTCGCAGGTACTATCTCTCCCCGTTTCAACAGCAGCAGATCGAAAATATTATTTATGAGCCGGAAGTTGTGTCAGACAAGTCGAAGACATACGAGCACAAGATGGTCCCAAGCGCAGTCTTAGATGAGCGCAGTCCCATCCGCCTAAGGATGCCGCCGTTGAAAAACAGTGATTTCGGGAAGCAGAGACGTATCGGAATCTTGTTTGGGACATATGCTCGTCAGAACCTAGGCAGAGCAGAGCTTCTACTCAGAGCCAGTGACGGAAGATCTTTTATTCAAGATTTTTCCTTGTCAGAATTGGCCGATAACTCATATAGATATTTTTATGTACCGGCTGATTTCTACGTTTCCGGTGAGATCCGCTTTCTGTCAGGAGGGGGCATCAGCGTTTGGGAAAACCATTCGGCTGACGGTCAGATTCTGACCTGCCTGGACCTCTTGTACTCTTCAAACAAGGACGTTGTCGTTGCAGGTTGCCACTGATGCTGGTAGCACGGACTCGGAAGATTCATCACTGCTGACGCTGACCTAAGACAGGGCCCGGATGCAACCACGGGGCGAGCTTAAGCACAATTTGCACAACGCGTGATTGGCTGGGCCTTAATTGGAGATCGCACGAATGTATAGGTTTGCACGTGGGAGCGCACATCCGCTATGCGTATGCGATTCTCCCTGCACGGCAATTGCCTTGATGGCTGCGCTGAACGCGAACGTATCCCGCTCCAACGAGATTGTCCAACCATGCCACCTAACACAGCAACCTCACCGAGGCGAAAACGGCAAGTGGCGCAACCTTCAAACTCAGCTGGGGAGAGCCTCTTGGGGGATCTGACTTTCTTGGCAAAGCTGGACTCTTGGTGGCCAAGCTAGACTGAAGTCTCCGTGCTCAAGCGTCAAGTTTGGGTTATAGGCCGGATCCAGCAAAAGGGTGTCACCCCAGCTACTTTGCATATATGCAACTTCAGCAGCAAATCTTTGTTTTTTCTCTGGAGTGTCGTCCCCCCCGCGCGTAGCTGATTCGTGGTGATAGAACTCAGCAAACGGCGTCCAAATATTTTGATAACCCGCCGCCCTCACTTTCAAACAGAAATCTACATCATTGAAAGCTACCCGCAAGTCAGACTCGTTCAACCCCCCCACTTCCCAGTAGATTGATTTGTGAATCAACAGGCAGGCTGCCGTCACGCAAGACACTCCTTGTATTAGCGCGCCGCGGCCGAAATATCCGAAATGCCCACGAGGAAGCCTGCTGTGCGCATGGCCAGCGACTCCGCCTAAACCCAGCACAACCCCTCCATGCTGCAAGGTGTTATCCGGATACCAAAGGCGCGCGCCAACCGCACCGTGCCCGGGTAAAGCAGCAAGACTCAGCATCTCTTCAAGCCAGCCAGGTGTGATTACCTCGATATCGTTATTCAAGAGCGCAACGAACTCCCCCTGAGCCAATGTCACGGCACGATTATTAAGGGCTGAATAGTTGAAAGGACTATCATCGCGAATCACCGTGATTCGCGGGTCCGCTGCAATTTCCGAAAAATACTGAAGCGCGCGAGGATCGTCGGATCCATTGTCGATGATCAATATTTCGAAATTACGGTAGGTCGTCTTCTCCAAAATGCTGCTTACGCACTGGCGAATCAAATGTAGGCCGTTGCGGGTTGGAATAACAAGACTCACAAGCGGCTGCGTTAGCGGCGTCGCATAGCGGATCCGGTACTGCATAAAGGGGGTTAACTCCACCGACCCCGAGACTGAACGACGCTGTAAATGCTCACTGAGCGCCTTTAGACCTGCATCTTGGGCATACGTCTTGGCCCCCGCGTCCATGGAGGTACTCGCGGCATGAATACGCCAGTGATAGAGCACATGCGGGATATGCACCACTTGACTCGGCGCGATCAAATCCACCACTCGCAACGCGAGATCGTAGTCTTGCGAGCCTTCGAAGCCCATCCGAAAGCCCCCGACGTTTTCAACTAAATCCCGTCGATAAACGCCCAGATGGCTAATCATGTTCTGAGCGCGGAGCAGTTCAAGATTTAGATCGCACTTAAAATATGGGCTTGTCCTGTTTCCGTATTCATCAATCTTGTCCTCGTCGGTATAAATCAGACCGGCATCAGCGTTGCTCACAATGGCTTGTGCTATAAGTACCAAGGCGTGTTCAGGCAGCAGATCATCGTGATCCAGCAAGGCAATCCACGTGCCTGTTGCCATAGCAAGGGCGCTGTTCGACGCAGCAGAGATATGTCCGTTTATCTCCCGGAAAGCCACCTTGATACGTGCATCAGTATGAGCATATCGTTCAAGAACTCGCCTAACCTCCGGATCCGTTGACGCATCATCGGCAATACATAGCTCCCAATTCGAATAGATTTGCTGACGCACTGATTCGATTGCTTGCGCTAACCAAGCGGGATCGGGATTGTAAGTAGGCATGACTATCGAAACTCTTGGGCGCTGCAATAGTCCTTCCGAAACAGCGACCAATTTCTTCCGTTTGTCGCTATCGATCGTATCGTAACGCCTCACCCACTCGGCATAGTCATTCCGATCAAAACCCGTCGAGTGTCTCGCATCATTCCCCGCTTGAACAAAACGGATGCCGCGCTTGACGCCTGACAAACCATCCCTCCAAAAGAGATTGAGCGCCTTCATCAATGTCGAAAAAACACCTCCTCCAGTCTGAAAAGCAGCAGGCATGATTTTCAACAGATGCTTTCCACGCGCAAACTGGTAGCCCACGAATCTTAAAGGGGCAGTAATGCGCCGATGACCGGAGCTTCTCGATACATTTTTCACAGGAATCATTCCAGCAGGCTCCGACTCACGTACATACCGGACAAAAAGCCTACTCATACAAATTTTCAATCATCAGAAGGGGCTGGGGTGACACACCAAGACGGAAGAGAACCGTTGCTCTTTCCATCTGCAACGGAACCCAATCGGTTGGTGAAGAAGCCCGCGATATTACCTTATCCCCATCTTAACGTCGCACAACGAACTCATTCTCGCCTTCAGCAGATTGCAAGCTATTTGCATTTTTGTATATTGTTAGTAGCAATAAAAGCTCTATTTGTGAGATGAGCCTCAGACGCCATCGAGCCCGTTCTTTCTGTAGACTTTGACAATGCCATACACCGCATCATTGACGGCTTTTTTGCCCGAATAGCGCAGGGTGCTTAGCTAGCGACATCCAATCGGCCAGCATCCAGAAACCAGGCAAGAGCAGACAAGCCCCCCCAGCAGACGATCGTCAACGGCACGGCTAGAGCGGGCCACATATGCGCAACAAGAGATGCGGGCGCTAGGAATAGCGCGTTGATTGCAAGTACAGTTAGCGTTACCGCACGGTGGTTGCCGATGCGCTGAGAGGCACGTTGGTATGCGTGGGAACGATGGGCTTCCGTCACACGAACTCTCGTCAGGGCACGACGGCATAGAGTGAAGGTGGCATCCACTGCGAAAACGGCCATCAATATCACCCACGGCCAGATCGTCGTATGGTCAGTCACCGTAGCATGCAGCGCGAGCACGCCAATGACGAAACCAAGAAAGCCGCTGCCTACATCTCCCATGAATATTCTGGCAGGCGGCCAGTTCACTGCCAGGAAGCCAGCAGAGGCCGCCGCCAATAGCCAGCAGGGCATACCGTCGCCACCCGACAGCCACAACAACAAGCCGCCAACACCACCCACAAACACGGCCTGGGAGCCCGCCAAGCCGTCAATGCCGTCCATGAAGTTGTACAGATTGGTGGCCCAAACCAGCGCCAATACGGCAATCATGCTGCCGAACCAACCCCACGCCCAATTCGCAACACCCATTTCAAGGACGGGCCATCCACCGAGGCAGGCAACGGCCCACATTGCGGCAAGGACATGGCAAGCGAAACGGGTGCGCGCGGGCAAAGAAACGTGGTCATCCCAGAACCCGATCACTGCCACGAGAGCCCCTCCGGGCAGTAGTGCCCATAGCAGCTTGCTCGATGGCTGAACGAAATACGCCCAAACAAGCAGGGCCACGCCGAAAGTAAGGACGATGGCGGCACCGCCGCCTCGGGGCGTAGAGACAGCATGCGAGCTACGGGCATTCGGTATATCCACAATCGCCCGAGCAAGGGCGTAGCGCCTCAGGGCTAGCGTCCCGAGCCATGCCGAGAGAAGGATTGCCAACAGCAGACCAATCGGGATCACGCGTCTGGCTCCGATGCGCTCAGATAATGTTGGGCTGTCCGGAAAAGGACATCGTCCAGAGACTCCACGGAAGCCCAGCCAAGCAGATTGCGGGCTTTGCCAGCGTCGACTTCCAGATCGCCACTTAGACGATCTATTTGCGCATGCTTGCCCGAGAGACGCGCCAGTGCGCGCAGCAACGGGACGGGCACGGGCCACAGACGCGCCCTGCTCCCAAGACCACGCGCCAAGCCCGCTATCAACTCGGGTGTGCTCAATGCCGGCTCATCTGCAACGAGAAAGATCTCTCCAGCCGCTGCGACCTTTATGGCACACAACTCAAGCAGGCAGACCAGACTGCGTACTCCGACGAAACTGCGACGATTGCGCACGCTCGCGAGCGGCAGTGAGCGCCCTTGCGACAGCGCACGTAGCAGCGCAGGCAGGTTGCCCTTCGTCCCCGGCCCGACGACCATCGGCGGGCGCACAATCACAAGTTCAAGCCCGGTATCGGCCGATATCTGCTGCAGCGCCAACTCAGCCGCCAGCTTGGACCTTCCGTACGCGTCCTCCGGACGCGGCACATCATTTTCGTCAAAAGGCTTTCCGTGCGTAGCCTCTCCATTGACCTTGATGCTGCTCACGAACACTAGCCGTTTGACGCCGGCAATAGCCGCCGCGCGCGCCAAGTGCGCCGAGCCGCACACATTGATGCGTTCGAAGTCAGCCTCCGTACTCTTGCCATCCATTACATGTACGCGCGCGGCGAGATGAATAACGACATCAACATCTTTCAGGACTCCCTCCCAAGAGGTGGAGTCATCGATTTCGCCAACAGCCGCGCCCCCGGCCGCCGTAGCGCGGCGTACGACCGACACGACCCGATAGCCCTGTCGGCCGAGGTGCGCGCACAACTCGGCGCCCACGAAACCGTTCGCGCCGGTTACGAGCACTCGCGGGGTCATGTCATCCGCATTCATATTCACATCCACTTCCAGCCGTGCAGACCAAAATACACCCATGCAGACTGACAGAACATTTTCACGTGGATCCAGCCCTTGCGCGCAGCACCACCACCAAAATGCGTGATGCGCACATCACTCACCGCAGCAAGCCGCCCAAATGACTTTGCCCGCAGGCTCAGATCAAAGTCTTCGAAATAGAGGAAATAGCGCGGGTCGAACCCTTTCAGTTGTCGCAAGGCCTCGGCACGACACAGCATGAAGCAGCCACTCACGATGGGGGGGTCCCACATCACGCCTGGCCTGCCTTGGTCCTCCATTTCGTAGCGCGCCATGCGCGCCTTGAACATGCTGCGCATCCAACGGGGCGCAAAGCCTCGCAAGAACAGATCGAAAACAGCAGGGGGACGTTTGCACAGGAAATGCCAGTCAGCTCCGTCGCTCTGCATGGCGGGAGAGAGCAAGACACATTCGGGATGAGCCTGCATGAACTGCAGGGCCCGTGACAGGGAGTCTGGCTGCAAGGACACGTCCGGATTCAGGATCAAGTGCAGATCACCCATGCCTTGCTCCATGACCAGATTGTGCCCTTGCCCGAAGCCGACATTGCCCTGCCCACTCAGCAGGTGGGCGCGCTTCCACCCCTCTTGCCGAGCCAGTTCGATGAGGCCCTCATCGTTGCCGTTGTCGACAAGCTGTAATGTGACATCGCTCAGGTCATCGCTGGCCTTCGCCCGACCTGCAGCGGCCAACAAGCTCGCCAGCGTCTCGCGCAGCATTGCGCGGTCCGGATGATAGGTAACGAGGCCGACAGAAAGTGTGGTCATTCAGATAAAGCGAAGAAGCCGGGCTACGCGCCCGGGCAGAAAGGGCCTGTCCGCCCCATGAGGCCGTGCCAAAGACCGAGAGTCATCATTTTTAGCTGCTGCAGGCGGGACTTGCCAAACAGGGCATAGAACACGAACTTCTGGGCTGTTCTCAAGCCATTCGCACACTTCCAGGCACCTGGCACATAGCTCAGGCGACTCACCAGCACAGCATTCCGGAAGGTGTAATAGTGACGGAGCGGGCTTCTTGCGGGATACGCAGCCCCCCTGAATATGATGGGATCATCACCCAGAGAATGTTGCATCCAGGCCGAGAAACAGCCGAAATTTTCATAGCCCATGCTTTGTGCCCGCAAGCCCCATTCGACATCGACATAATCGATAAAAAGGTCACTTCGCATATCACCCACGTCGTTCAATACCGCCATGGGAATCATGCACCCCGACGCGATCAGGTGATCTACGGCAACAACATCACCCAGCTCAGGCTTCGCACAGCGCGTCAGCGAGAGTCCTCGCACGCGCACGAAGACCGGCACGCTGCCTTGGCGCTCATCGACGTAGCTGGGGCCAATGGAGCCCACGCGCCGACCTTGTGTGCCAAGCCAGTGCAATGAAGTCCGTAACGCCTTTACCATTCCATCCGCGGGGCAGCTGTCATGATCGAAAAAGACCAACTGCGTCGCGCCCAACTCTCGGGCACGGGCGATGCCGACATTCTGGGCGTGGGCAATCCCCATGTTGCGACCCAGCGCGATGAGTTCCTCGCCCTCTGTACGTACCATCGCCGCAAGTCCTATGTCATCGCGGGAGCCGTTATCAACCACGATGGACACATCGACCTGCCCCTGCAGACTGTCCAGAAGCCTCTGAAGCGTATTCACATCGGGGTTGTAGCTGACGATGAGGGCAACGACACGATCGGGGACGGGAGCTCCAGACAAATCCTGCGCGCTCATACTCGCGCGAGCACCGACAGGTGCCGACGAAGCAACGCAGGGAAGATTCCATAGCGCACAAGGACCCAGCGTCGCATCCACCAGCCGTGGCTATAAAGCTGGGCGAACTTCTCGGCGCAGGCCAGATTCTCGTCCGACGCTTTGCCGGCAAGGGCCTGAACCAGAGCATCGGCCTGTGCGCAGGCTGCGGTGTAATTCAGTGGCCATCCGTCCCGGCTGAAAGTGCGTGCGGGAATGGAGAAAAAACTGGGCATTTTCTTTGCGCCCAAGGTGTTGCGGCCATGTTGGCGATACTGGATCAGCGCATGTCGCACCGGCACGATGCGTCCGAGCGCACTCGCAATCAGCGCAAGCCAGTAGTCATGCATGAACGCACTCTCGGGAATGGGCGTAGCAGCATCCACCAATGCCCGGTTGCAAAGCATGGCGCAGCCCGTCACGACATTCTGGACAAGCAACTGGGATAGGTCATCCCTGAAAGGGTCTATGCCCTGATAGACCCAGAAGCTGGGATTCATCAGTTCGAGGCTTTCATCGACGACCTGCAGATCGCAATGCGCCAGCATCGGCGTGCCCGGCTCAGCATGCCGCTCTTCGGTACACAGCGCCTCAAGCAGCAACTCGAGTTTCTCCGGCTTCCAGACATCGTCCTGGTCACAGAAGGCAACGTAGGGCGCCGAGGAGTGCGCAATCAGTCTGGAGAAAGAGATCTTGGCTCCAGCACGCCCCTCGTCGCGCAGGATTTCAAATTGTCCGGGGTAGTTCCGGGCGTAGGTTTCCAGCAGCGTCAGTGAGCCATCCGACGACCCATCATCCCTGGCGATAACACGCCAATCCTTGTGCGTTTGCGCTAGAAGCGAATCAAGCTGAGCCGGTAGGTAGGCGGCGCCGTTGTAGGTCGCTAGCAAAATATCTATTCTCAAGACTGCTCTCGTCGTGCCGGCTTACTTTGATATCAATCGTGACAGCTTCAATTTTATTTCAAGAATGATGGTTCTTCGCAAGATATCAGCCTTGAAAAAGAGCGCCTGGAAAAACCCGGGATGATCGGCAAAGCGCAGGTTGTTGGCCCGGAAGGTGTCACCACTCTCCGCCGGTGTCGCACAGACAATGTACTGGAAATTGCGCCATTCCCTGTCCGGCGCCAGCAGGCCGATCACGACTCGGAACAAGAAGGGGCTATACAAGCCATAGCGGCGTACCGCCTCCCCTCCTCTCATCGTCGTCGGCCTGAAATCAAGAATCCTGAACGCCGTTGCACTGAACAGTTCGACGATGGTGTTGCGGGTGAAGAACCGGATATGGCTATTGTCCATGATTCCCGTTTTTGCATAGTCCCACTTGCCAGCCAGCAACATGCCACGCACTGCCACATGGGCAACATTGGGGATCGAGGCAACCACCACACCGCCTGGCTTCAAACGCGAACGGCACACGTCGAGAACCACCTCCGGATTTGCCGTGTGCTCCAGCACGTCAACAAAGCTGATCACATCGAACCGCTCATCCGGATGACTGGCGAAATAGTCATCCGCGAATCCAACGAACACCTGATCCAATAATGTCTGCGCGGCCGTTGCAGCGACCGGGTCAGGCTCCACTCCGACAACGGAGTGGCCCGCGGCCTTCAGCACTTCGCCCCAATAGCCGGACGCGCAACCTACTTCCAGTACCCTTAAGGCACGTCCTCTCGCATGCGCCTGAACCATGTCATAGGCCAGCGTATGCGAGCTGTTCTTCTCTGCAAGATTGATACTGGCGTGGTACTTCATCCCGGGCTCCACGGTCATGCACTCCTGTTCCTGCAAACCACCCCTGAAACATATGCCACGGCTTGCGCTCGCAAGCTGGGGCTAACCCATATGCCAATCGGCACGACCAATACCGCAGCTCCGCAAGCAAAAAGGGCACTTGCCAGCCGGCCATGCTCTGCATCAACAAGACAGGCCAGCAGGGCATAGATCGACAAGCACGCTGCCGGCCCACGCAGCACATCCCCGCGCAGCCAGGACCCGGTCAGGCCCGGCAACATGCGACGCTGCGTTTCCAGCATCCAGCCGACGAAGAACGCCAAGTTTCCAACAAACCAGGCCCAGGCCGCACCCGTCGCACCGTAATGAACGGCAAGAAAAACAACGGAGGGAACCCAGAGCAATGAAAAGATCAGGGAGCCGACCACATGCCGGCGGATCTCGCCGCGCGCATATTGCAACTGAAAAACAAGGCTGGACATCGCCAACAAAGCATTTCCTCCGGCATACAAAGCCAGAATCGTCGCCTCTTGATGCGCCAGGGTGCGATTGCCCGTCCATGCCCACAGCAACGGCTCTCCAAGAAAAATGGCGGCGCCCGATACGACTCCCAAAACACACATCAGCATTTGTGTCCCGCTGCGATACAGATTTGCCAGCGCGCCCTCATCATGACTGGTTGCCAGGAACACGAGACGCGGCTGCAAAGCCTGAATCAACGGAGTACTCAGCAAGGTCACTCCGCTCGCAGCAACCAAGGCAACGGCGTAACTGCCGTAAGCCCTCAGATCCAGGTAGTGGGACAAGACCAGTCGATCAACCTGTCCGATGACACCCCATGCCAGCGTCAAACCCGCCATGGCCCCCGCGAAACGGAAGACCGGCAAGGCGCTTCGATCAGGGCGCAGCGCCGACTGCTTGCCGCCCGGCAGGCTACGATAAAACAGGACACTGCAAACGGAAAACTCCAGAACGGCAATGACTACCTGATACGCGAAAAAAACTTCACACCGCGTGGAAATCAACAACAGAACAGCCACCACCAGGACTGAGCGCAGGGTCGCAAGCAACACCGCCACGAGATTCACCGTCAGCAGCCTGTCCATTCCGATCAGCCCACTGCGATAAAGGCTGGTCAGCCAACGCCCTCCGACCATCACCCCCATCATGGCGACACAGCGGCTCGCCTCTGCAACACTGATCTCGGTCAGCTGCAACCAATGCCCGGCGATCCAGCTACTGGCCAGCACGAGAATCAAGGCACACACTGCCCCCACGACCAGGAACAGCCATTCAGCGCTGCGAATGAAACGCCAGACTGCCTCCTGACTGACAGCTCCAGCACGATAGCGCGACAACTCGCGGATCAGGGTGGGGGAAATCCCCATATCGAGCAAGGCAAACCACGTCTGCAGCGCCACGAAGAAGCTGATCAACCCATACGCTTCGATGCCCATGTGGCGCACGTACACGGGCACCATGACGATCCCGATAGCAGCCACATACAGCTGCCCCAGCATATTGGCCGCGACGCTTTTCTTGAGTGACGCCACGTCGGCTAACCCCGGGCCCGATCGCCCGCTAACGATCGCCTACACACGAAAATAGTCTCTGTACCAGGCTACAAAGCGCTGCACGCCGCTACGCAACGGCGTACCCGGCTCAAAGCCCGTCCACGCCGTCAATGCAGACACGTCCGCCGAGGTGACCGGCACATCGCCCGGCTGCATGGGCTGGAAGTCCTTCTCCGCAATCTTGCCCGTCGCCGATTCGATCGCGTCAATGAAGTCCATCAGCGGCACGGGATCCTGATTGCCGATGTTGAAGACGCGGAACGGTGCGCGGCTGGTGGCGGGATTCGGAGCCTTGCCATCGTAGGCCGCATCCGGCTCGGCCGGGCGATCGAGGGTGCGTACGACGCCCTGCACGATGTCATCGACATAGGTGAAGTCGCGCAGCATCTTGCCGTGATTGAACACCTTGATCGGGCGTCCTTCGAAGATCGCGCTGGTGAACAACCAGGGCGCCATGTCCGGCCGCCCCCATGGGCCATACACCGTGAAGAAGCGCAGGCCCGTGGTGGGAATGTCGTAGAGATGACTGTAGGTGTGGGCCATCAATTCGTTGGCCTTCTTGGTCGCCGCATAGAGGCTAACCGGGTGATCCACAGGATCCGCTTCGGAGAAAGGCGTCTTCTCGTTGCCACCATAGACGCTGGAGCTCGACGCATAGACAAGGTGCTGTACGGCGTTGTGGCGACAGCCCTCGAGGACGTTCACGAAACCGACGAGATTCGAATCCACGTAGGCATGCGGATTCTGCAGCGAATAGCGCACGCCGGCCTGGGCCGCCAGATGCACGACGCGCTCGAATTTCTCTTCGGCGAACAATCGCGTCATGCCGTCACGATCTGCCAGATCGAGTTTGATGAAGCGGAAGTTGCTGAAAGCCTGGAGCTGCGCCAAACGGTCCAGCTTCAACTGCGGGTCGTAGTAGTCATTCAGATTGTCGAGCCCGACAACCTCATCGCCGCGCTGAAGCAACACCAGGGATGTATGCATGCCGATGAAACCGGCCGCGCCTGTTACCAGAATTTTCATGAAATGACCTTTCACGAGTCCGCCGCGATAATGGCGGACCGCCACGATGTTATGAGTTCATCGGCAGGCTTTTCCCCCTCAGGCCTTGGCCTGGCAGGAGTCGCGCCATACCTGCATGGCTGGGTCCCGGACTAACCCCGCCCCACCCGCTCGAAGTGCTTGGCGTACTTCGCGAAACTGTTGAAGCAGCCGATCAGTATATGGATCAGGCCCGGCAAACCATCGAGCCAGCCACCACGCAACAGGTAAAATTTTATGAAGCGAAAGCCCGGACTCAGGAAAAGCTTCGTAAAGGAAACCTCCGTCCCCTCGGCCAGCATGGCCTCGGCAGCCAGCGTGGTGTAGCGATTCTGCTTGGCCAGGTACGACTCGATGTTTTCTTCGGAGTGATGCAGCAAGTCACCCTTGAGCCGCCCGACCACGTCGAGCGTGATGACCTTTTCGTGCACCACGTCGTCTGACCAACGTGCGTGCTGGCGATTGAACAATCGCAAAGAAAGATCCGGATAGCCTTCGCCGTGGCGCAAATAGCGGCCGAGGAAGCGATTGCAGCGCGGAAATTCGTAGACCTTGTAGGCCGGCGCGGCGAGTTCGGATTCGATACTCCGGCGCAACGCGTCGGAAACGATTTCGTCGGAATCAACGCACAGCACCCAGTCATGCTGCGCCTGGTCGATGGCGAACTGCTTCTGCGGCCCAAAGCCACGCCAGGCTTCGGTGATGACGCGGGCACCCAAGCTCTCCGCCAGTTCGCGCGTGCCGTCTGTGCTGCCCGAGTCCACCACCACGATTTCCTCGCAGAAAGTCAGCGACTCCAAAGTCGCGCGCAGGCTGTGCGCGCAATTGAGCGTGATCAGTACTGCGGAAAGGGCTTGGCGGGCAGCGGCCATGGTCGGGGCGGGATCGGGCGATATAATCGGCGGCCCGCCATTCTACGCCAGCACGGCATAAGCCCGCATGCGATCAGTTCTGTTGGTCAAAACTTCGTCCATGGGCGATGTGATCCATAACCTGCCCGTGGTCAGCGACCTGCGGCGGATCTGGCCGCAAGCCACCATCGACTGGGTGGTGGAAGAGAGCTTTGCGGAAATTCCGCGCCTGCATCCCGAAGTACATAAGGTCATTCCCGTCGCGATCCGGCGCTGGCGCAAGCAGCTCGGCCAGGCCGCAACCTGGCGGGAAATGCGCAGTGCGTCCGCCGTGCTACGTGAAAACTACTATGACTTCATCATCGACACCCAAGGCCTCGCCAAGAGCGCCTTGATCAGCCGCGTCGCGCAGGGCCTGCGTTGCGGCTACGCGCGCGAGGTCGCACGCGAACCACTGGCTGCGCTCGCCTACGACTGCCACTACGTCATTCCGCGCAATGCACACGCAGTCGAGCGCAACCGCTGGCTGGCCGCTGCCGCCTGCGAATACGCGCAGGATTTACCGCTGCGTTACGGCATTCATGCGCCCGACGCGTTGCCGGCATGGGCCACCGCCGGCCTGCAGGATTCGCCATTTGCCGTGCTACTCACCGCCACCAGCCGCGACGACAAGCTGTGGCCGGAAGCACACTGGATTGCACTGGGGCACGCACTGCGCGAACAAGGCCTGAGCTGCGTGCTACCCGCCGGCAATCCCGCTGAGCGCACGCGCGCCGAGCGCATCGCAGCGGCTATCCCGCACGCCCTCGTTGCCCCGCCTTCACGCCTCACCGAACTGGCCAGCCTGATGCAGGCCGCGCAGGCCGTCGTTGGCGTGGACACCGGCCTGAGCCATCTCGCTGCAGCTCTCGACCGCCCCATAGTCGCCATTGCCGTGTCGACTGATCCCGCACTGACGGGCGTGCACGGCGGCCCGCGCACGATGAACCTGGGCGGCATCGGCCAGATACCGGAACCGGCCGCAGTCATGCATGCACTGGCCCCGCATCTGGCGGCGCGTGCGCGCCAGCAAGCATGAAGCGCGCGCTCTATTCCCTGCTGTGGTTTTGCGGCATGCCGCTGGTGCTCGGGCGCCTGCTATGGCGTGCACGTCGCCAACCGGAATACCTGGCGCATCTCGGCGAACGTTTCGGTCGCGTCACGCCGCCAGCCGGCCCCTGCATCTGGCTACACGCCGTCTCCGTCGGCGAGACGCGTGCTGCGCAGCCGCTGATCAAGACGCTTCTCAGCACATACCCTGAGCACCGCATTCTCGTCACGCACATGACCCCCACAGGTCGCGCGACAGGGAAGGAGTTGTTTGGCAAGGAGTCGCGCATCCAGCAGGCCTGGCTCCCCTACGATCTGCCCTGGCTGGCCCGACGCTTCCTGCGCAGCGTGCGCCCGGCCTGCGGCATCATCATGGAAACCGAGGTATGGCCCAACCTGATGCGCCAAGCGCAAGTGGCTGACGTGCCGATGTTGCTCGCCAACGCGCGTTTGTCCGCACGTTCAGCAAAGGGCTACGCGCGCCTCGGCGGGCTCGCCCGCGAGGCATTTGCCGCCTTCAGGCTGATCGCTGCGCAAAGCGCGGCAGATGCCGAGCGCTTGTGCCAGCTCGCGGGGCCCGCTGGTCAAGGCTCGGTGAGCGTCACCGGCAACATCAAGTATGACGTCGAGATTTCCCCGGCACTGCAGGCGCTGGGGGCGAGCTTCCGGCAACTCGCCGGTCAGCGCCCAGTCATGATCGCGACCAGCACACGCGAAGGCGAGGAGGCGCTGCTGTTCGAAGCATTCGCGCGCCAGGCGCCTGCGGAAGTCTTGCTGGTGCTGGTACCGCGCCACCCACAACGCTTCGACGACGTAGCCGCACTGGCGCAGCGCAGTGGCCTGAGCCTGCAACGCCGTAGTGACAATGCCCCGATTGCGGCGCATACGCGCGTCTGGCTCGGTGACAGCATGGGCGAGATGGCGGCCTATTACGCCATGGCGGACGTCTCTTTGATCGGCGGCAGCTGGCTGCCCTTCGGCAGCCAGAACCTGATCGAGTCCTGTGCCGCAGGCGTGCCTGTGATGATTGGCCCTTCCAGCTTCAATTTCACCGAGGCCGCCGAGAAGGCCATCGAAGCCGGCGCAGCTCTGCGCTGTGCCGATGCCGCCGGCGGTATCGCCGCAGCCCTCGCCCTGCTTGCCAACACCACACGTCGCGAAGCAATGGGTCAGGCCGGCCTCGCCTTCTGCAAGCAGCACGGTGGTGCAAGTGCTCGCCTCATGCAGCTCGTGCGCCAACTGCTGCCGGGCACTGCCTGAGCAAACAAAAAGGGCGCTCACGCGCCCTTTTTCATCCCGCAACCTGACAAAACTCAGGGCACCAGCAAAGCATTGATCTGCGCCATGTCTTCGGCTTCGATGGTGCCTGTCGCGGCCTTGAGCTTGAGCTGCGCAATCAGAGTGTCGTAACGCGCCTTGGCGAGTTTCTGCTGCGTATCGGCCAGCGAGCTCTGCGCGTTGAGCACGTCGATATTGATACGCACACCGACTTCGTAACCCAGCTTGTTGGAATCGACAGCGCTCTTGCTCGACAACACTGCGGCTTCATAACCACGCACCTGGGCGATACCACTGGTCACGCCCACGAAGGCCTGGCGTGCCGCCTGCACAGCAGTGCGGCGTTGCGTCTCGAGATCGGACTCGGCCTTGGTCGACAACGCGAGGCTTTCGCGCACCTTGGATTGCGTCGCACCGCCGGCATAGAGCGGCAATTGCAGTTGCACGCCCACGGCGCCGTTACGGACCAGCGAAGGGTTGCCATTGTTGGTGTTGGTCAGGTGCACATTGCTGTAGCTGGCCACCATATCGACGGTCGGCAGATGGCCCGCGCGCGCCTTCTCCACGTCGCGCTTGGCGATTTCTAGCGCCAGTTGCTGGGCCTGCACGGCAGGATTGTTCTTCTCCGCCGAGCCCACCCAGTCTTCCATCGAGGCAGGAATCGGTGCCGTAATCTGCACGCCTGGGCGCAGACGCGCCAGCGTTTGTGGCGGCTTGCCGGAAAGCAGGCTCAAGGCCTCGCGCTTGACGATCAGGTCGCTCTGCGCAGCGATCTCCTGTGCTGACGCAAGGTCGTATTTGGATTGCGCTTCATTCACGTCAGTAATGGTGACAGTGCCGACCTGGAAACTCTTCTTCGACAGCTGCAGCTGCTGATCGGCAGCCGACTTCAGGGCCTGCACCGAAGCCAGCACTTCTTCCGCATACAGCACGTCGAAATAGGTCTGCGCCGCGCGCAAAGCCAGATCGTTACGTGCGGTCTGGAACTGTGCCTGTGCCAACCCGACCTGCAGATCACCCTGCTTGTAGCTCACCCAGTTCTGCCAGCGAAACAAGGGTTGCGTCAGCTGTACTTGATAGGAGTTGGTGTTGAAACCGAAGTTGACCGGATTGGACACCAGCTCGACATCGGTTCTCGTGTAGGACGATGCGCCCGTCATGTTCAGCACAGGCAGGATGTTGGCCGTACCTTGCGGCCCCTTCTCCTTGCCGCTCTCCAGCTGCGCACGCGCGCTGTTGAATTGCGAATCACTGACCAGCGCATCACGGTAGATATCCAGCAGATTGGCAGCATGTGCATTCATGGCCGAGCAAGCGACCAGAACAAGATAGGCGATGCGTTTCATGTATTCCCGTTCTCCGGATATTGGTTTCGTATGACTACTCACAACACGCATTACACAAACTGCTGACGATGCCACCGTCAATAAGTCGGCACCGTCGGATCAACCTGCTCGGACCAGGCATGTATGCCGCCGGAGAGATTGAAGATGCGGTCAAAACCGCGCGTCCCCAGGAACATGGCCACCTGCTGGCTGCGCATGCCGTGATGACAGATGCACACGATGTCGCGCCCGGCATCGAGCTCGTCCGTGCGCCCGGGAATAGTTCCCATCGGCATCGAAACAGCCCCCTCTATCGCGCAATGGGCAAACTCGTGAGGCTCGCGCACGTCAAGCAGGAAAGGTCTGGCACGGCTCCCGTCCTTGAGCCAGGCCGCGAGGTCGGTTGCACTGATCTGTTCGAGCATTGAAATACCCTTGCCGTCAGAAAGCAAAGCTTGGCGCTTGCGCCGTGCGCAGGTACGGCACAAGCGTCTCGAAAACCGTGCTGCTGCGGAACTGGCCGTCGCCCAGATTCTGGACGAGCTGCCCCTTCATGACCGGCGCAGTGCCCACGAATGCGAACAGGCGGCCACCGGTCTTGAGCTGATCGAGCCAGGCTTGCGAAATCTCGCGAACGGCGCCCGAGACCATGATTACGTCATACGGCGCGCGGGCTGGCAGACCCGCCAGACCATCACCTTCTTCGACGATCACGTTGTCGATCTCGTTGCGCGCGAGGTTGTCGACCGCGAAGCGCACCAGCTGCGGCTCGATCTCGACACTACGCACCCACTCGCCGCGCACCGCCAGCAGAGCCGCCATGTAACCCGAACCCGTACCGATTTCGAGAATGCTGTCACCCGACTTGACGCCGATCGCCTGCAGCGCCTTGGCCTCGACCTTGGGCTCCAGCATGCTCTGGCCGCAGCCGATCGGGAGCTGTACCTCACCGAATGCCAGTGCCTGATGCTCGGGCAGCACGAAGAGCTCGCGTTTCACCGAACGCAACGCATTCAGCACATCCGGGTCGAGCACATCCCAGGGGCGGATCTGCTGCTCGATCATGTTGAAACGGGCGTGTTCGAAGTCCATGAAACATCCTTGAGGCAAGATTTGCGGGCAATTTTACCGGTTTCCGGGCGCTGCGCTGCGATTAAAAAGCGTAACAAGCCATGTCCGTCAACGACCGTGCCGCCTTTTCACATGCTCGCCGCAACACCTCCGCCCCGTTCTTGCTGTCGAAATTCCGGTAATAAATTCAATTTGCGTAGCCCCCTGCCGTAAAGGACAAGGTGACCAGCAAACATGGCTGGCGTTCGCAGGACGGACCGGCGGCGGCGCGCAAAGGAGATCAGGCAAGGCTTCTGCCAGGTGCGCCCCCACTTCTTGAGAGGTTGCAATCCATGTGGTTCGATCAACTGAATTTTCGTGCAAAGCTGGGGCTGAATTTCCTGTTGGGCAGCGGTACGCTGCTCGTGGCGCTCCTCTTCTGCACCATCAAGCTGAATTCCATCAGCGGCTCCCTCCAGACCCTCATTGACGACTCCGTGCAATCGATGGACTCGGCATCGCGCCTGTCGCAGGTGCGTCTGCGCTACCGCGTCCGCAGCCTGGAGTACATGCTCGCCGAAACCGATGCCGAACGGGACAAGCTCGTCACATCCCTGGCCGAGCTGGATGACACCCTCGCCAAGGAAGTCGAAACGCAGCGCAAGTTATCCGCCGACGGCAAGGACAAGGAACTCACCGATCAGATCGTCAAGGCGACCGACGCTTACCACGTCGCTGTCGAGCAGGCGATTGCGCAGATGAAGGCCGGCCACGCGGACGAAGCGAAGAAGCTGCAGAAGACCACGTGGGTCAAACTCGCAAATGAAGCGCGCGACAGCACCGACGCGCTAAGCAAATACAAGCGCGACGAAGCCGCCCAACGCGCCACCAGCGCAACCAAGGAAGCCTCGATCGCAGTTTGGGGCAGCTACGTCGCCATCGTCGTCGCAGGTCTTATCGCTGTGGCTTTCTCGGTGTGGTTCGCACGCCGCATTACGTCTCAGCTCGGTGCTGCCGTCACCGTCACCCGACGCATTGCCGATGGCGACCTGACCACGGCCGTACCGGAAAGCGGCGGCGACGAGATCGGCCGGCTCATTGACGCCATGCGCCACATGCGCGACTCCTTGCGCGCCTCCGTCACAGAGACCAAGCAGCAAGCCGGCTCGCTGGCCGAAGCCTCACGCCAGCTCAACGGCAATGTCAGCCAGATGGAGATCAACAGCACCACGCAGAGCAATGCCGCATCGGCGATTGCCGCCAACATCGAAGAGCTGACCGTCTCGATCAACCATGTCTCGGACAACACCAGCGACGCCAGCGTCCTTGCCTCCGACGCGGACCGCACGGCTGCCGCAGGCGCCCAGACCATCGAACGCGTGGTCGCGGAGATCCACCAGATCTCCAGCGTGGTCAGCGCCGCTGCCGGGCGCATTGGCGAACTCGAAAACCAATCGGCGCAGATCTCCAACATCATCGTGGTGATCCGCGAGATCGCCGATCAAACGAATCTGCTGGCGCTCAATGCCGCCATCGAAGCCGCACGTGCCGGGGAACAAGGACGCGGCTTTGCCGTGGTGGCAGACGAAGTGCGCAAGCTGGCTGAACGCACCTCGCAGTCGACTGCCGAAATCGGCAAGATGATCGACAGCATCCAGACCTCGACACGTGAGGCCGTGACGGAGATCCGCAACGGCGTCGCTTCGGTCGACCAGGGCGTGCAACTCGCCAACTCCGCCGGTTCGACGGTCGATGAGCTACGCAACATGGCCAAGCGCGTGGCCGACCTCGTCGCTGACATCGCAGTGGGTTTGCGCGAGCAGTCCGCGGCGTCGACCGACGTAGCCAGCAAGGTCGAGCAGATCGCCGTGCACGCAGAGGAAATCAACACCAGCACCGTTTCCACGGCCGCTGCCGCCCGTACCCTGGATGGCATCGCCAGCCACATGCTGGGCACCGTCAACAAGTTCAGCCTCTGATAAAGCACGCCATGGCTTGAGGCGGATCAACGCCGCCGCTTGCCAGCAGGGATCGACAGGTATATAAAAATGAGAACGATTCGCATCTCATTTCTGTATGAACCTCTCCCTCCTCAAACGCGGTGCGCGTGCCACCGTCGAAACCGTTGACTCCAGTCATGCAAGCGATGCCATCGCGCAACGCCTGCGAGAGATCGGCTTCGTCAGCGGCGAACAAGTAAGCGTGCTTGCCTTCGGTCCGCTCGGCGCGGACACCATCGCCGTGCAGATCGGTTTCACGCGCTTCGCGCTGCGCCGCAGTGAGGCCGCGCGCGTGCGCGTCTCCCTGCAAAGCGCCTGAAGCCGGAGCGTCGTTCAAACAGATGAATAGCGCCGTCAGCTCCACCCTGCCCGCCCCGCTGCATATCGCACTGGTCGGCAATCCCAATTGCGGCAAGACCGCACTCTTCAATCGTCTCACCGGCTCGCGCCAGAAAGTCGCCAACTACGCCGGCGTCACGGTCGAGCGCAAGGAAGGCGCGCTGCAACTCGCCTCCGGACGCCTCGTGCGCGTGCTCGATCTGCCCGGCGCTTACAGCCTCAACGCCACCAGCCCCGATGAAGCGATCACGCGCGATGTCTGCCTCGGCCAGCGTGCGGGCGAGCAACGGCCCGACCTGCTGGTCTGCGTCGTGGATGCCACCAATCTGCGCCTGCACCTGCGTTTCGTGCTTGAACTGGCGCAACTCGGCTTGCCGATGCTGGTATCGCTGAACATGATGGATTCCGCTGCGCGCCGTGGTATCCGCATCGATCGCGAACAACTGCAAAGCCGGCTTGGCATGCCCGTCATCGAGACAATTGCCATTCGCAAGGATGGAGCACAGAGCCTGCTCACGGCGCTCGAAGGGCAAACTGTTACACCACCTCCCGCCCTGGCGCCGGAAGCCGACTTGCATGCCGCAGTGCGCGACCTGCTGGCGGCCACAGTCAGCGTGCCACGCCGCACCGCCGAAATCGATGACGCGCTCGATCGCTGGGTCCTGCATCCCGTGGTCGGCATGCTGATACTTGCCAGCGTCATGTTCCTGATGTTCCAGGCGGTGTTCAGCTGGGCCGGACCGTTCCAGGACGCCATCGAAACCGGCATTGGCGCCACCGGCGGCTTCATCAGCGAGCACCTGCCCGACGGCATGCTGCGCAGCCTGCTGGTGGACGGCATCATCGCCGGCACAGGCAGCGTGCTGGTCTTCTTGCCGCAGATCCTGCTGCTGTTCCTGTTCATCCTGTGCCTCGAAGAGTCGGGCTATCTGCCACGCGCCGCCTTCCTGCTGGATCGCGCCATGCTCGCCTCCGGCCTCTCCGGTCGTGCCTTCATCCCGCTACTGTCGAGCTTCGCCTGCGCCATTCCCGGCATCATGGCCACGCGCAGCATCCAGCATCCGCGCGATCGTCTGCTGACCATCATGGTTGCGCCGCTCATGACCTGTTCCGCACGCCTGCCCGTCTACGCACTGCTGATCGGCGCCTTCGTGCCCGAGCGCACGGTGCTCGGCTACGTCGGCCTGCAGGGGCTGGTGCTATTCGGCCTGTATCTCCTCGGCATACTGACCGCGCTCATCGTGGCCTGGATCGTCAAACGCTTCGGGAGTGGCCATACGGAAGCAGCCTTGCTGATGGAGCTGCCATCGTGGCGGCTGCCGAATCCGCGCGATATCTTCATCGGCCTTGTCGAGCGCGCCAGCATCTTCATCAAGCGTGTCGGCGGCATCATCCTCGCCCTCTCCATCCTGCTATGGTTTCTCGCCAGCTTCCCGGCTCCGCCGGCCGACTGGCACGGCACCGCCATCGAATACAGCTATGCCGGACACATCGGTCGCGCCATGCAGGTCTTCTTCGCACCGATAGGATTCAACTGGCAGATCTGCGTGGCGCTCATTCCGGGCCTCGCTGCGCGCGAAGTGGCTGTCAGCGGGCTTGCCACCGTGTATGCCATCGGCGGCGGACAGGATGCGGCCGCCTCGCAACTCGCCCCATTGATTGCTGCGCAATGGTCGCTCGGCACCGGCCTGGCCTTGCTCGCCTGGTACATCTATGCGCCGCAATGCCTGTCCACGCTGGCCGTCATCCGTCGTGAAACCGGCTCGTGGCGCATGGTGGGAATCTCGCTGGTGTATCTGTTTGCGCTGGCATGGATCGCGGCCTTCATCGCCTTCCATATCGGCGGATTGCTGTCATGAGTCCGCAGCTCTACGCAGCATTGGAACCACTGATCGTCGGCCTGATAGTGCTGCTGGCAGCGCTCGCCGCACTGCGCAAGCTTGCGCCGACATTGTGGCAACGCCTTACCGGCAAATCCGCCGGCAGCAGCTGTCATGACAATGGCAACAGCAAAAAAACCGACGGCTGCAACAGCGGCTGTGGCCACTGCGACAAGGCCTCTCCTGCCGCAACGCAACAAAGCGTACGCATCCATCCGCGCACGTAGCGTGCCTGAAACAGGGGTGTTTCCGACAAACGGCCCAAAGAGGCAAAATTCCCGCAGCGCCGCTTTTCATGACTCAAGCTCCAAGCCTGAACGTCCGATAAGAGACACATGTATGGCGCATTTCGCGCCGACAACCAGCGGATATGAGTATGACGACCTGGAACGGCATCGCGATGTACGCCCCGCAGACCCCGGAGCACTACCTCATCCCCGGCGCGCAACGCTGCGTGTTCCGCATCATGCAGGAGCACGGCGATACTCAAGCCTGGAATCTGTACTGGCTGTCGAAACCGGAGACCGACCATCTGCTGACGCAGCGTGACGGCTGGTTCCAGCACTACCACTCATTCAATGAACGCCAGACGCGTGCTTTCTACGCCGCGCTGGATACCCAGGTTTACAACCGCCTGACACTTGCCGCCGTGGTCGCACTGCCACCACGCGAAGCCATTCCGCTGCTGCAGGCGGCGCAACTCGACAAGACCGAGTTCTATGCCCTGTACGACGGCGAAGGTGGTGGCGAAGCCTGGCGCCAGGTGATGCTCGGCCGTTTGTTCGTCGCTGCACGTTCGGCTGATGAACGCCAGCATGCCGAGAACCCTGCCGACGTCGTGTGGATAGACTTCCACACCCGCCACCCGACGCTCAAGAACGGCACGCGCCACCAGCGCGTCTAAGCCCGCACTGAAAACAAAAAGGCCACCGCATGCGGTGGCCTTTTTCATTGCTGTTGAAGCAGATTACTTCTTGGCAGGTGCCGGAGCTGCTGGCGCCGGTGCTGCTGCCGGAGCCGGTGCTGGCGGCTTGATGCCGAGCAGTTCGACTTCGAAGTTCAGCGTAGCGTTAGGTGGAATTGCACCGCCTGCGCCTTGCTCGCCATAAGCGATGGCCGATGGGCAGACCAGGCGAGCCTTGCCGCCGACCTTCATCTTCGCCACGCCTTCACCCCAGCACTTGATCACGCCATTCAGCGGGAACTCGATCGGCTCGCCACGCTTGTAGGAGCTGTCGAACTCGGTGCCGTCGATCAGCGTGCCACGGTAGTGAACCTTGACCGTATCGTTGATCGTCGGGCTCGCGCCCGTGCCGTCCTTCTGCGAGATGAAGATCAGGCCTGAAGCCGTCTTCTGTGCGCCGGTTTCCTTGGCAGCCTTCTCGAGGTAGGTCTTGCCTGCAGCGGCTTGCTTCGCGCCAGCAGCAGCCATGCGCTTCTGCGCCAGCTCCTGAACCTTCGGCCCATACGTTTCCAGCTCGACAGCAGGCTTGCCGTTGGTGGCGTCGCTCAAACCCTTCTTGACCAGTTCCAGCTCGGCGGGCGACAGATTGAAGACCGACACTTGCTTGCCGATGATGGCGCCAATTGCGTAGACCGTCTTCTGGTCTTCGGTCATCTCCGCTGCGGAAGCGGCCACTGCGCCCAATGCGCAGACCACGGCAATGAAAGTCTTTTTCATGGTTTTCCTTGGTTGGTATTCGCGGACCGATCCAGCGGGAGCAGTTCCGTATGAGGTTGCGCATTCTGGCGCAAGAAGAGTCAAGAAGCGTGACAAAACGGCATGCACTATAAACCAAAGGCCCGTGCGGGGCTTGCAAAGCATCCCCGCACGGGCCTGTTTTACATCTTCTGGCCGATCAAAGGATCATGCCGGCACCGACGGTGTTGTTGGTCGACTCATCGATCACGATGAAAGCGCCTGCGCCACGGTTCTGCGTATAGGCGTCGGCGAACACAGGCAGCGCCAGCTTGAGGCTGACACGCGCAATGTCGTTCACAGCCAGCTGCGTCGCATCAACGTGCTCCAGCGAATTCACGTCCACTCGGTAAGCGATGCCGTTGAGCTTGGCCTTGCTGGTGCGCGTCGTGTGGCGGATCGCGTAAGTGCGTGCCGGCGACAGCGGCGTCTCGGACAGCCAGCACACCATTGCTTCGACTTCCTTGCGCGCTTCCGGCACTTCGGACGACTTGACGATCATGTCGCCGCGCGAGATGTCGACTTCGTCTTCGAGCAGCAGGGTGATGGACTGTTCGGTCACGCCTTCGGCAATCGGCTCGCCACCCAGATGCACCGCCTTGACGCGACTGGTGCGGCCGGACGGCAACACGGTCACGTCGTCACCGACGCGGATCGAACCGGACTCAACGCGGCCCATGAAGCCGCGGTAGTCGTGCAGCTCGGGATTGGCCGAATCCTGCGGGCGGCACACGAACTGCACCGGGAAGCGGAACGGTTCGTCGTGCTCGCTGTGCGCGGCTGGCGCCGACTCCAGCACTTCCAGCAGGGTCGGGCCCTTGTACCAGGACATTGCATCGCTACGGTCGACGATGTTGTCGCCGTTGAGTGCCGACATCGGGATGAACTGCAGATCGCCGCCTTCGGGGATCAGGCCCATCTTCTCGGCGAAAGCGCGGTACTCGCCACAGATGCGCTCATAGGTTTCCTGACTGTAATCGACGAGGTCCATCTTGTTGATGGCGACGACGCGATGCGGAATACCGACGAGATGCGCGAGGTAACTATGACGACGGGTTTGCGTGAGCACGCCCTTGCGCGCATCGACGAGGATGATCGCGAGGTTCGCCGTCGACGCAGCAGTAACCATGTTGCGCGTATACTGCTCGTGGCCCGGTGCGTCGGCGATGATGTACTTGCGCGTGCCCGTCGAGAAGTAGCGATACGCCACGTCGATGGTGATGCCCTGCTCGCGCTCGGCCTGCAGACCATCGGTGAGCAGCGACAGATCGACTGCTTCCATGCCGCGCTTCTTCGAGGTCTTCTCGATCTGCGTCAGCGTGTCGGCGAGGATGGTCTTCGTATCGAACAGCAGGCGACCGATCAGCGTGCTCTTGCCGTCGTCCACGCTGCCGCAGGTCATGAAGCGCAGCAGGCCGCCGTTTTTGTCCAACTCAGTAATATTTTCGTTTGCAGACATCTTAGAAATAACCTTCTTTTTTCCGTTGCTCCATCGAAGCATCGGAAGTCTGATCGTCGAGACGCGTCGCGCCACGTTCGGTGATGGTGGTCGTCGCCGTTTCCAGCACGATCTTGCTGACCGTGTCGGCATCGCTGATCACGGGCGCCGTGCAGGTGATGTCGCCGACGGTGCGGAAACGCACTTCCATGTCGACGATCTCTTCACCCGCGCGCGGCACATTGACCAGTTCGCCACTGGCCAGCGGCACATTGACCGGCACGATGGCACCCTGGCGGATCACCACGTTGCGCTGGTGTGCGAAGTAGATCGACGGCAGCTCGAGCTTCTCGCGCTCGATGTATTGCCACACGTCCATCTCGGTCCAGTTGCTGATCGGGAAGGCGCGGATGTTCTCGCCCTTGTGCGTGCGGGCGTTGTACAGGTTCCACAGCTCCGGGCGCTGGTTCTTCGGATCCCACTGACCGAACTCGTCGCGGAAGCTCATCACGCGCTCCTTGGCGCGGGCCTTCTCTTCGTCGCGGCGTGCGCCGCCGATACAGGCGTCGAACTCGAACTCGGCAATCGCTTCGAGCAGGGTCACGGACTGATGCTTGTTGCGCGATTCGTCAGCCGACTTCAGCACCACGGTGCCGCGCTTCATCGAGTCTTCGACAGAACGCACGATCAGGCGCTCACCCAGTTCGGCGGCGCGCTTGTCGCGGAAGTCGACCACTTCCTTGTAGTTGTGGCCGGTGTCGATGTGCATCAGCGGGAACGGGAACTTGCCCGGGCGGAAAGCCTTCTCCGCGACGCGCAGCATGCAGATGGAATCCTTGCCGCCGGAGAACAGCAACACGGGGCGTTCGCACTGGCCTGCCACCTCACGCATGATGTGGATGGCCTCGGCTTCCAGCCAGTCGAGGTGAGACAGGGTTTGTTTCGTCAGAGTCGTCATTTTTTCTTCAGCAAGTCATGCCCGCGATGGGGATCGCTCAACGGGTTACTTCTTTACATGCAGTCCGCATTCTTTGGAGTCGGGATTTTCCCACCACCAGCGTCCAGCACGCACATCCTCACCAACTGCGATGGAACGTGTGCACGGCGCGCAGCCGATGCTGGGGTAGAACTGGTCATGCAGCGCGTTGTACGGCACTTCATGCATGCGGATGTAGGCCCACACTTCCTGCTCGCTCCAGTCGGCCAGCGGGTTGTATTTTTCCAGACCATTGCCTGCGTCGTACTCGCGCACCGGCAGATCGGTACGCGTGGTGCTCTGGGCAGCGCGCAGGCCGGTGATCCACGCCTTCTTGCCGCTCAAAGCGCGGCGCAACGGCTCGACCTTGCGGATGCCGCAGCAGGCCTTGCGCATTTCCACCGAGTCGTAGAACGCGTTGATTCCGTTGGTGCGCACGTAGTTTTCGACCGCCGCACTCTCCGGGAAGAACACCTTCAGATGCGTGGCGTACTTCTGCTCGACCTCGCCCATCAGCGAGTAGGTCTCGGCTGGAAGCCGCCCCGTGTCGAGCGAGAAAATCTCGATCGGCAATTGCTCGCTGAGGATGATGTCGGTCAGCACCATGTCTTCCGCGCCGAAGCTGTTGGCGAAAGTCACGGAGCCGTTGGCGCCATCGTGCTGATCAGCAATCGCGTGCAGCAGTTCGAGCGCATTGGCGCACTTGACGCCCACGCTCATGCGCAGCGCATCCGTCAGCTCCGGATGGGTCGCCGGATTCGTTGCGCGCGGCTTGAGGAAAGAAACGGTCTGTTCCATTTCAGCGATGTCCTCAGACGCGTGCGTGACGACGCCATACAGGCTGATCGATCACCACGGCAGCCTGATACGGCTCGCTGAAGTCCTTCAGCGAAGCGAGGGCATCCTGTGCCGAACGATCGGCGCGGATTTCGAACGAGGTAAAACCGCAGCGATTCAGGAAGAACAACTGGTCGCGCAGCACGTCGCCAAACGCACGCAGCTCGTTGCGGAAACCAAAGCGCGTGCGCAGCAACGAAGACGTCGAGTAGGCACGGCCGTCCGGGTGACGCTCGATAAACACGCCGATCACGGGGAAGACGTTCAGATCCGGCTGATCCGCAAACAACGTCTCCACCAGCTCATGCGTTTCCAGCCACACGCCGATTTCGCCTGCGGCGACGCGCGCAGCGAATTCGCTCTTGCGCGCCAGCCACACGGACAACGGCAGAATGACTTTGCCCGCAGGCACTTCGGTCGCAGCAATCAGTTCGGGCGTTGCGGTTTCAGCGTTGGTCAGCTTGAACAGCACGACCTTGCCGGCCTGCTTCTTCACTTCTTCCTGTACGGCGGGCAGACGCACGATCTGCCAGTCATCGTCAGTGGCGATCAACGCCGAACCATTGAGTTGTTTGATCAAGTTAGACATTTGCTACTTCCTTCTTGCCCGGCAGGCGATCTGCATAGACGCGCGTCTTGAACGGCGCCACACCGAGGCGACGCACCGTGTCGATGAAACGCTCTTCAGGCGTGCGGTTTTCCAGATACACGTCGATCAGGCGCTGCACCACTCCCGCTACTTCCGCAGCCGCGAAAGACGGGCCGATCACCGAGCCGAGGCTCGCGTCATTGCCCTGCTTGCCGCCGATGCTGACCTGGTACCACTCCGAACCATCCTTATCGACGCCAAGCACGCCGATGTGACCGACGTGGTGGTGACCGCAGGCGTTCATGCAACCGGAGATGTTGACCTCGATCTCGCCGATGTCGTGCTGGTAATCGAGGTCATCGAACTGCTGTTGCACTGACAGTGCAATCGGAATACTCGGTGCATTGGCCAGCGAGCAGAAGTCGCCACCCGGGCAGCAGATGATGTCGGTGATGAGGCCGATGTTCGGCGTCGCCAGACCGGCGGCCTTGGCCGTCTTCCACAGCTCGTACAGGTCACCGAGCTTCACGTCGGCCAGGATCAGGTTCTGCTCGTGCGACACGCGCAGTTCGCCAAAGCTGTACTGGTCGGCGAAGTTGGCGACGATGTCCATCTGCTCGGAGGTCGCATCGCCCGGTGCAATACCGGTCGGCTTGAGCGACAAGGTGATGGCGCGATAACCCGACACCTTGTGCGCATGCACGCAGCGCTTCACCCAGTTGCTGAAGGCCTTGTCGGAAGCAAGCTTCTCCTCGAACGCAGCATTGCTCTCGCTCAGCGTTTCGTAGGCAGGCGCGTCGAAGTGCGTGGCCACGCGGTCCAGTTCGGCTTGCGTGATCGTGTTCGGGCCATCCTTGTGATGCGCCCACTCAGCGTCGACCTGCTTGCGGAATTCTTCAATACCCAACGCTTTCACGAGGATCTTGATACGCGCCTTGTACGAATTGTCGCGACGACCCCAGCGGTTATAGGTGCGGATGATGGCTTCGCAATATGTGATGGCGTGCTGCCAGGGCAGCGCCTCCTGGATCACCTCGCCCAGAATCGGCGTACGGCCCAGGCCCCCGCCAACCCACAGCTTGATCAGCAGCTCGTTGTTGGCGCCGCGGTAGAACTCCATGCCGATGTCGTGCATCTGCACGACAGCGCGGTCATCGGTCGTACCGCTGACAGCGATCTTGAACTTGCGTGGCAGCAGCGCGAATTCCGGATGGAACGTGCTCCACTGGCGCAGCACTTCCGCCATCGGACGCGGGTCCACCACCTCATCCGGCGCGACACCCGCGAACTGGTCGGTCGTGATGTTGCGGATGCAGTTGCCCGAAGTCTGGATGGCGTGCATTTCAACGCTGGCCAGCTCTTCGAGAATGTCCGGCACGCGCGTCAGCTCGGGCCAGTTGTACTGGCAGTTCTGGCGCGTCGAGAAGTGGGCGTAATCGCGGTCGTACTCGCGCGCGATGTGCGCCAGCTTGCGCAATTGCGTCGAGCTGAGCAGGCCGTAGGGAATGGCCACGCGCAGCATCGGCGCATGGCGCTGGATGTAGAGACCATTCTGCAGACGCAACGGACGGAACTCGTCGTCCGTCAGCTCGCCCGCGAGATAACGGCGCGTCTGGTCGCGGTATTGCGCGACACGCTCCTTCACGATGCGATGGTCATATTCGTCGTATTTGTACATGGCGACTTTCCGGGGATTCGATTCTTCAGTCTAGTTGTTCAGTAGGCAGCAATGAGCTTGGTGCCGATAAGCACGAGCATGCCTGCCAGAAT
Source organism: Uliginosibacterium silvisoli (assembly GCF_036017035.1). NCBI lineage: Bacteria > Pseudomonadati > Pseudomonadota > Betaproteobacteria > Rhodocyclales > Zoogloeaceae > Uliginosibacterium > Uliginosibacterium silvisoli. The sequence goes on along the minus strand of NZ_JAYXHS010000001.1, from coordinate 1,651,241 downwards.
GGGGCGCAAGACCTTCTCCGGGACTTTTGCGGAAATATGGCTGCCCAGCCAGATACCAGGCAAGGAACCGATCAGCAGGCTGCCGAGGAGCAGCCAGTTGATGCTGCCCAGCCACCAGTGGCCGAGACCCGCTACGAGCGTCAGCGGTACGGCATGTGCAATATCCGAGCCAACGATGCGGTGCGCGGGCAGCGCAGGGTACAGGAAAAACAATACCGTCACGCCCAGCGCACCTGCGCCCACCGAGGAGATGGAAACCAGCACGCCAAGCACGGCGCCGGCCAGCACGGTCAGCCAGAAAGTGCGGCGTGGATCCGGTGCCGAAGGTGCGTGTTTTTGCGCAAATGCCTGCAGCTTTTTGCGCAGAACCAGGGACAGTGCGGTCAATAAGAGTGCAATGCCCAGCGCGAAGGAAATCAGCTTGGATGCACCGCCCAGGCCACCCGGAAAATACTGATGCACCAGCCACAGCGTGAGCGCGGCGGCCGGCAGGGAGCCCATGGCCAGCGTACGCGTGATCGTCCAGTCCACCGTGCCCTTGAGGCTGTGCGCCAGCGTGCCGCCCGCCTTGGTGATCGAGGCGTAGAGCAGGTCGGTACCGACCGCGACGGAAGGATTCACGCCGAACAGCAGCACCAGCAAGGGCGTCATGAGCGAACCGCCACCCACACCGGTCAGGCCGACGATGGTGCCAACGGCAAAGCCGGCGACTGGGTAGAGCAGGTTCATGGTTTCTTTTGTATGGGACTCGGGGAGGCTGGATCATAGCGCGGGGGTTTTGGGTCTCTACCCCCTGTTTCATTCACACCCATAGAAGAAAAAGTAATATAAAGGCCTCGTCTTCCCGGCTGCGCGGGGCTCATGCTGCGTTGGCCCGCTCGCCGGCCGAAAGGCCTGCTCTGCGCGGGCCGCCTTGCCTGAGCACCCGCTCGCTCGGGAATCCGAGGCCTTTATCTGCGTGGAAATCATATGTTCGATTCCGAAACACTTAAGTTCGCTATCCCGGCAGTTATTGCGATAGTGGGGTGGTTTGCGGCACATCAGTTCAATGTCTACCGCGATATCCAAAACAAGCGTCGGGATTTACGAATTCAGTTCTTGTTAGATGCCTATCGGCGGCTTGAATCAGCAGCCAATCGAGCTAAGCAAACCGAAGATCAGAAACAGGCATTTGAATCTGCTGTGGCGGACATTCAATTGCTTGGTACCACAGCGCAAGTTGAGGCAACGATCACATACCTTCAGAAGCACGCTGCTGGTAGCGGTGCAAAAATCGACGAAGTACTTAGGTTGCTACGAAAAGATTTACGCAGAGAACTCGGACTTTCAGGCCAAGTTGAAAATGCTGTCGTGTTTCGCTTTACATGCTGACTCGCCCACCCAGACATGAACCTCCAACAACTCCGCTACGTCCTCGAAGTCGCTAACCGCAAGCTCTCCATGTCGGAGGCGGCGGATGCCTTGTTCACCTCGCAGCCCGGCGTGTCGAAGCAGATCAAGCTGCTCGAGGAGGAACTCGGCATCGAGATTTTCGTGCGGCATGGCAAGCGCCTGACTGCCATCACCGAGCCGGGGCGGCAGGTGGTGGCGATTGCGGAGCGCATGCTGCGCGAGGCGGACAATCTGCGGGCGGTGGGCAACGAGTTCCAGAATGAGGAAGCTGGCGTTCTGACTATCGCTACAACCCATACGCAGGCGCGCTATGCCTTGCCAAAGGTGGTGGCGGAGTTCGTGCGGCGTTATCCGAAGGTGCAGCTGCATCTGCACCAGGGCAATCCGACGCAGAACTGCGAGATGGTGTTGCGCGGACAGGCGGATATCGCGATTGCGACGGAGGCGATTGCCGATACGCCGGATCTGGTGATGCTGCCGTGCAAGCAGTGGAACCGCAGCGTGATTGCCAAGACAGGCCACCCCATCCTGCGTGACAAGCTGCTGACGCTGGAGGCGATCGCGCATTACCCGATCATCACTTATGACTCGGCCTTTGCCGGCCGCAGCCAGATCAACAAGGCCTTCCTCGGCCGCGGCCTGAAACCTAATGTGGTGCTGACGGCGCTGGATTCGGACGTGATCAAGACCTACGTGAGCATGGACCTCGGGATCGGCATCATCGCCAGCATGGCTTTCGACCCGCTGCTCGATCGCGGCCTGGCCGCAGCCGACGCCTCGCACCTGTTCGAGTCTTCCACGACGCGCATCGGCCTGCCGCGCAATGCCTGGTTGCGCGGTTATGCCTACGCCTTCATCGAGCTGTTCGCACCGCAACTCACACGGCATATCGTCGATTCGGCGCTGAGCGGCATGCAGGGCTCCGACCCGGGCCTGTAAGCCGCCAGGCAGGCATGCGCCGCCCCTTCAGCCCTCGTCTGCGATTGCCGATATGCATAGGCGAACCGCGACGTTTCCGAAAGGCAGGGCGAACCATGAAACTCACCATTGCAGCGCGTCTCACCGTCATGATTGCCATCTCGGCCATCGCACTGGTCGTGGTCGGGCTGGCAGGCATGCTCTCTGCCAATGCCCTCTCCACCTCGCTCGACAAGGTCAATGGCAACACGATCCCGAGCATCGGCGCCATCGACGACATGGAGACCAGCGTACTCAACATCCGTCTCGGCGCCCTGCTTTACACCAGCGCCGCCACGCCCGAAATAGCCGAGCGCGCTGACGAGCGCATCCGCACCTACCGCCAGCGCCTGCAAGGACTCTTCGAGACCTATGGCACGCTGGTCGCAGATGACGAAGACCGTCGCTTGTTCGAAGACGACCGCGCCGCCACCCAGGCCTTTCTCGAAGCGGTCGATGGCATCGTCGCCAAGGCCAGGCAACAGGATGCCGAAGGCGCGCGTGCGCTCAACAACGCCATGCGCCCGCTCGCCGACAAGCTCTATGACACGCTGGAAGTCCATGCGGCCTACAACGAGAAAAGTGCCAAGGCCAACGCACAGGACGCGGCCGATACGCGCAACAGCGGCCGCTGGATTGCATGGGGTGCGATCGTGCTGGGCCTGGCCATGATAGGCGGGGTCGGCTACTTCACCATCCGCAGCATCAAGGCGGCCTTGAGCAATACGCAGAGCGTGCTGGTGCGTATCGAGCGCGATCAGGACTTCACGGTGCGCGTGCCCATCCTGCAGCAGGACGAGATTGGCGAGATGGCCGGCATCCTGAACCGGCTCATCGACAAGCTGCAGAGCAATCTCAAGACCATTGCCGAAAGCACGCAGCGCGTCGCCAGCGCGGCAAACCGCATGGCCGTCACGGCCGGTCAGGTCGCCACGGCTTCTGGCCAGCAGAGCAGCTCGGCTGCCGATATGGCGGCTTCCATCGAGGAGATGACCGTCAGCATCGGCCATGTCGGCGACCGTGCCGCAGAGGCCAACCAGCTTTCCTCCACGTCCGGCGTCCTCGCCGACACGGGCGAACAGGTGATCGGCCAGACCGTCACCGACATCAACGACATTGCCGGCACGGTGAACCACGCATCCGGCCGCATCCGCGAGCTGGAAACACAGAGCGACCGCATTTCCTCCGTCGTGGCCGTCATTCGCGAAGTGGCGGACCAGACCAATCTGCTGGCACTCAATGCAGCCATCGAAGCCGCTCGCGCCGGCGAGCAAGGCCGTGGCTTTGCCGTGGTGGCCGACGAAGTACGCAAGCTGGCCGAGCGCACCGCCAGCTCGACGCATGAGATCTCCTCGATGGTGGAGACAGTGCGCGGCAGCGCCAAGGAAGCTGTCGAAAGCATGGGCACGGCAGTCACCCGCGTGGCGGCGGGTGTGGAGCGCGCCGCCAACGCCAGTGACGCCATCCGCCAGATCGGCAGCAGCAGCCGTGAAGCCGTCGACATGGTCAGCGAAATCACGCACGCCATCCGCGAGCAGAATGCGGCCAGCACCAGCATCGCCCAGCAAGTGGAGCGTATCGCCCAGATGGCAGAAGAGAGCAATACCGCTGCCAGCGAAAGCGCCCAGGCCGCGCGCGAACTCGACACGCTCGCAGGCAGCATGCAACGCGTGGTGGCCAGCTATCGGCTCTGAGTTCTGACAAAAGGAACGCTCCGGCCTACCTCTCAGAACGACACATGTTTTCACGCTTCAACGATTCAGTTTTCCGCGTTTCCTGCCGTTGCGCCCTATTCGCCCTCGAATAATTGCGAAATGACAAGAATGAAGCGGAGACAAGGATGAGCCTCACGATTGCGAAGAAGCTGACCATCATGGTGGTCGGCTCGGCTGCGGCCCTGCTGGTGGTCGGCGCGGCTGGATTGATAGGCACAGCTCGCCTGGAAAAGGCCCTCAACAACGTCAACGCCAATACGATTCCGTCGATCACGGTGCTCGAGAAAATGAGCAAAGCCGTCGACGAGACACGCATCAACGTACTGGCGCTGGCGCTGACCTCGACCGAGTCGGTGAAGAACGACATCGAGAGCCGGATCACGGAGCAACGCCGTGAGTTCGAGAAGCACACCAAGGATTACGAAGCCCTGCTCGACGACGACAAGGACAAGCAGCTGCTCGAAGACGACAAGATGGCGATGATGATTTATCGCGCCGGCGTGGCCAAGGCACTGCGCCTGTCGAAGAGCAGCGATGCGGAGGGCATGCGCGCCCTGATCGAATCCGACCTGACGCCGCTCGCCAACAAGCTGGCCGACGCCATCAAGGCGCACGTCGAATACAACTACGAGATCACGCGGCGCGAGGCCGAGACCTCGGCCAGCTTTGCACGCAACGCACGTTTTCTGGCCCTCGGTGCCGTCACACTCGGCCTGATTGCCGTCAGCCTGATCGGCTTGTTCATGACGCGCAGCATCCGCACGGCACTGGGCAGCATGCAGGCACTCATCACGCGTATCGAAAACCAGCAGGACTTCACGGCACGTGCCGAGATCCACAGCAATGACGAGATAGGCGTCATGGCCGGCTTGCTCAATCGCCTGCTGGCAAAGCTGCAGGGCAATCTGAAGACGATTGCCGAGGGCGCGCAGAAGCTCTCCATCGCGTCAACACATATGGCCACGTCATCGGATCAGGTTGCCAGCGCCTCCGACCAGCAAAGCGCATCTGCGTCGAACATGGCCGCCTCCATCGAAGAACTGACGGTCAGCATCACGCACGTGGGCGACCGCGCCAGCGAAGCCAATGCCGAGTCGACGCGTTCGGGCCAGCTTGCCGAGGCGGGCACCACAGTCATCGGCCAGACAGTGCACGACATCAACGAAATTGCCGACACGGTGAATGCCGCTTCGGGCCGCATCCGCGAGCTCGAAGAGCAGAGCGATCGCATCTCCTCGGTGGTCGCCGTCATCCGCGAAGTGGCCGATCAAACGAATCTGCTGGCGCTCAACGCTGCCATCGAAGCGGCACGCGCTGGCGAACAAGGCCGCGGCTTTGCGGTGGTGGCCGACGAGGTGCGCAAGCTGGCCGAACGCACGGCCGCATCCACGCATGAAATCTCGTCCATGGTCGACACCGTGCGCGGCAGTGCACGCAACGCCGTGGAGAGCATGGAGCAAGCCGTCGAACGCGTCTCGGCAGGCGTCGCACGTGCGGCTGAAGCCAATAGTGCGATTCGCCAGATCGGCGAGAGCAGCGAGAGCGCAGTCGAGATGGTCAGCGAGATCACCCATGCGATCCGCGAACAGAGCTCGGCCAGCACCAGCATTGCGCAACAGGTGGAGCGCATCGCGCAGATGGCCGAGGAAAGCAATGCCGCGGCGCGCCAGAGTGCGCAATCAGCGCGCGAGCTGGACGCACTGGCCAACACCATGCAGAAGGTGGTCGCCAGCTACCGCCTGTAAAGCGCCGCCGGCGCCAGCCATCACCCACACCCGCCGCGTGCGGGTGTTTTCTTTTCCGGCACGGTGCCGATTTCTCGTCCTGCACGACATCGGGGATACTGTTTCTCCCAGCGGCACCCGCCGCAGCATGCAAGACAACAGGCCATGAACGAATTCAAGGACTGGATGGAGCTGGCGAGCTTCATCATCACGATCGTCGCACTGCCCTTTGCCATCGCGGTCTTCATCTTCGAGCAGCGCCGCGAGCGCGCCAATGAGGAAGAGGAGATCTATCTCAAGCTCTCCGACGACTACTCGCGCTTCATGGAGCTGGTGTTGCAGAACTCCGATCTGAAGCTGCGCTCGAGCGTCGCCACCGACCTCACCGAGGAACAGCTGGACCGGCGCCTCGCCCTCTACTCCATCCTCGTCAGCCTGTTCGAGCGCGCCTATCTGCTGGTCTACGAGGACGATATGGATCGCAAGCAGTTGCGCATGTGGCGCTCGTGGGAAGACTTCATGCGCGAGTGGTGCGAGCGCGCCGATTTCCGCGCCGCCCTGCCCGGCCTGCTGCACGGCGAAGACCCCGATTTCGTCAACGAAATGCAGAAGCTGGCAGCCGAAGCCGCGCAACAGGCCGGCACAAAGCCCGCATGAGGCGCTTGGCAGCCATAGGTATAATCCGCCGATAATAATTCCAGCACTTTTCGGGGTCGTTCAATGCTGCTCACCTTCGTCATCATTTACTGGTTGGTCTCGATCGGCATCGGCCTCTATGCCGCGCTGCGCGTCAAGACCACCACGGACTACGCCGTCGCCGGCCGCTCGCTGCCGTTCTACGTCGTCACCGCGACAGTGTTCGCGACCTGGTTCGGTTCCGAGACAGTACTGGGCATCCCCGCCACCTTCCTCAAGGACGGTCTCGGCGGCGTCGTCGCAGATCCTTTCGGCTCATCGCTGTGTCTGATTTTCGTTGGCTTGTTTTTCGCGAAGCCACTCTATCGCCTCAACTTGCTGACCATTGGTGACTACTACCGTCTGCGGTTCGGCCGCACGGTCGAGCTGGTCACCACAGTTGCCATCGTCATTTCCTATCTCGGCTGGGTCGCGGCGCAGATCAAGGCGCTGGGGCTCGTATTCTTCGTGCTGTCCGATGGTGGCGTATCGCAGGAAACCGGGATGATGCTGGGCGCCGGTTCGGTGCTGATCTACACCCTGTTCGGCGGCATGTGGGCCGTCGCGATTACCGACTTCCTGCAGATGATCGTCATCGTCATCGGCCTGCTCTACATCGGCTGGGATGTAAGTGGCAGCGCAGGCGGTGTCGGCGCCGTCCTTGCGCATGCCGAGGCCGCTGGCAAGTTCAAGTTCTGGCCAGGGCTCAATCTCAACGAAATCGTGCTCTTTGCCGGCACTGCCGTGACGATGATGCTGGGCTCCATCCCGCAGCAGGACGTGTTCCAGCGCGTGCAGTCGTCGAAGAACGAATTCACGGCCGTGTGGGCCTCGGTTCTGGGCGGTTCGCTGTACTTCTGCTTCGCCTTCATCCCGATGTTCCTCGCCTACTGCGCGACCCTCATCGCGCCCGAACTGGTCGCCCGGTACATCGATACGGACTCGCAACTGATCCTGCCGCAGCTCGTGTTGCAGAAGGTGCCTCTGATCGCGCAGATCATGTTCTTCGGCGCCTTGCTCTCGGCCATCAAGAGCTGCGCGTCGGCGACGCTGCTTGCACCGTCAGTGACTTTCTCGGAAAACCTGCTGCGCCCCATTCTCAAGGCCTGGAAACCGGGCATGACAGACAAGCAATTCCTGCGCTGCATGCAAGGCGTCGTGCTGGTCTTCACCTGCGTGGTCACCTATATCGCGATGAACTCGAAACTGTCGATCTACGGCCTGGTCGAGAACGCCTACAAGGTCACGCTGGTGGCGGCCTTCGTGCCGCTGGTGATGGGCGTCTACTGGAAGCGCGCGACCACGCAAGGCGCCATCACATCGATGTTGCTGGGGCTCACGACCTGGCTCTCGCTGGAGGCCACAGCACCCGCATGGACCGAGGTCTGGCTGCCGCATTTCGTCGGCTTCCTCGTCTCGCTCACGAGCTTCATCCTGTTTTCGCTGCTGCCGCAAGTCATGCGCACGCCACCGATTCCGCAGCCGCCAAGCGGCCAGACGCCCCATCACGTCGGTGATCGCCCGCTTGCTCACGTCAGCCCCGCAGCTGGTGGGCCGGCCGCTGGCCATAGCGGCGGCGTATGAGCGTAGCGGGTCTGCCGACACATACTCGATTGCGCTCGCGACGTCCGGGGTGCGAATCAAGGCTCAGCGGCTTTGACAGGGACGCCCCCTGTCAAAGCGCCATGATGCCGGGCCACACCCGGTAGGCGCGCATGCAGCACGACCGTCGGCTACCTCGTTATCTGGCCCTGGCCTATGCGCTGCTGACGGCCTATGCGTGCCTGCACCCCTTCTCCGGCTGGCGCGACACGGGCATCAGCCCGTTCGCTTTTCTCGTCGCGCCACTGCCGCGCTACAACACTTTCGCCGACCTGTGGCTCAATGCGCTGGGCTTCGTACCACTGGGCTTCATGCTGGCAGCCTCGTTCTGGCATGGCAGCGACAAACGCATCGTGCTCATGTCGACCATCCTGCTCTGCGCCTTGCTCAGCGGCTCGCTGGAGTTCGTGCAGAACTACCTGCCGACACGCGTGGCCTCGAACGTGGACCTCGCCACCAACACGTTTGGCGGCCTGCTTGGAGGGCTCGCAGGTCTGTATTGGGGCAACCTCTTCGACTACAGCGGCGCGCTGGCCAGCTGGCGCCGGCGCCGCATCCTGCCCGGCCACATCGGCGAAGTCGGCATGGTGCTCATTGCACTGTGGTGGCTGACCCAGCTGGAACCGACCAGCACCTTGTTCGGTACCGGCGACATGCGACCGCTGTTCGACCTGCCGGCCGCCATCATGTTTTCGGCGCGACGTTTCGTCGTCATCGAAACCCTCATCGTGTCACTGAACGTGATTGCCCTCGGCCTGCTGTTGCGGCGCTGCATGCAGGAACCGAGTGGTGTCGTGGTGATGTTGGTGCTGCTTGGCGGCCTGGCCGTACGCTCCCTGGCCGACTACATCTTCATCGTGCCGCCCGCGCCCTGGCAATGGGCGACGCCGGGGGCCTTGCGTGGCTTGCTGGTCGGCGTTACGGCACTCATCGTGGCCTGGCGGCTACCCGGCTGGCTGCAGCACAGCCTCGCCTGCCTCGCCATCCTGCTATGCACGGTGCTGGTCAACATCGCCCCGGAAAATCCCTTCGAGCTGGCCTCGATGCGGCTCATTCACGAAAGCCACTTCCTCAACTTCCACGGCCTGACTCGGCTGGCCGATTTCCTGTGGCCCTTCCTGGCGCTGATCTACCTGTCGGCGAATGCGGCGCTGGTGTCGCGGCGTTAACTCCAGAAGCGTCTGAAATAGAAATGCTCGGATAAAAACGGCAAGAAGTGGAGCACCACCCCAAAGCAGGCGATACCAAACACGACCAGTATCACTGCACTCAGCGCATTGCAAAGCAGTCGGGATCGAATTTGCCGCCCCAGCCAGTTGATCGGCAAGGAGACAAACCACAAGCCAATGCCGGCAACGAATCCCGAAACAAGCAGCATCGCCCCACCCGTGGCCGTTCTCGGGGTGAGATTGAATATGCCCATCGCCGCAATGGGTACTGCGATGGCAAAACCCAGGAATGCAACAGTATTGCTCTTCAGCTCATGTGTATCCATGTTCGCTGCGGGCAGGCCCTGTCATGACTCCTGGCTGAACTCGCGCAGCAATTCGGCCGTCTCGAACAGCGGCAAACCCATGATGCCGGAGTACGAACCGTGGATCTCCGAAATGAAGGCGGCGGCGCGGCCCTGGATGCCGTAGGCGCCAGCCTTGCCGAATGGCTCGCCACTCTCGACGTAGGCCGCAATGTCCTGATCAGAGAGCTCGCGCATGCGCACGGTGCTGATCGACAGGCGCTGCTTGAGCACATCATCGTTGGCCAAGGCCACCGCGGTCAGAACGCGATGCTCACGGCCAGATAGTTTTCGCAGTATCTGAACGGCATGCTCGGCGTTGTCCGGCTTGCCGATGATTTCACCGTCGACCTCCAGCGTGGTATCTGCCGACAACACGGCCTGGCGGCGCAGCTTGCGCCACACGATGCGGCGCATTGCGCCCTCGGCCTTGGCGGCAGCGACGCGGGTGACGTACTCGACGGCGGATTCATTGCCGATGATGGCTTCGGAAATATCGTCGTCTTCACGTGGCGGCACGCGGAAGAACAAGGTATCGAAGTCGATACCGATCTGGTGCAGGAGTTCGCGGCGGCGTGGGCTTGTGGATGCCAGATAGATACGCGGCAGTGAGGTGTCGGATGCCATGTTCGGTCGGAAATTCGTGCGACCGGGGCAGCCGCCTCAGTCGCGGTGATAAGGATGGTTGTTCAGCAGGCTCCACGCACGGTAGAGCGCTTCTGCGAGCATGACACGCACCATGGCATGCGGCAAGGTCAGGCTGGAGAGACGCATGCTCTCATGGGCGCCCTGCTTCAAGGCCGGCGCAAGTCCGTCAGGACCGCCGATGACGAAGGCCACGTCGTCGCCACCGTCCTGCCACTTCTGCAGACGCTCGGAAAGCTTGCGCGAGGTCATGTCTTCGCCGCGCTCGTCGAGCACCACGAGACGTGTGCGTGGCGGGATGGCCTGGCGCAAGCGCGTGGCTTCGAGTTCCATCATTGCGGCAGGGGTCTTGCCAGTGGTGCGCGGCTCGGCGCGCACCTCGATCAGCTCGAGCGAGCAATCACGCGGAAATCGTTTGGCATATTCCTCGAAGCCGGCCTCAACCCAGCCGGGCATTTTCGTGCCGACTGCGGCGACGTACAGCTTCAAATCCGCCGAGCCTGTTTCAGGCTGCGCGCGAAGCGCGAGCATCTGCCGAGTGATCGGCTTCGTGCTCGGCCATCAACTTGCGACGTGCTGCCGGCGTCGCAATCCACAGCTCTTCGAGGTTGTAGTAGCTGCGTACTGCGGGCTGCATGATGTGGATGACGACATCGCCCGCATCGACCAGCACCCATTCACCGGTCTGCTCGCCTTCGATGCTGATGATTTCACCGCCTGCTTCCTTGACCTTCTCCGCGACGTGACGCGCGAGGGCGCGTGTCTGCCGGTTGGAATCACCACTGGCGATCACGACACGATCAAAAAGAGAGGTGAGCTTGGTGACGTTGATGACTTCGATGTCCTTGGCCTTGATGTCTTCAAGGGCGTCGACAACGATTTTCTGCAGCTTGCGAATATCCATGCGGAGGTCTGTTTTCCTGAATTTAGGGGAGGTGAGCGGGGCCCGCCGGGAGGGCGGCTACGCCTTCAAATGTAAAGCCTTTGCGCTTCAATATAGTCGAGAACGCCGTCTGGCACCAAGAAGCGCGGGCTCCTGCCGGCCGCCAGAACGGCGCGGATGGCCGTCGCGGAAATCTCCAGCGGGGTCATCTCGAAATGGCTGATACGCCCGGCTGGCGTGGCTGAGAGCGCATCTGGCGAGGGCGCCTGGCGGGCAGCGAACTCCTCCTCCAGGGCCGCCCGGCCAGCATCGCTTTTTGCAGCGCCTGACGTGAAATCCATCACATGGCCGGGGCGCGTCGCCACGGCGATATGCGCCAGATCGAACAGTTCACGCCAGCGATGCCAGCCCGGCAGGCCGAGAAAAGCGTCGACGCCCAGCAGCAACACCAAGGGGCGCTCCTGGCCGAACAGCCCGCGCAGACGTTCCAGCGTCGGCACGGTGTAGCTCGGCGCATCGCTGAGGACCTCGGCTTCGTCGAGCTCGAATTGCGCGCTGCCCGCCAGCGCCAGACGCGCCATGGCCAACCGGTCTGCCGAGGTCGCGCCGGGGCGAGCTCGGTGCGGCGGCTGGCCGGCCGGGATGAAACGCACGGCGCCCAGCGCGCACGCGTCGAGCGCTTCCTGCGCGAGGCGCAGGTGGGCGATGTGGATGGGATCGAAGGTGCCGCCGAAAATCCCCAGCGGCCTGTCCGGAGACATCTCAGGCGTCATGCTCGTTGGCGCGCGGAGCCTGCTGCAAGGGGCCGAAGATATCGGTCAGACTGAGGTAATTGCTGGCAAGACAGGCCGGCATGAGGACACCGAACAGCACCATGACGGCCACCGCCTGGCCCACGCCGCCAAACAGCATGATGATGCTCAACGGAACCGACAGCCCCGCCAGCGACAAGCCGAAAACGAGAAAGGCCGCCTTGTTGCGCCAGCAGGCAATGACGCTGAAGAACAGCGACTTGACTGGGGGCACGTCGGCGAAAGCGGTCAGGGCTGGCGCGATCCACATGACGATGCTCAGCACCGAAATGCCCAGCAGGTTGAACAGCAGGGCCAGCATGGCATTGAATGGCAAGGCAACTGGTGCGATCGCCGCCTGTGGCAACGATGCCCCCGCCGCAGCGTTGGCCATGGTGGCGCTGGCGGCTTCGCTGCTCGCTGCAATCTGCTGCAGCGACTCGCCCGCAACGAGGGTCATCAAGCCCTTGCCCAGCATGAGGCCGACAAAGGTCACCACTCCCAGGATCAGCAAGCCGTTCACACGCGCATTGCCGTTCCGCTGGAAGATGGCGACGAACCCACTCGTCAACACCTTGGGATTGACCCGCCGTTCGAGACTCACGGCATGGCAGACGTGCAGCAGGAAAATGTCGAGAAACGGACCGATCAGGCAGATCAGCAGCGAACCGATCCACGGCACGCTTCCAACCAGCCCGGACAACAGGAAGCTCAGCATGGCAGCCAGGCCGACGATGGCCGGGTTGCGCTGCCACAGCTTCAGACCGCCGACGAACCAGAACCAGCCGCGCGCAGCGGGCAAACGCTTGGCCTGCATGCTCATACCTCGTGCACGGCGTCGCCGTACATGTCGAGACAGGCCTGGCGCAAGGCACCAACGCTCACCGGAATGAAGATCAGCACGCCCAGTCCGGCAGGCATCAGGGATACGGCAAACAGCACGTACATCAGCAAGCCAAACAACAGGGTCGCCCCCAGATTGCGCAGGCTGGCCTTCAGCGACAGGCCCAGTGCCTCCAGTGGCGGCAAGGCGCGATAAGTGACGAGGGCTGGCGCGTTCACCAGGGCCAGGATCATCAACAGGTAGATGAACACCGACACGCCCAGCCCGGTCACCAGCACCGAGATGAAGGCCGTCGCCGCGCTCAACAGGCTGCTCAGCGCACTCCCCAGCACGGCACCCAGCACGCCGGCCAACAAGCCGCCGACGAGGGCCAGCTGTACCACCAGCAGCATCAGCACGAGCGGAATGCTGAACAGCACGCCCACCAGCGCAAGGCTGCCGCCATGGACGCGGAAACCATCAAACAGGTGCAGGAAGCGCACGGTTTCGCCCCGTGACTGGCGTTCCGCCGCAGACAGCATGCCTCCGGTGAGCAACACGAACAGCACCGGCCCCGCCATCGGCCCGATGATGGGCAGCGGCACAAGTACGGTGGAGACCAGCGCCATGATGATGAAAACCGCCAGCGCCATGAGCGCCCACTGCACAGGCTGGCCAATGAAGAGACTCCAGCCACTGCCCAGCCAGCTGAAAGCCTGCGAGGCCGACAGCTTGCGAATGACGGGTTTGCGCGCCGAACGAGGCACGGCGGGCACTGACGAGGTTTGCAACATGAGGAAACGATCCGGAAGGTCCGACGGGCGGGGAAGCGCAGGTCAGCAATGCTATCGAATGCAGGGCAGCAGTTCAAACCCGACGCGCCGATTTGCCCGTAAAACGGCTTGAAATGTGTGCTCGCGGCCAAAAAGACCACAAGAAGAAGACAAAATCACGACAAAGCGTGCGTCGATTGCCGTCGATGACGCTTGCGCGGTCACGGCAAGCCGCCTGAGCGGTTAATATGCCCACAGCGTTGCACTTCATGCATTGTCGATTCCCGGGGCAGCTTCTTTGATCATCTGTTTGTCCGTGCGCACGCCAATACCTACAACTCCTGACGCCGCTGCACGATGGCCGCTTTGCTGATCCTGCGGACACTCACACCCAGACTCCCGCCACGCCTCGCATTGCTGGGCGGCCTGCTGCTGGCCGCAAACCAGGCCATGGCAAGCGCCGAGAAACCCTATCTCGCCGATCTGCCCGTCGTGCTCAGCGCCTCACGCATGCCGCAACCCCTTGACGAAGCGCCGGGCGCCATCACCGTCATCAGCGGCGATTTCATCCGCTCGACCGGTTACCGCGATCTGGCGCGCGTCTTCCGTCTGGTGCCCGGCATGCAGGTCGGCCAGGAGCGGGGCAACAACTACTGGGTGACCTATCACGGCTTGGGCGGCACCTTTCCGTCCGAACTGCAGGTGCTCATCGACGGTCGTTCGATCTACACGCCCAGCGTCTTCGGCGGCGTGGACTGGGGCGCCCTGCCCCTGAACATCGACGAGATCGATCGCATCGAAGTCGTTCGCGGTCCGAATGCGGTGACCTATGGCGCCAATGCATTCATGGGCGCCATCAACATCATCACGCGGCACACCTTGCAGGAGCCGATCAACCTCGTACGCGCCAGCGTCGGTGACCACGGCATCGCCGACGTGGACGCGATGGCCCACGCCAAGCTCGGGCCTGCCAGCCTGCGCATCTCGGCCGTCAGCCACAACGACGAGGGCTTCGACAATCTCAACGATTCGCGCCGCGTCGATACGCTGGCGGCACGCGCGGACTGGCGCCTGTCGAATGCCGACGAGCTGACGATGCGCCTGAGCCAGAGCTCCGTCCGCAAGGGTGAGGGCTACGCGCTAAGCTTGTTCGACAATAATCCCGAGCGTAAATCCTCGAGCAGTACGCAGACCGCTCACCTGAACTGGACGCACGCGGCGAGCGCCAACGAAGAGATCCTGTTCCACTACTACCACAACCGCGAACACCTCACGGACGGCTGGACGACCTACCTGCCCCCCGGTTATGGCTATCCGGTCTCGCACCCGCCACTCAACCGCGACCGGCGCAGTGTGCGCAACGACATCGAGGGGCAGTACCGCGTCACCACGGAACGGCGCCAGTTCGTCTGGGGCGGAGAATTGCGTCGCGACGAGATCGACTCGCCTTTCCTGTACAGCGCGGGCAACCCGCCGCCCGAGAATCTGGCACGCGGATTCGCCAGCCTCGACGAGCATCTGGCACGCAACTGGCAACTCAATCTTGGCGTCTCCGTGGAGCACTACAGCAATGAGCCCACCCACGTCGCGCCACGCATTTTCCTCAATACACAGCTCAGCCCCAAGCACAGCTTTCGCGGCGGCTTTTCACGCGCCTGGCAGCAGCCGCTGACTTTCCAGAAATACGGTGACGTGCGCGCCTATGACCCGACGACGGGCGTTCTGCTGGTGTATCCCAATCAACCAAACCCTGACCTGAAGCAGGCGCGTATCGACAGCACGGAGCTGGGTTACCTGGGACGTTTCACGACCTGGCAAAGCAGTCTCGATGTGCGCCTCTTCAACGAGCGCATCACCAATTACACGATGATGGTGCAAGCACCATCGACTGCGGTGCTGACTCCCTACATCGGCTCATCGCAATACGTGAATCTGCAGCACCCCGTCACCCTGCGCGGCGTCGAATACCAGTTCAAGGCCAAACCCACGGCGGCGAGCGACATCCTGTTCAGCCACACCCTCATCGATCGCCCCTCGCAGGACGGCATCAACTACCGTATCGCGCCCTATACAGCCAGCCTGAGCTGGCAACAGGCGTGGACCAGCGCCTGGACGAGCAGGCTGACGCTCGTGCGCATGGGGCCCTTGTCGGGGAGCGATGGCTTCGTGCCGATGACGCAGTACCGCGCCAAGCCCTACACCACGGCTGACGCGCGCATTGCCTGGCATACGCCGCTGGGGAAGGAAATGAAGCTGGAAATCGCGCTGAATGCCATCAACATCGGCGAGCGCCATCAGGAAATGCCGGACCGGTCCGAGCAGACCTACCTGGCCACCTTCGGCGACAACACGCCGGCGAACTACGCCTCGCGGATGATCTACCTGACCGGCTCGCTGCAGTTCTGAGGCGTCGCCCCGAATCGTCAGCAGGGCTGCGCGCTGCACGGCAGCAAATGACCTGACGCAATCTGCCGTGACTACGCAGTCGCAGCGGGCTGCCAGAGCGGTTAATATGCCGGCTGCGTGCCGTACGGCGCAAAGATTGTTCCCGGGGCCTGTTTTTTGACTTTCCGTCTGTCCGTGCGAACGCCCATAACCACAACACAAACCGACGTTGCACGATGCCCGCGTTACTGATCCAGCGGGCACCTGTTTCCAGACTCCCGCCACGCCTCGCGTTGCTGGGCGGCCTGCTGCTGGCCGCAAGCCAGGCCATGGCCAGTGCCGAGAGCACCTATCTTGCCGACATGCCCGTCGTGCTGAGTGCTTCGCGCATGCCGCAACCGCTCAACGAAGCGCCGGGCGCCGTCACCGTCATCAGCGGCGACTTCATCCGCTCGACCGGCTACCGCGACCTGGCGCGCGTCTTCCGCCTGGTGCCCGGCATGCAGATCGGCCAGGAGCGCGGCAACAACCACTGGGTCACCTATCACGGCTTGGGCAGCACCTTCCCCTCGGAATTGCAGGTGCTCGTCGATGGCCGCTCCATCTATTCGCCGAGCTCCTTTGGTGGCGTGGACTGGAGCGCCTTGCCTGTCAGCATCGACGAAATCGACCGCGTCGAAGTGGTCCGCGGTCCCAATGCCGTGAGCTATGGTGCGAACGCCTTCATGGGCGTGATCAACATCATCACGCGCCACTCCCTGCAAGAGCCCATCAATCTGGCGCGGCTCACGGGCGGTAACGCGGATATCCACGACCTGGATCTGATGACGCATGCTGCTGCCGGCGCGCTCAGCACGCGCATTAATGTCAGCTCGCACAATGACGATGGCTTTGCCAATCTCAACGATGCGCGTCGCGTCGACCTGCTATCGACGCGCACCGACTGGCGCCTTGGCAATGCCGACGAATTGACCCTGCGCCTGAGTCTGAGCTCGGGCAGCAAGGGCGAGGGCTATCCGAAATCGCTGTTCGCCAGCAATGCCGAGCGCAAGTCCACGAGCGACGCGCAGGCCCTGCACCTGACCTGGACGCACGCTCCCAGCGCCGGCGAAGAAACCCTGCTGCACTACTATCACAATCGCGAAAACGTCACGGACGGCTGGACCGCCATCATCCCGTCGCCTTTTCCATACGGGCCGACCACGTCCGATCTCGAACGCAACCGGCGCGCCACGCGCGACCATCTGGAATTCCAGCGCCGCAGCTCCAATGAGCAGCGACAGACCGTGTGGGGTGCCGAGGTGCGTCGCGACAGCGTCGAAGCGCCTTACGTGTTCAGCGGCGGCAAGCTGCCGCCAGCCGACATGTATCGCGCTTTCGCCAATCTGGACGAACACCTGTCGCGCAACTGGCAACTCAATCTGGGTGCCTCGTTGGAACACTTCAGCGACCAGCCCACCCATTTCGCGCCGCGGCTCTTCATCAACACCCAGCTCGACGCGCAACAAACCCTGCGCGCAGGCGTGTCGCGCGCCTGGCAGCAGCGCCCGACTTTCGAGGAGAACGTCGACGTCCGCGTCATCGATCCGAAGACGGGCGCCCTGCTGGTCCATGCCTACCAGCCCAATCCGGATCTCAGGCAGTCGCGTATCGACAGCGCAGAGCTGGGCTACCTCGGCCGCTTCAAGACACTGGACAGCAGCCTCGACGTGCGCCTGTTCAACGAGCGCGTGAAGGACTATGTCGTTCGCGTAGCACAGACTTCGAATGCGGCGCTGACCCCCTGGATCGGCTCATCGCAATACGTGAATCTGTCCTACCCGATCACCTTGCGCGGCATCGAATACCAGTTCAAGTTCAAGCCCGTCGACAGCAGCCAGATCCTGTTCAGCCACACCCTCATCGACCGTCACTCGGGCAATGAGAACATAGACGCCCGCATTGCGCCCTATACGGCCAGCCTGAGCTGGCAACAGCAATGGGGTCATGGCTGGTCGAGCACGCTCACCGGCATCCGCATGGGCTCGCTATCGGGCGGCGACGGCTTCGTGCCGGTGTCCTCCTACACGGCGAAGCCCTATACGAGCTTCGACGCGCGCGTTGCCTGGCTCACCACGCTGGGTGCAGGCAAGAAACTCGAGCTGGCGCTCAATGCGATCAACCTTGGCGAACGCCACCAGGAAATTCCTGATCGCGCCGAGCAACGCTATCTGTCCGCGCTCGGCAACGACACGCCGGCCAACTACGTGTCGCGCATGATTTACCTGACAGCCTCTCTGGCGTTCTGAGGCACATCGCGCTCGATCCAGGCATTCACCAGCACGGAGGTCACGAGCAGCAGGACCGGCCCGACAAACAAGCCGAACAAGCCGAAGCCGACCAGACCGCCAATACTGCCCGCAAACACCATCAGGAACGGCATATCGGCACCGCGCTGGATCAGCAATGGGCGCAGCACATTGTCGAGTGTCAGCCCAAAAACGGTGAATACGAGCAGCACCACGCCTTGCCAGGTATGGCCCTGCAGGAAGAGCCAGATCACCGCCGGGATGAGAATCGGCCCCGGGCCAAGCTGAGCCAGGCACAACATCAGCATCAGGGAAGTGAGCACGGCGGCGAACGGTACGCCCGCAATGGCCAGACCGATGCCACCGATGACGGATTGCACCATCGCCGTCACCACGATACCCAGCGCAACCGCACGCACCGTTTCACCGGCCAGCGTCACCAGCATGTCGATGTGCGCGCCCCCCAGGCGCATGGCGAGCCGCCGCATGAACGCAGCAACCTTCTCGCCATTGAGAAAGAGCAGCGCAGCCACGATGATGGTAATGGTGAAGTGCAGCAGGGCCGAACCCAGCGTGCCCGCGCGCGCAATCAACCAGGCGGCAATCTCGCGACCATGTGCCGTGATGCTGCCCATCAGCGAGCCGGGGCCTGAGGCCAGCAGGCGCGGCCATTCCGTGGCCACCTTGGGCCCGACGACAGGCAAGCCAACCACCCAGTCAGGCGGTGTCGCCAGAAAACCCTCGCGCGCCGAGCTCACCCAGGCGATGAGCGCATCCGCGTTGTCGATCAGGGTCAGCAAGGACAGTACGATAGGCAGGAAGACCACCAGGGTCAGAATGACGATCACGATCGCCACCGCCAGCCCGCGCCTGCCCCCCACCTTGGCCTGCACACCCGACATCAGGGGCCAGCTGGCAACGACGATCAATGAAGCCCACAGCATGCCCTGGATGAACGGGCGTAGCACCCAGTAGCAGCCGAACAGCAGCAAGGCGATCAACAGCACGGCAAGCAGGGTGCGGATCAGTTCGGGAATATGCGATGAGCTATTCATGGCGGGACCTGTCGAGGCTGTCGGTGCCTGATTGTAGCGTCATGAACGTTGCCGCGATGTGTTGGCGATGACGGAAGCAAAGTGGCTTCGTGCGGCGACTTACCCGAGCCCAGGCTCAGCGGCTCCCTCCCCTTTGGGGGAGGGTGCCCCGCGAGGGGCGAGAGAGGGGGAATCTCGCACTGCATGACAAACTCTTTGCCCCCCTTTCGCCTCTCCCGGCCTTACGGCCACCCTCCCCCAGCTTTACGAATAGCGCAGCCACTGGAAGCTCCCCTCGCCCGCCTGCGAGGCGAAGCGAGGGTTTCGGATTGCATGCAATCCGCTCGCGTAGCCGGTCGGGAATACAATCCCGACCGTGGGGCGCGGAGCGGGGGTTGGGGGAGAGGGCATCGAAGAGGGGACTGCTACGGGCGCGCCTGACTCATTACTACGCGCCCAACAACCTAGATCCGCCGCGCCAGAAAGTCCCTCAACGCCTTCGCCGTATGCGTATCCGCCTTGAGCAGCTTCGCAGGCGAACCCTCGAACACCACCGTGCCGCCTTCCGCGCCACCTTCCGGCCCCATGTCGATGATCCAGTCAGCCTCGGCCATGACATCCAGATCGTGCTCGATGACCAGCACCGTGTTGTTCGCCTCGACGAGTCGATGCAGTACGTGGATCAGCTTCGCCACGTCGGCCATGTGCAGACCGACCGTGGGCTCGTCGAGCACGTAGAGCGTGTGCGGATTCTTGGCGCGCGGGTTGCGCACGGCGCCGTCGAGCTTCACCTTCGACAATTCAGTGACCAGCTTGATGCGCTGCGCCTCGCCGCCCGACAGCGTCGGCGATGGCTGACCAATCGTGAGGTAGCCAAGGCCGACGTCCTGCAACAGCTTGAGCGGATGCGACACGGACGGATGCGCGGCGAAGAAGTCGACGGCCTCATCGATCTCCATTTGCAGCACGTCGGCAATCGTCTTGCCGCGCCATGTTGCCGACAGCGTGTCGGCATTGAAGCGCTTGCCTCCGCAGACATCGCACAGCACCTTCACATCGGGCAGGAAGTTCATCGCCACCGTCTGCTGGCCGGCGCCCTCGCATGCCGGGCAACGTCCCTCGCCCGTGTTGAACGAGAAGCGCGCCGCCGTCCAGCCGCGCAGCTTCGACACTTCCGTATCGGCGAACAGCTTGCGGATGGCATCCCAGAAACCGACGTAGGTCGCCGGGCAGGAACGCGGCGTCTTGCCGATCGGCGTCTGGTCGACTTCGAGTACACGACCGACGGGCTCGTAGCCGGTCAGCGATGCATACGGCGGTTTGCCCGCTGCGCGTCGCGGTGGCAAGGGCGCAGCGTTCTTGCGCGCGGCTTTCTTCGCGTCTTCCTCTTCGCCAATCAGGCGCTTGAGCGATGCGTGCAATACATCGCGCGCCAGCGTCGACTTGCCCGAGCCGGACACGCCCGTCACCACGCTCAGACGACTCAGCGGCACACGTGCCGCAGCATTGCGCAGGTTGTGGAGATTGGCACCGACCAGTTCGATGGCTTCGTCTTGCTTCGCCACTTCGTTGCGCTTGTGCAGCGGATGCTGCATCGGCACGCGCAGGCACTGGCCCGTCACCGAGTCCGCTGAAGCAATGAGTTCGGCAGCCGTGCCTTGCGCAATGAGGCGACCGCCACGTGTACCGGCGCCCGGCCCGAGGTCGAGCACTTCATCGGCGCGGCGGATCGTCTCTTCGTCATGTTCGACGACCACCACCGTGTTGCCCTTCTCGCGCAAGGCATCGAGCATATCCAGCAGCACGCCGTTGTCGCGCGGATGCAAGCCGATCGAAGGTTCGTCGAGCACGTAGCAGACGCCACGCAGATTGCTGCCGAGCTGTGCGGCGAGACGAATGCGCTGCGCTTCGCCACCCGACAGGGTTGGCGCCGCGCGATCCAGCGCGAGATAGCCAAGCCCGACGTCGCGCAGGAAAGCGAGACGATGCGTCAGCTCGCTGATGATGTCGCGACCGATCTCCGCTTCGCGGCCCTTGAGTTTCAGTTGCGCCGCCCACTGCGCGAGTTCGCCGACAGACTCCTCGCTGTACTGCGCGATGGATTTGTTGTGATAGCGCACGGCCAGCGCCACGGGGTTGAGACGTTGCCCGTCACACGCTGAACACGCGACCTCTTCGCCACTGTCGTCGAGACCGGCGAACTCCATCTCGGCCACGTCCGTTTCCTCGTCCTTCATCCAGGCCGGAATCTGCACGCCAGTACCGCAGCAGGTCTCGCACCAACCGTGCTTGGAGTTGTACGAGAACAGGCGTGGATCGAGTTCGGGGAAGCTGGTGCCGCAGGACGGGCAGGCGCGCAGCGTGGAGAACACGACACCGGCCTGTTCTTCGGGCGTGATCACGCGCACGATGCCTTTGCCGAAACCCAATGCCGCAGCGAGCTTCTCGCGCAGTTCGGCTTCGTTGTCAGCCTCGATCTGCACATCGGCAACGGGCAGTTCGATGTTGTGTTCCTTGAAGCGATCCAGACGCGGCCATGGCGACACCGGCAGGAATTCACCATCGACACGCAGATGCGTGTAGCCCTTGTTCTTCGCCCACTTGGCGAGGTCTGTGTACAGGCCTTTGCGATTGACCACCAGCGGCGCGAGCAGGCCGATGCGCTGGCCGCGATAGTCACGCAGCATGCGCGCGGCAATTGCTTCCATGCTTTGCGGTTCGATGGCGCAGTCGCAAGTCGGGCAATGCTGCGTGCCGAGCTTGACGAACAGCAGTCGCAGGAAGTGATGCACTTCGGTGAGCGTGCCGACCGTGCTCTTGCGGCCGCCACGGCTGGTCCGCTGCTCAATTGCAACCGTCGGTGGAATGCCATGAATCGCATCCACGTCGGGCTTCGACGCCGGCTGTACGAACTGGCGCGCGTAAGCGTTGAGCGATTCGAGATAGCGACGCTGACCTTCGGCGAAGAGGATGTCGAACGCGAGCGTCGACTTGCCCGAGCCGGACACGCCGGTCACGACGGTGAACTGGTTGTGCTTGATCTGCAGCGAGACGTTCTTCAGGTTGTGCTCGCGTGCATGCACGATGTCGATGGAGTCCTGCACACGACGGTAACGCGCGGGCGCTTCGGCAACACGCAGGGCTGCTGCCGCATCGCGCTTCTGCGCGGCCTCGACACCACCATCCATTTCACCAGCGTAGGCGGCGAGCGCCACGCCGGTGTGCGAACGCTTGCAGGCGATCACGTCTTCGACCGTGCCTTCGACGAGAATCTCGCCGCCCGCATCGCCACCTTCGGGACCGAGATCGATCAGCCAGTCAGCGGCGCGCATGACATCCAGATTGTGTTCAACGACGAGCACGGTGTTGCCTGCATCGACGAGCGCACGCAGCGCGCGCAGCAGCTTTTCGATGTCACCGAAGTGCAGGCCGGTCGTGGGCTCGTCGAAGAGGAACAGACTTCCTCGTGTGGCAGCTTTCTTCTTCGCGGCGCTCTTGGCCGAATAGTCCGCAAGATGGCCAGCAAGTTTCAATCGCTGCGCTTCACCCCCTGACAGAGTCGGCACCGGTTGTCCCAAGGTCAGGTAATCGAGACCGACGTCGACCAGCGGCTGTACCGCACGCACAACCTCCTTGTCGTCGCCGAAGAAAGTCAGCGCGTCGATGGCCGTGAGTTCCAGCACTTCGGCAATGCTCTTGTCCTTCAACTTGAGTTCGAGCACTTCCGGGCGATAGCGTGTGCCATCGCAATCCGGGCAGCGCAGATACACGTCGGAGAGAAACTGCATCTCGACGTGTTCGAAACCATTGCCGCCGCAAGTCGGGCAGCGACCGTCGCCGGAGTTGAACGAGAAGGTGCCAGCGGTGTAACCGCGTTGCTCCGCTTCGGGCAGCGCGGCGAAGCGCTTGCGGATGACGTCGAAAGCGCCGACGTAACTCGCCGGATTCGAGCGCGTGGTCTTGCCGATGGCGCTCTGGTCGACCATGACGATGGACTCGATGAGGTTGTCGCCGATCAGCTTCGTGAACGCGCCCGGCGTTTCAGCTGCCTCGCCCTTGGCTTTCTTCAGTGCGAGATAGAGCACGTCCTGGATCAGCGTGGACTTGCCTGAACCCGACACACCGGTGACGCAGAGCAGTCGTCCAAGCGGCAGTGACAGGTCGACGTTCTTGAGATTGTTCGCCGTCGCGCCGAGCAGCTTGAGGCGTGGCGTTTTCGCGTCGACGCTCTGGCGCACGAGACCTGCATCAACCTTGCGATGGCCGCCAAGGAACTGCGCGGTGAGCGTGTCCTGACGCCCACGCAATTCGTCCGGCGTACCGTTGAAGACGATGTTGCCGCCCGCAGCGCCCGGACCGGGGCCAATGTCGATGATGCGATCGGCATTGAGCATGACCGCCGGATCGTGTTCGACGACGATCAGCGAGTTGCCCGCATCGCGCAGATTGCGCATGACGCCGTTGATGCGGTCGATGTCGCGCGGGTGCAAGCCGATGGAGGGCTCGTCGAGCACGAATAGGGTGTTGACCAGCGAGGTGCCGAGCGCAGTGGTGAGGTTGATGCGCTGCACTTCACCGCCGGACAGCGTCCGGCTCTGGCGATCCAGCGTGAGATAGCCAAGGCCAACTTCGCACAGATAGCTGATGCGACTGCGGATTTCTGTCATCACCAGATCGGCGGCTTCGCCCGCAGTACCGGGCATCGACAGCGTGGCGAAGAAATCACGTGCGCGGTCGATGGGCAGGCGCATCGCGTCGTGGATCGACAGGCCGGGGAGGTTTTGCAGAGTAGCTTCAGGCAGCCAGGCGCCGTGGGGGCGGAAGCGTTTGCGCGCAATCTGCTCCCCTCTCCCGCTTGCGGGAGAGGGGCTGGGGGAGAGGGCGCCGTTGCCACCAGCCCTCTCCCGGTCCTGCGGACCACCCTCTCCCGCAAGCGGGAGAGGGAACATCGTCAGCGCCGCGTCCGCTTGCTCCTTGGAGCCAACCCGCCACAACAACGAATCCGTCTTCAGCCGTGCGCCCTCGCACGTCGGGCAATCCGTGTACGCCCGATAGCGCGACAGCAAGACGCGGATATGCATCTTGTATGCCTTGGTTTCGAGCCAGTCGAAGAAGCGGCGCACGCCGTACCAGTATTTCGGCCAGGAACGTTGCCAGCTCTTGAACTCGGGCTCGCCCTCCATGACCCACACGCGATGCTCTTCTGGCAGATCGCGCCAGGCGATGTCGGTGGCGACGCCGCGCAGCTTCGCCATCTTCATCAGGTCGTCCTGACATTCCTTGTAGCTCTCGGTCTGCCAGGGTTTGACGGCCCCGCCCGCGAGGCTCTTCGATTCGTCCGGCACGATGAGGCCGAAGTCGATGCCGATGACGCGGCCGAAACCGCGGCAGGCTTCGCAGGCGCCGACGGCGGAGTTGAAGGAAAAGTGCGAGGACGTGGGTTCGGCGTAGTGGATGTCGCAATGCGCGCAGTGCAGATCGGCGGAGAAGCGCCAGATCTCATCGGCCTTCTCGGTGACTTCGCCGCCGAGATGCACTTCGACGAGGCCGTTGCCGAGGCGCAACGCGGTTGCGAGCGCTTCGCTGACGCGGCCTGTGTCGGTATTTCCGAAACGGAAGCGGTCCACCGTGACCAGCATGCGCTTGTCCTGCTGCGTCACGCGCGTGAAGCCTTGGCGATCAAGGTGGCCACGCATTTCGTCGGCCGTAAAGTTCTCGGGGATAGGCAACGCAGCGACGATAGCGAGCCGCGGGTCGTCATGCTTCGGGCAGCGCTCGCCCAGTTCGTGCAGGATGGTCTCCGGCGTTTCGCGCACGACCTTCGCGCCGCAGCCCTTGCAGTACAGCGTCGAGGCGCGTGCGTAGAGCAGCTTGAGGTAGTCGGCCAGCTCGGTCATGGTGCCGACGGTGCTGCGTGAGGTGCGCACCTGGTTGCTCTGGTCGATGGCAATCGCTGGCGGCACGCCTTCGATGCGATCCACCTGCGGCTTGTCCATGCGGTCGAGGAACTGGCGCGCGTACGGCGAGAAGGTCTCGACGTAGCGCCGCTGGCCTTCCGCATACAGCGTGTCGAACACCAGCGAACTCTTGCCCGAGCCGGACGGGCCGGTGACCACCACCAGCTCGCCGGTGGGGATGTCGATGTCAATGTTCTTGAGGTTGTTCTGGCGTGCGCCGCGAATGCGGATGTACGGGTGCTGGCTCATGGAGAGGAAATGCCTTGAAGGAGTGACGAGTTTCAACCGGGGCGACGTAAAGCGATGCTCAAGGACGCTGAGCAGCAATTGCCGGCCCCGCGATTATCGAATGAATCGGAGAGCGATGCGGGCGGCAACATGCGGTCTGCTGACATGGGTACGAGCCGCATGAGCGCTACGGCAAGCCGGACGCAAGCTGCGGGCAAGGTGGCACTTTTGCCCTGATCTTCGATGCGGAGAACGACCAGCCCTGTCAGTTGAATGTCAGCAGACTCTCTCAACTGGGGTCAGATCGAGACAAGAAAAGAGGCCAGAGCTCTTTTCTTGTCACACCTTGCGCGCGAGATGAAATGAGACTCAATACTTGAGCCCCTTGGCGTGATGCTGGTTCCTGGCCATGCCCCAACGACCGTCATTCCCAATAAAAAAAGGCCCCGCAGGGCCTTTTTTGCAAAACATTCCAGCGCTTACTTCACGCGGCTGCGGTACTCGTTGGTCGCCGTGTCGATTTCGATCTTGTCGCCAATTTCAACGAAGGCTGGCACTGGCAGCTCGAAACCGGTGGCCAGACGTGCTGGCTTCATGACCTTGCCGGAGGTGTCGCCCTTGACGGCTGGCTCGGTGTAGATCACTTCGCGCACGACGTACTTCGGCATTTCGACCGAGATGGCCTTCTCGTTGTAGAACACGACCTCACAGGCCAGACCGTCTTCCAGATACTTGAGCGCGTCAGCCATGTAGTCGGCTTCGATCTCGTACTGGTTGTATTCGGCATCCATGAAGACGTACATCGGATCGGCGAAGTAGGAGTAGGTCACTTCCTTGCGATCGAGCATGACGACTTCGAACTTGTCATCGGCCTTGTAGACGAATTCGCTACCTGCTTCGGTCAGCAGGTTCTTGAACTTCATCTTGACCTGGGCGGCGTTACGACCACCCTTGCTGTATTCGGCGCGCTGGACGACGAGTGCGTCGGAGCCGACCATAACTACGTTACCAACGCGGAGTTCTTGTGCTGTTTTCATGATTACTGGACACCTGTTGAAGGCGCCCAAGCGCCTGTCTGAGATTGCAAAGCCCGTTATTCTACCAAGTCTTTACAGAAAATCAGCAACTTGGACGACAGATCGCCGAATTTCGTGATGCTGCCGGCCCAGCTTGCAGCGTGGTCTTTGAGGGGCGTCAATTCGGCCTGCAAAGCCGGCCAGCAACGCGCCGTCGTGGCGCCGTCCTGCGCCTCCCAGGCTTGCCAGAAATTGCGTAGCGCATCTCGTGGGGCGGCGGCGAGGGCCGCTTCGTAGCGCAGCAGGAACGCATCGAGCTTGATCAGGTGAGCCGCTTCCTCCTGCTGATAGATGTGCCAGACGAAGGGCCGCTGTGCCCATTGCGCACGCACGAAGGAGTCCTCGCCACGCACGAAATTGAGATCACAGGCCCACAGCAGGCGGTCGTAATCGGGCTGGCTGAGGAAAGGCAATACGACCAGCTGCAGGCTGCCACGCGTGACGACACAGCCCGGCTGCAGATCCGCCACGCCACTCCAGCCCGCAATGGCCGGCAAGGAGCGCCCCGCAGGCACGGCGCAATAGAGCTGCCCCTCCCCCGCCGCCCAGGCATCCAGCAAGGCTGGTAAGGCGGCGTTTTCATAGGCGAACAGGCTTACGCGTAAAGCCTGCGGCTGTGGCGCCGGCACCCCGCAAGCGCGCCAGAAGCCGCGCTGCGCCTCGTTGTCGGCCTGGAATGCCTGACGCGCCGCATCCAGCCCGGCCTCCTTGAGTAGGCCGCCGGTCACCGGCGTGAAGCCGGGGAAGTAAAAATGCTTGAGCAGGCCCAGTTGCGGATGCTTCGACGGCAAGCCATGACTGCGGTCCACCCAGTCTTCGGCGCTGAGGTATTCGAGATTGATCCACACAGGTGGCCTTGGGCGCGCCGCCATGCGTGCAACGAAACTGTCCGGCGGATTACAGGCAAAGGCCTCGATGACCACCTCGGCCGGCTCCGCCGCAGCGCCGGCCTGCCAGTCGCCGATGGTCACGCCTTCGACCACGCATCCTGGCCCGCTCTGACACAAGGCAGGCAGCAACGCGGCCAGCACATCAGGTCTATCCAGCCACAGGCGCACCACGCAAGCATGTTCTGCGGCAAGCTGACGCGCGAGGCGCCAGCAAACGCCGGCGTCGCCGAAATTGTCGATGACGGCACAGAAGATATCGATACGCAGCGCAGCCGGACCCGTCACACACACCTCGAAAATAGCCTCATTGGCGCGACAGCCGGAATGCCGCCCACGCCGGCCCGCAGTGTAACTGTCGTACCAAACTGCCGGCTTGTCTGATGACTTTGTGCTGTGCACAGGGCGCGACTAAGATGCGTTCATGCTTCCTTCCCGCCCCGGCAGTGCCCTGACGCGCGCGTTTGCCCGCGTCAATCCGCAGATCTTTTCCTTGATTGCCGTGTCAGTACTGGCCCACGTCACCATGTCCGGTGGCCGCGTCAGCGCCTCGCTGTTCGCACTCCAGCATGGCGGTTCGGGATTCAGCGCCGGTATCGCCTACAGCCTCTATGGCCTGCTGCCCGCCCTGCTGTCGCTGCACATGGGGCGCTGGATCGACAGGATAGGCCCGCGCATCGTCATGCGCAGCAGCCTCGTGGTCATGATTTTCGGTCTGTCGCTGCCTTACCTCTGGCCAATCCTGCCCGTCATCTTTGTCAGCGCAGCCCTGTGCGGTTTTGGTTTCGGCACCTACATGCTCGCTGCCAATGTGTCGGTGTCGTACATGGCCTTCAAGCACGAGGGCGACCGCATCGGCATGATCGGCTGGCTGCAGCTCGGCAACTCCGTATCGTCGGTGGTCGGCCCGACCCTGGTCGGCGCGGTCATCGACAATCACGGTTTCAGTCAGGCCTTCGGCACCCTCGCGCTGATCGTGCTGGGCAGCCTTGTCGTCTCCTACCGCGTGCATCTGCCCGATGGCACGCGCGACGCCAATCGGGGCGAGGGCGGCCAGAGCATCGTGCGCACGGTGTTCACCAACCCGCGCCTGCTGCGCATCTACCTGCTGGCGATGACCGTGTCGCTGTCCTGGGATGGCTTCAACTTCATGGTGCCGGTGCTCGGTCACGAGCGCGGCTACTCCGCCACCACCATCGGCATGGTGCTCTCAGCCTTCGCCGTAGGTACTTTCGGCATTCGCGCAGCCCTGCCCTGGCTGTCACGCCACCTGTCCGAGTGGCGCATGCTGTGCCTGTCCTTCGGCCTGACGGCACTCGTATTCTTCCTGCTGCCTTTCGCCAGTTTCAGCTTCCTGCTGGCCGGCCTGGGCTTCCTGTTCGGTCTGGCCGCAGGTGTGGGCCAGCCCAGCATCCTCAATCTCATCTACCGCGCCATGCCTGCTGGCAAGGCCGGTGAAGGTGCGGGGCTGCGCGCCATGATGGGCAACTTCATGGGCCTCACCGGGCCCACGGTGTATGGCAGCATCGCAGCCCTGTTCGGCGCCGTGCCGGTATTCCTGCTGATCGGCTGCATCATGAGCATCTCGAGCTGGCAAGCACATCATGGCTATCGCAGCAGCGTAGCCAGCGCCTGAGCCTCTCTGCGATGCCAAGCGGGTACGGCTGACCCTCTCGCGTCCGGCCCGCCCCCCTCGGCCATTCACGTTGCACTGCAGCGAAAGGCAGGGCTAGAATGAAGCCTCGAAAACGCCACCAGTCTGCGCTGCTGCCAGCGTGACGGGGCGTCTGCGGGCTGCCGGCATGGCACCGGCCTGTCATATGACTGCCATCCCAGCCTGTTCGAATGCTGCGTTGCACTGAATCCGCGAACCTGTTCCGAGGAATACGAGATGCCCCAGACATTCAACACCGAGGCAAGCGAGCTGGCAGTCAAGCCGATGCTGGATCTGATGCAGGCATCGATCTTTGCCACCCAACAAAGCATGCAGGGCGGCCTGCAGGCCTGGGGCATGGTCGGCGAGTACATGACAGATGTCGCGCAACGCACCGTCCTGTTCTGGGATGTCATGCGCCAGCGCAGCGAACAGTATTACGAACAGAAGGCGCAGGCTGTCCCGCATGTGCTGAGTTTCGAGTCGGAACTGGTGCTGGACGCGCGCACTTTCGACAAACCCGTCAACTACGGGCTGGTACGTGTCATCCCCCCCGCAGGCACCCTCATCGACCCGCTCAAGCGCCCCTTTGTGGTCGTCGACCCACGCGCTGGTCATGGGCCCGGCATCGGCGGCTTCAAGGCCGACAGCGAACTCGGCGTGGCCATGCGCGCCGGCCACCCCTGCTACTTTGTCGGCTTCTCGCCAGCCCCCATGCCGGGGCAGACGATAGAAGACATCATGTATGCCGAGGCGCGCTTCCTCGAGAAGGTGATCGAACTCCACCCCGATGCCGATGGCAAGCCCTGCGTCATCGGCAATTGCCAGGCCGGTTGGGCGGTCATGCTGGTAGCGGCGATCCGGCCCGAGCTGTTCGGTCCCATCATCGTTGCCGGCGCCCCCCTGTCGTACTGGGCCGGCGTGGAAGGCGAGAACCCGATGCGCTACACCGGCGGCCTGTCGGGCGGCAGCTGGGTGGCAGCGCTCGCCAGCGACCTTGGCAATGGCAAGTTCGACGGCGGCTATCTGGTCGAGAATTTCGAGAAGCTCAACCCCGCCAACACCTTGTGGACCAAGAGTTACAACCTGTGGGCCAAGGTCGACACCGAGGCCCCGCGCTACCTCGAGTTCGAGAAGTGGTGGGGCGCACACGTCAATCTCAACGCCGAGGAAATCCAGTGGATCGTCGACCAGCTGTTCGTCGGCAACCGCCTTGCCACGGCGGAGATCGTGACGCAAAGAGGTGACCGGGTCGACCTGCGCAATGTCCGCTCGCCCATCGTCTGCTTCTGTTCCAAGGGTGACAACATCACGCCGCCACAACAGGCGCTGGGCTGGATTCCCGATCTCTACGCCACGGATGACGACATCTCCGCCTGCGGCCAGACCATTGTCTATGCCGTGCATGAAAGCGTCGGCCACCTCGGCATTTTCGTCTCCGGCGGCATCGCCAAGAAAGAGCATCAGGAGTTCGCATCGAACATCGACCTGATCGATGTCCTGCCGCCCGGCCTTTATGAAGCAGTCATGACACCGCGCACCGGGAAGGAAGCCAACCAGGACCTGATCGTCGGCGACTGGATCGTGCGCTTCGAACGCCGCACGCTGGATGACGTGCGTGCCATCGTCCAGCCAGACCCGGAAAACGAGCGCCGCTTTGCTGCCGTCAAACGCATCTCGGAAATCAATCTCGCGCTCTACCGCAGCCTGCTGCAGCCCTTCGTGCGTGCCTCCATCAACGAGCAGACGGCGGAGTGGCTGCACAAGCTCAATGCCGCTGAACTGCCGTTCTCGCTGTTCTCCAGCAAGAACCCGTTGATGCCACAGCTGGCCGACCTTGCCGAGCAGATTCGCACGCAACGCAGCAAGGCCTCGCCCGACAATCCGCTGGTGAAGTTCCAGGCGCTGCTGTCGGACAGCATCATTGGCACGCTCGACAATTATCGCGACCTGCGCGATGCGCGTCAGGAGCGGCTGTTCATGTCGATCTACAGCTCGCCCGTACTGCAGGCACTGGTCGGCTTGAGCCCTGAGGATGATGTCCCGCGGCGTCGACCCGGCGATGAGCCGGAACGCCTCGCGTTCATCGAAAAACGCATTGCGGACATCAAGGCCGGCATTGCCAAGGGCGGTCTGCGCGAAGCCGCCATCCGCAGCCTGGTCTATATCGGCATGGCCGGCACCGGTGTCGATGAACGCGCCTTCAACGTGCTGACCGCGATTCGCGCCGAGCACGATGGCATGACGCTCGAGCAGTTCAAGGACACCCTGCGCGAACAATTCTTCTGCCTGTCCTTGGCACCCGAAGAGGCACTGGCAAGCCTGCCGAAAATGCTGCCGGCGGACAAGGCCGCGCGTGCCAAGGCACTGGACATCATCCGCAAATGCATCCATGCCGCGGGCGAAGCGACAGGTGCTCGCGCGGAGCGTCTGGCAGAGATCGAGCAGATCTTCAACGTCGGCGCCCAGGCGACAACCGAACCCGCAACCGACGCTCCGGCACGAGCCCCCAGGGCACTGCGCAAAGCCGGTTAGCAGCACTCACCCACTGAGGGACGCATGCCAGACAAGCACAAGAAATACGAGCGGTTGATCGCCCGCTGCAAGGCCCTGTCGCCAGTCACGACAGCCGTCGCGCATCCCTGCGACGAAAGCTCCCTGCGAGGCGCCGTCGAAGCTGCGGGCATGGGCATCCTGCACCCCATCCTGGTGGGCCCGCGCGACAAGATCGTGGCGGTGGCCGCGCAGTTCGACATCGACATCACGCCTTACGAAATCATCGACGCACCACACAGCAATGCCGCAGCCGAGCTGGCCGTGCAACTGGCGCGCGAGGGCAAGGCCGAGATGCTCATGAAAGGCAGCCTGCATACCGACGAATTGATGGGCGCCGTCGTGAAAAGCGCCACCGGCTTGCGCACAGGCGCGCGCATCAGCCATGCCTTTATCATGGACGTACCCAAGCTCGACCGGGCCATCATCATCACCGATGCGGCGATCAACATCGCACCGACGCTGGAAGACAAGAAACACATCATCCAGAACGCGATCAACCTGTCGACCGCGCTCGGTTTTCCTAACCCCAGGGTCGCCATCCTGTCGGCCATGGAGACGGTCAATCCGGCCGTGCCGTCCACCATCGAGGCTGCCGCGCTGTGCAAGATGGCCGACCGCGGGCAGATCACGGGCGGCATTCTCGACGGCCCGCTGGCGCTGGACAACGCCATCGATCTCGACGCCGCAAAGATCAAGAAGATCGAGTCGCCGGTGGCGGGCAAGGCCGACATCCTCATCGCGCCCGACCTCGAGGCCGGCAACATGCTGGCCAAGAGCCTGACTTTCATGGCCGATGCAGATGCTGCCGGCATCGTGCTCGGCGCACGCGTGCCCATCATTCTCACCAGCCGAGCCGACTCGGTCATGACGCGTCTCGCCTCGTGCGCAGTGGCGGCACTCGTCGCCCAGTCGCGGCGCGAAAGCGCCAGCAAGGCAGTGCCGGCATGAGCGACGCCATCCTCGTCATCAACGCGGGCTCGTCCAGCCTCAAGTTCTCGGTCTTCCTCGAAGCGGGTGCCGCACTCGAGCCCTGTCTCGGCGGCCAGCTGGAAGGCCTCTACACCGCCCCCCGCTTCAAGGCAAAAGACGCGGCAGGCAATGTCATCGGCGACAAGCAATGGCCTGAAGGCGAGGCCCTTGGCCACGACGGTGGCCTGATGCACCTGGCGGGCTTCCTGCGCGAGCAACTCGGCGACCACACTCTCGCCGCGGTCGGCCACCGTGTCGTGCATGGCGGGCTCGACTACGCTGCGCCCTTGCTCATCAACAGCGAGATCGTCGCACAACTCGACAAGCTCGTACCGCTCGCGCCCCTGCATCAACCCAACAACCTCAAGCCGATCCGCCTGCTGCTGCAGAACCGGCCAGAGCTGCCACAGGTGGCTTGTTTCGACACCGCCTTCCATCGCGCCCAGCCCGCTGTCGCCCAAGCCTTTGCCCTGCCCGCCGAGATCACCGATCGCGGTGTGCGCCGCTACGGCTTTCACGGTCTCTCCTACGAATACATTGCCTCGGCCCTGCCCGAGATCGACATGCAGGCGGCACACGGCCGCAGCATCGTCCTGCATCTGGGCAATGGCGCCAGCATGTGTGCCATTGCCAACGGCCAGAGCGTCGCCAGCACCATGGGCTTCACGGCTGTCGACGGCCTGCCGATGGGCACGCGCTGCGGCAATCTCGATCCAGGCGTCGTGCTCTACCTGATGGATGAGCTGAAGATGGATGCACGCGCCATCGAGAAGCTGATCTACCAGCAGTCCGGCCTGCTCGGCGTCTCCGGCATTTCCAGCGACATGCGCGCCCTGCTGGAATCCACCGACCCGAAGGCCGCCTTCGCGGTGGAGCTGTTCATCTACCGCATCGCCCGCGAACTCGGTTCGCTCGCCGCGGCACTCGGCGGGCTCGATGCGCTGGTGTTCACGGCAGGCATCGGCGAGCACTCGGCAGCGATCCGCGAGCGCGTCTGTCGCGCGGCGGCCTGGCTCGGCGTGGAACTCGACGCCACCGCCAATGCTGCAGGCCAGTCACGCATCAGCACGCCGGGCAGCAAGACAGCGGCATGGGTCATCCCCACCAATGAAGAGCTGATGATCGCCCGCCACACCCGCAATATTCTCGACACCCTCCGTTAAGGAACGCGCCACATGACCGCCGAAACCACCCGCCCCATTCTCGCTGGCAAGAAAGCGCTCGTCGTCGGCATCGCCAACGATTCCTCCATTGCCTACGGCTGCGCCAAGGCCTTCAAGGAACTGGGCGCCGACCTGGCCGTGACCTATCTCAACGAGAAGGCCAGGCCCTATGTCGAACCACTGGCCACCGAGCTTGGCGCGGACATCTTCATGCCGCTCGATGTCAGCCAGCCGGGCCAGCTCGAAACAGTCTTCGAGCAGATCACGAAGCAATGGAACCATCTCGACATCCTTGTGCACTCCATCGCTTTCGCCCCCAAGGAAGACCTGCAGGGCGGCTTGCTCAACTGCTCGGCCGAGGGCTTTGCCAAGGCCATGGACATCTCCTGTCACTCTTTCGTGCGCATGGCCAAGCTGAGTGCGCCCCTGATGAAGGAAGGTGGCGCGATGTTCGCCATGAGCTACCACGGCGCCAATGAAGTCGCACCGAACTACAACGTCATGGGCCCGGTAAAGGCCGCACTGGAGGCTTCCTGCCGCTACCTGGCCTACGAACTCGGTCCGCAAGGCATCCGCGTGCACCCCATCTCGCCCGGCCCGCTCAAGACGCGCGCCGCTTCTGGCCTCAAGGACTTTGACCTGCTGCTCAACGAAGCCGCCCAGCGCGCCCCGCTCGGTGAGCTGGTAGACATCATGGACGTGGGCTACACCTGCGCCTTTCTCGCCACGCCTTATGCGAAACGCCTGACGGGCGGCACGATGTATGTGGACGGCGGCGTGAACATCATGGCGTGAGGCAGTTTCTCGCGCGAACGCCAATACCTGCATTGACGAAGAACGGATATCGGGAGAAAGATCATGACGCGACTCTTGCTCAGCAATATTGCCCCTGGCACTTCGGAGGAAGACGTGGCGGAGTTCCTTACGAAATATGGATTCCCAGCTTTCGACACGCTCGAGCACGTCACCGGTGATGACTCGCGCCCGTCCGTCATCCTGACTTTCGGGGACGCCAGCATCAACACCCTCACCAATCTGCAGCCACGCATCCACGGTCTCTACTGGAAAGAACGGACCCTCAGCGCGCAGGTCATGCACGACAGCTTCGGCTGAGCCAGCCGACGTCGCGGTGGGTCTTCCGTCAGCATCGCGGCGGTATTCCTGATGGGCGAACCCCGCTCGAGAAAGAAAAGCCCGGCCTCAATCCGGACTGCGCACGAGCAGGTTGTCCCCCAATCGCGCCATGCGGTGCGCAACAAGCACGCTGAGGTCGAGGCGTCTCTGCAGCCAGGGCAACAATGCGGCGGCAGACAGGACGTCGTCATTCACGGCCCAGACGGTATCCACCGTGTCGTCAGCATGCGGCTGATCCGCGACGGGACCCAACACAGGCTTCGTCTCATCGATGGCGAGGACACGCTGCAATTGCTGACAGGTGTGCTCCAGCAGGGGCTCAACTGCGGCCTGCTCCAGATCGGCGATGCGACGTATCAGCAGGAGTCGTGTCGAAGCCAGGTTCGCCAGCAGCAGGCGCGCCTCGGCCAGCAGGTCGGAGAGCTTTTCGACAGAGAGCTGTACCTGTTTCGGCTCGGCCGCCGTGCGCGTCGCCACGCCCGCCAGTGCAATCAAGGAATCGTAGGCATCGCGCCGCGCGAGGCGCAGCGGCAGGTCGGAATCCCGGCTCTCCGGCCAACGCATGACCTGCTCGCCGAGCGCAAGCAGGCTCTGCTTCACGCGATTCACCGCAAGCGGCAGGCTGCGACGCTCCCAGAACGGCAGCACGTAGCTGAAGCCCCAAGCCAGGGCGGCACCGAGGATGGTATCGGCAAGACGTTCGGCAATCACAAGATGCGCCCCGGCCTCGGGCAAGTGGATCTGCAGCAATGCCATCGTCGTGGCGGCAGTCGCGGTGACGAGATAGCGCACCATCACGAAGGCATGCGCGACACCCGCCACCACGAGAAACGCCAGCGTCGAAAACCACGGCCACTCCAGTTGCATGAGGACCAGCGTCAGCACGCAGCCGAACACCGTGCCCAATATGCGGAAATTGCGACGCGCCAGGGTCTGCTCGAGATTGCCGCGCAGCACGACTGCCACGCTCAGCACCAGCCAGTGCGGGTGCGAAGACCACGGCAGGTGCAATGCGATGAAATAGGCACAGCCCAGCGCCAGACCGACGCGCAAGGCGTGCCGCAGGATGGGCGAGCCAAGATGCAGATGCGCGCGCACGGCCGCCAGTGGCCAGCCTTCCGGCGAGACAAACAGGCGCAGGTCCTCGGGCGTCGGCAAGTCACCGTCGGCCTCGCCACTCAACCAGCTTTGCAGCGCGGCAACGTCCTCGGACATATGGCGCGAACGCGCGAGCAGGATGGGGAGCAACACATGGCCGCTGTCCGCATGCAATACGCTCAGCTTGCGCAGGGCTTCGAGACCGACCGAATCGTGTCGCGCAGGCGTATCGCCCGTCGGCAGAGGCGTGTCGAAGCGCAAGGCCTCGGTCACCTCCTCCAGCGTCGCCGCCATCCCTGTCAGGTGGGATGCCAATGCGGCTCGCAGCCGCGTGCCGAAGGCATCGTCCTGCAGCAAGCCCATGTCGAGCTGGCTGGCCAGCAAGGTGTCGCGCAGATCGAGCAGGCGCAGCAGCATGCCGGTCTCGCGGCGCACCTGCTCGCTGACGGGCGCGGCAAAGATGAAGTCGCGTGCCGCCTGCAGGCGCTCGGCCAGTGCCACCTCGTGCTGGACCAGCGAGCGCAGCAGGAGCGCCGCCTGCGGCGTGCGGGCTGGCGGCGTGCTCACATGGTTGGCCGCACCGCGCAGCAGCAACGCGGTGGCCGCCAGCGCTTCCGCCAAGGCCAGTTGGCGATAGCGCGCCTGCAACAGGCGGGACATGCTCATGGCCCAGGCGAAGTAGAGCCCCGCCCCGAGCAGCATCTTGCCGGTCATCTCCAGCATGGGCAGCCCGATGGGGATCGGCGGCATCGCCATGGTGAACACCAGCGCCAGAATGCCGACGAAGGCCTGCGGGCCCGCGCGCGGCCCCCACGCCAGAGTCATTGCCAGCACAAAACCTATCGTTGCCGTGAGCAGCCCCAGCGCGATCGGGAAGGGCCGCAGCAGCATGACCAGCACGGCGCATACGCTACCGATGACAGCTGCCGGCAAGATGCGGCGCCAGGCCCGGTCGGGAATATTGGGTTGGTCTGCGAGACTGGCGTAGATCGCTCCGCTACTGGCGGCAAACGCTGCTGCCATGCCTGCCCATGCACCCACCAGAAATTGTACGAGGCCGATACCCACTGCCACGGCAATGCCGTTGATGGCGTAGGCGGGCAATGCATGCAGAAGGCGTGTGTACGCGAAAGGCATTTTCATGCGTATGGAATTCCAGAAAGGGTAGCCGGCATTTCCGGTATGCGTCAGTGCGGCGCATTGCGTTCGCGCACGATGGGCAGCACGAACTTCACCGAGAAGCGCCAGCCATCGGACGTCGAGCGCAGGATCAGACTGCGCGAATGCGCGCCCTCTTCGAAGGTCGGGCCGTCGTCGAGCAGTTGAACGGCGCCCACGCCGGAGATCACGCAAGCACCGGGCAAGGTCACGAAGGCGGATTCGGATGCGGCCAGCACGAACTCACCGGCGCTCGACTCGGTGCAAGTGAGCCCTTTGCGCAGCGAAGCCGGATCACGCCGCCAGTCCTCGCGCAGTTTTTCCAGGCCACGTTGCAGTTCATCGGTCATGTTGATGGCCAACACAACTTCACGCGATCTCGCGTGTGACGATTTTGCGTGTGACATGCCGTGGCTCCGCAGTTGGGTCGCTGAAGAGTAGCGCCTTTTGGCGGCGCCCGTCACGCCAGCTGGAAGAGTTGCCCGAAGGCCTCGGCTGGCAAGGGTTTACTGAACAGGTAGCCCTGGTAGTCGGTACAGCCCTGGTTGGCGAGAAACTCTCGTTGCGCCTGGGTTTCCACACCCTCAGCAATGACGCCGAGGCCGAGACTCTGCGCCAGCACAACGATGGCCCGCGCAATGGCAGCGTCATGCGGATTGCTGAGGATGTCACGCACGAAAGACTGGTCGATCTTCAGCTGGTACAG
Source organism: Uliginosibacterium silvisoli (assembly GCF_036017035.1). Taxonomy (NCBI): domain Bacteria; kingdom Pseudomonadati; phylum Pseudomonadota; class Betaproteobacteria; order Rhodocyclales; family Zoogloeaceae; genus Uliginosibacterium; species Uliginosibacterium silvisoli. The sequence goes on along the minus strand of NZ_JAYXHS010000001.1, from coordinate 1,613,455 downwards.
CGGCAGGCGCTTGAGATAGGTCAGCGAGGAATAGCCCGTGCCGAAATCATCCAGCGCGAAGGACACGCCGTGCACTTTCAGCGCCTCCATCTTGGCGATGATGTCTTCCACATCGTCGGACAACATGCTCTCGGTGAGTTCGAGTTTCAGTCGGTGCGGGTCAGCGCCGGTTTCCTCGAGCACGGCCAGCACCTCCTGCACGAAGCCGGGCTGGTGGAACTGCCGCGCACTGACGTTCACTGCCAGCGACAGGTGGGCCAGCTCCGGCTGGCGTGCCCACGCCACCAGCTGATTGCAAGCCTCCGCCAGCACCCATGCACCGATCGGCAGGATCAGCCCGGACTCCTCGGCCAGCGGAATGAATTCGGCAGGGCTCACCATGCCACGCTCGGGATGACGCCAGCGCAGCAGCGCTTCCGCACCGGTCACGCGGCCATTGCCGTCCACCTGCGCCTGGTAATGCAGCAACAACTCTTCTTGTTGCAAGGCCTGGCGCAGGTCCGCATCGAGCGTAATGCGCGCCGTCACCGTGGCCTGCATGTGCGGGTCGAAGAAGCGCAAGGTGTTACGCCCGGCCGCCTTGGCGGTGTACATCGCCATGTCGGCATGGCGCAGCAGGTCGTCGACGCTGCTCTCGCTGCCGCCCACCAGGGTCACGCCAATGCTCGAAGTCGTGTGGTGTTCGCGCCCGTCGAGCACGTAGATCTCGCGCAGCGTGCGCAGGATCTTCTCGCCGAGCAGCTCGGCGTGCGCGGCAACCGCGTCGGCCTGTTCGCCGATGTCCTCGAGCAGCACGACGAACTCGTCGCCACCGAAACGCGCCACCGTGTCGCTGTCACGACAACACGCCCGCAGGCGGCGCGCGACTTCGCACAGCAAGAGGTCACCCTTGTCGTGCCCTTGCGCGTCGTTGAGGAATTTGAAGTGGTCCAGATCGATGAAGAGCAAGGCACCCATACGCTTGCTGCGCGCGCTGGACGTGACCGCGTGCTGCAGGCGGTCGAGCAACAGGCGGCGGTTCGGCAAGCAGGTCAGGCTGTCGAAGAAAGCCAGCTGGCGGATCTCATCTTCCGCCGTCTTGCGCTGCGTGATGTCGCGCGCGATACCCAGTACGCCGATCAGTTTTCCCTCGGCATCCCGGAGCGGCGTCTTGATCGTTTCGAAGAGACCGCGGTACTTGTCGCCCGCAAAGGTGAGCCACTCTTCATTGACACTGGGGCGGTCGGCCAGCGCGGCTTTGCGATCATTCTCGCGGAAGAAGTCCGCCAGCTCCTGATCGACGAAATCGTAGTCCGTCTTGCCGATGATTTCGCGCTCCGGCACGCCAAGGAAACGCTCGAAAACCGGATTGCATTCGAGGAAGACCCCCTGCGGATCCTTGAGCCAGACCATGTCGGGAATCGTCTCGACCAGGGTGCGCAGGCGCGAACGCTCGCGGTCCAGCTGGAAGGTGCGCTGCTTGACCTGGCGCCGCAAGGTGACGCCCCACAAGACCAGTACCGAGCCGACCAACAGCGCTGCGAGCGCACCGTACCCCAGCATGCGGGCATAGTGGGAGCGCTCGGCACCGCGCCCCATCCACTTGTCATGCAGTGCATTCAGCTCGGACTCGCTGATGGTTGCGAAGCCCTTCTCCACGAGGGCCAGTGTTGCGGCATCGCCCTTGTGAACAGCGCGATGGAATGCGCCGGACTCGAGCTCGAACGCCTTGTGGAACTCGCCCTCCACATGCTCGCGGTAAAGCAGGTAGTTGGCCGGCGGCTCATCCATGCAGAACACCCGCACCTGCCCGCCCGCCGCAGCGCGCACCAGCGCTTCGTAACTCGGGTACGGCAGAAGATTGGCGGCCCCTGCTTTCTCCAGTGCGCCGATACACGCGTCACCCGCCTTGACGCCAACCAGGAAGCCGCGCAGGTTCTCCAGATTGGTGATGCCGCCAATGCTGACGTGATTGAAGATCGCCACGGGAATCTGCGCATAGGCCTTGGTGAAATCCATCGAACGCTCGCGCTCCGGCGTCTGGAAGATCGTGTCGATGACGTCGGCCTCCCCCGTCGCCATGCGCATCTTGGCAAGATCCCAATCCGTCGCGACCAGATCCACGCGAATGCCGGTCTTTTGCGACCACAGCGCCCACACATCCACCAGATAGCCATTGAGCTTGCCGCGCGAATCGCGGAAGACATACGGCGGGTAGTTGTCATCCATCGTCACGCGCAAGGCGCTGGTCGCGGCGGGCGCAGCCTGCGATGGCGGCGCAGCGAACCCCGGAGTGCCGGCGAGAAACAGCGTGCAACACACGAACAGACGCACCAGGCATGCATACGGGCCTGGCAGGGAGACAGCGCGCGAATGAGTGGCTCTATGCATGGACGGCTTGTCGCGCGTAAGGATCGAACGGAAACGGAAAGGCCGGAGGCCGGCCCGTGCAGATGTTATCGACGATAAACCGGCATCGCTTGAACAGCTCCGTCCCCTGCCGGAGCCCAATTCCGGCAGATAAAACCCTGTTCCCGGAATGGCGCGCAGTTTTGACCTTTGCCCGATCGCCACCTAAGAATGAAACTGGTGCACGCCCTGTCACCCGCCATGGACGCCCTTTCCAGCCTCTCCGCAATCAGCCCGCTTGTTGCCCCGGCGACAGTCACGGCTGTGGCCGCCAATCGGGCAGCGACGGAAACCAGCGCCGCCCCGGAAGCATCGGTCCAGACCATATTCTCCGACTTCGCGCGCCAGTTACTCGCCCAGCAGAACACCAGCACAAACCGGGGCATCAACGACGCTCTCGCCAGAAACCTGCTCAGCCCGACCCTCAGCTATGTCGCGGGTGGCCAGCTCTACACCTCGGCCGGTCTGCTGCAGCAATACGCAACTTCGCAATTCCTGTCGCAACTGGAGAACAATCGCCTCGATCAGCAAGCCGATGGCAGCACGACGCTGGAAAGCACGGGCTTCTCGTTCCTCGGCAACAGCAGTAGCCGATCGATCCGCAGCATCCTCGACGCCTATGAGCAAGTCTCCCTGCTGGGCGGCCTGTCTTTCATCGGCGGCAAGCAAACGAGCAACCCGACCGACACGACGGCACCTCAACCCGTTGTCAGGTCGAGCAGCGCCTATGCCAGCACAAGCGTCGAGGCGAGCGCGTAAAGGAACAAGGGGAAATTCGGGGGAAGAAATGAAAAAGCCCAGTCCGGGGACTGGGCTTTGCATTTTGGTGGGGGCAGTAGGATTCGAACCTACGACCTACTGATTAAGAGTTTCGCATCTTATTGTTTTTATTGACATTTTAGCCCGCCCTCGCTCGCCAAAACCCGTCAATACTCGCCGCTTCTGTCACGTTCCCATCACGCGACAGGCCTCACGTGTTATCCACGGGGCCGCCGACGGCTGCCTCAAACAAGCCTGAGGAGAGCGGCCCGGTGGGTAACCCGTGCGCCCCCCTCTCGATTGCCGCACAACCCCATAGGCATGCACTTATTTTGCGGGCATGATCACTTCCGGAATTGCCTGCCGCGAATTTGACCGGTAGATAGCCCAACAGTCACTAGAGCGTCGCCCTGCTTTCGCCACAAGAGGAAAATCGGGTCGGCTAAACCAATAACGCCAACGGAAATAAAACATGGAAGTTGTCGCTCAATATTTAAGGCAGGAGGCTCTAAGCAGAGCCTCGCCTGAGCGAGACACGTTTGGACGTTCAGCATTTAATCGTTACTACTACGCAACCTTTCTGACTGTGAAGCGCGGAATATCTGCCTTACGTCCAGAGTGGGCTGGAAATATCCCTCACGCGGACATCCCCAATATGTTGCGTGGTGCAATAAAGGAATCGTTGGGCAAAGGTCGGAAGCGAGCGCTAAGGGCGGGGGACTTTGAACTTGAGAATCTTTGCGCACGAGCAATTTCGGCAGCCGAGGATTTAGCGAAAGTCATGGAGCAAGGAAAGGCAACACGTGTTGCTGCTGACTACCATCCAGACATACTTGTCGATTTTTCAGGTGAGCAGCCTTTTTATCTGAATAAAGTCAGCGTTCACGTTGCTAAAGACTGGCCTTTTAGGGCGAGAGCGTTTTTAGATACGATTTCACAGGCGTGGATGCAAGTTGATGAACGAAGATGAAATTGTTGCGTTACTAGCAAGCATGGGGATACCGGTTTCAGGGGCGATCATTGAAGATGTTGATCGCCCTTGCCATTTCTTTGTTCCGGTTACGGTTTCACGCGACTCTGACAACAAGCAAAGGCCGAGCAATATTTTGCTAAATACGGCACGTGTTGAGATTGGAAAGGCAGACGCGCACGTTGAATTTCTCATTGCGGATGAGAGAAATTACGACATCGAGGCTGGACTTCGCGCAACCGTTTTGCATAAATTTGGAGACCACATTAGAAATGTCTTCGTATCAACCAACGACCAAAACCCTCACGTTTGGCTTGAGACAAAGCGTGCGCTTGATGAAGAGAGTCTTCAGCCCATAAGGGATAGGGTCATTTTTTACTTAGCGCAGCTCGATATATCACCTGTCTCCATAAGACCGACGAGCGGGGAGAACCTTCCGAGCGTGTTCGTCTGCATGAGAGGAATACGTAGGCTTGCGCCTGTTCAGCTGTCTGTCCTGAAAGATTCTCTAGTCCAAAGCGGATTTACAATACCTTCTGATGATTGGCTGAAGAGACGTCTGGAGCTGATGAGAAAGGATGGAAAAATCGTTTGGCTAGCAGGCAACAAATATGCATTGTCAATGGAATCGATTCGCAGCTTGGGCACAACCAAGGATCGGTCTAGCCCCGACATAACACGCCTGCTTGCGCTTGCTAGACGCATAGAGTAACGTCACCTAGCGGGGGCTTCGGCGCGGGCGTGCATCACGCCCAATTTGCCAAGGTGTGGTTTAGAAGGAGACTGGAGAACTTGCCAGCGCTCCTTCGAATCACCGTCAAGTTCTCCAGTCTCTCTACGAAAGCTTTGCTTTGCTAAATGAAGCTCCCGCGCCCGTTTGTTGAATCCCGCTATTTCCAATTCTCGTCCCTGTCCGAGCTGAAGAAGGCTCTTGAAGGCATGGATGAGCCTTCCTTTGCTGAAATGCATCGGCTGGATTCATTGCAGCTTCCGCCAATTGCAAACGCTCAAGTTCTTGCGACGATGTTCGGGATCAACCCGGGCATCATCTGGTCATTTGTGACGCGGCCACAACAGCACTATCGTTCATTCTCGATTCCAAAAGGAAACGGGGTGCGCAATATCGACGCGCCTCGGGTTGCGCTAAAAGTGCTCCAGAAGTGGCTATCGATCCGGTTTCAAGAGGCATATTCGCCCCCTTCCCATGTTTTTGGGTTTATACCCGGAAGCTCTCACGTGAAGGCCGCTGCCATACACTGCGGCGCTCAATGGGTGTTTTCCATAGACGTGCAGAATTTTTTTCCAACTACCCCTTTTGGCCTTGTGGAGAGCTCTCTAGCGAGCTTGGGCTTCAACAATCAGACCTCCATCTTGTTAGCTCAGCTCTGTTGCCTCCATGGTTTCTTGGCGCAAGGCGCCCCAACCAGCCCCGTGCTTTCAAACCTGTGTTTTGGCGCAATAGACGCGAAGCTTGCTGAGTTTTCTCAGAAATACAATGTGCGTTTGTCTAGGTACGCCGATGACATTGTATTTTCTGGAATTGGCGCTTTTCCAGAGGGCTTGAAAGAGGAGTCGATTGGCTTGTTTGTCGGATCACCTTGGTGTTTGGCTGAAGGAAAAATTGAATTTTCATCGCTTCCAGACAGGCTGAAGGTTCATGGTCTTCTAGTGCATGGAGAAACGGTCCGCCTCACAAAAGGGTATCGAAATAAGCTACGTGCCTACAGCCATTTGATTCAAAAAAATGCGATTGACGGTGAAAACCTGAACAAGATAAAGGGGCATCTTATCTATGGAAATTATGTGGCGAACTTTCACTCGATAGACGAACACTCATAGCACCAACGCATCTCACGACTGCTATACACCTATGATGAAGGAGTATGGAAAACTCACCCGAGAGCAGTTCCAACAACTCGTTCGCCATTTTCACGGCTTTCGGGCACAGCGAATCGAGCTCGCAAAGGCAGTCAGCGAAGCCAATCCCGAGCGAATAGATATTTTTTTCAAGTCGGGGTTGATCTGGGCAGCAATGTACGAGTTTCCTTTAGTGGAACTGCTAGCGCGACTCATCGTCGGTGCAGGGGCGGGGGACTGGCTTCATGATCTCGCGAAAAGCGGCGACCCTCAGCAAGCAATCCTCGATGAGATGGACAGCGACCTAGACACGGACATTCAATTAGATGACGCGGCGGCTCCGCATTTTCTGGCGTTCATTATGGTAGCGGAGCGCAACATTGCTGCCATCGAACGCTATCACCGCTCCATGCATGCCTTGGTATCCGAAGCGAAGGCAGGCGATCTCGATTCGCTCTGCAAAGCTGTGACAATCGACCGTTCCGTGTTGGCGTGCCCTCCTATTGCCGCCATCATCACACGCGCACAATTCATGAACGACGCTGAATTGTTCAGGAAGCTGGGGCGAGCGTTGCAAGGCCCCTCCAAGAGAATCCAAAAGAGTCTGGACGACGTTCGCTTCGTCATGTTCGCGCTGAGGGATTTCGGTTTGACAGACATCAGTGATGCGAAGCTCAAGAAGCTGATTGTCGAAGAGCTTCGCATCTACAGACATTCAGACCCGCAGGACGCCACAAAGAGCTTGGGCAAGCAGTTTCGAGAAGCCAAAAAATACGCAACCACCTGAAAACGCAATTTGAGGTGGTCGCCTCGATCACCCGCGATGCATAACTTCCATATCCGTTCCGTGACGCCATTTCGGCACGTCCGGCGAACCGCAAGGAGCGGATATGAGCACCTCCAAAGGCCCGAACTCGGGCAAGCCTGTTTCTTCCATCCCCGCACAAGCCGAGCCGGCCGCGCAGCGGGCGGCCAGCCGCAGCGGCAGCGAGGAGGCCGACCGTGGCACGGCCGGCGTCAGGGATGCGGCGCCTAGTAACACAGCATCCAATTCCAGCATTGGGCCCTTCTTCAAGCCTTTGCGTTGGGGTGTTGATAGCCTTTACCTGTCTTTTGAAGGTGAGTTGAATCCCGAAGCTGAACGCGAGCTGAAGGAACTCAAGCAGGTTGCACAGTCGGCGGCAGAACATGAACAAGCCGGCGCACAGCTCGCACTCGGTGACCACCTGTTTGAAGTGAAGGACAAGGGCACTGGCATGTTCCCGTATGTCCTCGATGACAACGCCTTCCGCATCCAGTTATCAAGACGCTCCAAGCGCCTGCCAATGGCCTACGTAAAGGTCTCCTCGGCCTACCTCGCCCACAAGCCGACGCAAGCCGCAGAAGACGATTTGCAGCTCCTGCTCGGGCAGCTTGGCAAGATCACCGACTCCGCCAAGGTCAGCCGTATCGACCTGTACGTGGATTTCGTTTCGAATGTATCGATGGAGAGCTGGACGCGTGAAGCGTGGGTCACCCGTGCGTCGTCGGTGAGTGCCTACGCTGTAGAGGGCGAGTTCTCAGGTTGGGCCATTGGACAGGGCGGCGTCATGTCCTGCCGCCTCTACGACAAAACCCTTGAACTGGAGAAGAGCAAGAAATTCTATCTGCATAGCCTCTGGACTGATCGCGGATGGAAAGCTGGCGAGCGTGTATGGCGGCTGGAGTTCCAGCTACGGCGTGAAGTCCTCACACAGAAGGGGCTCTCCATGCTCTACACCACGCTCGAACACCTCAATGGCCTGTGGAGCTACGCCACCACCGAATGGCTCAAGCTGACGCTGCCAAACCCTGACGACAAAACGCGCTCACGCTGGCCCATTCATCCACTCTGGATCGCACTGGCGTCCATCGATTGGGAAAACGATGGCGGGCCACTCTCCAAACGCTTCGAAGCGACACGTGCGCCGCAGGACGCTTTTCTGTCTCGCACTGCGTTCAGTGCATTGACCAGCTACATGGCGCGAGAGGGCGAGTTCGATTTTTGGCGTGCGTGGTCACTCCTGCGCGAACTCGTGGAGGACTTCTACCGACGACGCGCCGATTTCGACGGCATACGCTTTGAGCAATACGTTGAAGAAAAAGTGCGCATCAAGGGCCGCAAGTTCAACACCATCGCTAACGCACCCGCCGTATCCGAAGAGGAGAAGGCAAGGCTCAAGACTGAGGCGTTCGAACGTGAGTACCGCAAGCAAACCCGAGGCGGCTAAACCGGAAGAGAGCGGCCTGCCCTTGCCCGCAGTGCGATGCCTGACCAAGGAACAGGCCGCCGGGTATCTCGGGATCGGGGTAACCCTCCTGATGGAACTCGGCGTGCCTTGCATCAAGCTGGGACGGCGCTGTGTGTTCGACAAGCTTGACCTGGATAGATGGCTTGAGGAACATAAGCAGCGCGAACGAGGGCGGGCCGGAAAGGAGAAAACCTTATGGCCCGAGAAAATGGCATCTATCGCCGACCGGATTCCCGGTTCTGGTGGATTGCCGCCACGCTTCCCAATGGCAAACGCATACGCCAAAGCGCTGGGACTGAAACCTACGAAGAAGCAAAAGCCCTGCTAGCCAAGCTCACGCTGGACGCATACAAGGCCGAGCACTTCGGGATCAAGCCTCAGCGCACATGGCAGGAAGCCGTGGTGCGGTATCTCTCGATCAAGGCGAAGCTTCGCAGCTTCAAGGATCTGCAGCGCATGTGCCGCGTGCTTGATCCGTTTTTGTACGACCTGACGCTGAACCAGATCACCGGGGACGTGGTGTGGCAGATCGTGCAAAGCGAGATGAAGAAAGGTAACAGCGCTGCAACGATCAACCGCTACTTGGCGCTCATGCGTGGCTTGCTGCGTATTGCGCGGGACGAGTGGCAGTGGATCGATAGCATCCCGAAGATTCGCCTGCTGTCCGGCGAGGTTGAACGGGACAGGTGGCTGACGCAGGACGAGGCAGACAGGCTCATCGCGGCCTGCCCTGCCCATCTGGCAGCGTTGGTGCGCTTTGCCCTAGCAACTGGATGCCGGGCGCGAGAGATTACCGGTCTGGAATGGGATCGAGTGGATTTGCGACGCAAGACCGCTTGGCTTAATCAGACCAAGAATGGAACGCCGCGAGGCGTACCGCTGAACGCGGATGCAATCGAGGTACTGACTGAAGAGCTGGGCAAGCATTCCCGGTATTGCTTCACCTTCCGGGGTAAGCCCATCGTCTTTCAAGTGACGAATACGGCGTGGGTGACTGCGCTCAAAAAAGCAGGGATCGAGGATTTCCGTTTCCACGATCTTCGCCACACTTGGGCGTCGTGGCACCGTCAGGCGGGCACGAGCTGCGATGAGTTGAAAGACTTGGGCGGCTGGAAATCTCGCCAGATGGTGGATCGCTACGCCAAGTTCGCGACAGAGAACCTCAGAAGCGCCGCAGCTAGGATCGAACGGGAGAAGCCGGACAACGTGGTGGAGTTAGTCACGTTTCTGTCACGCCCGGATGTGAAAAGGGCCTAGCCTTTCGGCTAAGCCCTTGAATTTTGGTGGGGGCAGTAGGATTCGAACCTACGACCTACTGATTAAGAGTCAGCTGCTCTACCAACTGAGCTATACCCCCAAGCGCGAGAGGCGCGATCTTACATTACTTCTGGCGTTTCTGAACCTCGTTGCCGCAGATTTTCACAGCAATCTGGTGGGTCGGGCGAGACTCGAACTCGCGACCAACGGATTAAAAGTCCGCTGCTCTACCGACTGAGCTACCGACCCGTTGCGGCCAACAATTACTCCCGCTGGATCGCAGCAAGCCCAGCATTATAGAAATGCTTCCTGCAGGCGTCAAGCCTGAATGTGTTCTCGCACAATCCGGAGGCGGCTTCTATTGCGCAGCGATCGGCAGCGCACGCCACAATCCCTGTAAAATCGCCTGCTTTGCGAAATCGACGGCTGCGCGATTTTGCCCCGTTTTTTTTCTTGTCCGCCTTCGACCTGACCGAGCTTATGAGCGCGAAACCGACTTTTCAGGAAATCATCCTCCGCCTCCAGACTTACTGGAGCCAGCAGGGCTGTGCCCTGCTCCAGCCTTACGACATGGAAGTCGGCGCCGGCACCAGCCACACCGCGACCTTCCTGCGCGCCATCGGCCCGGAGCCCTGGAAAGCCGCTTATGTGCAGCCTTCGCGCCGCCCGAAAGATGGTCGCTACGGCGAGAACCCGAACCGCCTGCAGCACTACTACCAGTATCAAGTAGTCCTGAAGCCTGCGCCTGCGAACATCCTCGAGCTGTATCTCGGCTCGCTCGAAGCGCTCGGTTTCGACCTGAAGAAAAATGACGTGCGCTTCGTCGAGGACGACTGGGAGAACCCCACGCTAGGCTGCTGGGGCCTAGGCTGGGAAGTCTGGCTCAATGGAATGGAAGTCACGCAGTTCACCTACTTCCAGCAAGTCGGCGGCCTCGAGTGCAAGCCGATCACCGGCGAAATCACCTACGGCCTCGAGCGCCTTGCGATGTACCTGCAGGGTGTCGATAGCGTCTACAACCTGACCTGGACAGAGGGCCTTTCGTACGGCGACGTGTATCTGCAGAACGAGCAGGAGCAGAGCGCCTACAACTTCGAGCATAGCGATGTCGATTTCCTGCTGACCGCTTTCGGTGCGCACGAGAAGCAATCGAAGCACCTGATGGAAGCGCAACTCGCCCTGCCCGCTTATGAACAGCTGCTGAAGGCCGGACACACGTTCAATCTGCTCGACGCGCGCGGCGCCATCAGCGTGACGGAGCGTGCCGCCTACATCGGTCGCATCCGCAACCTCGCACGCGCCGTTGCGCAAAGCTATCTCGACAGCCGCGCACGACTCGGCTTCCCGATGGCGCAGAAAGAACGTGCTGACGAAGTGCTTGCCGACCTGGCCAAGAAAAACGAAAAGAAGGCTGCCTGATATGAGTACCCAAAACCTTCTCGTCGAGTTGTTCGTTGAAGAGCTTCCGCCGAAAGCGCTGAGGAAACTTGGCGAAGCCTTTTCCTCGTTGCTTGCTGACAGCCTCAAGGCGCAAGGTCTGGCCGCGAACGACGCCATCGTCACCTCGTTCGCATCGCCACGCCGCCTTGCCGTGCAGGTAGCGAACGTCGCATCTCAAGCCGCCGACAAATCCGTGTCGCAGAAGCTGATGCCCGTCGCCGTCGGTCTCGATGCCAACGGACAGGCCACGCCTGCGCTGCTGAAGAAGCTCGCCAGCCTTGGTGCGGATGCCAGCGCCGTACCCTCGCTCAAGCGCGTGCCGGATGGCAAGGCCGAAGCGCTGTTCTTCGACAGCGTGCAGCCCGGCGTGGCGCTAGCTACCGGTTTGCAGAAGGCTCTTGAAGAAACGCTCGCCAGATTGCCGATCCCGAAGGTAATGGCATACCAACTTGCCGATGGCTGGGACACGGTCAATTTCGTGCGCCCGGCACACAAGCTGGTCGCCCTGCACGGCACCGACGTGGTCGATGTTTCCGTTCTCGGCCTCAAGGCCGGTCGTGAAACCTTGGGCCATCGCTTCGAAGCGAAAGTTGACACGGTGGTCGTGAAGAACGCGGATGCATATGCGGAACAGCTGGAACGCGAAGGCGCCGTAATCGCCAGTTTCGCGGATCGCCGTGCGGAAATCTCGCTGCAACTTCGCGCAGCTGCGGAGAAGGTCGGTGGTGGCGTGCATCCCGTGCAGGATGAAGCGCTGCTCGATGAAGTCACCGGCCTCGTCGAGCGCCCGAACGTGCTCGTCGGTGAGTTCGAGGAAGCCTTCCTCGCCGTGCCGCAGGAATGCCTGATCCTGACGATGAAGGCCAATCAGAAGTACTTCCCGTTGCTTGATGCCAATGGCAAGTTGAGCAACAAGTTCCTGATCACCTCCAACATCCGCCCGGCTGACCCGAGCGCTGTGATCGAAGGCAACGAGCGCGTGGTGCGCCCGCGCCTCTCCGACGCCAAGTTCTTCTTCGACCAGGACCGCAAGAAGACGCTGGCATCGCGCATCGAAAGTCTCGCCAAGGTCGTTTATCACAACAAGCTGGGCTCGCAAGGCGAGCGCGTCGAACGTGTGCGTGCGATTGCCCGTGGCATCGCGGAGAAGCTTGGCGTGGATGTCACGCAGGCGGACACGGCTGCGCAGCTCGCCAAGGCCGACCTCGTGACTGACATGGTCGGCGAGTTCCCTGAACTGCAAGGCATCATGGGCGGCTACTACGCCAAGCATGATGGCTTGGGCGATACCGTTGCGGACGCCATCGAGGATCACTACAAGCCGCGCTTTGCGGGCGATGCACTGCCACGCAATCAGGTCGGTGTTGTCGTCGCACTTGCCGACAAGCTGGAAACGCTGGTGGGCATGTTCGGTATCGGCCAGATCCCGACCGGCGACAAAGACCCGTTCGCGCTGCGCCGCCACGCGCTGGGCGTGATCCGCATGCTGATCGAACGCGATCTGCCGCTATCGCTCGATGCCTTGTTGAAGGATGCCGCCATGGCGTTCGGCGCGCAGATCACCGATGCCTCCGCGGCACTGTCCGACTTCATCTTCGACCGTCTCGCCGGCAATCTGCGCGAGCAGGGTTATTCGGCACAGGAAGTCGATGCCGTCGTCTCGCAACGCCCGGAGCGCCTCGGCGACCTGGCGAAGCGCCTCGCTGCCGTCCGCGCCTTCGCCGCCCTGCCCGAAGCCGCATCGCTGGCAGCCGCCAACAAGCGCGTGGGCAATATCCTGAAGAAGGTCGAGGGCGAAGTACCGACGACCATCAGCAATGCCTTGCTGAAGGAAGCGGCCGAACAAGCCTTGTCCGAAGCGCTGGCAAGCATCGCGCCGAAAGCCGACGCGGCCTTCGCTGCAGGCGACTACACCAGCTCGCTGCAGGCACTGGCCGCGCTGCGTACGCCGGTCGATGCCTTCTTCGAGGGCGTGATGGTCAATGCCGACGATGTAGCGCTGCGCAATAACCGGCTCGCCCTGCTGGCGCAACTCTATGCGGCGATGAACCGCGTGGCGGACCTGTCCAAGCTGTCGGCGTAAGACTAGCGCGCCAAAAGAAAAAAGCCCGGCGATGCGCGCTGCATCGCCGGGCTTTCTTGTTTGTGTGCTGGGATCAGTAGCTGAGCTTCCAGCTAAGCGGCCCGCCCTGAGCATCGGTGAGTCGCGACATTTCGCGCACGACGCGCGCCTGAGTGCGCTCGGGCAACGGAATCCAGCGCTGTTTTGCAGTCGCCGCATCGCACTTGGCGAAGCCATAGGTCAGGAACGACAGCACGGTCTCGGCACGGCGTGCGTCGGCCACACGTTTCGGCATGACGATGAAGGTGCCGCCGGTGATTGGCCAGGCGTTGATGCTTGGCGCATCGGTCAGCATCTCTTCGAACTTGCCCGCCGTGCTCCAGGCACTGCCTTCGAGCGCTGCGGTGAAGCTGGCAGCATCCGGCTGCGGGTAACGGCCTTTCTGGTTCGCCACGCGCACGTAGTTGAGACGTGCACTTTCAACCTGACCGTACTCTGCATAGCCCAGCGCGCCTGCCTGCGCTGCGACAGCTTCGAGCATGCCCGACGTGCCCTTGACCTGCTTGACTGAGGCCGACCACTTGATCTTGAAGTCGTTGCCGAAGTTCTTCGCCCAGCCTTCGCTGACCTTGCCGAGATAGTTGCTCAGCACGTAGGTCGTGCCCGAGCCATCTTCGCGCGCAATGACGTGGATCGGCAGATTGGGCAGAGCCCGGCCGCGGTTGAGCGCACCGATCTGTGGATCGTTCCACTGCGTGATCTGGCCGGCAAGGATGTTCGCGAGCACGGTGCCGCTGAGTCGCAGCTCACCGCGCGGCATGCCCGGCAGATTGACGATGGGCACGATGCCGGAGATGGCAACCGGGAAGTTGATCAGCCCGTGCTTGTCGAGCTCTTCCTTCGGCAATGGCACGTCGGAGGCGCCAAAGTCGCCCTTGCCTTCCTGGATGGCCTTGATGCCTGCGCTTGAGCCGACGGGCGCGTATTTCAGGATGCCGCCGGCGACGCTGCTCCAGTCCTGCGCCCAGGCGTTGTAAAGCGGCGCGGCGGCAGAGGAGCCCGCGCCAACGATTTCGCTCGCGCCGGCACTGCCGGACAACAAGCTCGCGCAAATGAGCGCATAGAGGGGGAGTTTATGTTTTTTCATAGGGCGCGCACTTTACCGCAGATGCCCGGGCATACCGCCCCCTGGCGCGGCATACCGTGACAACCGGCTGCGCAAGGCAGCGCCTCGTCCATGCGCAGCAGGCGCTGGCATTGCGCAAATCGGCTACCATTGGCAGCTGTAAATCCGCAGGATCCGGCCAGCGCGCCGACACTCACGCATGAAACTCATCATTCTCGACCGCGACGGGGTCATCAACGAAGACTCCGCGCAGTTCATCAAATCGCCTGACGAATGGAAGCCGATTCCGGGCAGCCTGGATGCGATTTCGCGTCTCGACCAGGCGGGCTATCGCATCGTTGTTGCCACCAACCAGAGCGGTGTCGGGCGCGGCCTGTTCGATATGGACACGCTCAATGCCATCAACGACAAGATGATGCGTCTGGTCGGTCAAGCGGGTGGGCGCATCGATGCCGTATTCTTCTGCCCTCACCCGGCCGATTCGACGTGCGATTGCCGCAAGCCAAAACCAGGCATGTTCTTGCAGATCGGTGAGCGCTTCAACACGGCATTGAAGGGCGTGCCTACCGTGGGCGACAGCCTGCGCGACCTGCAGGCCGGTGTGGCGGCAGGTTGCCAGCCCTTCCTCGTGCTCACCGGCAAGGGCACGAAAACAGCGGTCGATCCGGACCTGCCGGAGGGCACGAAAGTATTTCCCGATCTGGCCGCAGTCGCCGACCATCTCCTGTCACGCAGGCCTGCAGAACAGATCTGAGCAGCTTCACCCAGTCATCACACAAGACCAAAAATGTTGAACGTCTTCCGCTCTACCCTTTACATGATCGTCATAGCGCCCATCACCATCGTGTTTGGCGTGTTCTCGGTTTTCACCTTTCCGTTCCCCCCGCAAACGCGCTATCGCATCGTGACCTGCTGGTCGAAGATCGCCATGCCGTTGATCTCGGGCATCCTCGGCATCAAGTACCGCGTCATCGGTCGCGAACATCTGCCGAGCGTGCCATCGGTGATTCTGTGCAAACACCAATCGGCATGGGAAACGATTGCGACGCAACGCATCTTTCCGCCGGTGGCCTATGTGCTCAAGCGCGAGTTGTTGAAGATCCCGTTCTTCGGCTGGGGCCTGGCACAGATGCCTATCATCTCCATCGACCGCGCTGCGGGTAAGGACGCCTTGAAGCAGGTGATCGACCAGGGCAAACAGCGCCTTGCCGAAGGTTTCTGGGTGGTGATTTTCCCCGAAGGCACGCGTGCCACGATCGGCTCGGCCAAGCGCTACAAGATCGGTGGCGCCAGCCTCGCCACTGCGGCGGCGGCACCCGTGGTGCCGGTTGCCCACAACGCCGGTGAATTCTGGGGTCGCAATGCCTTCGTGAAGTCTCCCGGCGAAATCATCTTCAGCATTGGCCCGACCATCGAGACGGCGGGTCGCACGCCCGAGGAAGTCAATGCGCAGGCCGAAGCCTGGATCGAAGGCGAGATGCGTCGCCTGTTCCCGCATCACTACAAGGGCCGGTCGGCAACTTCCCCTGCGGTGGCTGCGGAGCCGGGCAACGTCTAGGAACACATGTGGCAATAGGCCTCGATAAACGCAGAAGCCTGCAGGAATCCGAAACGCGCAGTATCCAGTTCGGCGCGCGCAGTATCCCCTACACCCTCAAGCGCGCCTCGCGCCGCACGCTGGGCATGACCATCGACCAGCGCGGCCTGACGGTCAGCATCCCGCACCGCGTCAGCATCGCCGAGACCGAGCGCTTCATGCGCGAGCGCGGCGCCTGGATCATCGAAAAGCTCGATGAATGGACGGCACGGCCCGTCCCCCAGAAATTCGAAGTCGCCGACGGCACGCAGTTCCCGATGCTGGGCCAGACATGCCGCGTGCATCTGACGACGGGCATCCCGCCGCGCATCGACTGGCTGGATGGCGTGAATGGCCGCGAAGTTCATCTGCGCATGCGCCCGAACGAAGCACCCAAAGCCATGCTGATGCGCGCCCTGCAAGGCTATGCCTTGCGCTACTTCGGCGGACGCATCGAAGAGTACGGCTGGATGCTGCAACAGTTCGCCCCACACGTGAAACTGCCGCCGCTGTATCTCACCAACGCCCGCACCCGCTGGGGCAGCTGCAGCGAGCGCAGCGGCATACGCCTCAACTGGCGCCTGATCCATCTGCCGAATGCGCAGGTCGACTACGTGGTCGCGCACGAGCTGGCGCATCTGCTCGAGATGAATCACTCGCGACGCTTCTGGGATGTCGTCGAGCTGATGTACCCCGACCACCGCGACGCGCAGGCAGCATTGCGCGAAGCGCACACCATCATTCCGGCGTGGTGAGCTGCACCTCACGCCACATCATGCCAACTCGCCCCCCGCCATAACAACGCAACGCATCAGCCAAGGAGCAATCAATGCGCGTACTTCACACCATGATCCGCGTCGGCAATCTCGACGCTTCCATCGCTTTCTACACGGAGGTGCTGGGCATGCACGTGATCCGCAAGTCCGACTACCCGGAAGGCAAGTTCACGAATGTGTTCGTCGGCTACGGTGACGAATCAGAAGGCGCAGTAATCGAGCTGACCTACAACTACGGCGTTGAAAAATATGACATCGGCACCGGTTTTGGCCACGTGGCGCTGGCGGTGACGGATGCCTACAAGGCCTGCGCCGACATCAAGGCACGCGGTGGTGTTGTGACTCGCGAGGCCGGCCCGATGAAACACGGCACGACGGTGATCGCCTTTGTGCAGGACCCGGACGGATACAAGATTGAATTGATCCAGCGTGACTGAGCGCGCTGTGGACTGCTGGCAGTAGATTCTCTGGCCCGGATCGAGCAGCGCTCGTCCGGGCCAGATTTCTGTCAGGGAATGGCGGCGCGCATCACGCAGTTGCGCCCGGCGCGCTTGGCAGCATAAAGCGCCTCATCGGCCGCCACCACCAGCTCGCCCATGGTCAGGTAGGCCGGGAAGTTGGCGATGCCTGCACTGAGGGTCACCGAGAAGCTACCGCCCTCGTATGTGTGCTGTACCAGGCCGAATGCTTCGCGCATTTCGTTGAGCTTTTCGAAGGCGTCGTCCGGCGTACAGTCGAAAAAGACGATGACGAACTCTTCACCGCCATAACGACCGACCACGTCGGCGCGCCGCACCTGCTGTTTGAGGAAGCGCGCCAGCGCGCGGATCACCTTGTCGCCCACCGAGTGGCCATAGGTGTCGTTGACGCGCTTGAAGTGATCGATGTCGAGCATGGCATAGCTGACCGTGCTCTTCTGCCGCTCGGCCATGAGGATGGCCTGTTGCAGCAGGGTCTTGGCCTTGACGTGGTTGTACAGGCCGGTGAGGCTGTCTTCCACCATCAACTTGCGCAAGCCACGGTAGCGCTCGGCCTTGCTGATGACGGTGTTCACCAGCTGCGCCTGGCTGATCGGCTTGGTGAGGAAATCGTCGCCGCCATTGCGCATCGCTTCGAGTTGCACATGCTCGCTGGTCTCGGCCGTGAGATAGACGATGGGCACGGATTCGAAGGTCTTGTTCTGGCGGATGATCTTCGCGACTTCCAGCCCGTTACAGCCGTTCATGTGGAAGTCGAGCAGCAGCACGTCTGGCGAGAACTCGCCCATCACGTCGAGCACCTGCTCGGGCTGACGCAAGGTCTGGGTGTGGATGTTCGGAAACTGGTTGAGCGTCTTGCGGATCGAGGCCAGCACGGTCGGCGAGTCGTCGAGAATCAGCACGCGGTACGGCTCGTCCTTGGTCTTGAAGGTCAGCGGGTCGACTGCATCAGCCAGCATGGGCGCGGACAGCGGCGTCAGGAAGAAACCGTGCGAGGCATGTCGCACGGCAGTCAGGCGCAGAGCAAAACTCGCTTCACGTGCCAGCGCAAACCACTTCGGACCATAGCGGTTGAGCTCATCTATCAAGGCCATGACGGCCGCATCATCCGAGGTCCCCAGCTCCACGACGACGGCAATCGCGCGCGCGGTGATGGCGGCCTGCATGCCGAGCCTGTAGTTGGAAAAGATCTGCAGGCGATAGCCGTACTGCTCCATCTGCAGACCCAGCTCCTGCCAGGCGGAAGCATGCTGCACCAGCATGACGATCACCGGCATGCTGTGGGCGCCGCCACGTGCCTCGGCATCATAGTTGTCGCTACAGACTTCGCGCACCGCTGCGAACACACCTGGCAGCAAGCGGTCGACGACGGCCTTGTCCTCCTCGCCCGGCCTGGAGAGCTTCTGCAGTAACTCCAGCAACGGCAGCAATTCGCTCTCGATGCGCGTCAGCCCCTGCTGGCGCGCCAATACCATCAGGCGATCGCAATGCGGGGCAAAGGCTGCCCAGCGCTGCGAGTCGGCGGCATCCTGCCAGATGACCTTCCAGGCCTGCACGAGGCCACTCCAGATCGAATGTATTTCGAGGCGATTAACCATGCACGCACGGGGAGTCAGGATTGAGCAAACGCAATGCAAAAACTCTGCCATGCGCAGGGCACGGCCAATCGACAACTACATCGCCGGGAAGAGACACCCGCGCAAGGGCGGTCGAGGTACGGCATGCGCCAGTGGCGACATCCGCTCCATAGAACCCGACGAAGACACCCGGCTTTTCAGACTCCATGGGTCATTTAACGGCTCGTGACGCAAAAGCATAAGGGTCAACAGCCATGAAATGGGATGCCTCCCGACGGCAGGCAAGTCAAATGGCGTACCTGCGTGACACCCGTCACGCCGATTGCGCACCTGCAGCAAAGGCCCTTGGCTTACCGGGCCGGAGGTACGGGAGTGGGCGCGGGCATCACAGGCAGGGAGACCGCGATGTCTGCCAGTTTCCTGTGTGCCGGGTGAGTGGCCAGCGGGAGCAGGCTGACGAGGTCTGCAGGTTCGAACTTCTGCAGGTCGATTTTCTGGCCATTGGCAAAGCTCACGTCGAGGCAGCCAGGCCGGGCGTGGGCCATACCGATCAGCAACAGCAAGGCCATGGGGTTGCCCATGCGTGGCAGGCTGCCGCGCAGGTTGTCGTCCGACAGCACCAGGAAGGGCTGGGCAACACTCTCGTGGCGTGCCGTCCATAAATGCTCGCGCTTGTCGGTGTTACTGATGAAGCGCGTCACGACATTCCACTGCCCGAGTACATACTCGGCCACGGCGATCAGCTCGGTCCATTTGATGGTGCCGCGCCACATGAACGAATCCATCCCCGTCATGTCGATTTTCCTTTCCGTTGCACCTGCATTGCCTGCCTGATTGACCTTCGCGCATTTAACGGCAGCGCAGGGGCCGGTCTGTAATGCAATGCAGCAATGCCGCCTGTCGGTCGTGTGAAACCTTTACCCGAATCAGACGTTATTGTCGAAACCCACAAAAATGAGGCGGTGGCCGCTGGCCCATCGAAGAGACACCCATGGCATGCATGAGTCCTGGATTTTCACGGTTCAAACACAACGCATCCGCCAGCCTGCTCGCGCTGCTGCTGGGCAGCGCCACCCTGCTCTCTGGCTGCGCGAACTACCGTAGCTGGCCGGACGAGCCGCGCAATATCGCCCGCCCCAGCGGCGTCGTGGCAGCAGCCCCCGCCCCCAGCGTGAAGGAGGCGTCGCGCTTCCTGCAGCAAGCCACCTTCGGCCCGAACATGAGCGAAATCGAAGCTCTCAGCCAAAGTAGTTATGCGGCCTGGCTGAACCAGCAGTTCGCACTGCCGCAAACCCGGCTGCTGCCCATCATCGAACCCGAGCACGCCAGACTCGAGAAGGGCAAGAACCTCAATCAGGAGCTGTACTTCCGCGCTTTCTGGAAGACCGCGGCAACAGCACCCGACCAGCTACGCCAGCGCGTCGCTTTCGCACTCTCGGAGATCTTCGTGATCTCGATGGAGGGCATGCTGGACGTGAAGATGCGTGCCGTCTCCTCCTACCAGGACATGCTGGCGCGCAACGCTTTCGGCGACTTCCGCACACTGATCGAGGAGGTCTCGCGCCACCCGGCGATGGGCGTGTACCTGTCGCACATCAAGAACATGAAAGAAGACCCGTCGAAGGGCCGCGTGCCGGACGAGAACTACGCACGCGAGATCATGCAGCTGTTCACCATCGGCCTCTATGAGCTGAACACCGATGGCACGCCGAAGATGAAGAATGGCCAGGCGCTGGAGACTTACGACAACGAAGACATCACCGGCCTCGCCAAGGTATTCACCGGCTTCTCCTACAACGCCTGGGAGACCACCGATGCCAACTTCTTCAACGCCGGCCGCACCCCCGACTGGGAGATCAAGCCCATGTTCGGCTATCCACAGTTCCACTCGACCAGCGCCAAGTCTTTTCTGGGCGTGACCATTCCAGCCAGCAAGGAGGCCGAGCCGGACGCTGATCTCAAGATCGCCATGGATCGCCTGTTCAATCACCCCAATGTGGGCCCCTTCTTCGGTCGCCAGTTGATCCAGCGCCTCGTGACCAGCAATCCGAGCCCGGCCTATGTCCGCCGCGTCGCGGAGGCCTTCAACAACAATGGTGCAGGCGTGCGCGGTGACATGCAGGCGGTGGTGCGTGCCGTACTGCTCGACCCGGAAGCCCGCTCTGCGGCCAGCCTCAAGGACAAGGACTTCGGCAAGGTGCGCGAGCCCGTACTGCGCCTGTCGCAGTGGATGCGCGCATTCCATGCCACCTCCCCCTCCGGCGAGTTCCAGATGTACAACACCGACAATCCGGGCAACGCACTTGGCCAGAGCCCGATGCGTTCGCCGACCGTATTCAATTTCTTCCGTCCCGGTTACGTGCCGCCCGGCACGCAGCTCGCCAGCGCCAACATGGTGGCGCCGGAAATGCAGATCGTCAGCGAGAGTTCGGTGGCCGGCTATGCCAATTTCATCCAGAGCACGGTCGAGAGCGGTACGGGAAAGACCTTGAACGGCAAACGCGACATCCAGCCTGACTACAGCGAGCAGATGGCGCTGGCCGGCTCGCCGGAGAAACTGGTCGAGCACCTCGACCTGCTGCTCACGGCCGGCCAGTTGTCGCCGGTCAGCCGCAAGCGCATCGTCGATGCGGTTGCGGGCGTGGGCATCCCGGCCAACAACCCGACAAATGCCGAGAACGCACGCCGCAACCGGGTCAAGCTGGGCATCCTGCTGACCATGGTGTCCCCCGAATATCTCGTGCAGAAATAAGGACCAGTCGTCATGAACAATGCTTCCCGTCGTGAATTCCTGCGCCGCACTTCTGCTCTCGGCCTGTTGCGCGGTGCGGCGCCCTTCGGCCTGAGCCTGGCCGGCATCGGCGCGGCCGCTGCCGCCTCTGACCCCAAGGACTATCGCGCCATCGTGTGCCTGTTCATGCGCGGCGCCAACGATTGCCACAACACCGTCGTCCCCTACGACAAGGCCGGTTACGACGGCTACGCAGGAGCACGCCGTGACATCGCGATCGCCCGCGATGCCCTGCTGCCGATCAAGGCCGCCAACACGCCCGGTCGCGAGTTCGGCCTGCACCCCTCGCTCGGCGCCATGCAAGGCCTGTTCGACAAGGGCAATGCCGCCATCATCGCCAACGTCGGCCCGCTGGTCGTGCCGATCAAGGATGCCGCCACGTTCAAAGGCACAAACATCGCACGCCCGCCCAAGCTCTTCTCGCACAACGATCAGGAAGCCATCTGGCAGGCCTTCTCGCCCGAGAGCGCCAAGATGGGCTGGGGCGGAAAGATGTGCGATCTGCTGTCGAGCATGAATGGCAAGCACCTGTTCACTGCCATCTCGACCTCAGGCAATGCCGTGCTGCTGGCCAGCAACAAGACGATCCAGTACCAGATCACCAATAGCGGCTCGGTAAGCATCAACCGGCTCAATGCCAGCAACATCTACGGCTCGACCAAGGGTGCCGAAGCGCTGCGCGAGCAGATCATGGGGTCACAGCAACTTTCGCAACAGCAGAGCGGCGGCGACGTGCTGCAGCAGGAATACAGCACGGTCGTGAACCGCTCCATCGAGGCACAAGGCCTCGTCTCCGCAGCACTTGCCAAGCTGCCAGAGAACGACCCGCGCGTCATGATCCCGCTCGACCTGTCGCAGGACAGGCTGGCGCAGCAGCTGCGCATCGTGGCGCGCATGATAGGCGTGCGTGACGACGAGAACATGCAGCAACGCCGCCAGGTCTTCTTCGTCACGCTGGGTGGCTTCGACACACATGACAACCAGCTTGCCAAGCAGGCCGAATTGCTCGGCTCGGTCGGCCGTTCAGTCGCTTACTTCCAGCAGTGCATGGAGCAACTCGGTGTATCGGACAAGGTGACGCTGTTCACCGCATCGGACTTTGGCCGTGCGCTGCTCAACAATGGCGACGGCACCGACCACGGTTGGGGGGGCCACCATTTCGTCGTCGGTGGCGCGGTCAAAGGGGGGCGCATCTACGGCCAGTTCCCCACGGTCGCGCTGAATACAGGCACTGACGTCGGCAACGGCCGCCTGTTGCCGACCACCTCGGTCGACCAGTACGCAGCCACGCTGGCGCGCTGGATGGGCGTCTCCGCCGGCGACCTGCCACTCGTGCTGCCCAACGCCGGCAACTTCGCCACAACGGATCTGGGCTTCCTCAACGCCTGAGTTGCGTGCCGGATCTTCGCGTGAGACTCGCCGTACGATAGCGGCGGGTGGGCCATGGCGAGCCGGTATAATCGCGGCCAGACTTCAATCTGGCTGCGCTTTTGCCCACTCACGCCGATCTCCCCATGCCCAACGACCGTCGTTCCCTGCACATCGTCCACACCGAGGCCTCCTGCGGCTGGGGCGGGCAGGAGATCCGCATTCTCGAAGAGTCTCGCGGGCTCATCGCGCGCGGGCATCGCGTGACGATACTCGCGCCGGCCGAATCGACCATCTTCCAGCGCGCCAGCGAATGGGGCGTCACCAGCATTGCGCTGCCCCTCGTCAAGAAGCGCCTCGGCCCGCTGCTGGCCTTGCGCGGCTGGCTGAAAGCCCATGCTCACGATGTCGACCTGATCAACACGCACAGCTCGACCGATAGCTGGCTGGCCGCGCTGGCCGTCAGGATGGCGTCGCCACGACTGCCCATCGTACGCACAAGACATATCTCGGCCCCCGTGCATGCTTCGGCCGCCAATCGCTGGCTCTACGCCACGGCGGCGGCGCATGTCGTCACCACCGGCGAGCAGCTGCGGCGCGAACTCATCGACAATCTCGGCGTGCGCCCTGACGCGTCGACGTCCATTCCGACCGGCATGGATACCACGCGCTACCTGCCGGGCAACAAGGTCATGGCACGCGCGCAGTTGGGGCTGGATGTCGATGCCTACTGGATCGGCATCGTTGCCACGCTACGCTCGTGGAAGGGCCACACCTATCTGCTCGAAGCACTGACACAGCTGCCCGACCCACGCATGCGCCTGCTGATCGTCGGCCAGGGCCCGCAGCGCGAAGCATTGGGGCAGAAGGTGCGCGAGCTCGGTCTCGAGGCTCGTGTGCATTTCGCAGGCGAGCAGAAGAACGTTGTGCCCTGGCTGCAGGCGCTCGACGTATTCGCCCTGCCCTCCTACGCCAACGAAGGCGTGTCGCAAGCGGTGATGCAGGCCATGCTGGTCGGCCTGCCCATCGTCACGACGCCCGTTGGCAGCATGCGCGACATCATCGAGAACCGTCACACCGGCCTGATCATCGCCCCCAAGAATGCCGGGCAGCTGGCTGACGCCATTGAGTCCCTGCACGCCGACCCAGGCGCCGCGCAGCTTCTCGGCGAGCGTGCCCGCACGTTTGCGCTGGAGCATTGCAGCCTGACGCGCATGCTGGACCGCATGGAAGCGATTTTCCTCGGAGCCGCGAGGCCGCGATGAGCCGCCTCCCTTCACGTCTGCTACTTCAGCCGCTGCTGCTGGCCGGCAGCGTGCGCGCGCTATTGGGGCCACGCGGCTATCCGCAGAATCCGCGTCGCATCCTCGTCGCACACCACCTGCTGCTCGGCGACACCTTGATGCTGTCGGCATTGCTGGCCAAGCTGCGTCACCAGCATCCCGACGCCGAGATCGTCATGACCTGCCCCAAGGCCATCCTGCCGCTGTACGCAAGCAAGCCATGGGGCGTGCGGGCGATGGCTTACGACCCGCGTGACGTCAGCACTTTGCGTGCGCTCTCGCAGCAACGCGGCTTCGATCTGGCCCTGGTGCCCGGCGACAGCCGCTACAGCTGGCTGGCACGCGGCCTTGGTGCGCGGTACATCGTGGCGCAAGCGGACGACACGCCAGACTACAAGAACTGGTTTGTTGACGAGCAGCGCGCATGGCCACGCGAGCCAGCGGCGCTACCGGAGATCTTCGCAGGGCTCGCCCGGGGCGAAGACGCGCCTGCATTTGCCAGCGCGCATTGGCCGCTACCCGCTTGCAAGGACTTCACGCTGCCAGACCTGCCGTATGCGGTCTTGCATCTGGGCGCCAGCACTTCACTCAAGTTCTGGCCTGCCGAGCGCTGGCAAGCACTGGCCGCAGCCTTGCAGGCGCGTGGCATCACGCCCGTCTGGAGCGCAGGCAAGAAAGAAACGGAACTGGTCACAGCGGCCGATCCGCAAGGCCGGTTCCGCAGCTACGCTGGCCAACTCGATCTGCTGCAACTGGCTCACCTGCTGCGCGGCGCGCGTCTGCTGGTTGGCCCTGACACGGGCGTCACGCATCTCGGACGCATCACCGCCACGCCTACCGTCACGCTGTTCGGCCCGGGCTCGGAAGTACTGTGCGCGCATGCACCGTTCTTTCGCGACACGCCTGCGGTTGCGCTATCGGCAAGGATCGCCTGCCGCAACCAGCAGATCATTTTCCGGCGCAAGATCGACTGGGTGCAGCGCTGCGGCCGTGGCTTCGAGGCAGCATCGCCCGTCCCGACAAGCCCGCAGGCACCGCGCTGCGGACAGGCCTTATGCATGGAGCAGATCGGCTTTGACGACGTGCTCGACGCCTGCCAGCAACTACTTGAATCCCCGCGAGTGCAGAACAGCTCGCAAGCCCATGACAATCCACGTGTGAGCATCCCATGAACGCCATCATCAAACCCGCCGACATCATCGCCTTTCATGACAAATGCGTCGCTGATCGTACCTGGGCCAAGCAGGCATCGGCGCAATTCAGCTCGGGCCTGTGGCAGTTCCTCGAACTGAACCACCGCTTCAACAATTCGCTGTGGGACGAGGAAGACCTCGCGCGTCGCAAGGACGTCGCGGACAGCGAGATCGCTGCCAACAAGCGCGCCATCGACGGCTTCAACCAGAAGCGCAATGACGCCATCGAGCGCATGGACGAAGTCATCCTGACAGCCTTCATCGACGTCGCGCAAAAGCCAGGCTGCCGCCTCAATAGCGAAACGGCGGGCAGCATCATCGACCGCATGTCCATCGTCGCGCTGAAGATCTTCCACATGGGTCTGCAGACGCAGCGCACCGACGCCAGCGCCGAGCACATTGCGACCTGCAAGGGCAAACACGCGCGCCTGCTGGAGCAACGCAACGACCTCGCTGCATGCCTCGAGCAACTGCTTGCAGGTTGCGCGGCCGGCACGGCGTATTACAAGGTCTATCGCCAGTTCAAGATGTACAACGACGCGACGCTGAATCCCTACCTGTACGGCAAGAAGTAACGTAGGGAGGAACTCCGCAGGAGCTTCCGCCCTACTCGATGAGCTGCGTCAGCTTGGCAAACACGGCGTCGGTGGAAAGATCAGCCACCGACTTTTCAGCTTCGAGGTACTGCGCCTTGGGCCCGATCGGCCCCCACTGCGAAGGCGAGGGCGAGATGTCGGTTTCGGCGAAGAAGCCGAGCACACCACCGGGACTTGCAGCGGCGAAATGCATCAGGCCGCTATCGGGAAACAGCGAAGCGCGCGCATGCCATACGAGTGCAATGGCTTCCTTGAGCGGCCCACGAAACGGCACGATATTCGGCGAGTTGGCGGCCAGCACCGGTTCAGCCACTTCGTCGTCGCCGGGATAGAGCGGGTTGTCGCTGGCGCCCGGCGTCCACATGAAAACCGTCTTCAGGCCCCAGCGTTGCGCGATCTGCTCCGACCACTCGAGCACCTGCGCGGTAGACGGTTGTTTCTTGGCACGCCGCGCGCCGAGACCGAGCACCACATAGCCACCCGCCGAAAAACCCTGCTGTGCCAGCCAGCTCGTCGCAAAGTCGCGCCCTGATTGCGGCAGGAGGTAGAGCGGTGCTGGCAGTTCGGCAGGCACCTGCAAACCCAGCGGCGTGGCGAGGTTTGCCAGACGACGACTCTCGTGCATGTCCTGTGGTTGCGGCAAGGCATGCGTCAGCCGCGGCCAGTCTTTTGCCTGCTTGCAGTACGACACCGTATGCGCGCCACGCACTGACAGGCCACGCTCGATGGCGCGCGGCGATTCCTCGCCGTTGCCGACGAGCACCCAGTCGAATTTCTCGCGACGCATCTGCCACAGCATGCGTGCCGTCTGCAGTGCGGCCCCGATGCGCAGCTTGCCCGCGTGGCGCACGCGCGGCAGCACCCATACCTTATCGGCATGTGGATTGCCATCGATGACCCAGGCGTTGTAGTCGTTGGCCAGCACGTGCAGTTCGGCTTGCGGCACAGCCTGTTTGAGCCAGGCCAGCATCGGCGTGGTGAGTAACAGGTCACCGAGCTTGTCGCGCTTGACGATGAGGATCTTCATATCAGGAGATGAGCTTGAGGTATTCGTTGGCAACGGTCGCTGCGGCAAAGCGATTCAGGCTCTGCACATCGATCTGCGGTGGCTGCGCGTGGAAGGCTTTCATCTTCTGCGCCAACGCCTGTACATCGCCGGGCGGGACGAGCGAGCCACTCATGGCCCCCGCGAGGATCTCGCCGGGCCCGGCCGGACAGTCCGTCGACAGCACCGGCGTGCCGACCACCATGGCCTCGACGAGTACGTTGCCAAAACCCTCGTAATCGGACGACAGCACCAGCAGGCGCGCGTTGCGGATCCACGGATAGGGATTGGCCTGGAAGCCGGCGAGGATGACGCGATCTTCGACGCCGCAGCGCTTGATGATGTCGCGGATCTTCGCTTCATCCTTGCCTTTGCCGAGCAACACCAGCTTGCATTGCAGACCGGACGCAGCGAAGGCTTCGATGAGCACGTCCTGGCGTTTCTGCTTGAGCGTGAAGGCGCCGATGTGCAGCAGATACTCGTCCGCTTGCACGCCTGCGGGCGGTGTAAAGGGTTCGGCGGCAAGCCCCAGCAGGTGTTCGAAATGGAACGGGTTGTAGATGGTGCGCAGACTTGCCGGGCGCACCTTGACCCAGGTCTTCAAGTCTTCACCAACACCTGCAGACACGCCGATGATCTGGCGTCCGTCATACATGCGCTTGGCGTGCCAGATGCGCGCCAGCTTCTTGCGCCAGCCGTTCTTGCGGATACCGTTCTGCAGGGACAGGGCGTTGTGGATGACGTGATGGATGCGCTTGTCCCTGATGCGCGACAGGATGCGGTCGATACGCGGCAGCGCCGACAGGATCAGGTCCACGCGGCCCTGCTCCGCCTCGATCGTGGCAAGCAGGGCCTTGAACTGACGCACATTGGCGTTATCGGTCAGGCGGCTCAGCAAGCGCACCTTGCCACGCGCCACCGGGTTCAGGCGATGGATGCGAATGCGTGGATCGACCTCGAATTCGACGATGTCTTCATAGATGACGATGCTGACCCGATGGCCCAACTGCAGCAGGGCCTCGCCCAGGTTGACCACGACTTTCTCGGCGCCCCGCCCGGTCAACGAGTCGATGGCGAGCAATACGTGGTGGATGGGGGCTGGTGACATGACGGTTCCGAGACTCGGGGCGCGACTATTGCTCGTGGCAGGTGGGCGATAAAAGGCACTCCGGCCGGGACCGGTAGCAGGGCTGCAATTGTAAGCGAGGAGGCGACCGCCACGACGCTGCGCTATCATTGACCTCCCGTTTCCTCGCCTTTTTCCGCCATGCTGCGTGACGCAAGTCCTCAAAGCCGCACCCTGAATCGCACGGAATTTGTCCTGCTCTGCCTGTTCTCGATCGCTCTTCCACTGGTGGAGGCGCCGAAGAACATCTTCTGGGCACTGTTCCTGTTGCTGTGGATCGGGCGCAGCGCTTACACGCGCAACTGGGGCCATCTTTCTCGCGGTTGGGATCTGCTGTTCGTCGGCCTGATCCTGGTCCCCACGCTGAGTTGCCTGCTGACACCCTATTCGCCGCAGTGGAAGGAAATGGGCGACATTGTCGGCTACGTATCGCTGGGCTGGATACTGGCGCGCAGTCGTCTGACCCCGGACCAGCTCAAGTGGTTGTTTGCCAGCCTGATAGGCGCCACGATAGCGGGCGTCGTGCATGGTTTCGCCGTCATGCAGCTCGATCCCAAGCGCGTCTGGTTACAGCTCAACTCGGTGGGGCACGTCAATCACTCGGCCCTCTATGCCGCTGGCATCGGCATCCTGGCAACAGCTTGCGCAGCCCTCTCGGCAAGCCGGTTCGGCCGACGTGCCTGGCAATGGAGCGTACTCAGCGCCACGTTCATGCTGGCGGCGATGATCATCTTCGGCAGCCGCGGCGCACTGATCGCCTATCTGTTCGGCGCCCTGCCCGTGCTGCTGATCCTGTCGAACGTGCGGCTGCAACGCTTGCTGCCTGTCATTGCCGGCTTGATGGTAGCTGGCGTCCTGGTCGGCGTCATCGGCAGCAAGCTGAGTCCGAGCAAGGGCAATCTCAGCATCGTCGAAAAGACTGAAATCGGCATCAAGACCGGCAATTTTTCGTCTTTCCGCCTGCAGTCTCTCCAGACCGCCATCGAACTGATGCACCAGAACCCGCTGACCGGTGCGGGCCCGGCCAATTTCAACGCGGCCTCGCCCGAACTCGTCAGGACCTGGGTCGAAGCGCGCCAGGAGACCTTCCAGCGCGAACGCTATTTTTTCTCGAGCCATGCGCATGGCTTGTTCGCCAACACGCTCGGTGAACGTGGCCTGCTCGGCGAAGGCATCTTGCTGACGCTATTGATCGGGTGGACGATTGCCCTGCTGCGCCGCCGGCCCGCGCGCGATGCCAGCTTCAGCCATGCACTCAGCTGGGGAGCCGGCTTTGCCGGCTGGAGCGTGGTCTTCGTGGGTGGGCTGTTCAACACTACCCTGCACCACGAGCACGGCATGCTGGCAATGATGGGCCTCGGCTTGTTGCTGGCGCTCGATGTGCGCAGCAAGGCCAGCCAGAAACCCGACTGATGCAGGCCAGCCGCATTCTCGTCATCCGCCGCGACAATATCGGCGACCTGGTGTGCACCTTGCCGCTGATCCGGCGTCTGCGCGAGCAGCATCCGGACGCCTGGATCGGTGCACTCGTCACGCGCTACAACGCCGAAGTCCTGCACGACAATCCCGATCTGGACGCAGTCTTCACCTACACCAAGGCCAAGCATCTGGCGCACGGCGAAAGCAAGCTGGCCGCGCTGTGGCAACGCCTGCGCGTGCTGTGGCGCTTGCGTCATGCCGATCTCGATCTGGTGCTGCTGCCTGCCAGCGGTACACAAGCCAGCGCACGGCGCATGGCGAAACTGGTGGGCGCAAAACGCATCGTCGCGCAGGACGATGTGCCAGCCAACCCGGCTGCTTTGCATGAGGTCGAACGCACGGCCAACCTCCTGAATGCCATCAGCATCCCGACAAACGAATTGCCGGCAGCCGAGATACATCCCCGCAAGGAAGTGCAGGACAGCATCCGCCGCCAGCTGGAGGGCAGCACGACAGAAGCCCAGGGCCCATTGATCGGCATGCATATCAGCTCGCGCAAACCCTCACAGCGCTGGCCTGCCACGCGCTTCATCGAGGTCATGCGCAACCTGCACGCAGCCAGTCCGCAAACGCGCTTCGCCTTGTTCTGGTCGCCCGGCGACGAAGCCAACCCCCTGCACCCCGGCGACGACCGCAAGGCCGGTGAGATTCTCGAAGCCTGCCGCGACCTGCCGCTGCATGCGTGCCCGACGCGGGAGCTGACTGACCTGATCGCCGGCCTCTCGGTCTGCGACCAGATCCTCTGCTCCGATGGCGGCCACATGCACCTGGCTGCAGCGCTCGGCAAACCCATCGTGTGCCTGTTCGGCAAATCGGATGCGGCGCGCTGGCACCCCTGGCATGTTCCGTACGTACTTCTGCAGACAGAAGACATGGATGCGAACAACATCACCACTGAAGAAGTGCTGGCTGCACTGTCCACACTCGAACAGCGGTCTCTCTAGCCCGCATGCGCGACCTGCCCTTTTGGGCAGGTAAGCCGCAACAATCCTTTCTGCATCAGATTCCGCGGCGACTCAGCAGCAATCACGCTGCATGGCGCCAGTCCTGTTTTTGACAAAAGCGCTGGACAAGTCTGGCCTCGCTGCTACCCTCCCGTCCCAAACAAAAGCAAACAAAAACACATAACCGGGGGAGTCACTCATGTCTATTCTGTTTAACAAAACAGTCTTGTCCTGCATTTTCGTCACCATGCTGTCTGCATGCGGTGGTGGCGGAGGTGGGGGTGGCGGCTCAGGTTCGCCAGCCAATACGCCAGCAGCATCCAGCTCAAGTGCGGCAGCCGTTACGGACATCACGGCCAGCAATCAGAACCAAGTTGCCAATACAGGCATCACCAGCGTGAACGCTGCGCTCAGTATCGCCGGCGGTGCTCGATCCCCTTCCAGTGGTTCGGTCAGCACGCTGGCGCTCGATGCATCTCCTTCCCTGCAACACTCGGTGGCAGAGATCATTGACGCCCGGATCCGCAGCCTTGTCATGCGGGAGGGCAGCGTCTTCGCAGTGGCCGCCATCACTTCGAGCTCAACGACTGCGTGCACGGGGGGCGGCAGCTACGTCGGCACCGAGGTTTACGCCTCGTCTTCCACAGACACCGTCGGCGATACCTACACAGTCGTGTATACGAACTGCATCGAATCCGGCCTCACCTTGAACGGCACGGTGAAACTGGAGTTGAGGGCCTTCAATGCCAACCGCACTAGCTTCAGCATCCGTGTCGCCTACACCTCGTTGAGGGCCGCCTCGGGCACGACAAGCATGGTCTACAACGGCACCTACGATCTGTCGACGCTGTATGCGACCGGCTCCACGACTTACGGCCTCACCGATGGCAATATTTCGGCCAGCTTCGTCTCCTCCGGCTACACGGGAACACTGGGCCTGAGTGGCATGGCAACCACCTCGGTGGTTCCGACCTCCGGCAATATCACCAACAACCCGGTCAAGCTTGGCCTCACGGCCACAATTGCCGGTACGAGCATTGGCATGCAGATCGAGGCTGTGGCACCTGTCGTCACGACATCTTCCGGCACCTATGTGTCAGGCAAGATCAAGATCACCGGCAGAGGCTCGATTCTTTACGTGACCTTCCTTGGCAGCGGGTCCGTCAAGGTGGATCTGGACGCTAACGGTGACGGCACCATCGACAGCACCAAGACAACAACGATTACGGCCCTCGCGGCGTCCTGAGATCGAGGCAGGATGAAGGTTCAACGGCTCCTCTCGGGAGCCGTTTTCCTGTGTAGCGCGGAGTGCCAAGCGCATCGCGCGAGCAGGCATGGGGTTTATCCGGGCCTCGAAACCTTTCGCCTTCGCGCATCTGGCACGTAGAATCGACGGAACCATGAACGCCCCCACCATCATCGATCTCGAAGCTTCTGGCTTCGGCACAGGCAGCTACCCCATCGAGGTAGGCTTCGTGCTGCCCGACGGCAGCACGCAGTGCCTGCTGATCAAGCCGGACGAGAGTTGGACGCATTGGGACAGCAAGGCAGAGGCGGTGCACGGCATCACGCGCGCAACCTTGCAGGCGCACGGCAAACCGCCGGGTGAAGTGGCCAGCATGCTCAATCGCAGCCTGGCCGGGCAGACGGTGTACTCGGATGCCTGGGCGCATGACTACACCTGGCTGTCCGTGCTCTATGAGGCCGCCGGGCTCGTGCCGACATTCAAACTGGAGCATCTGCTGGTGCTGATGGATGAGTGCAGCCAGACACGTTGGAACAATGCGCGCAGCAGCGTCGAGCGCGAACTGCAGGTGCGCCGTCATCGCGCCAGCAACGACGCGCGCGTGCTGCAGATGACCTGGTTACGCCTGCAGGCGAAAGCCGCGTAAGGCCCCCGACTTCACGCCGCGGCCAGCGGCAGGGTAATCGTCACCTCGAACCCTCCCCCATTGATGTTGCGCGCAGAAATGCTGCCATCATGCATCACGACCACACGCTGTGCGATGGCCAGCCCCAGGCCATAACCTTCAGCCGAGTATTCGCCGGCGCTGCGGAAAAACGGCTGGAAAATGTGCGGCAAGGAAGTCTCCGACACACCGCTCCCCTGGTCGAGGATGGCGATGGCGACGCGATCGCCCGCATTCCCATCCACGCGCCGCAGGGATACACGGATCTGCGTATCCTGCGGTGAGTACTTGATGGCATTGCGCAGGACGTTCTCGACACCGCGCCGCAGAAACTCGGGATTGCCTCGTACGAAGATCTCGCCACTGTCTTCGTCCTCTGCATGCGCTTGTTGAATGCCACCTGCATCGAAGAGCAGCTGACAATGCCGGGCCTCGGCTTCGACGCGCGAATCCTCAATGATGTTGCCGATGAATTCCGAGAGCGCGATGGCTTCGTGCATGCTGGCCGACATGCCGGACTCGAGGCGCGCCAGGGTCAGCAATTCGCTGACGAGCTGGTCCATGCGTACCGACTCACGCTCGATACGTTGCAGCACCTGCTCGGCGCGTTCCGGCTGCTGACGCGCGAGTCCAACGGCTACCTGCAAGCGCGTCAATGGCGAACGCAACTCATGAGATACGTCGTGGAACAGGCGCCGCTGACCGTCCATAAGGCCCTGTAACCGCTGGGCCATGCTGTCGAAGTCGCGCCCCAGATCGGCCAGCTCGTCGCGACGCCCGCCCATCTCGGCACTCAGGCGTACGGACAGGTCGCCCTGTGAGACTGCATCGAAGGCCCGGCTGAGACTGCGGATCGGCTTGGCGAAATACCAGGCCAGCAGCGCCGCGAAAATCAGGCTGGCCGCCAGGCCGGAGAGCAGCGGCGGCATCGGGATCAAGCTGTGCTGGGGAGGATGCCCACCGCCCGGCCGGAAACGTGGCGGAGGCCCGCCACGTGGCGCATTGTGCGGCCCGGGCGACTCGAACATCTCGTCCTCGCCCCACATCTCAGCGGAAAACCGCGGAGGAGGACCTCCGTGACGTTGGCCCGAGGCGTTCTCCGACTGGATCTGCCGGTTGTGCAGGCCGATGAGCAGACCCACACCCAGTACCGAGACGATCTGCGCCAGCAGCAGCGCAAAAAAGAACTTCCAGAAGAGACGCCCCAAGTCCTCAGCTCCGGATCAGCTGGTAGCCCTTGCGGTAGACGGTCTGGATGCATGACCGGCCATCCGGCAGCACGCCGAGCTTGTGGCGGATGCTGCTCATGTGCACATCGATACTGCGATCGAAGCGAGTGAGGGGCCGGCCCATCGCCTCTTCGGACAGATGCGCCTTGCTGACCGCTTGCCCGGCATTACGCGCCAATGTTTCCAGCAGGCTGAATTCGGTACTTGTCAGCTCGAGCGCCTTGCCGCCCCACTCGGCCCGCCGTTGCTCCGGCCACACGTTCAACTCACCCACGCTGATCACCGATACGGGATTGCTCTCCGTCGGCGCCCGGTTGGCACTCGGGCTGCGCCGCAGGATGGCACGGATCCGCGCCGCCAGTTCGCGCGGTGTACAGGGCTTGGGCACGTAGTCGTCGGCGCCCAGCTCCAGCCCGACCACGCGGTCGGTGTCATCCCCGCGCGCCGTCAGCATCAGCACAGGAATGGCACTGGTTGCGCCACTGCTGGCGCGGATGCGGCCCAGCGCCTCGATGCCGCTCATGCCAGGCATCATCACATCGAGAACGACAATGGCATTGTCGCCCGACAACGCAGCGCGCACACCGGCCTCGCCATTGTGCGCCACGCTGACGTCGAAGCCATCGGCCACCAGATACTCACTCAACATACTGGTCAGCTCGACATCGTCGTCGACCAGCAAGACTTTCGGATTCATGCGCAATCGCCAGAAAACAGGGTGGAGGCATGCTAGCCAAGACCGTTGCAGGCACGCATACGGTTACCCCTGTTTTACTGTGATTTACGGAACTTAACAACTGCGGCACACCCGTCCCCGGGCGGTGTCCGGGGACGTCAGGAACGCGTTCGTCGCATCAGGCAACGGCGGAAATGCTGGCAGACGGGTTGCTCTTGCTGGCGTCTCCATACGCATGAATCAGCTGCATCAACTGCTGCATCATGCGCGCCTGACTCTCCTGCGTCGCGCTGCTATTGGTGCTGCTGGTACTGCTGTTGCTGCTCGCACTCGCCGACGCGCTGGTCTCGCTGCTTTGCTCATAGGCCATGGCCTCCTTGAAGCTGACCTTGCCGTCACCGTCGGTGTCAGCCTTGTCGAAATTGCTGGCGACATCGTTCATGAAACTGGCGCGCTTGCTGTCGGTGGACGCCACATCGCTGGCCATGCTGGTCAGTTCGTCCTTGGTGAAGCCGGCATCGTCACCGGGGCCGCCGGGGCCACCCTGACCGCCCGGTGGCGGAGGCGGAGGCATGCCTCCCATCTGCATGCGCGAACTCATGGCCTGGCTATCGAGCGCATCCGCCAGGCTTTGCATGCTGTCGGCCAGCTCTTTCTTGGTGACCTTGCCATCACTGTCGCCGTCGAGTTGGGAGAACAGGTCGTCAACACTGGAACTGCTGGAGGAGGAATTCGCGCTGTCCGTTCCTGACAGCGAACTGAGTGCGTTCTGCAGGTCACTCTTCTCGATATAACCCTGCCCCTTGGTGTCGAGCTTGGAGAAAATGTCTTCCGCGATTTTCGATGCATCGGGACGCTGACGCCTGGGCATCATCGTCGCGAAGCTGCTGCTCACGCTATTGCCGGTCGAACTGATACTGCTCATGTTCACACTCCTTCACATCGCTGGTTTCTCAAGGCATGCAGCCCGGCAAGCGCACCGTTTGCCGGATCGTGTCTGCCCTGCCTCATGAGCAAGCCATCGGCCAGAAATCGTGTCAATTCATGGGCTTATTGGTAAAACACGGTAAAGCAGGGTTAAGAAGGTCTGCCCTCCAACCCGCCACCGGAGGCAAGCACGCAGGCCAGGCGTGCGAGCAGTGATCAAAACTGCCGAATTCACAATTTTTTGCCGCCCCGGCAAATCGCCCAAAGCGCCGTCCCACGGGCCTGCGGGATGATGTGTGCGGCAATACTTGCCGCAGGTGGGGTCAGTAGCGCGCTGTCAACCCTCAAGACTTGGCCTTTTCGGGCCGAAATCCTGTGTATTCGACCATCCAGATGGTGCTTGCGCATGCGCCCGGCTCTACGCTCCCTGCTACTCCTCGTTCTCGCCTGCAGTGCTTCCGCGCAAGCGGCAGACTGGCTCGTGGTCGCCAATGACCGCGTGCGCCGTGTAGAACTGGACCGCAGCAGCATCACCCCGTCGGACGCGGGCACCAAAGTCGCGTGGGGGCGCATCGTCCTTTCCGACGAGCAGGCCAAGGCCTATGGCTATCGCACCGTGCGCGCGCTCAACCGCTACGACTGCCGCGGTCACGCCTTCATCATCGTCAAACGCGTCTACCTCTCGAGTGACGACAGCGTGCTACGCGAAGACAAGGTGGATGCCACGACGCCGATCAGCGTGAAGACCGGCACCGTCGACGACCGCTTCTTCAACGAGGTGTGCAAACCCGCCTCCCTCAACGACTTGCGCAACACCGCCAGACAAGCCATGGAGCGCGTCTCCAGGGCCAATGACAGCGAGAAGAGTGATGACGACAAGGACAGCGCCAAACCGGTACTGCGCCGCGCCGACATCCGCCTGACGCGTGAGGAAAGCCCCGCCCAGCCCAACGCCCTCCCGCCAGCAGCGAAGCAGGCAGACAAGAACGCCACCACGGCCAAGCCGGATGCCGCACCTGTGCCGATGCCACGTTCGCCCGTGCAGGAACGCAAACCCGTGCCGGACAGTGTTGCGGCAACAAGCGCCACGTCGAGCCCGGCGCCCGCCGCCAGCCCGGCAAAGCACGAAACAACCGCACGCCCCTCGGCAGCACCATCGAACACGACAGCCCAGCGCATCGCCGAACAGCAGGCAGCCGAGCGCGCTGCCGCCCGCGCATCCCTCCAGGTGGCCATGGCGATGCGTCGCGAGACTGGTGGCAGTTCAGCGCCCGCCTCCTCGACGCCTCGCAAGCCCGCCGTGACGATGGCACAGGCGGCCACGACCCCCTCCTTGCCGCATGATCTGCACTGGAGCTACGAAGGACTCGATGGTCCGGAGAACTGGGGAAAACTCGATCCTGAATTCTCGGTATGCACGAATGGCAAGCGGCAATCGCCGATCGATATCCGCGACGGCATCAAGGTCGACCAGGAAGCGATCCAGTTCGACTACAAACCCAGCTTCTTCCGCATCGTCGATAACGGCCACACCATCCAGATCACCTACGGCGCGGGTTCGCACATCACGGTGATGGGGCGCACCTACGACCTGGTCCAGATGCACTTCCACCACCCTGCCGAAGAACGCGTCAATGGTCGCGGTTTCGCCATGGTTGCCCACCTCGTGCATCGTGACGCCGAAGGCCGTCTGGCCGTCGTGGCCGTGCTGCTCGAATCAGGCCAGGTCAATCGCTTCATCCAGACCCTGTGGAACAACCTGCCACTGGAAAAGAACGAGGATTATTCGCCGCGCATTTCCATCCAGGCGGATGAACTGCTGCCCAGCAACCGCGACTACTTCAGCTACATCGGCTCACTCACCACCCCACCTTGTACCGAAGGCGTGCTGTGGCTGGTGCTGAAGCAACCCGTGCAGCTCTCCGCCGAACAGATCGATGTGTTCTCGCGCTTCTACCCCAACAACGCGCGGCCGGTGCAGGCCGCGTCCGGGCGGATCATCAAGGAATCGCGCTAAGGGCGCCAGGCAAGGCCGTTCGCCCCAACGAAAGCCACCCGCAACGGGTGGCTTTTCAACGTGTGGTTTTCATTTCGTACGCGAGCTCCGGTTCGCCAGCCGGCGTGCGAGTTGCACACCCAGCCCACCGCCGACACCCACCAGCACGATGGCGGCCATGCTGCCCGCGCCATAGCCTTTGGCGAAGAGATCGAAACCCGCCAGCTCGGCAAGGCCGAAGCCGAGCAGCGCACCGCCCAGGAACCCCGCCGCATCGGTCAAACCTTCCCGCAACAATTTCCCGTTCATGGTGCCCGCTCCTATTTCAATGCATTGCCAAGAAAGCGTTCCAGACGCACGTCATTGGCATAGGCCACGTTGATGCGGATGTACGGAGAAGCCTGCAGCTGCGGGCGGAAAATCTTGCCCGGCGCAAGCACGATGTTCGACTTCTCGGCCAGCTCGGCAAGAGGCGTCGCGTCGTCCATGCCGGGCACGCAGGCCCAGAGGAACATGCCTCCGTCCGGGTAGCGGAAGCGCAGCCCTGCCGATTCCAGCATGCGTGCCGCCCGCGCCGTATTCTCGGCCAGGCGCGTCTGCAGACGTTCGACGTGCTTGCGGTGATGGCCTTCCGTGAGCAGGCGGTGAATGACCTGCTCGGTGAACTCCGACGTACCCAGCGAGGTCAGCAGCTTGACGTCGGCCAGCTCGTGCGCGAGATCCTGCGTACAGGCGAGATAACCCACCCGCAGGTTCGACGACAGCGTCTTCGAGAAAGTGCCGATGAAGATCACGCGCCTGAGCTGGTCCAGCGAGGCCATGCGCGCCGCTTGCCCGGCATGGAGATCGGCATAGGTGTCGTCCTCGACAATGGTGAAATCGTGTCGCTCGGCCACCTGGAGCACGCGATAGGCCGTTGCCGCATTCAGGTTTATGCCCGTCGGGTTGTGCAGCACGGAGTGCGTGATGAAGAGCTTCGGCTTGTGCTGCGCGGAGAGTTGTTCGAGGGCCTCCACATCGGGCCCACCCTCATTGCGTGGCACGCCGATCAGATTGGCGCCGAGCAGGCGCAGGGCACCGAACAGGGTGAAGTAGCCGGGGTCATCGACCAGCACCGTATCGCCGGGTCGGATGAAATAGCGCGCCACAATGTCCAGCGCCTGCGTCGCCCCCTGCGTCAGCACGATCTGGTCGGGATGCGCCTCGATGCCCTGCCCCGCCAGCATGACGCGCAGGTGCTCACGCAAGGGCCGGAAGCCGTTCGGCTCACCGTAGCAGCCAAAACGGGCGGCATGATCGCTGCGCGATTGCTGGCGCACGGCTTTGGCCACGGCTTCACTGTCGAGCCAGCCGGGCGGCAACCAGCCCACGCTCGCCTTGAGCACGCCGTCGGCATCCGAAAACGCGCGGCGCATCAGCCAGGCCACGTCGATGGCGCGCTGCCGCTGCACTGCCGGCAAGGCGGCAGCAGCGGTTTCTTCACGTGCGGCTACAAAGAAGCCCGCGCCGCGCTTGGACAGCAGATAGCCCTGCGCCACCAGGCGGTCATACGCCTCGACGACCGTAAAGCGGCTGATGCCATGGTTCTCCGCGAACTGGCGTATCGCCGGCAGGCGCGCGCCCGGGCGCAGCACGCGATCATCGATCTGGCCGCGTACGGCACCGACGATCTGCTCCACCAGCGGTAGTGGATTCTGGTTCGAAAGGCTCAACTGCATGCTCTTGATTCCCCGGCTTGATCTGGGTGCGCTGTTGCCACGGCGCGTGCTGTCACCACGCCTGAACTGGCATGGCGCTCACACCAGTACAGTGTAAGAAAACATCTTGAAAAGTGTATCGGTCAATAGCAAAAAGTGTTCGGTATTGTCCGGAACGCAAGCATAGATCAGAAACCATGAATCTGCCTGCGAACACCCCGTCATCCACACCCGCTGCCGTCAGCTGGAGAACGAACATGACAACACAGCTTTCACCAGGGCGACTCAGTGTCGCCTCCCACCTGACGCCTTACTACGGCCTGCTCGGCGTCATGTTTGGCGGCCTGCTACTGGCCGCTGCCACCTGGCTGGGCAT
This sequence comes from Uliginosibacterium silvisoli, assembly GCF_036017035.1. Taxonomy (NCBI): domain Bacteria; kingdom Pseudomonadati; phylum Pseudomonadota; class Betaproteobacteria; order Rhodocyclales; family Zoogloeaceae; genus Uliginosibacterium; species Uliginosibacterium silvisoli. The sequence goes on along the minus strand of NZ_JAYXHS010000001.1, from coordinate 1,574,282 downwards.
TGCACTGCGTGGTGGTCTGCCCGAAGTGCAAACCGGCACCCACCACCTGCGCGTCGTCGATGCGCAACGCGCCATGATCTTCGATGCGGACCGCGCCACTGGCGATGTACGCGTGCTCAATGTCCGCAACGGGGTTTCCGAGATCGGGCGCCTGCATGAAGGCGACAGAGGCACCGTATCGGCCATTGCACTCAATGCGCAGGGCACTGTCCTGACGGTGGAGTCGGCTGGAAAACGCTACCAGTACGATGCACACAGCCTTCATCTGCTGAGGAGCGGCCCGCTGCTGGCGGCAGGTCAGACGGATGGGCGCGACATGTGACCTGCGTCACGCCGCGCGCAGGAATCATCGAAAACAAGCTGTTTCAAAGGCGTTTTTGCACGCGGATCGTGAAGTATCCCGTCGCCACAGCAGGGCGCTTTGGTTAGCTTCCGGTCAACACGAATCAGGGTTGAACGGAGGGCGCCATGGCCGGCTTCATGATCAGGCAGCACACTTTGCGGCGCTTGCTCGCCTGCGCCGGGCTATCGGTCGCCATCAGTGCGAGCGCTGCGTCATTGCCCACTGATACCCCGCCCAGTACACGCCCCGTCGAGACCGAGCAGGTGGATGCGGTCGTGAAGGCTTGGGCGCAGTCCTGGGACCGGGGGGATGTACCGCAATATCTCGGGCAGTACGCCGACAACTTCCAGCCATCCGGTGGGCTGACACGCTCGCAGTGGGAGCAGCAGCGCCGCGCCCGTCTGAAGACCAGCGCCATCCGCCACGTCATCCTGAGCAATGTGCAGGTTGCCGTTCACACCGGCACGGCGCAGGCGCAATTCACGCAGCACTATCTCGACATGGACCTGATGAGCACGGCGCGCAAACGCCTGACACTGGTGAAGCAGGCGGGGGCCTGGAAAATCCGCGAAGAGCTGGTTGAAGCGGAGCGCATCGTGCGGCGCTAGGCCAGGCGGCCTCCGGCAATGGCGACGCGCAGCGTCGCCACATAACCCTCATTGCGATTGCCACTGACTGCGCAGATCTGCAGATCATGGCCGTCGCTGAACACCGGATCGCTGGCGAAGCTGGTGCGTGCAAGATTGGCCGCACTGTCGCGGTAGCCATTCGTGGCATACACCTCGTTGAGCATGGCCAGGGGAAAGCCCAGCTGGGAGGTGCTCAGCTTGTCCGCTGCGCGTCTGGCGCTCGCCACATCGCGATACACCTCGAAATGCATGTGCGGCATACGTCCGTCATAACACCCCGGTACGATGGTGGAGAAACGCAGCTTGCCGCTGCCATCTGTCACCTGCACGCCCCGCAGATAATTCTCGGCGCTCACGCCGGGCGAATACATCGAATAGCGCCCAAGGGCGTCGCAATGCCACAGGTAGATTGCATGCCCGGCGAGTGGCGCGCAGCCCGCAGGCCCGCCCACCAACTCCAGCACGAGCGTCAGCGGCAGGCCGCGCGCGACGCCGGTGGCACCGGCCAGACTGCTGCGGATATCGCTGCGCACGATGCCCGGCAGCGTCAGCGCATTGGCAATACCATTTGCCGTACTGTTCGAACCATCGCCCGGGAACGGTCCGGCCGTCTCTTCCGGAATCGCCGCGCAAGCTGACGCGATGGCGGGCATCGACGACGCATCGGCTACGACCTGCGCCCTGCCTTGCGCCAGCGCAGACAGGCTCCGGTACTGCAGCATGCCCGTCGCGATGATCGTCGCGAGGCCGCCGATGTGGCACAGCGCCTCCCGTCTATCCTGCCGCTTGCCTTGTACTTCGCGCGCCTTGCTATCGCTGGATGACATGACCTCTCTCCCGCAGACCCAGGGCCCGCCTCTGAAAGATCCAGTCTAGTCAGCGTCCGCGCAAATGTCCGTTAAGGCCCTGCAAGCCTTTGTAACGATCACGCCAGGCAGCGCGCGCTCAGCCGCCAAGCTCGACAATGACTGGTGCATGATCTGACGGGCGCTCCAGCTTGCGCGGCGCCTTGTCGATCACGCAACTCTTCACCTCACCCTTGAGCGCGTCAGTGACCAGCAGGTGATCGATGCGCAGGCCGACGTTGCGGCGGAAAGCCATCATGCGGTAATCCCACCACGAGTAACTCTTCTCCGCCTGATCGAACATGCGGAATGCATCCGTCATTCCAAGTGCAAGCAGCGCACGGAAGGCCTCGCGTTCGGGCACGGAAACATGGATCTCGTCGTGCCATTCCGGCGTCGCATCGCGATCCTCCGGCGCTACGTTGTAGTCACCGGCCAGCACCAGCTTCGCATGCACAGCCATCTCGGCGCGCAACCAGTCGGTCAGTGCCGTCAGCCAGCGCAGCTTGTACTCGAACTTCTCCGAGCCGACCGCCTGGCCATTCGGAAAGTAGCCGCACACCACGCGCACACCGTTGACTGTGGCAGCGATGATGCGACGCTGTTCATCGTCGAAGCCGGGAATGTTGCGCACCACGTCAGTGATCTCGCTGCGGCTGAGAATGGCGACACCGTTGTAGGTCTTCTGCCCGTTGAACACCGCGCGATAACCCGCGGCCTCTATCTCGGCGAGCGGAAAGGATTTGTCCTCGCACTTGAGTTCCTGCAGACAGACAACATCGACTTGGGTGGCGGCAAGCCAGTCGAGCAAGTGCGGCAGACGGACCTTGAGTGAGTTGACGTTCCAGGTGGCAATTTTCATGGCGGCGAGAGGGGAGGCAGGAATGAAGGCGCAAGTATGGCGCAATGCCATGCATGCCGGGTCCAGGCGGAAACGAAGACGGCCGCTTGAGGCGGCCGTCCGGTCAGGCAACAGGCAATGGCGGCTGCGCGCTCAGTCTTCGCGGGCGATGGCGCGGTTGATGGCCAGCGCGGCCAGTGTGCAGGCGGCGCCCGACAAGAGATAGACGCTGACGTAGGCGAGCCCGAAGTGGGCAGACAGGCCCAGCGCCACCAGTGGCGCAAAAGCAGCGCCGAGCAGCCAGGCCAGGTCCGAGGTCAAGGCTGCACCGGTGTAGCGGAAGCGCGGGCCAAAAGCCGAATTCATGGAGCCCGAGGCCTGGCCGTAGGACAGGCCGAGCAGCGTGAAGCCCACCAGCAGGAAGACGTCCTGCCCCAGCGTGCCTCCGCCCAGCAGGGTCGGGGCGAATCCACTGAACACGGCAATCCCCACCGCCAGCGAGCCCAGCGTGTAGCGACGCCCAACGCGGTCAGCAATCTTGCCGGACGCGATGATGCCGGCGGCGCAGAGGAAGCCGCCCACGATCTGCACCAGCAGGAACTCCGTAATCGACTGCTCGCTGAAAAGCTGGATCCACGACAGCGGGAACACGGTGATGAGGTGGAACAGGGCGTAGCTGGCAAGCGGCACGAAAGCGCCGATCCACAGATTGGTTGCCTTGTCGCGAATCAGCTCACGCACATGCACGGGCTCCAGCTCCCCCTCTTCGAGCAAGCGCTCGAACTCGGTCGTCAAGACCAGGCGCAGGCGTGCGAACAGGGCCACGACGTTGATGGCGAAGGCCACGAAAAACGCATAGCGCCAGCCCCAGGACAGAAAGTCTTCGCGCGGCACGCTGGCGTGCAGGAAGGCAAACAGGCCACTGGCCAGAATGAAACCGACGGGAGCGCCGAGCTGACCGAGCATGGCGTACCAGCCACGCTTCTTCGCCGGCGCATTGAGTGCGAGCAAGGACGGCAAGCCATCCCACGAGCCCCCCAGTGCCAGCCCCTGGCCGACGCGGAAAACCGACAACAGCACGATGGACAGGACGCCGGCCGTCTCATAGCCGGGCAGGAAGGCGATACCGACGGTCGAGGTGCCCAGCATGAAGAGCGCGATGGTAAGTTTGGTCCCACGCCCCCAGCGCCGCTGTATCGCCATCGACACCGCAGTGCCGACGGGCCGCGCAATGAAGGCAAAAGAGAAAACGACAAAAGCATAGAGAGTCCCGTCGAGGCGCGACGCGAACGGGAAGAACAGGGTCGGAAAGACCAGGCAGGAGGCAATGCCGTAGACGAAGAAATCGAAGTACTCGGAGGCGCGGCCAATGACGACGCCGACCGCGATTTCGGCTGGCTTGACCCGGCCGTGGTCGGCCGTGATTACGCGAGCATCATGCTCCAGGGTCGAGGAGTGCGGTTCCGGATGAGTAATGCTGGTCATGGATCTTCGCTTGAGGGGCCGGCAGACGTTTCAGAATCGCACTAGTCGCGGTCTTTTGCCATAGGACAAAACGTCCAATCGCAAATTTTGCTAAGGCATCCTAAATTGTAGGACGACGATGGGCGTCTTGCCGGAAGTCCGCGACCAGCTCCGGTCGCACGCTTCTTGCGTTGCTGCCTTGCCGTCCATGCCTTGCAAGCTGTTCGACCTTTCAACCAGTTTCCCCGCGCGGTTCCGGCCGCTGCTTTAGCCGCTTTACGCATCTTCGAGAGCCAATGCCCGCGCAAAAGACCCTTCGCACGCTCGCCCTCATCTTCGTTGCCGCACTCATGGCCGGCTGCGACCTGGTGGTGCTCAACCCCTCCGGCGACGTAGCCGCACAACAAGGCCGACTCGTCGTCATCTCCACCCTGCTGATGTTGCTGATCATCGTGCCGGTGATCATCCTGACGCTGGTGTTCGCGTGGCGCTACCGTGAATCGGCCAAGGCCGAGTACCGCCCCGACTGGGATCACTCCACGCAGCTCGAGCTGCTCATCTGGGCTGCACCGCTGTTGATCATCATCGCGCTTGGTGCCCTGACCTGGATCAGCACGCACGTGCTGGACCCCTATCGCCCCCTGTCGCGCATCGACGAACAGCGCGCGCTTGCCGCCGACACGAAACCGCTGGTGATCGAAGTCGTGGCGCTGGACTGGAAATGGTTGTTCCTCTATCCGGAGCAAGGCATCGCAACCGTCAACGAGGTCGCCGCGCCCGTGGACAGGCCCGTGCAATTCCGCATCACCGCCACCTCGGTCATGAACGCCTTCTACGTGCCTGCGCTGGCGGGCATGATCTACGCGATGCCGGGCATGGAGACCAAGCTGCATGCAGTGATCAACAAGCCCGGCATCTACGACGGCTTCTCGGCCAACTACAGCGGGGCTGGCTTCTCGCACATGCGTTTCAAGTTCCACGGCCTGAACGATGCGGATTTCGCACAATGGGTGAAGACCAATCAGGGCGCGGGGCAGACACTCAGCCGCGAGGCTTACCTGCAGCTCGAGCGCCCCAGCGAGCGCGAGCCGGTACGTCGCTACGCAACGGTTGCCGATGGCCTCTACGACGCCATCCTGAACCGCTGCGTCGAAGCGGGAAAGATGTGCATGCACCAGATGATGGCCATCGACGCGAACGGCGGCATGGGGCGCGTCGGCCTGTCGCCTGATGCGCTGACCAGCGTTCAGCGCGGTGATCGCGGCGTATGGATACCCACACTTGCCAATGGCATGTGCACACCCGACAACCCGACTGGCGAACGCCGGTCAGCCACCACCAATAATCTCTAGCCGCATGCCGTTGGCAGCCTCACGGCCTTGCCGACGCATGTTGCACCGAGCCTGCTCGCTTCAACCCCGGTATTTCAGAGAGACACGATGTCTGATCATTTTGACCTGACCCGCCTTGTTCTGGGCCGCTTGAGCTGGGAAGCCCTGCCGCTGCACGAGCCCATCCTCCTGGTGACTTTCATCGGCGTCGTGCTGGGCGGTATCGGCCTGCTTGGCGTCATCACCTACATGAAGTGGTGGGGTACGCTGTGGCGCGACTGGTTCACCAGCATCGACCACAAGAAGATCGGCATCATGTACATCGTGCTCGGTCTGGTGATGCTGCTGCGCGGCTTCTCCGACGCCATCATGATGCGTCTGCAGCAGGCCATCGCCTTTGGCGACAATCTTGGCTACCTGCCGCCACACCACTACGACCAGGTGTTCACGGCACACGGCGTGATCATGATCTTCTTCGTCGCCATGCCGCTGGTGACGGGCCTCATGAACTACATCGTGCCGCTGCAGATCGGCGCGCGCGACGTCGCCTTCCCCTTCCTCAACAACTTCAGTTTCTGGATGACGGCCAGCGGCGCTGCGCTGGTCATGATGTCGCTGTTCGTCGGTGAATTCGCGCGTACCGGCTGGCTGGCATACCCGCCGCTCTCCGGTCTCGCCTACAGCCCTGACGTGGGGGTCGATTACTACATATGGTCCTTGCAGATAGCGGGGGTCGGCACGCTGCTCTCCGGGGTCAATCTGCTGGTGACCATCGTCAAGATGCGCGCGCCCGGCATGGGCCTGATGAAGATGCCGGTGTTCACCTGGACCTCGTTGTGCACCAACGTGCTGATCGTGGCCGCGTTCCCGGTCCTGACCGCAGTGCTCGGCCTGCTGGCGATGGACCGCTACGCAGGTACCAATTTCTTCACGAACGAGCTCGGCGGCAACGCCATGATGTACGTGAACCTGATCTGGATCTGGGGCCACCCGGAGGTGTACATCCTCGTATTGCCGGTGTTCGGCATCTTCTCCGAGGTGGTGTCGACCTTCAGCCGCAAGAAGCTGTTCGGCTACGCGTCGATGGTCTACGCCACGGTCGTCATCACGATCCTCTCCTACCTCGTGTGGCTGCACCACTTCTTCACGATGGGCTCGGGCGCCAGCGTGAACTCGTTCTTCGGCATCACGACGATGATCATCTCGATACCGACCGGGGCGAAGATATTCAACTGGTTGTTCACCATGTATCGTGGCCGCATCCACTTCGAAGTACCCATGCTGTGGACCATAGGCTTCATGGTCACCTTCGTCATCGGCGGCATGACAGGTGTGTTGCTGGCGGTACCACCGGCCGACTTCGTGCTGCACAACAGCCTGTTCCTGATTGCGCACTTCCACAACGTGATCATTGGCGGCGTGCTGTTCGGCCTGATGGCAGGCATCACCTACTGGTTCCCCAAGGCGTTTGGCTACAAGCTCGACCCGTTCTGGGGCAAGTGCTCGTTCTGGTTCTGGCAGATCGGCTTCTTCTTCGCCTTCATGCCGCTCTATGTGCTGGGCCTGATGGGTGTCACGCGTCGCCTGAGCCACTTCGAAGATCCCTCGCTGCAGGTGTGGTTCGTCATCGCAGCGTTCGGCGCCGTCCTGATCGCCATCGGCATCGCCTGCTTCCTGATCCAGCTCGTCGTCAGCTTCCGCCGCCGCGCCCAGTTGCGTGACGTCACCGGCGACCCATGGCACGGCCGTACCCTGGAGTGGTCGACTTCATCGCCGCCACCGGACTACAACTTCGCCTTCACGCCACGCATCCACGACAACGACGCGTGGTGGGACATGAAGCATCGCGGTGCCGAACGCCCGACCGGTGGCTTCATCGCTATCCACATGCCGAAGAACACGGCTGCCGGCGTGGTGCTCGCCGCACTCAGCACGGCCTGCGGCTTCGGTCTGATCTGGCATATGTGGCTGCTGGTTGGCGCATCCTTCGTTGCGCTGGTCATTGCCACCATCGTGCATACCTTCAACTACAAGCGTGATTACTACATCCCCGCGGACGAAGTTGCCCGCACGGAGAATGCACGCACTCAATTGCTGGCCAGCCATGTCTGATACCACAGCCGATTCCGTCGTCATGAACACTGCAACAGCCGATCCCGTTCGCTTCTACGAGATGGAAGAATTCCATCCGCATAACGGCACCATGCTGGGCTTCTGGATCTACCTGATGAGCGACTGCCTCATCTTTGCCTGCCTGTTCGCGACCTATGGTGTGCTCGGCCACAGTTTCGCGGCCGGCCCGTCGGGGGCAGATCTGTTCGACCTGCCTCTGGTGGCGCTGAACACCTCGCTGCTGCTGCTCTCGTCGATCACGTACGGCTTTGCCATGCTGTGCATGCAGAACAAGCGCGTGGCGCCCACGCTGGTCTGGCTTGGCATCACAGGCTTGTTCGGTGCGGGCTTCCTGGGCATCGAGCTGTATGAATTCGCCCACCTGATCCATGAAGGCGCGGGGCCACAGCGCAGCGCCTTCCTGTCATCGTTCTTCACCCTGGTCGGCACGCACGGCCTGCATGTCACCTTCGGCATCATCTGGCTGGTGACGCTGATGTTCCAGATTGGCAAGCACGGCCTCATCGCCGAGAACAAACGCCGCCTGATGTGCCTGTCTCTGTTCTGGCACTTCCTCGATGTCGTCTGGATCGGCGTCTTTACCTTTGTCTATCTGATGGGAGTGCTGGTATGAGCGAGCACCACGACAGCCACGATCATCACGACGATCATGGTGGCGCAGCACACGGCACGATGTCGGACTACGTGATCGGGTTCGTCCTGTCGGTCATCCTGACCGCCATCCCGTTCTGGCTGGTCATGGCGAAAGTCTTCGATCGCCCGGCCACCACGGCAGCCGTCATCCTGGCGTTTGCGGCAGTACAGATCGTCGTACACATGCGCTACTTCCTGCACATGAACGCGCGCTCGGAGGGTGGCTGGAACATGCTGGCGCTCATCTTCACGACCGTACTGGTTGTCATCACCCTGAGCGGTTCGCTGTGGGTCATGTACCACCTCAACCACAACATGATGCCGGCATCTGCGCACGAGATGCGCAACCAGCCTTGAGCGCACGGCCCTCAGCGTCGAGGCTGGTAGTCTGGGCGCTGGCGGGCAGCCTGCTGTGCGGCATATTCGTGGCGCTGGGCAGCTGGCAGGTGGCGCGGCGCGCCTGGAAGCTGGACCTCATCGCACGCGTCGAGCAGCGTGTGCATGCCCCAGCGCAGGAAGCGCCCGCGCGTGCCGCGTGGGCACGCATCAATGCGAATGACGACGCATACCGCCATATACGCTTGCGCGGCATCTTCCAGCACGAGAACGAAACACTGGTACAGGCCGTCACGACGCTCGGCCCCGGTTTCTGGGTACTGACCCCCCTGCGCATTGCAGACGGCAGCGTCGTACTCATCAATCGTGGCTTCGTGCCGACCGAGCGACGTGAGCGCAGCTCGCGCCCGGGCAACGAACCGGCAGGCGAGCAGACAATTTCCGGCCTGCTGCGCATCTCCGAACCCGACGGCGCCTTCCTGCGTGGCAACGATCCGGCAGCCAATCGCTGGTATTCGCGTGACGTGGCCGCCATTGCAGCAGCACGCGGATTAGGCGCGACATCCTCCGCCGTCGCGCCCTATTTCGTCGACGCAGACGCCGTGAGCAATCCCTCAAGCGACGCCACGGCCGGGCGCTGGCCCGTCGGCGGCCTGACCGTGGTTTCGTTCCACAACAGCCATCTCGTCTATGCCATCACCTGGTATGTGCTTGCGCTGATGGTGGCCGCGGGCACGATTTTCCTGTGGCGCACTGAGCGCCGACGGCTGCAGAAGAATGCCTGAGTGGCAAGGTGCATGCGCAATGCATGTGTCTGAGCAGCGAGGCGAAGTCGTGAGCTCGCAGTAGAATCACGAACCGCTCCTGCGACGAGCCCGAAGAATCCGGATGACGACAAGCCCCTCATCACCCCCTGCAGTGTTGCTCGACCGACCACGCCGGCTACATGGTGCGGACGCAACCGGCCTGAGGAACATGCAGCAGCTGATCCAGCTACGCTGGTTCGCCGTGCTCGGCCAGGTGTTGACCATCCTGATCGTGCTCTTTGCCTTCGACATCGCGCTGCCACTGGAGCATATGGCACTGGTGCTGGCCTGCCTTGCCGGCTTCAATGTCGCCAGCCTGTTGTATTGGCGCGGCAGGCGCCCCGTCAGCGAACGCGCACTGTTCATCTCCTTTCTGGTGGACGTCGTGACGCTGACCGCACAACTCTATCTGAGCGGTGGCGCCAGCAACCCCTTCATCTTCCTCTACCTGCTGCAGGTCATTCTCGGCGCGGTGCTGCTGCAAAGGCATACCACGTGGACCATCGTGGCGATCACGACGGCCTGCTTTGTCGCGCTCACGCATTTCCACCGGCCGCTGGCGATCCCGCTGAACGAACGCGGCAGCATCGTCGATCCATATGCCATTGGCGTCCTGATCTGCTTCGCGCTGAACGCCATCCTGCTGGTGGTGTTCGTGACGCGCATCAGCCGCAACCTGCGTGCTCGTGATGCACGCCTCGCCGACATGCGCCAGCATGCCGCCGAAGCCGAGCACATCGTGCGCATGGGCTTGCTGGCCTCCGGCGCCGCGCATGAGCTGGGCACCCCGCTGTCTACGCTGGCAGTGATCCTCGGCGACTGGCACCGGATGCCCTTCTTCGCATCCGACCCGGAATTGCTACGCGATGTCGAAGAGATGCAGGCCCAGGTACTGCGCTGCAAGAACATCGTGACCGGCATCCTGTTATCGGCGGGCGAGGATCGCGGCGAAGCCCCAGTTGCGACGACGGTCGCCGGTTTCCTCGACGAGCTGGTCGCAGAGTGGCGCGCCACGCGCTCGTCCAGCGCGCTGACGTTCCACAACGAGTTCGGCAAGGACGTCCCCATCCTTTCAGACCCGGCGCTGAAGCAAACCATCCACAACGTGCTCGACAATGCGATCGAGGCATCGCCAATCGGCGTGACGCTGACGGCTACACGCCAGGGTGAGCGGCTGATCCTTGAAGTCACCGATGTCGGTCACGGCTTCAACCCGGATATGCTCGAACGTCTCGGCACGCCTTATCAATCGAGCAAAGGACGCGCAGGAGGTGGCCTCGGGCTGTTCCTCGTGGTCAACGCCCTGCGCAAACTGGGCGGCAGCGTGTCGGCAGGCAACCGCCCCGAGGGCGGGGCAGTCGTGACCATGAGCCTGCCGCTGGCATCGATTCAGACAGGAGACATGATCCATGGCAAGCACTGAGTCGGCGGCAGAGAGGCTGCTGCTGATCGTCGAGGACGACGCCGATTTTGCGCGCACCTTGAGTCGTTCTTTCGAGCGACGCGACTATCGTGTCGTCGTCGCCAGTCAGACCGAGCAGGTCGCTGAAGTGCTGAAAACCTGCTCGCCCGGCTATGCCGTAGTGGACCTCAAGCTCGCCGGCAATGCCTCGGGCCTCGCCTGCGTCAAGCTATTGCACGCACACGACCCCGCCATGCTGATCGTGGTACTGACCGGCTATGCGAGCATTGCCACTGCGGTGGAGGCAATCAAGCTCGGCGCGCATCACTACCTCGCAAAGCCTTCGAACAGCGACGACATCGAAGCGGCTTTCGCACATGACGTCGGCAAGGAAGAGGTTGCCCTCACCGAGCGCCCCACCTCGATCAAGACACTCGAGTGGGAACGCATTCACCAGACCCTGGCCGAAACTGGTTTCAACATCTCCGAAACGGCGCGGCGACTCGGCATGCATCGCCGCACCCTGGCTCGCAAGCTGGACAAGCAGCGGGTCAAATGACCGCCCTGCAACAACAGGGACTTCACGAACACGACATTACGTCGATCAATGCAACACCGGCGTCTCACACCAGGAGTACGCTGACGAGCAACCAGAAAGGAAACCGGGATATGGATATCGTGCGCTGGGGCATCATCGGCTGCGGTGAAGTCACCGAAGTCAAAAGCGGTCCGGGCTTCCAGAAGGCCTCCGGCTCGCAACTCGTCGCCGTCATGCGCCGCAATGGCGAACTGGCCGCCGACTACGCGAAACGCCATGGCGTACCGAAGTGGTACGACGACGCGGACAAGCTGATTCACGACTCCGAGGTCGATGCCATCTACATCGCCACACCGCCGTCAACGCACAAGGACTATGTATTGCGCTGTGCTGCGGCAGGCAAGCCGATGCTCGTCGAGAAACCGATGGCCATGAGCCATGCCGAGTGCCTCGAGATGAATGCAGCCTGCGCGGCGGCTGGCGTGCCGCAGTTCGTGGCTTACTACCGCCGCGCCCTGCCGCGCTTCCTGAAGATCAAGGAACTGGTCGACAGCGGGGCAATTGGTGCCGTGCGCATGGTCAACACGCGCATGCACCGGCCGCCGCTGGCGCGCGACACCGACCCCTCGCAATTCTGGCGCATCGACCCCGCACTGGCCGGCGGCGGACACTTCGTCGACGTCGCAGGTCATACGCTGGATTTTCTCGACTATGTGCTGGGGCCGATCAGCGAGGCTTCGGGCTATGCCGGTAACCAAGCCGGGCTTTACGCGGCGGAAGACATCGTCAGCGGCACCTTCCGCTTTGCCTCGGGCGTGCAAGGCACGGGACAGTGGTGCTTCTCGGTGTCCGAGCAGCTGGACCTGACAGAAATCCTCGGCAGCCGGGGCAGCGTGCGCTTCAGCGTCTTCGATGACAGCCCGCTCCAGCTCGTCGTGGACGGCAAGCTGGAGTCGATTGCCATCAGCAATCCGCCGCATGTGCATCAGCCCTACATCCAGACCGTCGTCGACAGCCTGCTCGGCAGGGGCAGCTCACCGAGTGACGGCGTCAGCGGCACACGCGCCTCGTGGGTGATGGATCGATTGCTCGGGCGCTAGGGCCGGTATGTACTCTGGGTAGCGGTGGCTGGCGGAACTCCCGCAGGGATTCCGCCCTACGCGACTTCCTGCGCCTCGACGAAAGCACGCCGGAAACCGAGCGGATCGGAGATGGCGTGAATCGGCGCCTGCGAAGAACCCGAGCCCGTAATCACCAGCGAGCCGAAGTTGAATACACGGCCCCACAGGCTCTGGTCGACCTGGATGCTTTCGACCTTGGAGATGCTGATCTCGACGGTCTGACGACGGATGAAACCAAGCTTGACGATGACGCGCTTGTTGGTGATGGCCAGCTCGGTCGTCTTGTAGCGCACGTAGCCGACCAGCCACACCAGCAGCCCCGCGCCGAACAAGGGCAACAGGAGCAAGCCGCCGAGAATCCACGGCGTCAGCGACCACCAGCTGATGCGGCCCAAGTGCAGGACCTTCTCATCCTTGATCAGCGAACCCTCGATATAGCTCACGATGGCGCCTTCGGGTAACCCGCCACGTCCAGCACGCCATTCCATGCACCGGCCTCAAAACCTTCGAGGGTCTTGCCACCAACCTGCAAAGAAGGGACCAGCGGCTCTTTCTTGCCCACCAGCTTGCCAAGCGCATCTTTGCCTTCAGGCGTCGAGATGGCATTTTCCTTGAACGGTATCTTGCGTTCGCTCAACAGTTTGCGCGCCTTGTCGCAGACGTCCTTGCACTCGGCTGCGGTGTAGAGGCTGACCGGGGCTGCCTGCGCTGCGCGCGTCGTCTCAAAGCCCGGGCCCGTGACGTCCACACTGTTGTCCTTCATCTTGCGCTGTTCAGCCTTGATATCGGCAGGCGGATTGTCGGAGTAATGGACCTTGCCGTCCTTGTCCGTCCAGCGAAAAACCTCTGCGTGCGCACTGACCATCACAACGCTCAGCATTGACGCAAGCAGTGCGATCTTCGTCCCGGTACCCATCATCCCGATTCTCCTCATTTTCCACGTCAATCCTGACGCCGAATTCTGCCTGCGACTCAGGCGGCAATCATGCCGCTGTGGCGTAGCAATGCATCGACTTGTGGTGCGCGGCCGCGGAAGGCCTTGAAGGACTCCAGCGCCGGACGCGAACCACCGACCGCCAGCACTTCGTCGGCAAAGCGCTGACCGGTTGCACGGTCGAGTACGCTCGCTTCTGCACCACGTTTTTGCGCCGCTTCCTCAAAGGCCGAGAAGGCATCTGCCGACAGCACTTCGGCCCACTTGTAACTGTAGTAGCCGGCGCTGTAGCCGCCCGCAAAAATGTGGCTGAAGCTGTTCGGGAAGCGATGCCATGCCGGTGGAATGATCACCGAGACTTCGCTGCGCACTTCAGCCAGCACGTCCTGCGTGGTCTTGCTGCCGCCGGGCTGGTAGTCATGATGCAGGCGCATGTCGAACAGCGAGAACTCGACCTGCCGGACGGTCTGCATGCCGCTCTGGAAGTTCTTGGCGGCGATCATCTTGTCGTACAGCGTGCGCGGAAGCTTCTCGCCGGTTTCGGCATGGGCTGTCATGTCCTGCAAGACGTCCCATTCCCAGCAGAAGTTCTCCATGAACTGGCTTGGCAATTCGACTGCATCCCACTCCACGCCGGCGATGCCGGACACGGGCAGTTCGTCGACGCGCGTCAGCAGGTGGTGCAGACCGTGGCCGCATTCGTGAAACAAGGTGATGACATCGTCGTGGCTGAAAGTCGGCTGCTTGCCGTCCACCGGGCCAGGGAAATTGCAGACGAGGTAAGCCACTGGCGTCTGCACGCCGCTAGTGAGGCGGCGACGCGTGATGGCGCTGTCCATCCATGCGCCACCACGCTTCGTCTGGCGTGCATAGAGATCAAGGTAGAACTGGCCGACGAGTTCCTTGCCGCTTGCTGTCTCGCGCTCGATGCGGAAGAAGCGCACGCTGTCTTCCCACACCGGCGCCGTGTCCGGTGAAATGCTGACGCCATACAGGTTCTCGACGACGCTGAACAAGCCACGCAGCACCATGTTCTCAGGGAAGTACTGTTTCACTTCCTGCTCGGAGAAGGCGTAACGCGCCTGGCGCAGTTTCTCGGAAGCCCAGGTGATGTCCCAGGGCTGCACATCGGCGAGACCCAGCTCGCGCGCCGCGAATTCACGCAGCTCGGCCAGATCGCGCTCCGCGAAAGGCTTGGCACGCCGACCGAGATCGCGCAGGAAGTCGAGCACTTCATCCGGCGTGTCGGCCATCTTGGCAACCAGCGAGACCTCGGCGTAGTTGTGATAGCCAAGCATCTGTGCGGCTTCGTTGCGCAGTGACAGGATGCGATCAATATTCGGTGCGTTGTTGCGCTCAGGGAATTCCGTCGGGCTCACGCCATCGGCGGCAAACTCCGAAGCGCGCGTCGCATAGGCGCGATACACACGCTCGCGCAGCGCACGGTTCTCGGCGTACTGCATCACCGGAAAATAGGACGGCATGTGCAGGGTGAACAGCCAGCCTTCCTTTCCTGCACGCTCGGCTGCGGCATGAGCGGCAGCGACCGCGTCTTCCGGAATACCGGCCAGCACCGCTTCGTCGGTAACGTGCTCGCTGTGGTGATTGGTCGCGTCGAGCACGTTCTCGGAGAACTTCGCAGCGAGGCTGGCCTGCTCCTCGGCAATCGCCTGGAAGCGCGGCTTCTTCTCTTCGGGCAACTCGGCGCCGGACAGCCGGAAATCGCGCACTTCGTTCTCGACGATGCGCTGCCGAACAGGGCTCAGCGTTGCGAAAACCGCGCTGTCACGCAACTGGCGATAGCGTGAGAACAGCTTGAGGTTCTGACCGAGCTCGGCGTAGTGGCGCGACACCTCGGGCAGCAGCGCGTTGTAGGCCTCACGCCATTCCGGCGTGTCCATCACGCTGTGCAGATGCCCAACCACGCCCCAGGCGCGGCCGAAGCGCTCGCCGGAATCGATCATCGGTGCGACGAAATTGTCCCAGTCAGGCGCCGTCTTATCGGCTTCGAGGAGTGCGACAAGGGCCTTGCTTTCAGCCAGGAGCGCGTCGACGGCGGGTTTGACGTGTTCGGGGAGGACCGCATCAAAGCGCGGCAGGCCTTGCGATTCAAGCAGGGGATTGGTCATCTTTGGGTCTTCCGGCAATTGCTGAAGGGGGCGAAGCAGGCAAACAGCTCACCGATCAAGCTCGCTGAGCGGCCGTACATCGCGGGAAACAGGGGATCGGGAGTCGAAAAGCGGTCTGAGGCCATTGGCGATTGAAGTTACACGCGGATGCTGCCGAAAACAATCTATCGACTTGATAGACGTTCCGGCTCAATACCGGAACACCCACCAGAACACTTACTGGGATACCGCCAGCGCGCCTTGGTTCCGGCGCAGACACATCTGGCGGCCATAGACCGGAGAAAAAACATGATCGTGGCCGAACCCACCAGCGCAGGACGACGCGTGCAGTTTTCCGCCGACCTCGAACGCGAGCTCGCCAGCGGCGAACTCGTCTTCCCGACCAGCATGCAGGCGGCCGTGAAAATCCGCCGCGCCCTCGACGAAGAAGACGCCAGCACAGCAACCGTCGCCCGCATCATAAATCTCGAACCGCTGTTGTCGGTGAAGATGTTACGTATGGCCAACTCGGCCTTTTTCAACACGAGTGGCCAGGAAGTGACCGATGTGCACCGCGCGCTGATGCGTGTCGGCATGAACAACGCACGCGTGCTCGCGCTGGCCGTGATCGGCGACCAGATGGCAACTGCCAGCGAGTTCGCGCCAGTCTGGCGCCTCGCCGAACAACTCTGGCGCCACACGCTGGATGTGGCGTCGCTGGCTTACGCGATTGCCCTGCAAATCGAAGACGTTTCGCCCGACACGGCCCTGCTGGCCGGCATGGTGCATGACATCGGCCAGTTCTACCTGCTGTCGCGCGTGCATGCCTACCCGGAGCTGCTGCAGGAGCAGGACGAAATGTCGGAATTCATCCTGAGCTGGCAGAAGGAAGTCGGCCAGCAGGTACTCAAGTCCCTCGGCACGCCCGAGCTGATCATCCGCGCGCTCGACGAGCAAGAGAACCCGAGCGGCGCGTGGCCACCCAACAAGCTCGCGGATGTCCTCTTCCTCGCCAATAGCGCGGCTGGCACACCGAACCCGTTCAGCACCTTGTCACTGGAAATGCAGATCGCCTTGCGCCAGGCAGCCTTCGCCGGCGTCGATCGCGAGGTTGTCAATCAGTTGCTGGATGAAGCGCGTGTGCAGCGTGCTGTGGCGCTGTCAATGCTTACAGCATGACTTGATAACGCCGGAAGATGTAGGAGCGGGCCCTGCCCGCGACATCCCGCGTACAACAATAGCCAGTGCCGCATCGTCGGCTGCGTAGTCGCGGGCATGGCCCGCTCCTACAACAAGCTCGTCACGCGGAAACCTTGGAAATACTCCGCTGCAGGCGATCACGGCTACCCGAAAGATGCAGGCGTAGCGCCGCGCGTGCTGCCTCGGAATCCCGACGTTCAATCGCATAGCAGATCTGTTCGTGCTCGCGATGGATGCGATCCAGGTACTCGCGCATGCTCACGCCTTCGAGGCGGAATGACTGCAGGCGCGCGCGCGGGATGAGCAATTCCCCGACGTAGTTGAACAGCTTGAGGAAGTGCGGATTGCCCGCTGCCTCGGCAATGCAGCGATGGAATTCCATATCCGCCTGCACCGCATCTTCACCCTTCTCGATCGCCGCCAGCATGTCGGCCAGCGCCTTGCGCATGGCGGCAAGCTGCTCGTCCGTGCGGCGTTGCGCGGCGAGCACAGCTGCTTCGGATTCAAGCGCGATGCGCAGCTCCAGCACCGACACCATCTCCTGCACCACTGACAGGCCAGACGCCTCGATCTGGAAAGCGCCCGAGCGCTCCTGCTGCACGACAAACGCCCCCACGCCCTGCACTGTCGTCACGCGACCGCTGGCGCGCAGATTGGCCACGGCTTCGCGCACCACGGTGCGGCTGACGCCGAACTCATCGATCATCACCTGCTCGCTGGGCAGGCGCTCACCCACGGGATAAGCCCCGCTGGCAATGCGTTCCGAAATGGTCTTGACCAACTGACCGGTCAGCGTTTCACGACGACGAAGGCTCTGCATCTATTGCATCCCTTGTTACAACAACTTCCTGTTCGGCACACCCGACCCGCTCGCAAGGACCGGATCATTTCGCGCATCATACCTCAACTAGTATGATGAGTACGCCAATTTTTCGGCAACTCGTTACACCACCCTACCTGATTAGCGGAATTTTTCAAGCTTGTCACTTTCTCTCGCAAGCCCCGCCAGCGCTCGAAAAGTGCATAATCTTCCCGTAATTACTGCGCCGTAATGCGGGTAAACGGCGACACCCCGACAATTGACACTTATTTTTCTTTGTGAGTACCATTCGTTCAACTAGTATGACGACTGACGAGCAATAGCCAATTCTGGCAGCACACGGAGACATCATGAAGATTGAAAACATCAAGGTGAGCGTGTTCACCTTCCCCAGCTTCCGCTCTGTAGACAGCGCCGGCCATTCGCACCCCGGCCCGGAAACCAAGGCACGGCTGGCGATGCTGACCATCACCGCCGACGACGGCACCGAGGGCCACGCCTTCGGCCCGCCGGAGGTGATCCGTGCGCACGTCATCGACGCGTTCGCGCGCAAGGTGCTGGTCGGCGGCAACCCGCTCAATCGCGAACAACTCTGGCATGCGCTGGAGCACTGGCAGCGCGGCAGCGCCGGTCAGCTCACCGATCGCGCCCTGGCCATCATCGACATGGCGCTGTGGGACCTCGCCGGCCGCAAGGCCAATATGCCGGTGTATCAATTGATCGGCGGTTATCGCGACAAGGTGCCAGCCTACGGCAGCACCATGTGTGGCGACGAACTCAAGGGCGGCCTGTCGACGCCCGAGGAATACGCGGCCTTCGCCGAGAAGCTGGTGGCGCGGGGTTACAAGGGCATCAAGCTGCATACGTGGATGCCGCCAGTGTCATTCGCACCCAGCGTCGAGATGGACATCAAGGCCTGCGCCGCCGTGCGCGAAGCCGTCGGCCCCGATATCGCGCTGATGCTGGATGGCTATCACTGGTACAGCCGCGCCGAAGCACTGCAGATCGGCCGCGCCCTCGAGAAACTCAACTTCGCCTGGTTCGAGGAAATGATGAACGAGCAGAGCATCGCCTCGTACGCCTGGCTCGCCAACCAGCTCGACATCGCCATCGTCGGCCCCGAGTCGATCTCCGGCAAACACTTCAGCCGCGCCGACTGGGTCGTGGCTGGCGCCTGCGACATGTTGCGCGGTGGCGCGCAAGGCATTGGCGGCATCAGCCCGACGCTCAAGGTAGCGCACCTCGCCGAGTCCTTCGGCATGGATTGCGAAGTGCATGGCAACGGCGCGGCGAATCTCGCCATCTGCGCGGCGATCAAGAACTGCCGCTGGTACGAGCGCGGCCTGCTGCACCCTTTCCTCGAATACGACGACGTGCCGGCCTATCTCAACAGCCTGCCCGACCCGATGGACAAGGACGGCTTCGTTCACGTCTCGCAACTGCCGGGGCTCGGCGAAGACATCAACTTCGAATACATCGCAGCGAACACGGTGGCCACTTACTAAGCAGAAACAGTCGGCGTCGTACCCAAGAAGCATTACAAAGAAGGAGACATCATGAAAATCGCGTATCTGCTCAGCGCCCCGGTGCTTGCCGTTTCGCTCGCCGTATCGCTGTGTATGACCTCCGTCCAGGCGAAGACGCCGGACGACCAGCTCATCGTCGGCATGAGCATGAACAACCTGCTGTCGCTCGACCCGGCCGCAGCCACGGGTAACGACGTCACCGAAATCAACGTCAATCTGTACGACACGCTAGTCGAGCTGGACCCGGCCAACACCAGCAAGCTGTTGCCCGGCCTGGCCGAACGCTGGACCGTGTCGCCAGATGGCAAGAGCATCACCTTCAACATCCGCAAGGGCGTGAAGTTCCAGTCCGGCAATGTGCTCACCGCAGAAGATGCCGCCTGGTCGCTGCAGCGCGTGCTGAAGATCAATCTCGCACTGGCTTCATCGTGGAAGGCCTACGGCTTCACCGCGCAGAATGTCGAGAAGCAGATCCGTGCGACAGACCCAAATACGCTGGTCATCGACCTGCCTGAACCGACAGACCCGAAGCTGGTGCTGTACACGCTCGGCTCATCGGTAAGCGCCATCATCCTCGACAAGAAGAAGGTGCTGGAGAACGAGAAGAACGGTGACCTCGGTGCAGCCTGGCTGACCACCAATGCGGCCGGCTCCGGCCCCTTCATCCTCAACGAATGGCGCGCCAAGGATGTGCTGCTGATGACGCGCTTCGACGGTTACTGGCGCGGCCCGGCAAAACTCCGCCGCGTGATCATGCGTCACATGACCGAATCACAATCGCTGCGCCTGATGATCGATCGCGGTGACATCGACGTCGCGACCGGCATGTCGGTGCCCGACATCGAGGCGATGAAGACCAACCCGAACGTCGCCGTGCAAGCCGTCAAGCGCGGCAACGTCTACTACGTCGCAATGAGCGTGAAAGACCCGCGCTTCGCCGACAAGCGCGTGCGCCAGGCGATCCGCGACCTGATCGACTATGACGGCATCAACAAGACGGTGATGCCCAACTACGGTCTCTATCATCAACGCCCGGTGCAGATGGGCCTGCCAGCTACGCTGCCTGATCCGGGCTACAAGCTCAACGTGCCGGCCGCCAAGAAGCTGCTGACCGAAGCCGGCTTCCCCAACGGTTTCAAGACCACCATCCGCGTGCTGTCGGATGCGCCCTTCATCAACATCGCCACCAACCTGCAAGCAACGCTGTCGCTCGGCGGCATCGAAGCCAGCGTGGTCTCGGGCACTGGCAACCAGGTGTACGGCGCGATGCGTGACCGCAACTTCGAGATCATCGTCGGCCGTGGCGGCGGCGGTGCCGAACCGCATCCACACAGCAGCCTGCGCTCGCTGGTCTACAACCCGGACAACGCCGATGCCGCCAAGCTGACCAACTTCCAGGGCTGGCGCACCTCTTTCATCAGCCCCGAGATCAACGCCCTGATCGAGAAGGCCGAAGTCGAGACCGACGAGAAGAAACAGCTCGCCATGTATCAGGAGGTACAGAAGCTGTATGACACGCAGGTGGGCGCAATCATCCCCGTGTCGCAGATGGTGGACACCGTGGTGCTGACCAAGAACGTGAAGGGCTACGTCGGCCACCCCTCCGCCACTACGCGACTGCGCGAAGTGAGCAAGGCGAAGTAAGCAGCGTCAGCAGGAACAGCCCGTCATTCCCGCGCAAGCGGGAATCCACGCCAACGCCCAACATTGGTTTGTCACACGCAAGTGGATTCCCGCTTCCGCGGGAATGACGAAGTTGAGTTGGTGATCAAATGCAACACGGAGCACTCATGTCCTTTCTTCCCCTGCGCATGCCCGGCATCAGCCTGCATCGCTTCCACGGTTTCGGCAATCGCCTCGTCACGGTCCTTGTGACCCTGCTCGGCCTGCTGGCGCTGACCTTCTTCATCGGTCGCGTGATGCCGCTCGACCCGGTGCTATCCATCGTCGGTTCCGATGCGGATCAATCGACCTATCAACAGGTCTACCAGCAGCTCGGTCTCGACAAGCCGCTCTACGTACAGTTCGGCTACTACCTGCGCGATCTGCTGCACGGTGATCTCGGCAAGGCGATGCTGACCGGCCATGCGGTGACCGCCGACATCGCGCGCGTCTTTCCCGCCACCGTCGAGCTCGCCACCGTCGCCATCCTGATCGGCACGCTGGTCGGCGTGCCACTCGGTGTGTTCGCCGCCACGCGTCGCGGCCGCCTCGGTGACCAGGTGGTGCGCGTCATCAGCCTGTGCGGCTACTCGGTGCCGGTGTTCTGGTTCGGCATGATGGGTTTGCTGATCTTCTACGCATGGCTCGGCTGGGCCGGTGGCGCAGGGCGTGTCGACCTGTCGTACGACGGCCTCGTCACGCGCACCACCGGCCTGCTGCTGGTCGACTCGGCCCTGCAGGGCGAGTGGGACACCTTCCGCAGCGCGCTCAAGCACATCACCCTGCCGGCCTGCATCCTGGGCCTGCATTCGATGGCCTACATCAGCCGCATGACGCGCAGCTTCATGCTGGCGCAGCTGTCGCAGGAATACATCATCACGGCGCGTGTAAAAGGTCTCTCCGAGCGCAACGTGATCTGGAACCACGCCTTCCGCAACATCCTCGTGCAGCTGCTGACCATCGTGGCGCTGGCCTACGGCGGCCTGCTCGAAGGCGCGGTGCTGATCGAGACCGTCTTCGCCTGGCCGGGCTTCGGCCAGTACCTCACCAGCAGCCTCCTGCTGGGCGACATGAACGCCGTGATGGGCTGCGTGCTGCTCATCGGCATCATCTTCGTCACCCTCAACCTGATTGCCGATGCGCTGTATCAGGTCTTCGATCCGAGAACCCGCTGATGTCCGCCGCCATGACTACGACTCCAAGCCCTTCGCTGAACAAGAGCGCCCTCGCGTCCGACGTGCCGCAGTCCAGCGCCGCCGCATGGCGCGAAACCATCCGGCGCGGGGCCCGGCGCCTGACGCACAACCCGCTTACCGTGGCCGGCCTCGCCGTCGTCCTGCTGCTCGTGCTGGTGGCGATCTTCGCTCCGTGGATCGCCACCCACACGCCCGTTGCACAGGATCTCTCCGACGCGCTGAAGGCGCCCAGTGCCGAGCACTGGTTCGGCACCGACGAGTATGGCCGCGACATCTTCAGCCGCCTCGTCTATGGCTCACGCATCACGCTCTACATCATCGCGCTGGTGACGATTGTCGTCGGTCCCGTCGGTCTCGCCGTCGGCACCATCTCGGGCTACTTCGGCGGCTGGGTGGACACGGTGTTCATGCGCGTCACCGACATCTTCATCTCCTTCCCCGGCCTCGTGCTCGCACTGGCCTTCGTCGCCGCCCTCGGCCCGGGTCTGGACCACGCCATCATCGCCATCGCACTCACCGCATGGCCACCGATCGCACGTCTGGCACGCGCCGAAACGCTGTCGCTGCGCAAGGCCGATTTCGTTGCCGCTGCGCAGCTGCAGGGGGCCTCGCCGGCACGCATCATCGTGCGTCACATCGTGCCGATGTGCCTGTCATCGGTAATTGTGCGCCTGACCATGAACATGGCCGGCGTGATCCTCACCGCAGCCGGTCTCGGCTTCCTCGGCCTCGGCGCGCAACCGCCGATGCCGGAATGGGGCGCGATGATTTCTGCCGGCCGTCGCTACATGCTCGAGTGCTGGTGGCTGGTCGCCATGCCCGGTGCCGCAATCATGATGGTCAGCCTCGCCTTCAACCTGCTTGGTGACGGCTTGCGCGACGTGCTCGACCCGCGAAGCGAATAGGAGGAAGACGACATGAACTCACCATTACTGAAAGCCGAAGACCTCAACGTGCGTTTCAACACCGCCAACGGTGTAGTGCACGCAGTTCGCGGCGTGTCCTTCGAGCTCGGCCGCGAGAAGCTCGCCATCGTCGGCGAATCCGGTTCGGGCAAATCCACCATCGGTCGCGCCCTGCTGCGCCTGCATCCCCACAGCGCGAGCATCGACGGCAAGCTGCAGTTCGGCGACACCAATCTGCTCGCCTGCAGCGAACGCGAGATGCAGGCCATCCGCGGCCGTCGCATGTCGATGATCATGCAGGACCCGAAATACTCGCTGAACCCGGTGATGCGCGTCGGCGAGCAGATCGCCGAGGCCTATCTCGCGCACCGCAAGGTGAGCAAGGCCGAAGCACGCGCCAAGGCCATCGCCATGCTGGAGAGCGTGCGCATCCGCGATCCGGAACGCGTCTACAACCTCTACCCGCATGAGGTTTCCGGCGGCATGGGCCAGCGCATCATGATCGCCATGATGCTGATCCCCGAGCCGGAGATCGTCATCGCCGACGAGCCGACTTCCGCACTCGACGTCTCGGTGCGCATCCAGGTGCTCGGCGTGCTCGACGACCTCGTCAGCCAGCGCGGCCTCGGCCTGATCTTCATCAGCCACGACCTCAACCTCGTGCGCAGCTTCTGCGACCGCGTGCTGGTGATGTATGCCGGTCGGGTAGTCGAATCCATCGCCGCCGCCGACCTCGACAAGGCACAGCACCCCTACACGCGTGGCCTGCTCGAAGCGCTGCCCAGCCTCGACCAGCGTCGCGAGCGCCTGCCCGTACTGCAACGCGACCCGGCCTGGGCCGCTTGAGGAAAAGCACATGATTACCAATACGATGATCGACATCCGCGCCCTCAACCTCACGTTCGGCCTTGGCGACAAAGCCAACCGCGTGCTCAGGGACGTGAGCCTCAGCGTGGCTGCTGGCGAGAGCTTCGGCCTCGTCGGCGAATCCGGCTCCGGCAAGACCACCGTGCTGCGCTGCCTCGCCGGCCTCTACAACCACTGGCAGGGCGAACTCGCCATCGCCGGCAAGCCACTCGCCCACAAGCTCGACCGCGAGCGTTGCCGCTGGGTGCAGATGGTGTTCCAGGACCCGTATGGCTCGCTGCATCCACGCCACACCGTCGAGACGGCGCTTGCCGAGCCGCTGCGCATCCATGGCATCGGCGACCGCAGTTCGCGTATCGACAACATCCTCACCAAAGTCGGCCTCAATCCCTCGTTCCGCTACCGCTATCCGCACCAGCTCTCCGGCGGCCAGCGTCAGCGCGTGGCGATTGCGCGCGCACTGATCCTCGAACCGAAAGTGCTGCTTCTCGATGAGCCGACCTCGGCGCTCGACGTCTCCGTGCAGGCCGAAATTCTCAACCTGCTGGTCGACCTGCGCGCCCGCGACGGCCTCACCTACCTGATGGTCACGCACGACCTCAGCGTGGTTGCGCACCTGTGCGAGCGCATCGCCGTCATGCAGCACGGCAGCATCGTCGAGACCCTCACACGCGATGCGCTCGAGAGCAACAGCGCCAGCCACCCCTACACCCGCATGCTGGTCGAAGCCAGCCGTCATTACAGCCGCGAGCTGGCGCAGAACATCGCGCTGCAAGCCGCTTGACTCCCACAGACACGCTTCACCCTGGACACATCACCATGCAGATACCCGTCAATACATTCAAGCAAGCCATCCTTGCGGGCAAACGCCAGATCGGCCTGTGGTCGCACCTGTCGAGTTATGTCTCGATGGAAGTCATTGCCGGTGCCGGTTTCGACTGGATCCTCATCGACATGGAACACTCACCCAACGAGGTCATCCTCGTGCATCAGCAGTTGCTGGCCATGGTGGAGGGCGGCACGCATCCCATCGTGCGCGTCGCATGGAATGACTTCGTCATGATCAAGCGCATCGTCGACCTCGGCGTGCAGTCCCTGCTGATCCCGCAAGTGCAGAACGCTGCCGAAGCGCGCCGCGCCGTGCAGGCCACGCGCTATCCAAACGAAGGTGGCGTACGCGGCTTCACCGGCCTGTCGCGCGCCTCGCGCTTCGGCCGCGTCAAGGACTACCACAAGCTGGCCAGCGAGCAGATGTGCGTGATCGTGCAGGTCGAGACTGCGGAAGCGCTGCGCAACATCGAGGAGATCGCAGCGGTCGAGGGCGTGGACGGCATCTTCATCGGTCCCGGCGACCTGTCCGCCTCGCTCGGCCAGATCGGCAACCCGGCGCATGCCGAAGTGCAGGACCAGATCGCCGACGCCATCCGCCGCATCCGTGCGACAGGCAAGCCGGCGGGCATCCTCACCGGCGACGAAACGCTGGCGCGCAAGCACATCGAACAGGGTTGTGGCTTCGTGGCTGTCGGAGCGGACATTGCGCTGCTGGCGCGAGCGGTGGAGCAATTGGCTGCGCGCTTTGCGCATGTCGCTTAGGAAGTCCGGCATTCATTGAACGTTTCCCTCACCCGGTCCTGACGGACCACCCTCTCCCAGACGTGGGAGAGGGTGCCCCGACAGGGGCGGGTGAGGGCCCCCACTCACAAGCACTCTTCAGACAATCCAGACGGAGCCCCTCAATATGAGCAACATCGGTTTCATCGGCCTCGGCATCATGGGCACGCCCATGGCAGCCAACCTCATCAAGGGCGGCCACACCCTCTTCCTGCACTCCCGCTCGGGCGTCCCTGCAGAACTCACCCAGGCAGGCGGCAAAGCCTGCGAGACCGGCGCCGAAGTCGCACGCAATGCAGATGTCATAATCATCATGGTGCCGGACACGCCACACGTCGAATCCGTACTGTTCAACGCCGACGGTGTCGCAGCCGGTCTCAGCGACGGCAAGCTGGTCATCGACATGAGCTCGATCGCGCCGGTCGCCACCAAGGCCTTCGCGCAACGCATCAATGCGCTCGGCTGCGACTACCTCGATGCGCCCGTGTCAGGCGGTGAAGTGGGTGCCAAGGCCGCCACGCTGACCATCATGGTCGGCGGCCCGGACGCCGCCTTCGAACGTGCAAAGCCTTTGTTCGAACTGATGGGCAAGAACATCACCCTCGTCGGTGGCAACGGTGACGGCCAGATCACCAAGGTCGCCAACCAGATCATCGTCGCGCTGACCATCGAAGCAGTCGGCGAAGCGCTGCTGCTTGCATCGAAGGCTGGAGCCGATCCTGCTCGCGTACGTCAGGCCCTCATGGGTGGCTTCGCCAACTCGCGCATTCTCGAAGTTCATGGCGAACGCATGATCAAGCGCACCTTCAAGCCTGGCTTCCGCATCGAACTGCACCAGAAGGACCTCAACCTCGCGCTCAGCACGGGTCGCGAACTCGGCGTCGCCCTGCCCAACACGGCGACCGCACAGGAGCTGTTCAACACCTGTGCGGCACACGGCGGTGCGGGCGAAGATCACTCGGCGCTGGTACGCGCG
Organism: Uliginosibacterium silvisoli; assembly: GCF_036017035.1. Lineage (NCBI taxonomy): Bacteria > Pseudomonadati > Pseudomonadota > Betaproteobacteria > Rhodocyclales > Zoogloeaceae > Uliginosibacterium > Uliginosibacterium silvisoli. The sequence continues at coordinate 1,548,055 of NZ_JAYXHS010000001.1, read as the reverse complement.
CTGGAGTTGATGGCCAATCACGACATCGCCGAAGCCAGTGGACAGTGAGCGCTTCCGATAACCTTTCCAGCACTCATCAGGCAGCGGTTTCATGATCCAGATCCAGCCCCGCGAACTCTTGCTGAAGATGGCACAGGCCGCCATCGATGCCGCTGCGCCCGCGCAATGCGTGCCCGAGAACCTGCCCGCGCCGCCACTCGGTCGCACGGTCGTCATCGGCGCCGGCAAGGCAGCTGCCGCCATGGCGCGCGCCGTGGAAGATCACTGGCCGTGGCCGCTGTCGGGGCTGGTGGTCACGCGCTACGGTCACGGCGCGGATTGCAAGCGCATCGAAGTGATCGAAGCCGCTCACCCGGTGCCCGATGAGGCCGGCCAGAAAGCTGCGCAACGCATCCTCGATTCGGTGCAAGGACTCACCGCCGACGACCTCGTGCTGTGCCTCATCTCGGGCGGCGGCTCGGCGCTGCTGGCCCTGCCCGCACCAGGCCTGACGCTGGCCGACAAGCAGCAGGTCAATCGCGCGCTGCTGCGCAGTGGCGCTTCGATCAGCGAGATGAACTGCGTGCGCAAGCATCTCTCGGCCATCAAGGGCGGCCAGCTGGCAGTTGCCTGCGCACCGGCACGCGTCGTCACCCTGCTGATCTCCGACGTGCCGGGTGACGATCCTTCCGTCATCGCCTCCGGCCCCACCATTGCCGACCCGACCAGCTTCGCCGATGCGCTCGCCATCGTCGAGAAGTACCGCATCGTCGAGCCACGCGCGGTGGTCGAGCATCTGCGCCGCGGGCTCAACGAAACGCCGAAGCCCGGCGACAAACGCCTGCGCGGCAACGAGGTGCGCGTCATTGCGACGGCAAAGGGCTCGCTCGAAGCAGCCTCGCGTGTCGCCAGCGAGCATGGCGTGCTGCCCATCGTGCTGGGCGACAGCATTGAAGGCGAGGCACGCGATGTCGCCCAGGTGCAATCGGTGCTCGCCCGCCTCGCGCACGAGGCCCAGCCCGGGCAGAAACCCTGCGTGCTCGTCTCCGGCGGCGAGACCACCGTCACCGTGCGCGGCAACGGCCGCGGCGGCCGCAATGCCGAATACCTGCTGGCACTCACCTGCGCCTTGCGCGGGCAGGCCGACACGCATGCCATTGCCATCGACACTGACGGTATCGACGGTAGCGAAGACAACGCCGGCTGCATTACCGCACCTGACACCCTGGCGCGTGCCGAGGCGCTCGGCATGAGTGCCGATGCCTGCCTCACCGGCAACGACGCCTACAGCTTCTTCGACAAACTCGAAGACCTCGTCGTCACTGGCCCGACGCGCACCAACGTCAACGACTTCCGCGCGATCCTCGTCCTGTAGTCATCTGCCGGTCATCTTTCTGCAATATCGCGATGCGCGTCGCGATATCGCGTGAATGTCCATTTATTCCACGTCACGATCTCGCATCTGCTGCCCACAGCAACTATGCTGATCCAGTGCGTCCTCGTCCTTCTTTCCTGAAGGCACGGCAGTCCGGAACGAAAGACTCTCCCCCAGCGCCAGGCTAGCTCCTGCGCCTGCGGGGCGCCGCGCATTCACCCCCGGAATCGCATTTCACCCAGCCCTCCGCCCCCTGCATCACTTCTATCGAAAGGAACGACGATGAGCCTGTTCGGAAAGATTCTTTCAAAGCTGGGTTTCGGCAGTGCGGAGGCCGCGCCCGCTGCCACGGCACCCGCCCCGGCTCCTGCCGCTGAGGCCGCCCCTGTAACCACTCCCGCACCCGCAGCAGTGACCGCTGCAATTCCGGTAGTGGATGTCGTCGCCAAACTGGAAAGGCTCGCAGCCGCGCATCCCGAGAAACTCAACTGGAGGCAGTCCATCGTCGACCTGATGAAGTTGCTGGGCCTCGACAGCAGCCTTGCCGACCGCAAGGCGCTCGCCACCGAACTCGGTTGTCCAGCGGAAAAGATGAGCGACTCGGCGCAGATGAACATGTGGCTGCACAAGACCGTGCTGCAGAAGATTGCCGACAACGGCGGCAATGTCCCAGCCAGCCTGCTGGATTGACTGACGCATTGACCGCGCGGCGCGCGTGCTCCCGGGCTAGCGCGCATCTGCACCCCGAACATTGTCCCCCGAGGACGGGCACGCATATTGCGCAGCAGCCAGAGCAAGCGTGTCGTGACCTGCGCACGCTGGCGCGTGAAACAGCGCGTGGATCGGCAGCCATGTCGCCCGCGAAACGGTCAGGCTCGGTGCCTTCCGCCGCTCGCGGTGTGCTTGCCACGCCTCCCCGCTGCACGAAATTTCGCATGATCGGAAAAAATGACCATGCGCATTGCCCGGCTGACACCGGGTTCAGGGAGCAGGTCGAAAAGAACAACTGTCGTGCTACAGGATATTGCGCCGTAGCGGCAGTCACGAGTGGGCAGCTTGGCACCTGACATTGCTGATCGGCGCTTGCAGAGGAGACCGAAATGAATCAGCGCGCGAACACGATGGAGCCACCGCAGCAAGCAGGGCCGCAGGTGACGGATGCATACTTCGAGCTCGGCGAGCAGGACCTGCATCTGTTCCGCGAAGGTACGCACTCACGTCTCTATGACAAGCTCGGCTGCCATCTGACCGCGACCGGCGCCCGCTTCGCGGTGTGGGCACCGAACGCCAGTGCCGTTGCGGTGATCGGCGACTTCAATGGCTGGGATGCAGGGACCCACCGTGCCAATGTGCGCTGGGATGGCTCTGGCATCTGGGAACTCGATATTGACGGCGTCACCCCGGGTCATCGCTACAAGTTCGCAATCTTCACGCAGTCAGGGCAGCGTCTTGAAAAAGCAGACCCCTTCGCGCGCTATGCCGAACATGCGCCAGCTACAGCCTCCGTCGTCTGGCCGACGGATCGCTTTGCCTGGAACGACACCGGCTGGATGGCCGGTCGCGCCTCGTGCAAGGCGCTGGATGGGCCGATGTCCGTCTATGAATGCCACCTCGGCTCCTGGCGCCGCAGCGAACACGGCGACATGCTCGACTACCGCAGTCTCGCACCGCTGCTGACGCAGTACCTCCTGCAGACGGGGTTCACGCATGTCGAGTTGATGCCTGTCACCGAACACCCCTTCTACGGCTCCTGGGGTTACCAGACGACAGGCTACTTCGCACCAAGCTCACGCTACGGTACGCCCGAGGATTTCAAGTTTCTCGTCAACGCCCTGCATGAAGCCGGCATCGGCGTCATCCTCGACTGGGTACCCTCACACTTTCCTGCCGATGCGCATGGGCTGGCCCAGTTCGATGGCACGCATCTGTTCGAACATGCCGACGCACGTCAGGGCTTTCACCCGGAGTGGAATTCTTCCATCTTCAATTACGGGCGCAACGAGATACGCGCGTTCCTGCTGTCGAGCGCCATGCTGTGGCTGGACGAGTATCACATCGACGCGCTACGCGTCGATGCCGTGGCCTCCATGCTTTATCTGGACTACGCGCGTAAGGAAGGGGAATGGATTCCCAACGTGCACGGTGGTCGCGAGAATCTGGAGGCCATTTCTTTCCTGCGCATGCTCAACGAGTCGGCCTATCGCGACCACCCCGGCGTGCAGATCATTGCCGAGGAATCCACGGCCTGGCCCAGGGTGTCGCGCCCCACCGACGCAGGCGGCCTTGGCTTCGGCATGAAGTGGAACATGGGCTGGATGCATGACACGCTCAAGTACCTGCAGGAAGACCCGATCAATCGCCGCTGGCACCAGGGCAAACTGACCTTCTCCCTGCTCTACGCATTTACCGAGAACTTCATGCTGCCCCTGTCGCACGACGAAGTGGTCTACGGCAAGGGCTCGCTGATCGAGAAGATGCCCGGTGACGACTGGCAGAAGTTCGCCAACCTGCGCCTGCTGTTCGGGCATATGTGGGCACACCCCGGCAAGAAACTGCTGTTCATGGGTGGAGAGTTCGCCCAGCGCCGCGAATGGAATCATGACCAGAGCCTCGACTGGCATCTCGTCGAGCAGGGCGGCCCGCATGCTGGTGTACAGCGCTGGGTGGAGGACCTGAACCGCTTCTATCGCAGCGAACCGGCACTGTATGCGCTGGACTTCGACAGCGCGGGCTTCGAATGGATCAACGCTGACGACGCAGACAACAGCGTGATCTGCTACCTGCGCAAGTCAGACAAGGGCGGCAGCGTCCTGATCGTCGCCAACTTCACGCCCGTGCCACGCAGCAACTACCTTGTCGGCGTGCCACACGCTGGCTACTGGTGTGAGTGCCTCAATAGCGATGCCACGCTTTACGGCGGCAGCGGCGCGGGCAACCAGGGCGGCACCCACAGCGTGCCCGTGGCGGCCAATGGGCGCTTCCAGTCGCTCAACCTCACCCTGCCGCCGCTGGGCATCCTCTTCCTGCGTCATGAGAGGGCTGCGTCATGAGCAGCGCGGACATCATGCCGATAGCACTGGATGACGGCCGCATCCGCGTCGTCATCGAAAACGTACAGCCCGCGGTCGACGGCGGCCGCTTCCCGATCAAGCGCATCATCGGTGACGTGGTCGAGGTGTTCGCGGATTGCTTTGCCGATGGTCACGACGTGGTGGCCTGCGCCCTGCTCTGGCGCCGCGCCGGTGACACCGAATGGCATGGCACACCGATGCAGCCGCGCGGCAATGACCGCTGGCATGCAGATTTCACGGTGAACGCGATCGGCCGCTGGGAGTACACGGTGCGCGCCTGGGTCGACCCTTTCCTGTCATGGCAGCACGACTTCAGCCGGCGCATCGAGGTTGATGACGTACGCATCGCCGCCAGCAGCGGGGCCGCCTTGATTGCGGACGCAGCGCGGCGCGCAGGCACGGGCAGCGACGCTGCCTTGCTCGACGCCTGGGCGCGCGAGCTGGCATTCGCCACCAATGCCGCCGAGGGCGCCGATGCAGACGCGCTCAAGCGGATCGGCGCCGACGCGGCGCGCGGCAGCATCGCACAACGCTACCCCGACCTGACCCACGCGCTGACCTGCCCGCAGATCTACCAGGTCACCGTCGAGCGGGAGCGCGCGCGCTTCTCGGCCTGGTACGAGTTCTTCCCGCGCTCCGCGTCCGACGACATCCGCCGTCACGGCAGCTTCGCCGACTGCGAAGCCTGGCTGCCCTACGTCAAGCGCATGGGCTTCGACGTGCTGTACTTCCCGCCCATCCACCCCATCGGCCGTTCGCGGCGCAAGGGCCGCAACAATACGCTGGAGGCGGGGCCGGAGGACGTCGGCAGCCCGTGGGCCATCGGCGCGGCCGAGGGCGGCCACGACGCCATCCTGCCCGAGCTGGGCACGCTGGCCGAATTCCGCTCGCTGGTGCAGGCCGCCGCCAGCCTGGAAATCGATATCGCCATGGACATCGCCTTCCAGTGCGCGCCGGACCACCCCTGGGTCACGGAGCATCCGGAGTGGTTCAGGAAGCGTGCGGACGGCAGCATCCAGTACGCGGAGAACCCGCCGAAGAAGTACCAGGACATCTACCCCTTCGATTTCGAGACGGCGCAATGGCGTGAGCTATGGGCCGCGCTCGCGGGCGTGTTCGAGTTCTGGGTCGGGCAGGGCGTGCGCATTTTCCGCGTGGACAATCCGCACACCAAGGCCTACCCGTTCTGGGAATGGGTCATTGCGCGCATCCGTGCGCAGCACCCGGAGGTGATCTTCCTGTCCGAAGCCTTCACGCGGCCGCGGGTCATGCACCGCCTCGCCAAGGCGGGCTTCAGCCAGTCCTACACCTACTACACCTGGCGCAACTCGAAGCAGGAGCTGACCACCTACTTCACGGAGCTGACGCAGGGGCCCGGGCGCGACTACTTCCGCCCGAACGTATGGCCCAACACGCCCGACATCCTGCCTGCAGCCCTGCAGTACGGTGGCCGCCCGGTGTTCATGGCGCGTGCCGCGCTGGCCGCAACCCTGTCGGCCAATTACGGCATCTACGGCCCGGCCTATGAACTGCTCGACGCAGCGGCGCTGCGCGCCGGTGGCGAGGAGTATCTGGACTCGGAGAAGTTCGAACGCCGCGTGTGGGATCGCGACCGCGCAGACTCGCTCGTCGAATTCTTCAGCGTGTTGAACCGTGCGCGACGCGCCAACGCCGCGCTGCAGCGCGACTCGGGGCTGCGCTTTCTCAGCGTCGACAACGAGCAGATCATCGCCTACGCCAAGACCTCGGCCGATGGCAGCAATACCGTCGTGTGCGTCGTCAATCTCGACCCGCACCACACGCAAAGCGGCTGGGTCGATCTGGACATGCAGGCATTCGGCCTGGGCCCCGACCAGTCCTTCCAGCTGCACGACGTGATCAGCGACGCGCACTACCTGTGGCACGGCGCACGCAACTACGTGAGCCTGGATCCGCAGCGCTGCCCCGCCCAGATCATGGAGCTGCGTGCCCATTTGCGGCGCGAGAACGATTTCGACTACTTCCTCTGAGGCACTGCCGTGAACGATGCCATCACCCTGAGTACCATCGAGACCCTGGCGACCAACGACGAAACAGGACCCACCGCGACCGGCCTGCACACCGACACCGCGAGCGACCCGCTCTGGTACAAGGATGCAGTCATCTATGAACTGCACATCAAGGCCTACGCCGACGCCAATGGCGATGGCATAGGCGATTTCCGCGGTCTGACCCAGCATCTGGACCACGTGCAGTCGCTGGGCGTGAATACCATCTGGCTGCTGCCCTTCTACCCCTCGCCCCTGCGCGATGATGGCTACGACGTCGCCAACTACGAAGACGTGCATCCCAGCTACGGCACGCTGGACGACTTCCGCGCCTTCGTCGCCGAGGCCCATCGCCGCGGCCTGCGCGTGATCACGGAGCTGGTGGTCAACCACACATCAGACCAGCACCCGTGGTTCCAGGCTGCGCGCAAGGCGCCCAAGGGTTCGCCGGAACGCGACTTCTATGTGTGGAGCGATGACAACACGCTCTACTCGGGTACCCGCATCATCTTCACCGACACGGAGAAGTCCAACTGGACCTGGGATGAGGTCGCTGGCCAGTACTTCTGGCACCGCTTCTTCAGCCACCAGCCCGATCTGAACTTCGACAATCCGGCGGTGCTCGAAGCGGTGCTCAAGACCATGGAGTTCTGGCTGGACACGGGTGTCGACGGCTTCCGCCTGGATGCCATCCCCTACCTGATCGAGCGCGACGGTACCAGCAACGAGAATCTGCGCGAGACGCACGATGTCATCAAGGCCATTCGCGCCCGCATCGAGGCGAACTATCCCGGCCGCCTGCTACTGGCCGAGGCCAATATGTGGCCCGAGGATGTGCGCGAGTATTTCGGCGAGGCCGACGAGTGCCAGATGGCCTATCACTTCCCCCTGATGCCGCGCATGTACATGGCCATTGCGCAGGAGGACCGGCACCCGGTGGTGGAAATCCTGGCGCAGACCCCGGAGATTCCCGACACCTGCCAATGGGCTGTCTTCCTGCGCAATCACGACGAGCTGACGCTGGAGATGGTGACCAGCAAGGAGCGCGACTACATGTACCGCATGTACGCCTCCGACGCGCGTGCGCGCATCAATCTCGGCATCCGTCGCCGCCTCGCGCCACTGCTGGAGAATGATCGCGCGCGCATCGAACTCATGAACGGCATGCTGCTGTCCATGCCCGGCACGCCCGTGCTGTACTACGGCGACGAGATCGGCATGGGCGACAACATTTTCCTGGGCGATCGCGACGGCGTTCGCACACCGATGCAATGGACCAGCGACCGCAATGGCGGCTTCTCGCGCGCCGATCCGCAACGCCTTTACCTGCCACCGATCCAGGACCCCATCTACGGCTTCGAAGCCGTCAATGTCGAGGCACAGGCGCGCGAGCCCTCATCGCTGATGAACTGGACCAAGCGCATGCTCGCCGTACGCAGCGCCACGCGCGCCTTCGGCCGGGGTCGCTTCGGCATGCTGCATCCGGGCAACCGCAAGGTGCTGGCCTATGTGCGCGAGCACGACGACGATGCCGTGCTGTGCGTCTTCAACCTCAGCCGCGTTGCCCAGCCGGTGGAGCTCGACCTTTCCGCCTACCGGGGTCGCGTACCCGTCGAGATGCTGGGGCGTTCGGCCTTTCCACCGATTGGCGACCACCCCTACCTGCTGACCCTGCCGGCCTACGGCTTCTTCTGGTTCCGCCTGTCGCACGATGCCATCCCGCCGCAGTGGCACACCGAACGCCTGGCTGCAGAGGACTTGCCCGTGCTGGTGCTGTTCGACGGCTGGAACAGCTTCTTCCGCAGCCGTGTCGTGCCCTGGCGCATGGGCATGGCCGAGAAGACCCGTAACCAGCTCGAGCGCGAGTTGATGCCGCAGTTCATGCTGCGCCAGCGCTGGTACGCCGCCAAGGGTGAGGCTCTGCAACGCAGCGCCCTGAGCGCCCATGTGATGCTGGAGGCGCAAGGTGCGCAGTGGCTGCTGCCGATGCTCGATACCGAAGGTGCGGGCAAGCCAGCACGCTACTTCGTGCCACTGGCCATCGCCTTCGAGGAGGACGACGAGGAGCGCGTTCGTGCCCTGGCGCCGGTGGCCGCCGCCAAGGTGCGCCAGCAGGCCACCATGGGTGTCCTCGCCGACGCAATGGGTGATGTACCGTTCTGCCGCGCAGTGGTGGAGGCCATCGGTGCCGGCCGGCAGATCACTGGCGAGGGCGGCCGCATGTTGTTCACGCCGACCCGCGCGTTCGGCGACGTGACGGCGGGCGCCCTGCAGGGTGAGCTGGCGCTGCAACGCCTCACGACCAGCAGCAACTCGGTCAGCCTGCTTGGCGAGAAACTGTTCCTGAAATGCTATCGCCATGTGCGGGCCGGCATTGCCCCCGAAGTGGAGATGGGGCGTTACCTCACCGACGTCGTGCATTACGAGAACTGTGTACCGGTCGCCGGCAGCGTGGAGTTCCACACCGATGACGGTCAGATCTGGTGCGTGGCGCTCCTGCAGGCCTGCGTGGTGAATCAGGGTGATGCGTGGAGCTTCACGGTCGCACAGCTGGCGCGCCTGCTCGAATCGCGCAGCGGTTTCGACGACGTCTCCCAGGAAGACCTCAATGCAATGGCCGAGCGCCTGCAGATCCTCGCGCGGCGCATTGCCGAATTGCATATCGCGCTGGCACGTCGCACCGGCACGCCCGCCTTCGAACCCGAGCCCATCACCGCGGCCGATCTGGGTGCGTGGGCGGCACAGGTACGCGAAGAGTTCAATCACACCTTCGGCCTGCTGCAGCAGCGCAGTGCGGGGCTCAACGCGCCGATGGCTGCACTGGCGGCGCAAGTCGACACGCTGCAATCGACGCTGCTCGCGCGCATCGACAAGGTCGCGACAGCCACCCCGCGCGGCCTCAAGACGCGCCTGCATGGCGACCTGCATCTGCAGCAGATCCTGGTGGCGCGCGATGACTTCCTCATCATCGACTTCGAGGGCGAGCCACAACGCAGCATGGAGGAGCGGCGCGCGCGCCACTCCGCACTGCGCGACGTGGCGGGCATGCTGCGCTCCTTCGACTACGCACGCCATACGGCGCTCCATCAGACCGCGCAGGGCAGCGTCGATCTCGAGCAACTGGCGCCGCTGGCGCGCCAGTGGGAGCGGCGCATGCGCCAGGCCTTCCTCCACACCTACTGCGAGGTAGTCGTTGCGGCGGGCCTCTACCCGGACGCAGCCGCATTCAAGGACACGCGTGCGCTGCTCGACATGTTCGAGCTCGAGAAAGCCCTGTACGAACTGCGCTACGAGCTGGACAACCGCCCTGACTGGGTGGCCGTACCACTCGCAGGCATTGCCGCACTGGCCGAGATCACTGATTGAACGAGGAAACCGAGATGGAACACATTGACGTATTGATCTTGCCCCTACGCGGTTTCCTGACAGCCGTGGGTGATTTCCTGCCACGCCTGGGCGTCGCCATGGTGGTGCTGCTTGTCGGCTGGCTCATCGCCAAGGCTTTCCGCTTCAGCATCGTCAAGACGCTGCGGGCAGTGAACTTCCACGTGCTGACCGAACGTGCCGGCATCGACAACTTCCTGCAACAGGGCGGCACCGGCAAGGACACGGTCGAGTGGGTCGGCCTCCTCGGTTATGGCTGCGTGCTGCTGGCCTCCCTCATCGTCGCATTCAACAGCATGGGGCTCACCCAGGTCACCGACCTGCTCAGCCGCGTCATGCTGTTCGTGCCGCATGTGCTGGTGGCACTGCTGGTCGTCGTCTTCGGCGGCTACTTCGCACGCTTCATCGCAACGGCCGTGCAACGCTATTTCCAGGCCGCCGGCATCAGCGATGCAGAGATCCTGGGGCGCATCGTGCGCTATGCCGTGATGACCTTCGTCGTCCTGCTGGCCGTCGATCAACTCAATATCGGCGGCGGCCTGATCCAGCAGACCTTCCTGATCCTGCTGGCAGGCGTCGTGCTCGCACTGGCACTGGCCTTTGGCCTGGGCGCGCGCGGCCGGGCCGCCGAGTTGCTCGATCGCTGGTTCCCGCACGACACCACTGACAGCAAGCGTTGACGCATGCCGCACGGGCCAGCCCCTGTCAGGGCTGGCCCGCCCTGCGTCCACGCCCGGCGCTCGCGCGCACTTTCCGTCAGTAACCCGCCCAGGAAGAAGTCGTATGAAACGCATGCACGAAATGCCATTTGGCGCCCAGCCCACCGCCAGCGGCGGCGCGCGCTTTCGCCTGTGGGCGCCCGGTGCGAGCCAGGTCAGCCTGATCCTGCACACCGCCGAGCGGGAGCACGCCCCCTATCCCATGCTGGCCGCCGACGGTGGCTGGTTCGAGCTGGAACTCGCGCAGCTCAGCACGCCTGCGGACTACTCGTTTGACATTGACGGCAAGCTGCAAGTCCCCGATCCGGCATCGCGCAGCAATGCTCGCGTACACGGCCCAAGCACACTGACCCGGCCAACCGGGTTCGACTGGCCGGATGACGACTGGCGCGGCCGCCCCTGGCACGAGGCCGTGATCTACGAACTGCATATCGGCTGCTTCACCCCGGCAGGTACTTTCCTGTCGGCCATCGAGCGCCTCGACGATCTGGTCGCGCTGGGCATCACCGCCATCGAGTTGATGCCCGTGGCAGACTTTCCCGGCCAACGCGGCTGGGGCTACGACGGTGTGCTGCAATATGCGCCCAAGGCGGCGTACGGCACGCCCGACGAACTGAAGCAACTCGTCGCCGCCGCACATGCGCGTGGCCTGATGGTGCTGCTTGACGTGGTCTACAACCACTTCGGTCCGGACGGTAATTACCTCTACGTGTCCGCCCCCGAATTCTTCAATCCGCAGGTGCCAACCCCCTGGGGCGCAGCCATCAATCTCGATGGCCCGCACAGCCGCACGATACGGGACTTCTTCATCCACAACGCACGCTACTGGATCGACGAATTCCACCTCGACGGCCTGCGCATCGACGCTGTACACGCCATGCACGATGCGAGCGCGCAGCACTTCATCGACGAACTCTCCGACGCGTTGCGCGCCGATAAGACGCGGCCGTGGCCAGTGCACGTCGTGCTCGAGAACGACATCAACGACGCGCAACGCCTGGCCCGCGATGCGAGCGGCGCCCCCCTGCATGCCAACGCACAATGGAATGACGATGTGCACCACGCCGTGCACGTCATCGCCACGGGCGAGACGGATGGCTACTACGTGGACTACGCCACCGACCCCGTCGGCCAGCTCGGCCGTGCACTGGCGGAAGGCTTCGCTTTCCAGGGCGAGCCTTCACTTTTTCGTGCCGGAGAGTTGCGTGGCACATCGTCCGCCCACCTGCCGCCCCTTGCCTTCGTCAATTCGCTGCAGACCCATGACCAGGTCGGTAACCGCGCGCTGGGCGAGCGCATCGCGACCCTGGCGGAGAACACCGGACGCGTGGACGCACTCCGCGCCCTCACCGCCTGCGTGCTGCTGGCGCCCTCGCCGCCCATGCTGTTCATGGGCGAAGAGTGGGGGGCGAGTACGCCCTTTCTCTACTTCTGCGATTTCGACGGCCCGCTCGCAGCGGCCATCACCGCAGGCCGCCGCGAAGAGTTCAGCCAGTTCGCGCGCTTCAAGGATGCGCGCGTGCGCGCACGCATTCCCGACCCGAATGCAGAGGCCACCTTCCTGCAGAGCAAGCTGGACTGGAGCGAACGCGCGCACAAGCCTCATGCCGACTGGCTGGCCTTCTACAGCGGCCTGCTGCGCTGCCGGCATTCATTCCTGCTGCCCTGGCTGGCTGGCGCGCAAAGTGGTACGGCAGCACAACCCGCACCGGGCACCTTGAGCCTGAGCTGGCCGCTTGCGGAGGGCCATCGCTGGCACATGCGTGCGCAACTGGCGGCATTCGACACGCCCCTCCATCTGATCGGCGAGTTACCGGGCAAGCAGGTCTACCACAGTCACCCTGCAACCTCCCATGCAGCCTCCAGCCTGCCCGCGTGGGCCGTACAGGTGTCGATCGAGTATCCATGAGCAACGGCAGCCGCGCAGCACAGCTCCAGCAGGCGAAGGTGCCGCTCGCCACCTATCGCGTGCAGTTGCACAGCCAGTTCCACTTCACGGATGCCATGGACATCGTGCCCTACCTCGCGGGGCTGGGCATCACCCATCTCTATATCTCTCCGCCGCTGCGCGCGCGTGCGGGGAGCCAGCACGGTTACGACGTGGTCGATCACGGCACGCTCAACCCGGAGCTTGGCACGCGCGAGGATTTCGACCGCCTCGTCGCCTGCCTGCACGCCCATCAGATGGGCCTGCTCATCGACATCGTGCCGAACCACATGGGCGTGCTCAGCGACGACAACGCCTGGTGGCTCGACATCCTGGAGAACGGTGCCGCCTCGGCCTATGCCGGCTTCTTCGATATCGACTGGCGCTCCGCCGACCCGGCCCTGACCGGCAAGGTGCTGTTGCCCATCCTCGGCGACCAGTACGGCATCGTTCTCGAGCGCGGTGAGTTGCAACTGGGTTTCGACGCCGCGCACGGCAGTTTCTCCGTGCACTATTACGCGCATCGCCTGCCGATTGATCCGCTGTGCTACGGCGCGCTGCTGCGTGAGGCAGCGCGCCAGTTCAACACCTTTTCCGGCGATGCAGCGCAGGACGTGTTGATGCGGCTTGCCACGCAGTTCGAACAGCTCCCGCATCACACCACGGCCGATTCGAGCGAGCGGCTGCGACGCCAGACCGACAAGACCCACCTGAAGGCCGCGCTTGCGACCGCGCTGCGCGAACAACCCGCACTCGCCGGCGCCATCGACAGGATGCTTGGCCAGATCAACGGCACGCCCGGCGAGCGCAAAAGCTTTGACCGCCTCAGCAACCTGATCGACGCTCAAGCCTACCGCCTCGCTTACTGGCGCATCGCTTCCGACGAGATCAACTATCGGCGCTTCTTCGACGTCAACGAGCTGGCCGCATTGCGCATGGAGCGTGACGAGGTATTCGAGGCGACCCACAAACTGGTGCTCGACCTGCTGGCCTGCGGCGCGGTTGACGGCCTGCGCGTCGACCATCCGGATGGCATGGCCGACCCGGCGGGCTACTTTGCCCGCCTGCAGCAGCGCTACGCCGAAGTCTGCGGACTGCCCGCACCGGCCCCCGCCAGCGCGGGGCGGCCGCCCGACATGCCGCTCTACGTGGTCGCGGAGAAGATCGTCGCGCTGTCCGAGGAAGTGCCGGCTGAATGGGCCGTGCACGGCACCACCGGCTACCGCTTTGCGAATCTCATCAATGGCCTGCTGCTCGATGGCGATGCGAAGAACCGCCTCGATCGTGCATGGCGGGCCTTCGTGCGCGACGAGGCCGAGGACTTCGAAACCCTCGCACGCCAATGCAAGCACGTCGTCATGGACAGCAGCCTGGCAGGCGAGCTGACCCTGCTCAGCGTGAACCTGCTGCGGCTTGCCCGCGAGGACAGGCGTACGCGCGACTTCACGTTCAACTCGTTGCGTCAGGCGCTGTCCGAAGTCGTCGCCTCCTTCCCGGTCTATCGCACCTACATCGTCGACACGCCCAGCCGCCAGGACAGGAAATTCATCAACTGGGCCATCGGCAGTGCGCGCCGACGCAGCGTGGCGGGCGATGCCAGCGCCTTCGACTTCCTGCACCGCGTGCTGCTCGGCGCGCCACCGGCGGGTGCGTCGCCGGGGCTCGGCGAGCGCTACCGTGCCTTCGCACGGCGCCTGCAGCAGTACACGGCGCCTGTCACGGCCAAGGGCGTCGAAGACACTGCCCTGTACCGCCACCACCGCCTGGTGTCGGTCAACGACGTCGGCGGCGATCCCGATGTGTTCGGCATTTCGGTGGCGAACTTCCACGCGGTGGTGCTCGATCGCTCGCTCAAACTCCCCCACACCATGCTTGCCACTTCCACGCACGACGCCAAACGCGTGGAAGATGTGCGCATGCGCATCAATGTCATCAGCGAGATGCCCGCCGCCTGGCGGCTCGGTGTGCGTCGCTGGAGCCGCATGAACCGCAGCCACAAGCGCATCGTGAATGGCCAGCGCGCGCCGACACGCAACGATGAATACCTGCTCTACCAGCTCATCGTCGGCAGCCTGCCTGCAGGCGAGCTGAGCGACGATGAACTGCTGGCCTACGCCCGACGCATCGAACAGGCCATGCTGAAATCGGCGCGCGAGTCCAAGATCATCACCAGCTGGATGAGCCCCAACCCCTTGTACGAGGCGGCCCTGACATCCTTCGTCCACATCCTGCTGCAAGCCCGCGACAGCAACCTGTTCCTCAGCGACATCCGGCGCAGTACGTCTGTATTTGCATGGCATGGCGCCATGAACAGCCTGTCGCTGGCTGTCGTCAAGACCCTCTCGCCAGGCGTACCCGACTTCTACCAGGGGCACGAGGCCATGGAGTTCTCATTGGTCGATCCGGACAATCGCCGGCCGGTCGACTATGACCTGCGACGCGGCATGCTGGCCGAAGCGCAGACCATCGCAGCACTGCCCGATCAATCAGCGGCCTTGCAGGCCCTGCTGAGGGAAGCGCAGGACGGGCGCGCAAAGTTCTGGACCGTCTGGCGCAGCCTGCAACTGCGGCGCGAACATGCCGACATGCTGCGCCACTCGCGCTATGTCGCACTGGAAGTGCGCGGCCAGTATGCCCGCAATGTCATCGCCTTTGCCCGTCACACCGACACGCAGTGGTTGATCGTCGTGGCGACACGCCTGAGCGCCTCGCTCGGTGTGCCGGCCGGCGAAGCCCCCGTGGGCAGCATCTGGGGCGACACGCACATCATCCTGCCGGCGGCAATGCAGCTGGTCGATACCATCAGCGGCCAGCGCCATGCGTGCGCTTCCGACTCCACCGCAGGCAACCTGCTGCTGGCCGAGGTGCTGCGGCATTTTCCGGTCGCCGCATTGTCTGGCAGCATTGAGCCATTCGGCACGGACACGTGAGCTCATGACGCGACCTGACAAGACAGCGATGGCGCAGATCGAGGCCTGCACACAGGCCTCGCTGACATTGCTGGAGCAGAACCTCACGCCGCACGGCATTCTCGCCGCCAGCCCCACGGCGGCCGCCGTCGCACGCCGCTACACGCGCATCTTCGGTCGCGATGCCGCAATCTGCGTGATGGCGATGTGCGGCAGCGGCAGCGCGCCGCTCGAGCAGGGCGCCGTCGCCAGTCTCGACGCGCTGGCCGCACAGCAGGCCGGCAACGGTCAGATTCCGAAATACGTGGCCCCCGAAGGTCAGGATGCCGACTTCTGGTATCTGGGATGCATAGATGCCACGCTGTGGTGGCTGATCGCCGTCGATCATGTGCGCCGGCACGGCAGCGTCGGCCCCACGCATTGGGCGGAACAGGTCGAACGTGCCATCCACTGGCTGCTGGCGCAGGAGCACCAGCACTTCCGCCTGCTGCAGCAGAACGAGGCCAGCGACTGGGCCGACATCATGCCGCGCTCGGGCTATGTGCTCTACACGAATGCGCTGTGGTACGACGTGAAGCGCCGCTTCGCCTTGGCAGATGCGGACACCACCCTGCATCACTTCAACCACCTGTTCAATCCGGTACAGGAAGATCTGCCCGAGTATCACCGCGCGCGCTTGCTGAGCCACTACGCCCGCCGTGGCCGCCAGGACCCCGGCCTCTACCTCAGCTTCGTCAATCTCGCCGTCGCTGGCTACGAGGGCGACGTCTTCGGCAATGTGCTGGCCGTGCTGTGTGGCCTCGCCGATGACAGCACCGCACAGGGCATTGCAGACAGCATCATCGCCGCAGGGGCCAGCGAGCCATACCCGGTGCGCGTCGTGCTGCACCCCCTGTCGCGCCAGCATGAGCTATGGCGACCTTACATGGGGCGACATCAACAGAACGATGTGCACCAGTACCACAACGGCGGCATCTGGCCCTTCGTCGGCGGTTTCTGGGTCATGGCGCTCACGCGCTGCGGTCTGCATGAACTGGCCTGGCGCGAGCTCGCCAGCCTCGCGCACGTCAATGCACGCGATGACTGGCGCTTCACCGAGTGGTTTCATGGCAAGACGTTGGCAGCGATGGGCATGGCGGGGCAGAGCTGGAATGCGGCGACCTTCCTGCTCGCCGTGCGCGCCCTGCAAGGCAATAGCGCAGCCTGGTAAGCCTGGACGCAAGTCGATCTGAACGGATGTTGACGCAGGACAAACCACTATATGTAGTGCATTTTCCGGCGCAAAACCCCGTATATAGTTGTTGAAGCCCGGCGCGGCGGCATTTATCAGCGCCGTGCACGGCCACCGACAACACTTACATGGGGAGACAACATGCTCGACGTCCTGAAACGCGATGGCACCACGGCGACCTTCGACATCCTCAAGGTCGCGGTGGCGTGCCAGAAGGCCGCCACGGCCGCCTGCGTCGCGAACCCGGGGGCGATCGCCCTGAGCGTTGCTGCCGAAGTGGAAGGGCGCTGCAGGAAGTACCCGAGCGAAGTCCTCGACATCCCGACCATCCAGGGCTACGTCGAGGATGCGCTGATGCGCAGCTACCCGGAGGTCGCACGGCTGTATATCGAGTACCGCCACGACCGCGACAGCATCCGCGTCAAGGGCTCGGCCCTGCATGCGCAGCTCATGGGCCTGGTCGACAAGACCGATGACGAGGTCGTCACCGAGAACGCCAACAAGGATGCCAATGTCTTCCCCGTGATGCGTGACCTGATGGCCGGCATCGTGTCACGGCAGTTCGCCAGCAACTTCCTGTCGAAGGATGTGCTGCAGGCGCATCTGGACGGCGACCTGCACTACCACGATCTCGACTACTCGCCCTTCCTGCCCTTCACCAACTGCTGCCTCGTCGACCTGCGCGGCATGCTCGACCACGGCTTTCACCTCGGCAATGCCGGCATCGAAAGTCCGCGCTCCATCGGCGTGGCCTGCGCCGTCACCTCGCAGATCATTGCGCAGGTCGCCAGCCACCAATATGGCGGCACGACGATTCCGGATATCGATCGCACGCTGGCCCCCTATGTGCAGAAGAGCTACGAGAAGAACCTCGACATCGCCCGCCAGTACGCCATTTCCGATGCGGAGCGCTATGCGCGTGAGCGCACGGAGAAGGAAACCTACGATGGCATCCAGGCTTGCGAATACGAGATCAACACGCTGTTCAGCTCCAACGGCCAGCAACCCTTCGTGACCTTCTCGTTCGGCATGGGGCGCAGCTGGCAGGAGCGCACGATACAGAAAGCCATCCTGCGGGTACGCCTGAAGGGCATGGGCAAGGAAGGCATCACGCCGGTTTTCCCCAAGCTGGTGTACTTCATCGAGGACGGCCTGAACCTCAAGCCAGAGGACCCGAACTACGACGTCAAGCAGCTGGCGCTCGAATGCGCGTCGAAGCGCATGTACCCGGACATCATTTCGGCGAAACTCAATCGCGCACTGACCGGCTCCTCCGAACCGGTATCGCCGATGGGTTGCCGCAGTTTCCTGCCGGCATGGCGGAATGATGCGGGGCAGGAGGTGCTTGCCGGCCGCAACAATCTCGGCGTGGTGAGCGTCAACCTGCCGCGCATCGCCATCGAGGCTGCGCGCGACGAAACCCGTTTCTTCACCATCCTCGACGAACGCCTGCAGCTCGCACGCAAGGCACTGATGAGCCGCATCGAACGCCTGGCGGGTGTGAAGGCGAACATTGCCCCCATCCTCTACACCGAAGGCGCATTCGGCATGCGCCTCAAGCCGGACGACGAGATCCTCGACCTGTTCCGCAACGGCCGCGCGTCCATCTCGCTCGGTTACATCGGCCTGCACGAGATCGGCCTGCTGATGTCCGGTGGCGAGCATCCTTTCGACAGCGAGGCAGTGCAGCACTTCCTGCGCAAGGTGGTCGCCCATCTGGCGCAGACGACCAGACAATGGAAGGAAGAATCGGGCTGGGGCTTCTCGCTGTACTCGACGCCCAGCGAATCCCTGTGCCACCGCTTCTGCAAGCTCGATGCAGCACGCTACGGCGAGCTGCCCGGCGTCACCGACAAGGGCTACTACACCAACTCTTTCCATCTCGACGTGGCGCGCAAGGTCACGCCCTTCGAGAAGATCCAGTTCGAGGCGGGCTTCGCGCAATCGGCTTCAGGCGGACACATCACCTACGTCGAGTTGCCCAATATGCGCCACAACCTCAAGGCGCTGGAACGCATCTGGGATCACGCCGTCGAGCACGTCCCCTACTTCGGCACCAACACGCCAGTCGACTCCTGCGGCAAATGCGGCTTCATGGGTGAGGCCTGCGCCACTGCACAAGGCTTCACCTGCCCGGATTGTGGCAACCATGACGGCGCCAGCCTGTCAGTGACGCGGCGCGTCTGCGGCTACCTCGGCAGCCCGAACGCGCGGCCCTTCAACGCGGGCAAGCAGAAGGAGGTCATGCGGCGCGTCAAGCATCTGGCGGGACAGGCATGAACTACGACCGCTACTACACCTGCGACGTGGTCAATGGCGAAGGCCTGCGCGTCACCCTGTTCGTTACCGGCTGCGCGCATGCCTGCCCGGGCTGCTACAACACCTCGTGCTGGAACCGGCTCACCGGCCAGCCATTCACGCCCGAGATACGCGACAGGCTGCTCGATCTATGCGAGGGGCATCACGGCCTGAGCCTCAGCGGCGGCGACCCGCTGTTGCCCGCCAACCGCGATGCCATTGCCGACCTCTGCCGGCGCTTCAAGCAGCGCTACCCGGACAAGGACATCTGGATGTGGACCGGCTACCTGCACGAGGAAGTGCGACACCTCGCCTTGCTGCGCGATGTGGACGTACTGATCGATGGGCGTTACGAGCAGGACAAGCCCACCTCCCAGCCCTGGCGCGGCTCGGACAACCAGCGGCTGATTCGTCTGGCGCCGCAGGCAGTCACGCCACATCCCGCTTGAACCGGGCTCCAGGGCCCTCCGCTGTAGGTCGGAAAAGCGCAGCGCCTTCCGACATCGAGCGCCAGGAAACGCGAGTAGCTCGTCACGCCATCAAGGTGTCGGAAGGCGCTTTGCTTTTCCGACCTGCGTGCTGGCGCCTTGAGTCAGCCGGCAGATGCCATGCATATGGCCTACTGCGCCTCGCGCGCCGTCAGGTCCTTCTCCATGAATACCTCGGCGATCTGGTTGTCATTGTATTTGGGGATCTCATGGAAGCCGTGCTTGCGAAACACGAGCAAGGCAACTTCAGATTTCCTCATCGTATCCAGCCGCAGTTTGACGAGCCGGTTTCCGACGGCAACATCAATCGCATGGGTGATCAATCTGTTGCCCCAGCCGCGCCCCTGAAAATCAGGGTGAACGAAGTAGCGCTTGATCTCCCCGATGCGCTCGTGCCTGTGAGGAATCCTTAGCCCGACGCTGGCAACGATGGCTTTGGCATCCTCCACGACCCAGAACCCCAGGCCATTCTCCTGGTAGGTCTCTTTCACGCTCAGGATGTCTGGTGGCAGCTTGGCCGGATCGAATCGATAGCCACGGCTCTCCTGCATGACCTTCAGGAAGGCTTCAAGCCTGTCCTGGTGTTCCGGCCTGAACGAAGTCAATTCCACGCGCGCTCCTTCGCAGGTAGCCATACGCATCCAGCACCAGGCCGGACGCTCATCCCGCCATGCCGACTTCCGCCTCGTAGCCGGCGCTCTCGCAGTCGGTATAGATATCCGGCTTGCGCACCCAGACGCGCGCCCCCGTCACGCCGTCCAACCGCGCACAGAGCGCGAGAATCTCGTGGCAGAGGGTTTCCTGCAGATTGAAGTGACGTCCCGCCACCAGGGTCGTGATCGACTTGTGCATCTGGTCGTAGTCGACCGTGGCCTGCACATCGTCAGGAATGCCATTCACGAGCGGCGGCAAGCGCAGCTCGACATCGATCAGCACCCGCTGCGGGCGCAGCTTCTCGATCTCGTAGAAACCGATGGAAACAGACAGGCTGAGCTTGCGGATGCTGAGACGGCGATTGAAGAATTCCATGGCGAGGCAGCTTTCCGGGAGTTGCGTGAAATAGAGACCCGACGTTCCGGCAGTGGAAAACGGCAGGCATGCCAGTCTACCGGGCAATTGTGCCGGCATGGGTCCGAGGCCAGCGACGGGTCTGGCCCCAAGCCTGCTAATTCATCACTGGATTAGTAGACTTTGCCAGGACGGCGCAGCGGAGCGCCCCAGGGAATGAATGCCAATGTCGTTGATCGACGGCAGCGGACTCGGGTTCAAGCGAGAAAATGTCTCCGACCAAATTGTCGAAGATTCTTACAATCTCTCGTTCCGCCTGCACGCACGCCTGTGAGATCAGACGCTTGGCGCGTGGCATGCACTCTGCTTAACGCACCGGGAGCGCATTGCTCGTATCCACACGCAGGAATTTGAATAATGAAACTACCTCGGATTGTTCTGGCATTCGCAGCGGCGATGCTCATGGCCACTCAGGCATCGGCTACCGTTCTGACCGAAGACTTTGAAGCCCCCTTCCCCGCATGGCAGTCAGGATGGCTCGGCACGAACTCCAATCTTCAAAACTACTACACCATTGCCAGTGACCGCGGCAACAACCCGGATGGTTTGTGGATCGCCGATGGCCTCAACAACGGGACCATCTCCGAGATCACGTTCAACACGTCTTTCGGCAGCAGCATCACGGCATTCTCGATCGATGTGACCACGTTTGTTCAGGGAGGAAGTGGGGCGCTGTTCGAAGCATTCGATATGCTCAACCAGACAATCTTCAGTACCGCCATTACTGTGCTCGAGGGCGCCTTCTCCGATCCGGGCGTGTACCAGACCATCGCCTTCACCTCTGTCAACGGTGTTTCAGGCTTCAGGATTTCCAACGGAAACATCGAGGGCAACACCTCCATCGACAACGTGGTGGTCACGCTTGGCAGCAACGACGTGCCTGAGCCAGCTACGCTGGCCTTGCTGGCGGCTGGTCTGGTCGGTATCGGACTGTCGCGGAAATCCAGACAGGCCTGATCGGGCGCTGTCCCACGCAGAGAATGGCGCATCCCGGGATGCGCCATTTTCATTTCCGGGCCCGCCATTGCCTGACTACCGGCCTAGCCGCGTCACGCCACCGCACTGCGCAGCAGCTTCGCCGCCGCCACCATGTTCCGCAACGCCGGCAGCACCTCACCCCACTGCCGTGTCTTCAAGCCGCAATCCGGATTGACCCACAAGCGCTCCGCCGGAATGCGCTCCGCCGCCTTCTGCATGAGCTGCACGATGTGCGCCTCACTCGGGATGTTGGGCGAGTGGATGTCGTACACGCCCGGACCGATCTCATTTGGGTAGTTGAAGTGGTCGAAGGCGTCGAGCAGTTCCATGTCGGAACGCGAGGTTTCGATGGTGATGACGTCCGCATCCATATCGGCAATCGAGGCGATGATGTCGTTGAACTCGGAGTAGCACATATGGGTGTGGATCTGTGTTTCGTCTTCAACGCCGTTGGCGGTTATGCGGAAGGATTCGACCGACCAGGACAGGTATTCCTTCCACTGGCTCTTGCGCAGCGGCAGGCCCTCGCGCAGCGCGGCTTCGTCGATCTGGATGACGCGGATGCCGGCGCGTTCGAGGTCGAGCACTTCCTCGCGGATAGCCAGTGCGAGCTGCTGGCACGAGACTGATCGTGGCTGGTCGTCACGCACGAAGGACCAGTTGAGTATCGTCACCGGGCCGGTGAGCATGCCTTTCATGGGCTTCGGTGTCAGCGAGGCGGCGTACTTGATCCAGTCGATAGTCATGGCTTTCGGGCGGCTGATGTCACCGAACAGGATGGGCGGTTTCACGCAGCGCGAGCCGTAGGACTGCACCCAGCCGAACTGGCTGAAGGCGTAGCCGTCGAGTTGTTCGCCGAAGTATTCGACCATGTCGTTGCGCTCGGCTTCTCCGTGCACGAACACGTCGAGCCCCAGCGCTTCCTGCTCGCGCACACTGCGTTCGATTTCGGCGCGCATTGCCGTCTGATAGCCCGGCTCGTCGAGTCGACCAGCCTTGTACTCGCTGCGCGCATGGCGGATCTCGGCAGTCTGCGGGAAGGATCCGATGGTGGTGGTCGGAAAGGCTGGCAGCTTCAGCAAGGCGGCCTGTTTGACAGCGCGTTGCGCATAGGCGCTCTTGCGCTGACCGAGTTGCGCATCGAGCTGCGCGATGGCGGCCTTCACAGCGGGGTTGTGCACCCGTGGCGAGTTGCGACGTGCCTCGATGGCAGCGCGGTTCTCCGCCAGCCTGGCTTTGACCGCATCGCGGCCGACGCGCAGGGCCGCCGCGAGCACTTGCAGCTCCTGCAGCTTCTGTTGCGCAAAGGCGAGCCAGGAGCGGATCTCCGCATCCAGCTTCTGTTCGCTGTCGAGATCCACCGGCACATGCAGCAGGGAGCACGACGGGGCGATCCACAGGCGTTCGCCGAGACGTTCATGCACGGGCTCCAGCCAGTCGAGCACTTCGCCGAGATCGGTCTTCCAGATGTTGCGGCCATTGATCACGCCCAGCGACAACACCTTGTGCGCGGCGAGGTAGTTGAGCACGGGCAGGACTTCACTGCGTGCGTTGACCGCATCGAGGTGGAGACCTGCGACCGGCAACCTGCTGGCAAGCTGCAGGTTATCGCGCAGGGGGCCGAAGTAAGTCGCCAACAGCAGCTTCACGCGGCTGCTCTTGAGCGCGTGATAGGCCTCGGTAAAGGCGTGCTGCCAGTGCTCGTCGAGTTCCGTCACCAGCGCTGGTTCGTCGATCTGCACCCACTCCGCGCCTTGCTCGGCGAGTACGTTCAGCAGCTCGGCATAAACCGTCAGCAGGCGGGGCAGCAGTGACAACCTGTCGGCACCATCCTTGGCCTTGCCAAGCCACAAGTAGGTCACGGGGCCGATGATCACGGGCTTGGCCTGGACGCCGAGCGCCTTCGCCTCGGCAAGCTGCGCGACGAGACGCGAGGCATCGAGCCTGAACTGCGTGTCGGCGGAGAACTCGGGGACGATGTAGTGGTAGTTGGTATCGAACCATTTGGTCATTTCGCCTGCGGCCACGCCGCCGCAGCAGTGCGCGTGCGCCTCGACGCTTTCGGCCGAGCGACCGCGTGCGACGCGGAAGTAGTTGTCGAGCGTGTCGCCGTGAAAATCGCGTACGCGTTGCGGCAGGTTGCCGAGGGTGAAGCTCATGTCGAGCACCTGGTCATAGAACGCGAAGTCACCGACCGGTGCGAAGTCCAGCGCGGCCTGTTCCTGCCAGTGGCGCTTGCGCAACTCGGCGCCGAACGCCTTGAGCTCATCGCGCGAGGACAGCCCTTTCCAGTACGACTCGAGTGCAAATTTCAGTTCGCGCTTTGCGCCGATGCGCGGAAAGCCGAGGTTGTGTGTGATGGCCATGTCCGATCCTTGTTGCCTGCGATTGCCTGTGGAATGAGCCGGCAACGCATGCGCGGGCCGGCAGACAGGCAATGGTCGGAGTGCGACAAATATTATTCAAACGATAAGTTTTGTGGATTAACATGAAATGAATTCATGAACGGGTTTCGATGAGCGATGCCCCGCCAATCACAAAGGCCAATAGATGCAATCCCTCCTCGAACTGCGCCATCTGAAGACCCTGCAAGCCCTGCGCGACGCCGGCAGTCTCGTGCGGGCCGCGCAGCTGCTCAACCTCACGCAATCGGCCCTGTCGCACCAGCTGAAGGTGCTGGAAGACCAGTACGGCACGCCGCTGTTCGAACGCAAGTCGCTGCCCCTGCGCTTCACGGCGCCGGGCGAACGCTTGCTGACGCTGGCTGGCCAGGTGCTGCCCGCCGTGGATGCGGCCGAGCGCGACATCAGTCGGCAGGTGCAGGGCGTCACCGGCAGCCTGCGCATCGCAGTGGAATGTCATACCTGCTTCGACTGGCTGATGCCGGCCATGGACATCTTCCGGCCGCGCTGGCCGGAGGTGGAACTGGATATCGTCTCCGGCTTCCATGCCGACCCGGTCGGGCTGATCCACCAGAGCCGCGCCGACCTCGCCATCGTCTCCGAATATGACGCCAGCGAGAGCGTCGACTTCCACCCGCTGTTCCAGTACGAGATCGTCGCCATCGTCGCCAACGACAGCCCGCTCGCCAGCCGCAGTTTCGTGGCCGCGCAGGACTTCGCAGACCAGACGCTGATCAGCTACCCGGTGCCCGACGAGATGCTGGACATCATGCGCCAGGTGCTCACACCGGCCGGCATCAAGCCCGCACGCCGCAGCACCGAGCTGACGGTGGCCATGCTGCAGCTCGTTGCCAGCGGTCGTGGTATCGCCGCATTGCCATTGTGGGCAGTCCAGAACTATCTTGAACGCAAGTACGTGAGTGCCGTGAAGATCAACGCACAGGGCTTGTTCGGCAAGCTGTACGCCACCTGCAGCGCGGAGACTTCGCAACGCCCCTACCTGGCGGACTTCGTCAGCATGACGCGTGAGAGCTGTTTCCTCACCTTGCCGGGCATCACCTTGCTATGACAATGACGCTGGAGACCGCATGAAAATCGCTGCCGACGAAGTCATCCACCTCCTGCACCATGCCGACCAGGCCACGCTCGCCACACAGTCGCTGCAGATGCCCGGCTACCCGTATGCCAGCGTCGTGCCCTGCATCCTCGACGAGGCGCACTGCCCGATCCTCCTGATCAGCGCGCTGGCCGAGCACACCAAGAACGTGCTGGCCGACCCACGTACCAGCCTGTCCGTCGTGCAGGCCGATGCAGACAATGTGCAGGCAGCGGCTCGCGTCAGCATCCAGGGCGACTGCGAACGCTTCGAACCCTCGGCAGAGCTGGTCGCGCGCTACCTGCGTTACCTGCCCGAAGCGGAGGACTACCTTGCGCTGGACTTCATGTTCTTCCGCATGCAAGCGGCAAGGCTGCGTTTCATCAGCGGGCCTGGCCGCATGGGCTGGCTGGAAAGCGATGACTGGCGCAGCGTGCACGCCTTGTCAGCAGCAGACGAAATCGCCCTGCTGAGCGCCTTGCAAACGACCTTGCCCGACAATGTCCAGCTGCTCGGTGCAGACCGCTACGGTATCGATTGCACGGTGAGCGGGCTGCGCGTGCGCCAGGCCTTTGGCGCTGTCGCCACCTCCATTGCCGCACTCGATACACTCGCCACGCAGGCGCTGGTCGCCCTGACGACGTAAGCGGGTAATCAGCTGATCGCGGCCAGCAAGGCTTGCCGCAACAGGATCAGCTGCCGGCAATAACTGCCAGAACAGGCAAGCGCGTCGCCGTGAAACTGCGGCCAGCAGGCGGGCAAGGCAATGGCACAGCTTTTGCAAACTCCTGCGCAAGCTTCCGCAGGACACTCGCCATGAAAATCGACACGCGCTTCGACACAGCCGCCACCACCCTCTCCACCAGCAACGCCACCGACGCGACCCTTAGCGGCTTCCAGTCGCTGCTCGCGACGGCCCGCCAGCAACTCGACGAAGCCATCTCCACGGCGACCGACAACGGCCTCACAGGCAGTACCGCACGCAAGACAAGCAAGACAGAAGACGCCAATGCCGCTGCGGTGAAGGAGCTACGCGACTACCTCAA
The DNA here is from genome assembly GCF_036017035.1 of Uliginosibacterium silvisoli. Taxonomy (NCBI): domain Bacteria; kingdom Pseudomonadati; phylum Pseudomonadota; class Betaproteobacteria; order Rhodocyclales; family Zoogloeaceae; genus Uliginosibacterium; species Uliginosibacterium silvisoli. The sequence continues at coordinate 1,522,057 of NZ_JAYXHS010000001.1, read as the reverse complement.
CAAGACGCCGGAGCAGCGCATGCGCGAGGCGATTCTCAAGGAAATGGGTCTGACGGAAGAAGACGTCGCGAAGATGCCGCCCGAAGAACGCACGGCGGTTGAAGCGGCGATCGCAGACAAGGTGAGGGAGCGCCTGCTGGCCCAGGCGCAAGAGCACGTGAATGCGGCCAGCGGCCAGTTGCCGCTGTCCATGCTCTGATCACACACCGACCCGCTGCGCGACCCGAAACCCGGCGCCTGCGCAGGCCTTAACCCGCGGCAACCGGGCTGCTTGCCATGCGCGCCAGCACTTCGCGGAAGCGCTGGGCCTCCAGCGCACGCGGGTGCGTCGCGTGGCTTTCGCATACACGGGCGAAATATCCATCTGCCCGCGCATCGTCACGCAGGTCCTCGCAGAGAATGCGCCCGCTGAGGAACAACGCCTCTGGCAACAGGAAGCTGCGCGCCCATTTCTGCTCGAAACCCGCCAGCAACATCATGGCCAGCTTGGGTTGCCGCTCGCCACGCGCGATCTCGGCCATCGCCAGTATCTGCTCAGCCTGCTCAGGCAGATACAGCGGCTGGCGCTCCATGGTCCGGCGCAGCACCTCCAGCGCGTTGTGCTTCTTGCCCTGGCGTAACAGCAGCGGCAGCAAGCGATTGGTCTGGCCAACCAGGCGATCGTCCTTGCCCGCCAGATGCAGGAGCTTGTGATAGCGCTCCTGTGCCGGCACGTTCTCGGCGTCGAGGCGCTGCGCTTCGTAGGCGATGTCCAAAGCCTGCTCGATCTTGCCGGCTCCGATCAGCTCGGCAATGCGTTTCGCATCCGGGTCGAGCTCGGCCTGGCTGACGCCGCGGCGCGTGGCGTCCGGCACTTCGTCGACTTCCAGCCCCAGCTTGGCGTGGTACTGGTAGGTCGCATAGCCGAGCAGGTTGAACGCAATCAGCGTGAAGTACATGGCGACCGCACTGATCAGGAAGAGCGTTGCAGCAAAGCGCGGCTTGAGGCGCTGCAGATCGGCCATGAATGCATTCATCATCTCGCCGGCCTCGTCCGCATCTGCCTGCGACGAAATGGCCTGCATCGCGACCTGGATCTCTTCCCAGCGCGCGATGAGCGGCTTGAGCACAGCACCGAGCAACTGCGCGCTCAGAAAGCCCTGCGCCGTGGACAGCGAAAAGAGGAAGACGCACAACAGGAGGTAAGGCTTGCCGATGGCGGACATCACGCTCAGCGAGGCCAGCGGGTTGAGGCCGGCGAACAGGCTGCGGCTGACCACCAGCACGATGACTGCAGCAGGCGTGATCAGCGACACCAGTATGTTGGCCCCGATGGCCACCGTGCCGCCGAACATCACCCCCAGTACCGCAACGAGCAGCCCTGCCACGATGAACAGCGCAAAAATCTTGAATGGCATGTACGCCAGGGAGTCGTCGGGGTACTGCGAGTAATGGCGCGGTGCCAGATGCCCCAGCGAGGTCTCGGACAGCACGCGGCTGCCGAAGCGCAGAAAGCCGATCCAGGCCAGCACGCTGAGACCCAGGATGGCGATGACGATCATCGCAGGCGTCTTCGCAAACACGCCAATCGCCGTCAGGGCGCTGAACAGGGCCACGCGCCCCAGCATGGACAGGTGCAAGGGAAACAGGAAAAACAACGGGACGCGATTCCAGAACGGCACGATGGCGCGCTCGCCCGCGTGCAGGGTGCTTGAACTCATTTCGACTCCGTGACAGAAGGAACGCGGGCAAGCCCCAGGGCAGGGCATGCAGGCGTGGCTGATTATGCCGCCCTCACGCCACGGCAGCGATCACCCTGCCCGTGAAGCCGTGCATGCGCTCAACCACAAGATCATGAACGGGCTCACGCGGGTGACGCCGCTTGTCATCAGCGCCTTTATCGGTCTGCGCGTCGGCTCAGAAGGCCAGCTTCGTGCCGATGGTCAGCAACTTGGCGCGCGAGCTGCCGGTCTGCACGGCGTAAGAAGCATCGATGAAGAACCGATCCTCCTTCACCACCCAGCGCGCGGCGACCCCCACCCAGGCGGGATCGTGATCATTGCCATAGGTCTCGGCCGCCAGATCCACCGGACCGATGGCACCGGTGCGCTCGGCTGCCACCGCCCAGGTGGTTGCATTCGTAGCTGCGAGACGCGAGCGCGCCCAGCCCAGGTTGGCGTGAAACAGCCATTGCTGGACGGGCACGGTGACCACGCCATTGATCGCGGCATTGTCGTAGCGGAAGCTTTCGCCGGGTGCGCGCGTGCGGTCGACGCTGTAGGCAATGGCGATGCCATACGCATCGTCCGTCAGCTCCTTGAGACCCGTCTTGCCAACCAGGGCAAATGCGCCGCTGCTCTTGGTTGCATCGAAATCGGCGTTGTATTGACGCGAATAATCGACACCAAGGCCAAGCTGCGTATTGAAGCCGATACCCACACTGGGTTGCAGGTGAAAGCCAGTCAGCTTTGGTGTCTCGGGCTCCGTCTGGCGGTGGTAATAGGCCTCGAGCTCGACCCCGCCCTTCTCTATGAATCCGGCATCTTCGGTGGTTAGCGGACGGCCTGCAAAGACGGGGGTGCTCAGCAGCATGAACAAGGCGCTATATGTTCTGATTTTCATTTGGCTGTTCCGTAAACGAAGCGACTCCTGCTTAACGGCAGGAGTCGACGGGCACTTGAAGCCGGCCAGAATAGACCGGGCAGCCAAGGCCGCGCTTGCGTTTTCTCAGGAATGCTTCGGAAAAATCAGGGAATGTACTGATCCAGCGGCGGTGCGTCAGCCAGGCGTCGTGATCGTCAACCAGGGCAGCGCCATCGACCTGTCGCGCATGAAGCGCTGGATGTGATCTTCCAGCACGTAGTGCATGCGGCCGATCTCCTTCTCGTCCGCGCCTTCGATGCGGATGTGCAGGGTCTTCGCCTCGGCCTCGGCGGTGAAGATGCACAGGCCGGGCTGGAAGTCGACGCGGCCGATATGCTCGTCGAATTCTGCGGGCACCTTGTGGCGGAAGTGCTTGCACAGCTTCAGGATCATGCGCCCCGGCAGTTCGGTGGCGATGCGGGCTTCCTGAACGATCATGTTGATAGGTCTCCTGGATTGGTTCGTGACAGCGCGCGGTCGACCAGCACGATGGTGCTGCCGTTCGAACATTGCTCGACGCGCCCTTCTATTCCATATGCATCCGACAGCACCTGCGCATTCATTGCCTCGTGCGGACTGCCATCGGCAATCACCCGCCCGCCGGCCAGGACGACGACGTGATCGCAGAAGCGCAAGGCGAGGTTGAGGTCGTGGATCGCCAGCAAGGCGATGGCGCCCGTCTCGTGGGTCAGCGCACGCACCACGTCGAAGACCTCGAGCTGCCAGCGTGGGTCGAGCGCACTGGTCGGCTCGTCGAGCAGCATCAGGCGCGGCTGGCGCACAACGAGCTGCGCGAGGCCTACCATCTGACGTTGGCCGCCGGAAAGCTCGCTGAGCTTGCGCACTGCCAGCGCGGCCAGACCCAATCGCTTGAAGACGAGCTCCAGCTGCGCTTCGGTCTCGGCCTGCGACAGCTCCGGCCGCGTCGCCCGGCTGGCGGCCATCACCGCTTCCCACGCGTACAAAGAACCACCTGAAGGCAGCGACTGCGGCATGTAGCCGATCATGCGTTTGCGCGTGCTTGCATCCAGCCCGAGCAGATCGATGCCGTCGAGCTCGGCCTTGCCGGCCATGGCGGGCAGCTGGCCCGCCAAGGTGCGCAACAGCGTTGACTTGCCCGAGGCATTGGCACCGACGAGGGCCACCACGCTGCCAGGGTTGATGGTCGCCAGGCTCACGTCGCCCAGCACGGCGCGGCGGCGATAACCCGCGCCGAGGCCCTTTACTTCCAGTCCCCAGCTCACAGGCTGCGCCTCTGCACGAGGATCAGGCCGATGAAGAGCGGCACTCCCACCAGCGCGGTGACGATACCCACCGGCAACACGAGGCCGGGCACCACGCTCTTGCTGGCGATGGATGACAAGGACAACACCACTGCGCCCGCCAGTGCCGCGCCCGGCAGATAGAAACGGTGATCCTCACCGAGTGCGAGTCGCGCGAGATGCGGCGCGACGAGACCGATGAAGCCGATGGCGCCGACGAAGGCCACCGCCACCGCCGCCAGCAGGCTGGCGCGCAACAGGGTCACGAGGCGCAGACGCTCGACGGGGATGCCCAGCGCGCGCGCCTGCTCCTCACCGGCACACAGCGCCGTCATCGCCCAGGCACTCCGCAACGACCAGGGCAGGCAGATGGCGACTACCACGCCGATGATGGCGAGCTTGTTCCAGTCGGCACGCGCCAGCGAGCCCATCGACCAGAAAACGATCTGCTGCAGGGAGCCCGCTTCGGCCACGAACTCGACGACCGACACCAGCGCGTTGATGGCGAATGACAATGCAATTCCGAACAGCACGATCGCGCCCGACGAACCTCCGAAAGCACGTGCCAGCGCCTGCACCAGCAGCGAACAGGCTGCGGCGAAGATGAACGCACCCAGCGTCACCGCATAGTTGCCACCAATTCCCGCGGCGGCGATCTTCTGGTCGAACACCACGACCAGCGCCGCACCGAGCGTCGCCGCGGCCGTCACGCCCAGCGTCATCGGGCTGGCCAGCGGATTGCCCAATGCCGTCTGCATCTCTGCACCGGCCAGACCGAGTGCGGCACCGACGAGGACAGCCATCAAGGCGTACGGCAAGCGGATGTCCCACAGGATCACGCGCTGGCCATCGTCCAGCGCGGCCGGATCGAACAGGCCGGCAATGATCTGTTTCACAGGCAGGCCGGCAGGCCCGTTGGCAATGTCGTAGAGCAGTGAAGCGACAAGCACGGCGGCCAGCACCAGCAACACCAGTACGCGCCTGGCGCGGATGCTGGCATAGGCCGAAGCCAGCGAAGCCGTGGCCGGCAGGGTGAGCGCATCACTCAAGGTGCGGACACCCAATAAGTGCCATCCAGCGGCAGGGGCTGGAAGCGCTTGTACAGCGTGGCTTGCGTAGCAGCGGGATCGAGCGCCGCGAAACGCTCGGGATGGAACCACTTGGCGAAGACCTGCACCGCCACGACGTTGAGCGGTGAATCGTAGAAGTGGTGCCAGATGGCATGCGCATTGCCCGACTTCACCGCCTTGAGGCTGGCGATGCCGTTGCGCTTGAGCGAACTGGCCAGCGACTGTTGCGCGGCCGCTGCATTGACGCCAGCCCCCATCAGGATGCGCTTCGAGCCCGCGCCGGCGACGCTGTTGCCGATGGCCGTTGCAACGTAGATGTCGGGCTGCTGGCTGAGCAGATACTCGAGATTCACCACGCCGACCTGGCCTGGCACCAGCGCACGCGACATATTGTCGCCACCCGCTGCATCGAGGAAGCGCCCCATCATGCCGTTCACCATGGTCTCGCAGCATTCCTCACGCAGACCCACGCGGCTCTCGAGGAAGACCCGCGGCTTCTTCGTCACGCCCTTGAGCCCGTCCGTCACGCGCGCCAGCTCGGTGCGGTAGAAATCGGTGAAAGCCTGCGCTTCCTTGTCGCGCCCCAGCACCTGTCCCAGCACCTTCATGCTGCGCTCGGTATGGGCCAGCGGGTCCTTGCGGAAATCGATGAACACGACGGCGATGCCTGCGGCCTGCAGTTTCGAGATGACATCCGTATTGGCGGGCGACGGGCCATGCCCTTCGAGGCCGAAGATCGCCACCTGCGGCTTGAGCGAGATGGCCTTCTCGACGCTGAAACTGTCGCTCGAGGTCTGGCCAACCAGCGGCAGTTTTTCCAGAGCGGGGAAACTCTTGCGGTACTGCGCGTAGCCGTCGGGATCGAGCATGGAGAACTCACCCATGGTGCCGACGAGGCGCTTGGTCAGCTCCGCGCCTTCGAGCAGGCCCAGCGCCACGAGGAAACGCCCTTCCCCCAGCACGATGCGCTCGACCTTGTCGGGCACCTGCACGGTGCGCTCGGCAAGGTCGGTAACACTACGCGCCGTTGCCGCGAAGGGGACGAGGCACAGAAGCGCCGTGGCAATCAATCTATATGACATATGAGCTATTTCTTTGACGATGCAGGGTCAAGGCTCGAGCGCAAAGCGCAAGCCGCGGTTGATGGCCTGTGGCAGGCTGGAGAGATGGTTCTCGCCCTGGATTTCGAGCGCTTCGACGCGCAGGCCGGCGAGAGGTTTCAGGTGAGTCGCGACGGCGCGAACATTATCGACCATGGCGCGACGCGTCAGCGTCGCCATGCCGCCGGGCATGTTGTCGGAGAAGCGACTTGGCTGCTGTTCGAATTCGCCAACGGTCAGCAACAGGGCCCGCCCGCTGCGTGCCGCATCCGGCAGCTTGCGAAAGGCGCTCTCCTGCTCCGCCATGACGGCCTCGTTCCACCACCATGAAGGGCTGGCGGCGACGTAGTGCGTGAAGGCCTGAGGTCGCTTGAACAATGCGTGCAACACGAACAGGCCACCCAGTGAGTGTCCGAACAGCACCTGGCGCGAAGCATCAGTCGCGTAGCGCTGCGCGATCAGCGGGCGCAACTCGTGATCGATGAAGTCGAGAAAGCGATCTGCGCCGCCACCTGCCGTGCGCATCGCCGCGCTCATCTCCGGCGCGGGAGCAGCGAGAGGTGTCGGTGTGTAATCGACGGCACGGCGCAGGATGGCATTGTCCTTCTCCGGGTAGGTAATGCCGACGATCAAGGCCGGCAGCACGCCCGTAGCCTGCGGCCGGCGCGCCTGGATGCGCATGGTCTCGACGACACTATTGAAGACGAGATCCGCGTCCAGCACGTACACCACGGGATAGCCACCGACCGGGGGCGGCGTCTCGGGCTGGGCGACGAGAATGCGGAAGTCATCGCCGGTGCGCGTGGAATGCAGTTCGATCTGCTCGGCGCGCGGCAAGACAACGGGCGCCGCTGACGTAGCAAACGTCGCGGCGCCCGTGCAGAGCATCATCAGACAGACAAGAAATCTTTTCATTGAACTAGCGAAAACGTACCACTCAGCTGCGCTCATCTGTAGGAGCGGGCCATGCCCGCGACCACGCAGATTGCATCGCAGCCCCGACACTTGTTCTACGCGTGGTGTCGCGGGCATAGCCCGCTCCTACAAGGGAAGCGATGAGGCTGCCTATCGACACCCTAGAACTTCACTGCAGTCTTCAACCACAAACTGCGCGGCTCACCGTAGAAGTTGAACACGGTCGTACCACCGACACGCTGGTAGTACTTCTTGTCGAGCAGGTTGTTGATCGTCAGCGACAGGTCCACCTTCGGCGAGAACTTGTAGCCCACCAGTGCATCGACCACCGAGTACGACTCCTGCTCGATGCGCACAGCGCCGGAGAGCGTGTAGAAGCTGCTCATGCCGCGCACGCCACCCCCGACGTAAGCCCCTTGCAGCGGCCCGTTGAGGAAGTCGTAGCGCGTGAAAAGATTGACGCTGTTGCGTGGCGTATAGGTCGAGTAAGCCGTACCTGCCTGGCCTGCGCTACCGGAGATGTATTCCGTTTGCGTGTAGGCGTAGCCGATGCTGGCTTCCCAACCTGGCAGCAGACGGCCCGACAGTTCCGCTTCGGCGCCCTTCACTTCGGCTTCGCCGTTGGCGACGAAGTACGCCGTGCTCGGCACGGCAACCGCACGGTTCTTGTCGCGCAGGCGATAGACCGACACCTGCGAGTTGAGCAGGCCGCCGAAATGCTCGCCCTTCACGCCCGCTTCGATGTTGTTGCCTTCACGCGGATCGATGGTCTGTCCGCTCTGTGTGAGGCTGGTCTGCGGCTGGAAGATCGTGGTGTAGCTCGTGTAGGCCGACCAGTTGTCGGTCAGGTCATACACGACACCCGCATAAGGCGTGAACTGGTTGTTGATGACCACCTTGGTGCTGGTGTTGTTGACCAGGTTGGTCGTGGTGCTTTCGTACCAGGACACACGGGCGCCAGCGATCAGCGTCAGTGGTTGCCATGGCTTGATGCGCAGGTTGCCGTAGACACCGTACTGATGCGGATCGACATAGGTGCGGCTGGTCAGGGCGATGTTCGGCTCGGGCCAGTTGTAGGTCGGCGTGTAGACGTTGGTGGTGCCCGCCGGATTGGCAGCGCCCGACAACGTGGTCTGGTCATACTTGCGGTAGTCGATACCTGCAACGAAGTTCTGCTTGAGACCCCACAGCGTGAAAGGCTGGCTCCAGTGTGCGTCGGCAGCCAGCGACTTCTCTTCGTATTCGCGGGCAATGGCGGTGCGCGAGACATTGCCCTGCGCATTGGTCGCGCTGCCGGCGTAGGCGTACTTGAAGTCCACCGAGCGATCGACGTAGCGCGCCGAAGCCTTGAGTTCGCCGCCAGCATCGAGACGATGCACGAGCTCGGCAAAACCTTCGGTGGAATCGTTCGAGAAGCGGTTCCAGTCGGCACCGATGAAGGTCGAGCGATCCACGTCGAGCAGCTGACCTGTCGCAGTGGTCGGCAAGCCGTTGAAAGGCGTGACGTTGCTCTGCGCGCCGGTGACGGACAGCGACAGCGTGGTACGTGGCGTCAGATCGAATTCCAGCGTGCTATAGACGACAGAGTTCTCATTCTGGTTGACGTCGACCCAGGACTCTTTCTGCTGGTAGGCGGCGACCGCACGGCCACGCACGCTGCCATCTGCATTCAACGAGCCCGTGACATCGGCTTCGATACGACGCGTATCCCATGAGCCCAGCGACAGCGAGCCATTGATGCCGAAGTCCTTCAGCGCGCGCTTGCGTGCCAGATTGACCGTGCCGCCAGGTTCGCCTGCACCGTTGTAGAGACCGGCCGGGCCGCGCAGTACTTCGACGCGATCGAAAATGTACAGGTCCGGCTGGGTGCCGTAGATGCTCGACAGCGGCGCTGGCAGGCCGTCGATGAGATAGGAGTCCAGCTCGAAGCCGCGCACGACGATGGACGAGCGGCCCTGGTCATTGGCCAGCACCAGCATGCCGGTGGTGCGGCGTGCGAGATCCTCGAGACGCACCATGTTCTGGTCGTCCATGCGATCACGCGTCACCACCGTCACCGACTGCGGGATTTCCTTCAGTGGCACATCGCCCTTGCCGCCGATGTTGGCCGTCGCCGCGCCGTAACCCTGGCTGGTCTGGGTGCGCTCGGCCTTGACCACGACCGGCGCCACGGCAGGCTCGGTCGCGGCGTCGGCGGCAAACGCGCCGAAGCTGGCACCGCCACTCAAGGCGGCAAGAATGGCGAGCGCAAGGGTGCTGCGCGCGGGGTGAAGACGCTTGCTGGACATACTGAAGAACTCCCGTGCCCACATCTCCTGCGGGCTTTCTAGTGACTTGTCTAAGATCAAATGCGAATGATTTGCATTAACGTGATTTGTCGCTATTATCCATGCACGAGGTCCTGGCCACCTTTGCGCCACACAGGAAAGCCTTTGCAGGAGAAAGCTTTGCGATTACTTCCCGAATCCACGCTCGACAACGCCGCCCATTCGAATAGCGTCAATCGCGAACAGCTCATCGCGGCTGTTGCGCCACATCGCCCGCATTACCGCGTAGAGCGCCCGGATGTCGCCAGCAACGTGGCCATCCTGTCCGGCCATTTCCGCATCGACTGCCTGCGCGAAGGCCTGCGTACCAAATGCGTCGACGTGGTCGACCTGTATGACATGCGTACGGAAGCCACGCTGGAAGAAGGCCTGAGCCTCGTCGTGCTGGTCGCGGGCCACGCGCAGGCCTGCTTCGGCAGCAAGCCGGTCGTGCTCGGCGCTTCGGGCCAGCCCGACGGCGCCCTCATCGCGCTGGCCGAGCCCGAACAATTCGTGCGCCATTCGCGCCGCGGCAATCACGAGCGCAAGGTCGTCGTCACCATGAGCCCCGCCTGGCTCGACGCCAGCGGGCTGGACGCCGATGGCCTGGCAAGCTTCCGCCGCCACCATCTCAATGTGCACCGCTGGCGGCCCAGCACGCGCGCCACCACCATCGCGCAGCAGATGATCCACCCACCGGTTTTCTCGGCCGCCCTGCAGCATCTCTATATCGAAAGCCGCGCCTTGGAGTTGGTCACCGAGAGCTTCGTGGACCTGTTCACGCCGCCGCCCGAAGACAACAACAAGCTCGCCCCACGTGTGCGCGCCCGCATCACGGCCCTGTGCGAATGGCTGGATTCCGGCGCAGCAGACGATCTCGATCTTGCCGCCATCGCCCGCCACGCCGGCCTCAATGCCAGCTCGCTGCAACAGCAGTTCCACGCCATCCAGGGCATGAGCATCTTTGCCTACCAGCGCAGCAGGCGCCTCGACGCGGCACGCACTGCGCTCGCGCGTGACGGCCTGAGCGTTACGCAAGCCGCTGAACTCGCCGGCTACAGCAGTGCAGCCAACTTCGCTACGGCCTTCCGGCGACGCTTCGGCGTGAGCCCGAGCACGGCGGCGCGCGCGAAGTAGCAGTAGAAGCAGAAGTCTTTCATTCAGCAGGGGACTCGGACGCTGCCGGAGGCTCTTCACGGACTCTTGCCAAGCGCACTGGATGAGCCGCCACCTTCGCAAGCCCCCTGCAGAGATTGGCGACGCACGCCGCGAAGCCCGTCATTCGTAGGTCGGAAAAGCGCAGCGCCTTCCGACATCGGGCGCCCAAGGGGAGCCGGGCGTGTTCGTGGTTTCGGCTGTCGGTAGGCGCTACGCTCTTCCGACCTGCATCACAGCCGTGCCGCCTCTTCCCTTTTTCCGACCTGCACAAAACACGCTCGGCATCGCCACGCAAGGCCACCCCCGCCCCAGCCGCCTTTCGTACGTCTGCCGCATAAAAATACACAAAACCGTATTGTTAATGCGAACAATTCGCATTAGTATGTTTAACGTAGCGCAAAGACGCCACGAGCAAGACGCACCTGTCCGTTGCAGCACTGACACTGCCGCAAACAGGCTGTCGCGGCTCCGGCCGGTTTGCCCTGAACACCCTCCGTAACACCCGCACCAGCCCGCCGTCGCCAGCCAGTGCTCAATCCAATAAGGAAAAGCATCGTGCTGCGCAAGACTCCGCTCGCGCTGGCGCTCGGCATGGCCTGGGGCATCACCCCGGTCGTCGCACTGGCCCAGCAAACCACCACGCCGGATACCGAGGTCACCCGCCTCAACGAAGTCACCGTCAGTTCCACGCGCACTGAACGTCGCGTCGACAACGTACCCAACACGGTCACCGTCACGACGAAGAAGAGCATTGAAGAGAAGAACGCCCGCGACCTGAAGGACGCCTTCAGCGAAGAGCTGGATGTCTCCGTGCGCACCGCACCGAGCCGCTTCACCGCCGCGGGTGCCGCCACCGGCCGTGCCGGTAGCGAGGGCATCAACATCCGTGGTCTCGAAGGCAATCGCGTGCTGATGCTGGTCGACGGCATCCGTCTGCCAAACAGCTTCAGCTTTGCCTCCTTCTCCACCGGGCGTGGCGACTTCCTCGACGTGGACGGCCTGAAGAGCGCCGAAATCCTGCGCGGCCCGTCTTCCACGCAATACGGCAGCGATGGCATCGCCGGCGCGGTGAGCTTCCGCACGCTCGACCCGTCCGATCTGCTCAAGCCCGGCAGCAACTTCAACGGCTTCGTGCGCGGTGGCTATGCCAGCGTCGACAACTCGTGGAACGGCACGCTGGCCGGCGCCGGCAAGTCTGGCGGCTGGCAGGGCCTGCTGCTGACCAGCTATCGCCAGGGCAACGAAGTCGAAAACAAGGGCAGCGACAACTCGCAGAATGCCAACCGTACCAAGCCGAACCCGCTCGACTACGACAACAGTTATGCACTTGGCAAAGTCGCCTACGCCATCACGCCGACGCAACAGCTCGGCCTGACCTTCGAGACGCAGAATCGCAAACAGGCCACCGAGGTGTACTCGGGCCGCTCGGTGCCACCACTCACCGCCGCCAGCGTCATCGATCTCGACACCGACGACCAGATCCGCCGCGACCGCGTCTCGCTGGAACACCGCTACACCGACCTCAACGGCAGCTGGCTGCAGCGCGCCGAAACACGCCTCTACTGGCAGGACGCCACGGTCCAGCAGTTCTCCGCCGAAGACCGCCTCACCTCCGTCGACCGCACGCGCGACAACACCTACACGCAGAAGGTGGTCGGCCTGTCGACGCAGCTCGAGAGCAACTTCACCGGCGCGGTCAACCAGCGCGTCACATATGGCGTCGACATGAGCCAGTCGGACTTCACCGGCGTGCGTGACGGCACCGTGCCACCGTTCGGCGAAACCTTCCCGACCAAACCCTTCCCGGATACCGAGTACACCCTGCTCGGCGCCTTCGTGCAGGACGAAATCGAGCTCGGCAAGTTCAGCGTCATTCCCGGCCTGCGCTTCGACAGCTACAAGCTCACGCCTTCCAGCGATGGCTATGTCGGCGCAGCCACGACCCTGTCCGACCAGGCGGTAACGCCACGCCTCGGCGTGGTCTGGCGCCTCGTGCCCGCGTTCGCACCGTATGCGCAGTACTCGCAGGGCTTCCGCGCACCAACGCCTGACGAAGTGAACAACGGCTTCACCAACCTCGCCTCCGGCTACAAGAGCGTCGGCAACCCGGACCTCAAGCCCGAGCATGCCGACAGCTTCGAAGCGGGTTTCCGCGGCCAGGTTGCCGGCCTGCGCTACTCGCTGGCGGGTTATGAAAACCGCTACAAGGACTTCATCTCGCAAACCGTCGTCAGCGGCGCCGGCACCATCGCCAACCCCTCGGTCTACCAGTACGTGAACTACAGCAAGGCCAGGATCAGTGGCTGGGAAGCGCGCAGCGAGTACGCGTTCCTGACACGCTGGACGGCCAATGCCGGCCTCGCCTACATGAAGGGCACGACCGAGACCAATGGCATCACCCAGCCGCTCGACACCATCCAGCCGCTGAAGGCTGTCGGCGGTCTGCGCTTCGACGACGCAGCCTGGGGCGCACGTGCCACGGTGACCTACAGCGCAGCCAAGAAGCAGAGCGATACCACGGGCATACCGGTCACTTCGACCACCACCACGCCCGCCTACGCAACGCCTGCCTGGACGATTCTCGACCTGGGTGCCTACTGGAAGCCCACGCGCAACCTGAGCATCTTCGCAACGCTCAACAACGTCTTCGACAAGAAGTACTGGCGCTGGTCTGACACGCGCGGCCTGGCCGACAACAGCACCATCAAGGACGCCTACACCGCACCGGGCCGCAACGCCTCGATCTCAGCCCGCTATGACTTCTGAGATCACGCCCGATAGCCAACCGACCAGCCAAGGAGATAGCCAAATGTCGAACACACATCAAGCCATACGTCAGGCGTTTTCCCGCATGCGCAGCGAAGGCCGCGCACGTCATCGCGACATCGCCGAAAAGCTCGCCATATCCGAGGGCGAGCTGATTGCGGCGCATGCCGACTTCACCCACACGCCTGTGGACGAGTCACCCCTGCAGGCCACGCGCCTGCAGGCCAGCTGGTCCGACATCATCGAGTCGCTGGAGCCGCTCGGCGAAGTCATGGCGCTGACGCGCAACGCCTCCTGCGTGCACGAGAAGCAAGGCGTCTACCGCAAGGCCAGCCACAACGCGCACGTCGGCCTCGTGCTGGGCGGCGAGATTGACCTGCGCGTGTTCTACCAGCAATGGGCGCATGGCTTCGCAGTCAAAGAAGTCACGCCCGATGGCACGCAGCGCAGCCTGCAGTTCTTCGATGCCAGCGGCACGGCGATCCACAAGATCTTCGCCAAGGCACCGACCGATCTCGCTGCGTGGGCCGCACTCGTCACCCGCTTCACGCATGCCGACCAGCTGGCCGGCATCACCACGCAAGCGCCTGCGGCTGCCACGCCCGAAACGCCGGATGGCGACATCGACGTGGCCGGCTTCCGCCAGGCCTGGGCCTCGCTGCGCGACACCCATGAGTTCTTCGGCGTGCTGCGCAAGTTCGGCGTGTCGCGCACGCAGGCCCTGCGCCTCGCCGAGCCGCGTTTCGTGCAGAAGGTGGAAGTGGCCAGCGCGCACCAGGTCCTCGACGATGCAGCGCAAGAGGGCGTGGCCATCATGGTCTTCGTCGGCAACCCCGGCATGATCCAGATCCACAGCGGCCCGGTGAAGAAGATTGCCGTCATGGGTCCGTGGCTCAACGTGCTCGACCAGGGCTTCAACCTGCACCTGCGCGAAGACCACATCGTCGACGCCTGGGTGGTGCGCAAGCCGACCACCGACGGCATGGTGACTTCGCTCGAACTCTTCGATGCACAGGGCGAGACCATTGCCATGTTCTTCGGCGAGCGCAAGCCCGGCAAGCCGGAACTCTGTGAATGGCGCGGCCTGATCGACAAGCTGCTGCAGGAGCCGGTGTCATGCGCGACCTGATGCAGCCGCGCCGCAACGCGCTCAAGCAACTGGCCGCGCTGTGCACGCTGTCGCTCGGCGGCATGCCGGCCCTGCATGCGGCCGGCCGCATGCGCCTGGTCAGCGTTGGCGGCGCGCTCACCGAGATCGTCTACGCACTCGGGGCTGGCGACAGCCTCGTCGGCGTGGACACCACTTCGCTCTACCCCGCCAGCGCACAGAAGCTGCCCAGCGTCGGCTATGCCCGCTCGCTGTCGGCCGAAGGCGTGCTGGCGCTGACACCGACGCAACTCATCGCCACCGAAGAGGCCGGCCCGCCCGGCGTGCTGCAGCAGATCACCGCTGCCGGCGTGCCGATCAACGTGCTGGCTGCCAATCATCGTTTCGAGGGCCTCATCGATCGCGTCACGCGCGTCGGCGAGATCACCGGCCGTGGCCCACAGGCGACGCAGCTCGCACAGCGCCTGAAACAGGAATGGGCGCAAGCGACGACGCAGGTCAAGACACAGGCCGCCGCCCGCAACGCGGCAGGAAAATCCGGCACCAAGGCGCCACGCGTGCTGTTCATCCTCGCGCACTCGCCCAACCAGATCATGGTCGGCGGCGGCGACACCGGAGCAGACGCGATGATTGCCTATGCCGGCTGCATCAACGCCATCAGCGGGCCGGGGGCCTTCACCGGGTACAAGCCGCTCACGCCGGAAGCGGTGGTCGCCGCACAACCCGATGTGATCCTGCTCACCGACCAGGGCCTCACCGCCAGCGGTGGTGTGGAAGGCATCCTCAAGCTGCCGGGGCTCGACCAGACGCCGGCAGGCCGCGCGCGCCGCATCGTGTCGCAGGAAGCTGTGCAATTGCTGGGCTTCGGCCCGCGCCTGCCCACCGCCGTCGCGACGCTCAATGGCGCCGTCACCAAGGCACTCAGCGCATGAGCAGCGGCGTCCCTGCTGCGGCCACGGTGCACCTCGCGCAGTCAGCGGCGTGGTTGCATCTGCGCAGACTGCCTGCCGGTGCCGTCCTCGCCGTCTTGCTCGGCATCGGTATCTTCATCGCTGTGCAGAGCGGCGCCGTGGCCGTCAGTGCGGGCGACTGGCTGACGCCCTTGTGGGCCGACGCCAGCGGCAGCACGCCGGGCGGCAGCTACGTGTTGTGGAACCTGCGCCTGCCGCGTGCCGTCTTCGCCATCCTCATTGGCGGCACGCTGGGGCTCTCCGGTGCGCTCACGCAGGGACTGTTCCGCAACCCACTCGCCGACCCCAGCCTGCTCGGTGTCACCAGCGGTGCGGCCTGTGCCGCTGCGCTGACCATCGTCGTCGTCTCCAGCATGCATCTGCCATTGCCCGCCGGCTGGCGCATCTGGCTGCTCCCGGCCGCCGCGTTCGCTGGCGCCTTCGGCGTGTGCCTGCTGCTCGACTACGGCTCGCGCTGGCTCACCCCCGGCTCCATCGCCGGCCTGCTGCTGACCGGCATGGCACTGAATGCCATTGCCGTTGCCGTCATCGGCCTGTGCACCTATCTCGCCAATGACGAACAGCTGCGCACGCTGTCGTTCTGGACCCTCGGTTCGCTGGCCGGCGCGCGCTGGCCCCTGGTCGGCATTGCTGCTGCGTTGCTCGCTTTCTCGCTGCTCGCACTACGCCGCCTGACACGCAGCATGAATGCCCTCGCACTCGGTGAGGCGGCGGCGGCGCATGTCGGTGTCGACGTCGGCAAGCTGCGCGGTCGCGTCGTGCTGCTGGTGGCACTGGTGTGCGGTTTCGCGGTGGCGTGGACCGGCATCATCGGCTTCCTCGGTCTCATCGCCCCGCACATGATCCGCGGCTGGGTCGGCTCCGATCTGCGTCGCCTCGTACCGCTGTCGACCCTGCTGGGCGGCTTGCTGCTGCTGGTTGCCGATACGCTGGCGCGCACTGTCGCCATTCCGGCCGAGATTCCCGTCGGCATCTTCACTTCGCTGCTCGGCGCGCCGTTCTTCCTGCTCATCCTGCGCAGCGCCAGCCGCCGCATCGGTTGAGGAGCGGCCCGTGTTGATGAAAACCACCCGCACCGCCCTGCTGCAACTCGATGCCGCCTGCATGCGCCTCGGGCGCCGTGAGTTCGGCCCCTTCAGCCTGAATATCGACCAGGGTGAGCGTATCGCCATCCTCGGGCCCAGCGGCGCCGGCAAGTCCACCCTGCTGCGCCTCATGGCCAGCGAGCTGGCCTGCATTCGCGGCAGTGCCTTGCTCGACGAACGCAGCCTCGCCAGCTGGACGCTCGCCGAGCTGAGTCGTCGACGCGCGGTGCTGCCGCAATCGATGGAAGTCGCTTTCGGCCTCGAGACGGACCTGATCATCGGCCTCGGTCGCGTCGCCTGCCGTCACGATCCGCAACTCGACGACATCGTGCGGCAAGCCGCAACGCATGCCCACGCCGCACACCTGCTCGGCCGCCGCTTCGACACGCTGTCGGGCGGCGAGAAAGCCCGTGTGCAACTGGCGCGCGTGTTCGCCCAGCTGTGGGACCGACAGGACGGGCTGATCCTGGTCGACGAGCCGCTCGCCGCGCTCGACCCCGGCCTGCAGTTCGAACTGCTCGACGAACTCGAAGGCTTCGCTGCGCAACGCGGCCACGCCATCGTTGCCGTGCTGCACGACATCAATCACGCGCTGCAAGGCTTCGATCGCCTGCTACTCATCCAGCAAGGTGAGCTGGTCGGCGACCTGCCCGCCGATGCACGCGCCCTGCCGCATCTCGAAGCGCTCTATGGCGTCGCGCTGACTTCGCTGGAGAGCCCTGACGGCAATCTCGTCGTCATGCCGACACGTCGCACTGCGCGCAACACGGCAAACGGATGATGCTGATCATGGCGAGCGCAAAGGGCGGCGTGGGCGACAGGACAGACAGGGGCACGGCCATCGCCGTCACAGCGCTGCTGCATGTGCTGATCGTCGCCGCGCTGCTGAGCATGGAGTGGCCGCTCGCCTCGATCACGCCACTCGTGCAGCGCGCGCACAACACCTTGATCCAGGTTCACCTGCTGCCCGGCACGCCGCTCGAATCGCCAGAGCCGCCATCCCTGCCCCCACCTGCCAGAGCGCAACAACCCGCACGCAGCAACACGCCAGCGCCCGTCATCGCGGCCCGCGCTGCGGCACCCGTGGCAACAACGAGCCCAGCCCTCACGCCCGCAGCGGCAACACCCGCAATCGTCGAACCCGTAGCAGCCGCAACCACGCCTGCCAGCATCGCCACCAGCAGTGCCACGGCCCGCGCCGTACCTGCCGAGCCCGTGGCAGCCGTGGAAGCCCCGCTGCAACAAGGCCGCCCCGACTACGCATACAACCCCAAGCCGGATTACCCGATGCTCATGCGCGAGCAAGGCATCGGCGGCGTCGTGCTGTTCCGCGTGTGGACCGAGGCCGACGGTCGCCCCGGCGAGATCCGCATCGTCAAGGGCAGCGGCTTCCGCTTGCTCGACGAAGCGGCCGAGCGCGCCGTACGCCAGTGGCGTTTCGTCCCTTCGCGTCGTGGCAATCTGCAGCTCGCAAGCTGGGTCGAGTTTCCGGTACGGTTCACCGTGGAATGAGCCCATGAATTCGTGGGTCGGAAAAGCGTAGCGCCTTCCGACATCCAGACGCAAAAGCACGGATGCCCCCGTTAGAACACCCGGTGTCGGAAGGCGCTGCGCTTTTCCGACATAGGATTGAATTTGCACGGAGAGCCGACCTCACGGCACGGACTTCAAGAACATCACCTGTATGAAGAAATTCTTCCTCGCTCTCACGTTCCTCATCACCCTGCTCGCAGGCTGCGCAAGCACACGCCCCACGCCGCAGGCACTCACGACAAACCGCGCGCAAGTCCTGCTGCTCGGTGAAGTCCACGACAGCGCCGACGGCCACCGCGAACGCTTCGCCTATCTGCAGTCCCTCATCGAGGCAGGCTGGCGCCCCGCCATCGGCATGGAGCAATTCGACCGCGAGAACCAGACCGCACTCGACGCTGCCCTGAAAAGCTGCACCAATGCCGATTGCATTCTCGCCACGCCCGGCCTGCGCTTGCCGAACTGGAACTGGGACTTCTACAAGCCCGTCCTCGAACTCGCGCTACGCCATCAGCTACGCATCATCGCCGTGAACCTCTCGCGCGCCGACGCCACCCAGGTGGTGCGCAACGGCTTCGCCGCCAGCTTCGACAGCGCGACGATGCAAGCGCGTGGCCTCGACAGGCCGCTGCCTGATGCGGTGCTGGTCCCGCAGCGCGAAGAGATCATCGAAGGGCATTGCAACAAGCTGCCCGCCAATCTCGTCACCGGCATGACCAACGCACAGGTCGCGCGCGACATCTGGATGGCACAACTCATCGCGCCCTACGCCGCGCAAGGCGTGGTGCTGCTGGCCGGCAACGGCCACGTGCGTCAGGACATCGGCGTTGCCTACTGGCTGCGCCAGGGAGGCACGCTGCAACCCGTCATCAGTATTGCGTTCGGCACGCCTGCGCCGGACCAGGCCTGCGACTTCACGCCGAAGTGATACGCGCAGGCATCCCACCCCTCAGGCTCACCACCCGATCCAACCCGGACCCCGCATTCATGCCCTCATCCACCCCGCTCGCCCGACTCTCAAGCCTTGCCCGACGCGGCGCGATCCTCCTTGGACTCTGCATGCCGATCACATCTTTCGCCCAGGCCGCCACGGCCGACTACAGCACGCTCGCACCGCTGCCCGCCAGCTGGCAGCCCGCACAACTCTCTCGCAGCGTCAGCTTCGAGATCGACTCGAAGTACACGGGCCAGCGCTATCGCATCCTCGTCGGCCTGCCGCACAAGGCTGCGCCTGCAAGCGGCTACCCGACGCTGTGGATGCTCGACGGTCTCGCCAGCTTCCCCATCACCGAGTTCATGCGCCCCCGCCCGGCATCGCCGACCGACAGTGCGCAGTACCTCGCCAAGATCGGTGACGAACCTGCCGGTCTCGTCGTCGCCATCGGCTACACCAACGGCCAGATCATCGACGTCAACGGCCGCGCCCTCGACTACACCCCCGAGCTACCGCCCGGCACCAAGACCGGTGATGCCCTCTCGCCACGTCATGGCGGCGCGGCCAGCTTCCTCAAGTTCCTGACCGTCGAACTGCGCCCTGTCATCGCCGAGCGCTTCAAGATGGACCCGCAGCGCCATACCCTGTTCGGCTTCTCCTACGGCGGCCTGTTCACCCTGCACACCCTGGAGACCCAGCCACAGTTCTTCCAGCGCTACTGGGCTGCCAGCCCCTCCCTCTGGTTCGGCGAAAACTACGCGCTCCGCCAACTGCCGCAACGCGTCGCCGCACTGCAATTCGCGCAGCCAGCCAAGGTCATGATCACCGTCGGCATGGACGAGCAATACCCCGAGAAATTTGCGGACGAAGCCACGAAGAAACGCCTGCAGACCCGCGCCATGGTCGACAACGTGCGCGAGTTCGGCCGCGTGCTGACCGAAGCCAAGGTGCCGAATCTCGGCTTCGAATTCCAGAGCGTCGCCGGCCATGACCACCACGACATGCTGATGCATGGTGCGCGACGTGTCGTGGATTTCGCGTTCGCACCGTGAGCTCGTCATCCCGGCGAAGGCCGGGATCCAGACGCACGCAACGACTCTGGATTCCGGCCTTCGCCGGAATGACGAAAGTAGGGTGGGTTCGGAGCAAAAGCGACAACCCACCATCGTGCGCAACGAACGGCGGTGGGTTGCTTCGCGAACCCACCCTACGGACTACACCCCACGCCCGTCATCACCAACACTGATGCAGAGAGGTTCGACATGAGTATTCTTCCCACACGCCTCCGCACCACCACCGCCCAATATGGCATCTGGGTAGCGCAGAAGATGTCGCCCGCGAGCCCCACCATGCTCACCGCCGAGACCATCTCGCTGCGTGGCCCGCTCAACGTCAAGGCCCTCTCCGACACCGTCGTCGAAGTGCTCAACAACGCCGACACCCTGCATCGCCGCTTCGAGGAAGACGACACCGGCCTGTGGCAGATTCCGCTGCAAGCCGCCACGCCGCCGCTCGCCGTGCACGACTTCCGCAACGAAGCCTGTCCAGCCACCGCCGCACAGAACTGGATAGCCCAATCCCTCGCCACGCTGTGCAAGCCAACCGAAGACCTGCTCTACCGCAGCGCCCTCCTGCAGCTCGCCGACGATCACCACCTCTGGTACCTGCAGGTGCACCACATCGCGCTCGACGGCTACGGCTACGGCCTCGTCTGCCAGCTCATCGCCGAGCGCTACAGCGCGCGCGTCAAGGGCGAAGCGCTCGCATCTCAGTTACTGCCACTGCCAGACTGGACACTCGAAAAGGTCACGCAGGCCGAGCAGGCCTACAAGGCCAACGGCGGCTTCGACAAGGACAAGGCCTTCTGGCTGGCCAACCAGCAAGAGGCTCCACCTCCCGCCACCATCGCGCCACCCGCAGCCTTCTCCGATGAGCTGCATCGCTGCGACACGCGCATCAGCAACGCCGAGATCGACACCCTGCGCACCGCTGCGAAAAGCTGCGGCCAGGACTGGGGCAGCTGGATGCTCGCCGCCATCGGCCTGTGGCTCGCCAAGCAATCCGGGCAGAGCGAACTCACATTCGGCCTGCCCGTCATGAACCGCCTCGGCACGCCCGCCCTCGGCGTGCCCTGCATGGCGATGAACATCGTGCCCATGAGCATCCGCATCAACGCCGACGACGACATGCAGAGCCTCAGCGGCCAGCTCGCCACCAACATGCGCGCCATCCGCCCGCACACCTACTACCGCTACGGCTGGATCCGCATGGACCTCGGCTACATGGCCATCGGCCGCCACTGCTTCAACCAGGCCGTGAACCTCCTGCCCTTCGACCGCAGCGCCCAGTTCGCCGGACTCGCATCGCGCATCGAACCCATCAGCGCCGGCCCGGTGAAAGACCTCAACATCAGCGTCTTCGTGCTGAACTCGGAATGGCAACTGCGCAGCGAAGCCAACCCGAATGCATACAGCGCGGCGCGCATCGCAGAGCTGCACGAAGACCTGCTGCAATGGCTCAGGACGCTCGCGACAACCGGCGCCAACGACAGTCTCGCAGCGCTGCTGCCAAACCTGCCACTCAGCGACAGGGCCGTCGCCTGAACATGGTAGGTCGGAAAAGCGCAGCGCCTTCCGACATCCAGGCGTACAAACACGCTTGGCATGCATCGAGCCACCTGATGTCGGAAGGCGCTGCGCTTTTCCGACCTACGCCGTCACCCACGCACGCCGATTGCATACACGTCGCATTGCTGGCACCCAACCCGGATTCGGCTGCGCTCTCGCCTCGCACGCACGGCACCAGCCGACGCAAGGCATTCCGCACCGCAGTATGTTGCGCTACGCTGCCACCACCCTCCGTCACGCCCCAGCATCATGCAGATCGCATTGCAGACCGTAGCGCTCCCGTCCGGCACACCCGACACCCTCGAAGTATTTATCCTCGACATCAAGGAGGAAGCTCACCGGCTTCCGCAGGCGCTCGCCATCCTCAACAAGGACGAGCAGGATCGCCACAACTGGTACAACCATCCCACCAGCGCACGCCGCTTCGCCCTCACACGCGCCGCCTTGCGCCAGCGCCTCGCCGAACGAACCGGTGGCGAAGCAACAGCCCTGCGTTTTGAATACGGCCCTCACGGCAAACCCGCGCTACGTGCCAGCCAGCTCCGCTTCAACGTCGCACACAGCGGGCAATACGCATTGATCGCCATCTCCACCACGCACGACGTAGGCATCGACATCGAACGCCACGCCAGTACCGCGCCGCTGGACACGCTCTCGTCCTCGATCTTCAGCGACGAAGAACGCGCCTGGTGCGCAGGCGACAGCGCCCGCTTCTACGCACTGTGGTGCGGTAAGGAAGCCATGATCAAGGCCGACGGCACCGGCTTCTCCGTGGCGAACGGCATGCCCGTGGCAATGCTGCGAGACGACGGCAGCTACATCAGCCCACGCCCGGGCTTGCAGGCCTGGTCGCTCGCCATGCCGCCCGGCTACGCTGCGGCGCTGGCACTGTTGGCGGACGAGCCGAGCTCCCACGCGTAGGCCTGGCCCCCGGCATCATGCAGCACCGTTTCGCATAGACTCGTGGCCTTCGCCAACGGACATCTGCACCTCGACGCCTCGCACCGAATGACAGAACTCGAACGGAATCGGCACATGAGTACAGCCAACATCGAACAACAAGCCTTCGATGCCTGGGACAAAGGAGAGCTTGCGCAAGCATTCGACTTGTTCAGCCAGGCAGTAGCGCTTGGCCTCGATGGTTGCATGATCAACCTCGGCTACTTTCATGACGAGGGGATCGGCACAGTTCAGGATAAAGAGAAAGCAATGTACTGGTACAAGCGCGCCTACCGCAAAGGCGATTCAGCCGCCGCATCGAACATTGCAATTCTCTACAGAGAGCGCTTGAGATTTCGTCAGAGCTTCCAGTGGTTCGAGCGAGCTGCTGAGATGGGTGACGGTGATGCGGCGCTTGAACTGGCCAAGCTCTACCTGACTGGCACGGGAGTTCGTCGTTCATCGTCAGGGGCAGTGCGCTGCCTGCAAAACGCCCTCTCCTCGACCCATATCACTGAGGCCGGCCGCGAAGAGGCAAGAGGTCTGCTCGACGAAAAAATCGCACTATAGAAGCGCCTCTCGACAGGGAAGTGCGCAACGCGCAATCGGCCAGAGACTTTCAGGATGAAGCCACGCATTCAAAGTGAGTCACCGATGCCTTGCGCGATGCCTCTACAGTGCTCAACGTCAGCGCGGCACGGGCTCGTACGGATCAAGCGACAAGCACATCATCGCCGTGGAATATCCTCGGCCATACAACAGAGACGGCTCGCTGGCGGCATCACGCCAGCCAAAATGCCAAGGGTCGATGCACTGCCCTAAGACGCAGAGCGCCGATTCTTCAGGGTCACTACCTAAATAAACCCAGCTGATATCGTTGGAAAGGCGCCAACTCCGCGGCCAGTGGAAGCCTGTAAAGTGAGCTGACTAGAAAACCTCACCTCGCAGAGCTCATAGATCCATGATATCGACACGCGACTTAGCCCGCCTTCCTCTGCCAAATGCACTCCAGCGCTTGCTGCAAGCCTACGCGCTGCTCGACGCAATCCTTGAGGCTGAGTGGGAATATCGCTACTACTCGTTCAACTCAAAGTGGTCACCGACCGAGCATATGGGATCAATGCGAAACGGCTCAGGAGATGACCTCTTCGCTGTTTTCGATGCCTCAGGCTGCTTCCTTCGAGGTTTTGATCATGAATCACCGATGACACCTTGGCGCAAGACACCCCCATCAATCTGGCCGGGGGTATTGGAGGCGGTTCCTCCACAATTTTCAAGTTCGGTACAGGAGCCCGCGTTTCACATGGAGGACACTACATTTTGTGTCTGGTGCCTGAATGGAGAACCTGCATGGTCTCGCGGCTCAATTGAGTTTCCTGACGACAGCGAAGACCCAGATGGTTCTGAATGGATGCTTTCAGCATTAGACGGCGATCCAACGACGTATCAGTCCTTCGCAAAAGAGTACTTCGAACTTGACGTTGCACTGGATGCAATCTCACGTGTCTTGGCTCATGAACCACTGTCAATCGAACTGCTGAATGCATTCCCGTCATCTCGTGATATTCAGGATGTCGCCATAGATGCTGAGGAAATCGGCTACCCCGTTCAACCTTGACTCGCGTGCTGAGCTCTTCTCAGTTAAAAGCCTAACGCCACAGCACGGTGCGACTAGCAGATGAGTCGGGGCGCGATGAATCGCGTAACTACTAGCATTGCTGCGGCAGGGCACGGGGATAAGTTGTGTGCAACGAGACCCCTCGCCACTCTTGCAATTCTCACGTGGCTTTCTCAGATCAACCGACTCTAACGTCGCCTTTGATCCACACACAAGTCATGCAAGGCGATACACCGTTCGCTCTCCTAGGCGAGGAAGCAGACAGTCTGGGCAATGTCTTCTGACGAGCGATGCGTCCTAGCGGAATGCCGAAGCGGTAGCGGATGGCGATGTTGCAACGGATGCAAACCAAGCCACGGATGCTCACGAGGACTGGAGCGTTAACTGCTCGCATTCTCCCTGACTATTCTCCGCGCCTCGATGGACGTCAGATGCTTGTCGTCCGAGAGATGAAAGGCAACTGAGTAACCGCGCTGGGAGGTGCTATTGGCCTGAAGCCAGTACTCGCATCGATAGAGATTCGTCGATTCCCTGCACACCCTATCCAGATTTGAGACCCGCTCTTCGATAGTGGCGAAATCAGAGCCAAGCGGTATCTGCGCGAGGAAAGCGGCAACCACGGTCCCTTCATCGAGTGACTCCAAGCCACGGTCCGAGATCGATTTGTAAGCGGGCACCTTCTCAGCAACGAATGAGATGAACTCCGCCTCCGCACTCACGCAGGCACATGCCGAGTGCCAGCCATCCCCTGATGACGGACCGAAGTATGCGAATCCAACGGCAATCGGAAGGCAGAGCAGCCAGTATGTCGATTTCTTCATTGCAGTCCCGACTCGCAATGGCTTAAAGCGCGGAAATCGCGCCTATAGCGAGCAGGCAGAATGATAGGCCAACTATCGACGTCAGGCGACCGCGTCGAAGCTCACCCCCCCAACGTCGCCCCCCCATCCACACACAAATCATGCATGGTGATATGCCGTGCGCGTTCTGACGCGAGGAAGCAGACGGCTTCGGCGATGTCTTCGGGCGTTGCGATGCGTCCCAGCGGAATGCCAAGCCGGTAGCGTTCGAGCGAGCCGTTGAGGACGCTCTGTATCTGTTCCGGCGTGCTGGCGAAGGCGCGTTGCATCGCCGTGTCGGTCGAGCCGGGTGAGACGGTGTTGCAGCGGATGCCGTGCGGTGCGAGTTCGAGTGCGAGGCAGCGCATGTAGTGGGCCGTGGCGGCCTTGGAGGCGGCGTAGGCGGCCATGCCGAGCCGCGGCGTGCGGGCGGCATTGGAGCCGACCGTGACGATGGCGCCTTGCTTGCGTTCCACCATGCCGCGCGCGACGGCGCGGCACATGCGGAAGATGGCCGTGGTGTTGATGGCGAAGCTGTCTTCCCAGTCTGCGTCGCCGAGTTCCAGCGCGCCACCGGATCGCAAGATGCCGGCGACATTGACAAGCAGATCGATGGGGCCGAGTTCCTGTTCGGTGCGCGCGACGGCTGCGGTAATTGCGGCGCCTTCGCGCAGGTCGAGGGGGATGGCGATGGCTTGCTTGCCCTCGGTGCGTAGTGCGTGGGCGAAGGTTTCGAGTTTGTCGGCCTGGTGGTCGATGAGCGCGACGCGGGCGCCTTGTTGTGCGAGGGCGCGCGCGACGGCGGCGCCGATGCCTTGGGCGCCGCCGGTGATGAGGGCGGTTTTGTCGTGGAATTCGAGTTGGGTGTTCATTCGGTTTCCTTTGCTTGATGCACGTTGTGTTCAGGGCGTGCGCGCTGCAGTTCCCTCTCCCCGGGGAGAGGGTGCCCCGTCAGGGGAGGGAGAGGGGAAATGGCTCGCTATGCGCAACAGGCTGCACCGGATACGTACCTCCCCACCTCTCCCGGCGCACTGCGCCCCCCTCCCCTCAAGGGGAGGGAACTGCAGCGTGATGTCTCTGATTACACGTAGGCTCGCCGAGCCCACCTTACGATTCCAGACGCTTCGCCAGTTCGCGACCGATATGCGCCAGCGGCGCCCGCTGACTCATGCCGTTATGCGTGCTGTCGATATCAACGCGTTGCAACTCGCCTTTCACATACGGCCGCCAGCCCAGCCAGTCCGGAGCCTCCGCCGGGCGCTGCGCAGCGTAAAAGAACAGCACATCACCCTCGAACACGGGATGGCGCAAACCGCGGTAGAGCTTCATGGAGTCGATGGCCTGGCCGGTGAGCCTGGCGAGGCTCGCCGCGTCACGATCCGCGAAGACGGTGCCGGGGCGTTGCAGGCGGGCGCGCATGGCGTCGAGCGAGAGAGGCTGGCCGTCGTCGCCGAGGTGGCCCTTGCCGGCGTAACCGATGACGTCGAGGAGGACGATGAGGGCGTCGCGTTCGGTGGGTTCCGGCTTGCCTGCCCAGATGTCGCTCGGGTAGGCGTCCATCATCGCCAGCAGTTCGACCTGCTCGCCGTCGGCCTGCATGCGTGCGGCCATGGCGTGGGTGATGCCGCCGCCGGAGGACCAGCCCATGAAGCGGTACGGGCCGTGCGGCTGCACGCTGCGCACGAGGGCGATATAGTCGGTGACGACCTCGTCGATGTGCGCGGGCGATTCGCCTGTCATGCCGCGCGATTGCAGGCCGTAGATGGGCGTGTTGCGCAGCTGTGCGGCGAGGCCCATGTAGCACCATGAGAGACCTTCGGCGGGGTGCACGCAGAACAGTGCTGGCAAGCTTGCGTCGCCAGACTGGATGCGCAGCAGCGGCGCGAACGGGTCGCTGGCCTGATCGGGTGGGGTATGGCCTTCCGGCACGTCGAGCGCAGCGGCGAGTGCCGCTACGGAGGGGTGACGGAACAGGCTGGAGACTGCCACCTCGCGTAGCAGGGCAACGCCGAGTCGGTTGGCGACCTGGATGGCTTGCAGCGATTTCCCGCCGAGCGCGAAGAAGTCGCTGTCGGCGCCGATCTGCTGTGTGCCGAGCACCTCGGACCAGACCTTGATGACAGTGCGCTGCAGCGGGCTGAGCGTGGCGGTGTTCGCGCTTTCACTTGCCGCGCCTGTTTTGGCAACAGCGTCGTCGAGGCCAAGCGTGCGCAACGCGGCGCGGTCGATCTTGTTGTTGGCGTTACGTGGCAGACGGTTGAGCGGTACGTATGCGGATGGAATCGCTGGCGCGGGCAGGCGTTGCGCGAGGTGTTGCTGCAACGCGCTGCTGTCGGGCTCTCCATCGCAGACGATGAAGGCAGCGAGGCGTTTGCTGCCACCCGGCAGCACCTGGCCGACAACGGCGGCTTCGCGCACGCCGCGGTAGTCGAGCAAGGCGGTCTCGATCTCGGCGGGGTCGATGCGGTAGCCGCTGATCTTGAACTCGTCGTCGAGACGACCGAGGTAGACCAGCGCGCCGTCTTCCGCCTCGCGCACGCGATCGCCGGTGCGGTAGGCGCGCGGTGCATGGGTGAGCGATGCGAGCTGGATGAAACGCGCATCGGTGACTTGCTGTCGCTCGAAGTAACCACGCGCGAGTGCGCCTCCGATCATGCACAGCTCGCCCGCTTCGCCGGGTGCGACGGGACGCAAGGCGTCATCGACGACAACGGCGGTCATGCCGGGCAGCGGCGCGCCGATGGGTACGGACTCGCCAGACCACGTGAGCGCGTCAGGACCGGACAGGACGGCGGTGGTGCAGATCACGGTCGTCTCGGTGGGGCCATAGGTATTGAGCAACACGACATGCGGCGACGCGACCTTACGCCAGCGCGCGATGCGCTCGGCCAGCGCGGCTTCGCCGCCGATGATGACGAGGCGTATGGATGGCGGGAGTGCGTGGGCGCCGCTCTCGTCGCCGACACAGTACGCCAGCTCGTGCCAGAAAGCGGTCGGCAGGTCGAGCACGCTGATGCGCTTTGCGGCGCAAGCGGCGAGGAAGCGCGGCAGTGATTCGAGCATCGCGTCGTTGCGCAGGACGAGCGTGGCGCCGATGGTGAGCGACAGGAAGATCTCTTCGACGCTGGCATCGAAATGCAGCGGTGCGAACTGCAGCACGCGGTCGGCTGGCGTCATGGCGTAGCGCATGCGTGCGCCGGCGACGAAGTGGGCCAGCGCGTCGCGGCCGATCATCACACCATTGGGACGGCCGGTGGAGCCTGAGGTGTAGATGATGTAGGCGAGCGCGTTGTCTGCTACAGGGACGGGCTCCTCCATCCACAGAGCAGCGCCCCCGGGTTCGTCATCCCGGCGAAGGCCGGGATCCAGCTCCACGCTGGGTAACTGGATCCCGGCCTTCGCCGGGATGACGGGTGTTGTTGGTGTGGCGGAGCCGCTTTGTGCTCCCCTCTCACATTTATGGGAGAGGGGTTGGGGGAGAGGGCTCCCCCCATCTAGCGCGGCACTCGGTTCAGGGGCTATTTCACGTCCCCTCTCCCCCTGCCCCTCTCCCGCGTGCGGGAGAGGGGAGTTTTGTGCGGGCTCGCTTGGATCATTGGCAAGTTCATCCAGGCACAACAACGTCAAGTCACCACCAACCCGTTCGGCATACCCCCGCACACTCAACACCAACCTCGGCCGTGCATCCGCCAGCACCATCGCAATCCGCGCATCCGGACTGTCCGGGTCGAGCGGCACGTACCCCGCTCCCGCCCACAACACAGCCAGCAGAGCCACGATGGTTTGCGGCGAGCGCGGCAGGAGGATGGCGACACGGTCTTCGCGCGTGACGCCCTGCCCGGCCAGCACGGCGGCAAGGCGTTTCACCTCGACGAGGAGTTCGGCGTAGCTGAGGGCCTTGCCGTCCTGCTCGACCGCGATGGCGTGTGGTGTCGCGGTGGCATGCGCACGCAACGCGTCGAGCACGGACACGACCTCGTTGATAGGCTCGCCTTCGATGATGGACAGTGCTGGCAATGTCGATGCCAGCCAGTCGCTGAGCACTTCAACCAGCGGCGCGTCGATGGGCGCAGCGAGCAGTGTGTCGATGGTGTGCACCAGCGACGCGCGGTGCGCGCTCAGCGTGTCGGCATCGTAGGCATGGGGGTTGGCTTCGAAGTCGAAGCGCATGCCTGTGGCGTGCGGTGCGACGGTGATGGAGAGGTCTTCGACCGGGCCGGCGGAAACCGGCAGTGCGCGTGCGGCGAGCGCGCCGAACTCCAGCGGGCGGTCGAAGGGCATGAGGTTGATGACGGGGCCGAACAGGCGTTGGCCACCATTGGCACGGCCGAGATCGTGGCGCAGCCATTCGTAGCGGTAGCGTTGATGCGGGCGGATGGCGCGCATCTCGGCGGCGACGCTTTTCGCGAGTGCGGCGATGCCTTGCGCGGGATCGACCTGGATGCGCAGCGGCACGATGTTCATCGCCATGCACGGCACGGTGAGGCCGACGGAGCCGAGGCGGCCCATGACGGGCAAGCCCAGCGTGATGTCGCGCGCGCCGGTGTGCTGCGCGAGCCATGCAGCAGCTGTCGCGATGAGCCAGGCCGCCCAATCGACACCACAGTTCTTGGCGGCAGCCTGCCAGCGTTCTAGCACTTGCGCGCCGGTGTCACCTTCGCGTGCGAGATCGCCACGCGCCTTGCGCACGCCGCGCGCGAGCGTGGCAGGTGGCGCAAGTGAGACGGGTGCGGCAGCGCCTGCGAGGCGTGCGGTCCAGAAAGCGCGATCTGCCGCGGATGCATGCTGCTGGTATTCGCGTGCTTCTTCGATGACGGCGGCGAGCGTGGCGCGTGGTTTGCTGAACTGGTCGTCGATCTGCACACCGGTGGCGCGCGCGTAGAGCGCAGCCACTCGACGCTGCAGCAGCGCATAGCCGTAGCCATCCAGCGCGACGTGATGCACGCGCAGCGTCCACAGATGACGTTGCGGCGCGAGCCGCAGCAGCGCGGTGGCGAAGAGTGCGCCGTGCGCGAGGTCGGCCGTGCGTTGCAGATCGTCGTACAGCCAGCGCTGCGCGGCCAACTCGCAGCGAGCAAGGTCACCGCGCGCGGAGAGATCGATGTGACGCAGGCTCCATGCTTCGCGCACAGGCACTTGCCATACGACTTCGTCGCTCGCAGCATCGTCGGCACGGAAGCGCACATGCAGCGCCTCGCATTCGTCGATGGCGCCGCTCAGGGCTGCTTCGAAGGCGGCGACGTCGAGTTCGCCGTCGAGCACGATGGCTTCGGCCGTCCAGTAGGACGGGCTGGCCGGGTCGAGTTGCTGGCCGAGCCAGATGCCCAACTGCGCAGCGCTGAGCGGCAGGCGCTCTGCTGCTGCGGCCTTGCCAACGCCCTGATCAACACCACCCATGTCAGCGCGCCTCGTTCAGCAAGGCCCACCACTGCGCGATCGTCGGTTGCTCGGCGAGCTGCACGAAGTTGATGCTGGAACCGGCGCGCTTCCAGCGCTCGAGCAGACTCATGAGGCGGATCGAGTCGAGGCCGGCGTAGAGCAGGTTGTCGTCGGTATTGAGGTCGGACTTCGGCATCTCGAGGATTGCCGCCACTTCGGCATGCAGCGCGTCGATGTCTGCAGGCAATGTAGACGCGCTCACACCGAGCGAAGCGAGTACCTGCGCCGTGCTGCGCACGACCCCGGCACGCTGCGAGACGTAGTCGAGTGCCTGGGCGTGACGTTCAGCACCGAAGTCGGCCAGTGCGTCGCCGACGAGGACGGGCTGAATGTCGCGCATGAAGGCGTCGACGCAGGTGACCTGGCAGCCGATGTGCGCATACACGCCGCAGACGATGAGCTGGTCGCGCTGCTGCGCGCGCAGGCGTTCGAGCAGGTCGCTGCGCACGAAGGCGCTGTAGCGCCATTTGTCGAGCACGATGTCCGTGGCGCGCGGCGCGAGTGCGGCGATGACAGGCGCGCCTTCCGGTTTGGCAGGCAGGCCCGGCCCCCAGAATTCGTTGAGCAGCGCGCGGTCTTCAGCCGGTTGCACGGCAGGCTGAGCGGTGTAGTAGACAGGTATGCCTTTCGCATCGGCAGCATCGCGCAGCTGGCGGATGTGCTCGACGAGTTGCGGGATCGGCGCCGCGCTGTTGTCGTAGAAATCGAGGAAGTACTGCTGCATGTCGTGGATGAGCAGCGCAGCGCGCGCGGGGTCGGCATTCCACTCGACCCGGTTGGCAGGGAAGGAGCTGGCTGCGGGCATGTCGTAGCTGGCAATGCGGGGAATGGTCATGGTGTTGTTCCGTGAGTTGCTGGCCTTTTAGGGCCGGATGTCTGTAATGCCGTCATCCCGGCGAAGGCCGGGATCCAGAGCGGTGCGTAGCTGCGGGCCTGAACGCTGGATCCCGGCCTTCGCCGGGATGACGAGCTAAACGGGAATGGTTGTGGGCTGAGCGACGAAGCGCTCGCGCAGCGCGCGCTTGTCGATCTTGCCGACCCCTGTCTTGGGAAAACTTGCGACGAACTCGATGCGGTCGGGCACCTTGTATTGCGCCAGGCCACGCTCGCGCATGAAGCGGCTGATCTCCATCGCGCGCGGGGCGTCGCCGCGCGGCACGATGAAGGCGCAGCTGCGCTCGCCGAGGTATGCATCGGGCATCGCCACCACGGCCGCATCGAGCACTGCGGGATGCGCGAGCAGATGGTTCTCGACTTCTTCCGCCGCAACCTTGTCGCCACCACGATTGATCTGGTCCTTGGCGCGGCCGTCGACGATGAGATGCCCGCTCGGCAACTGGCGCACGAGGTCGCCCGTGCGGTAAAAGCCGTCGCGTGTGAAGGCGCGAGCGTTGTGCACGTCGGCGCGGTAGTAGCCGCGGATGGTGTATGGGCCGCGCGTCAGCAGGTGACCCAGCTCGCCGGGCGCGACGTCGTTGTCGTCGTCATCGACGACCCGCACTTCATCGTCCTGCGAGATCGGCCTGCCCTGCGTGCTCACGACGAGCTGCTCCGGATCGTCGAAGCGTGTGTAGTTAACCAGCCCCTCGGCCATGCCGAACACCTGCTGTAGCGTGCAGCCCAGCAGAGGACGCACACGCTGCGCGGCTTCGTCGCTGAGACGCGAACCGCCGACCTGCAGGAGCTCCAGCGTGGACAGGTCATAGCGCTTCGCGGCCGTCTGTGCCGCGGCCGCTTCCATCCAGATCATGGCCAGCGGTGGCACCAGCGAGGTGAGGGTGACACCTTCACGCTCGATCAGCGGAAAGACCGTATCCGGGCTCGGGTTTGGCGCAAGTACGACGGTGCCCCCCGCGTGGAATACGCCCAGGATGCCGGGCGAACTCATCGGGAAGTTATGCGCGACGGGTAGCGCGCACAGGTAGACGCTGTTCTCGCTCAGGCCGCAGATCTCGGCACTGGCACGCACGCTGTAGAAGTAGTCGTCGTGCGTGCGTGGAATGAGTTTTGGGCGACCCGTGCTGCCGCCGGAGAGCTGCAGGAATGCCAGGGCGGAGGCGGCAGGCGGTGCCAACGGCGTGGGCGCTTCGTCGTTGTCTCGGACTTCGTCGAAGGCAATGAACTCTGCAGCGTCACCCACGACGATGACGCGCAGATCGGGCGCAGCGCTCTTTACGCCATCGTCAGCCAGTACGTCGCGCGCCAGCGTGCGGTAGTCGAAGCCACCGTGCACGTCGGCAATGACATAGGCCTTGGCATTGGTGAAGCTGCAGAAGTAGGCGATCTCGCTGCGACGATGCGCGGGCAGTGCGAACACGGGCAGCGCACCGAGGCGGAACAGGGCGAAGCACAACAGGACGAATTCGCCGATGTTGGGCAGTTGCAGGACGACGCGGTCACCCTGCGCGATGCCGCGCTGGCGCAAGCCGGAGGCGAGACGACCGACCTCTTCGTCGAGCATGGCGTAGGTCCAGCGACGTTCGCCGCACACCAGCGCAACACGCAGCGGATCACGCGCGGCACTGTGTTGCAGGATCTGGCCGAGCGCTTCGCCACGCCAGTAGCCGGCGTCGCGGTAACGTTGAGCGAATGCCTCTGGCCAGGGCGTGAAGTCGACGCCGTCAGCGTGCAGTCCAGCACTCATGACAAGGTCTCCAGCACGGCTTCGAGGCCCATCGCGCCAAGCATGGTGCGCAGCTTGGCGGAAGTTTCGGCCAGTTCGAGCGACGGGTCGGACGCGCCGACGATGCCGGCACCCGCGTAGAGCGTGGCAGAGTCGTCATCGACGACTGCGCAGCGAATCGTCACCGCCCATTCACCATTGCCCTCGGCATCGCACCAGCCGACGAGGCCGGTGAAGAAGCCGCGATCAAAGCCTTCGACCTCGTTGATGAAGTTGCGTGCATCGGCAGTCGGGTAGCCGCACACCGCCGGCGTGGGGTGCAGGGCCAGCGCAAGCTCCAGCGAGGTCGTCGCGGGATCGGCGAGATCGCCCTTCACTTCGGTGGCGAGATGCCACATGGTGGCGGTAGACACGAGCGAGGGCGCCTTCGGCACGATCAGCTCCCGGCAATAGGGCTGCAGTGCAGCCGCGACGGCGTCGACCACCAGGGCATGCTCATGCAGGTCTTTGGCGGATGCCAGCAGGCCTTCGGCACGGCGTGCATCTTCGACCGGATCAGCACTGCGCGGAATCGAGCCCGCGAGCGGGTGAGAGGCGACGAGGCGACCATGACGCGCGACCAGCAATTCGGGGCTGGCCCCGATCAGCGTGCGGCGCTTGCCAGGCTCATTTGCCGGACCACCGGCCAGGTCAATGGCATAGGTGTAGCCACGCGTGTTGCGGCAGGCAAGCGTGCGCAGCAGCGCAGGCAGATCGATGCGGGTATCGACTTTCAGCGCGCGCGACATCACGACTTTCTCAAGCTCGCCCCGCTTGATGCGGGCAACCGCCTCGCCCACATTGTGTTCATAGCCTCGGGGCGTCGGGGTAGCGATCATGCCGCGGCGTGCGTCGACGCCATCCTGCCGCTGCACGGGCAAGGCCTCCATGCTGTGCACGCCGGCGGCGCGCTCCACGCGTGCAGGCGAGAACAGATGCGCCGGCGCGTCGAGCTGGAAGGGCACGGCCCCCATCAACAGGCCGGAGTGGCCTTCGCGCTGCGCATTGCGCTGGAACTCGGCAGCGCGCCACGCCAGTGACGAAGCGGACACAGCCGGCATGACCAGACTTGCGCCATGCGTCAGGAAGGCGTTACGTGGCGATGCGAACAGGCTGCTGCCCGGTACGTAGCGCTCGAAAAGAGCATCGGATCGCTGCGCCTGCCGGTCGAGCACGGCGAACGCATTGCGACCGGGCGCGCCGTCATCGCCGGGAAGGTTGGGGGATGATCCAAAACCGGACGGGTATGGACGCGAAGTGTTGGGGCGAAACATGTCGTTCATGCGGAAACTCCTCCTCGCTGAGGCCGCCGGCAGGGGGTACCGACGATCAAGATGAGTGCTCGGATGGGTGGCTACGCGGTGATGACCTGATCGCCAGCGGCACTTGCAGCTGGGAATCTGGCGGGTGAGCTGACGGGTGAATCGGCCGGAAATGGGGCCGTGGGGCCATGCAATGCCGCGCTCTGCGGATTCCATGAAATGTCAGCGTCGTGCGTCGGCTGCCTGGGAAGCGAGGCGATCTTACCTGTTATCGCGAATCATTCGCAATTGCATTTGCATTGAAATTTTCTATGTAGCAGAATTGCCAATTCCTCCAGAGCGCCCCCTGCACTCCGGCCAAAGACAGGCAAAACCCAATGAATACAGTGCTTCCACCACGCCGCGCGATTTTGCTGATCGGCGCTTTGCAGTTCGTCTACGTCCTCGATTTCATGATGGTCATGCCGCTCGGGCCTGACTTTGCCGCCGCGCTCGGCTTCGGCGCGTCCGACCTGGGTTGGCTCGCCGCAGCCCTCACACTCGCATCCATAGCGGCCGGAATATGCGCAATGCATGTCCTCGACCGCTTCGATCGCAAGCCTGCGCTGCTCGTCGTGCTCGCCGGTCTCGGCATCGCCACACTGGCCAGCGCCTGGGCCACCGGCTTCGCCAGCCTGCTCGCGGCGCGGGCGCTGGTCGGCCTGTTCGCAGCACCCACCATCGCGCTCGGCATGGCCATCATCATCGACGTCACGCCACCGCAAGCGCGCGGCGCTGCGATCAGCAAGGTGATGATCGGCTTCTCGCTGGCCGCCATCGCAGGCGTGCCCTTCGCGCTGGAGCTGGCGGCACGCTTCGGCTGGCAGGCGCCCTTCTACGTCGTCTCGGCACTGGCTGCGCTGGTATGGATAGCCGCCGCATGGTTGCTGCCAGCACTGCGCGGACACCTCAACCAACCCGCCCGCACTTCACCACGTCAGTTGCTGGCGCGCCCTGCAGTGCAGACGGCCAGCCTGATGCAGGCCGCCGCGCAGTTTTCGGCCTTCCTGGTGATCCCGGGTTTTTCGGCGTTCTTCATGCTGAATCTCGGCTTTCCGCGCGCCCAGCTGAGCCTGCTTTACCTTGCGGGTGGCATATGTGCGTTGATCGCCATCCAGCTGATGGGGCGCCTCGTGGACAAGCGCGGCCCGCGTTCAGGCGTGCTCATTGCAAGCACCGCCTTCAGTTTCGGGCTGATCCCTTTGCTCGGCATCCATGCCTTGCCGCTGGCCCTGCCCTTTGTGCTCTTCATGGCCGGCAATGCTGCGCGCAATGTCGGTTTGTCGGTAGCCAACAGCCACGTACCCGCCCCGCATGAACGTGCAGGCTTCATGGCGCTGCAGAACATCGTGACGAACACCGCTATTTCCGCTGCGGCCGTCGTGTCCAGCCTGATGCTGGGTGAAGCAGAAGGCGGCAGGCTGACCGGCATGAGCGGCGTGGTGATCCTCGCGGCCGTGAGTGCGGCTTGTGTGCCATGGCTGCTGAAGCACCTTCAGCAGCAGTTGCGCGAACGCGCAGCTTCAGCCGCCGTTCCGCCCGCCGCCAATCAAGCCGCATTCCAGCCGCAGACGCAACGTGCGGAGTCGTGATCTCGAGAGAGTGTCGATACAGGAGCGGGCCATGCCCGCGGCATCACACGTTCAATGAAGCCTTGCCGTCTGGATGAGCTGCGTGGTCGCGGGCATGGGCCGCTACTGCAGACAACTACCTGCAGTAGCGCCAAAGAAAAAGCCCCTGTCCTTGCGGACAGGGGCTTTTCCATGATGCCGACTACGATGCGGATTACATACGCTGTGCGTAGTATTCGACGACCAGCTGCATTTCGATCGGGAAAGGCAGGTCAGACAGTGCTGGCAGGTGCGCAACGGTTGCCGTGCTGGCAGCTGCGTCCCAGCTCAGCCACTCTGGACGCGTCAGCGATGGCTCTTCCATGCTGAACTTGATGATGTCCAGAACCTTGGCAGGACGTGCCAACGAGACCACATCACCTGGACGCACACGGTACGACGGAATGTTCACGCGCTTGCCGTTGACCAGGAAGTGGTTGTGGTTGACCAGCTGACGTGCCGACGGGATGGTCGGTGCGAAACCAGCGCGGAAAACGACGTTGTCGAGACGGCGCTCGAGCAGCTCGGCCAGCTTCTCACCGGCGTTGCCACGGGCGGCCTTTGCATCAGCCATCAGGCGACGCATTTGCTTTTCGCCCAGACCGTAGTTGAAACGCAGTTTTTGCTTTTCGCGCAGTTGTGCGCCGAAGCCAGAAACGCGACGTGGACGTGCGCCGTGCTGGCCTGGAGGATTTGGGCGGTTTTCGATGCTCTTGCGGGAAAGACCTGGCAATTCGACGCCAAGGGCGCGCATCACTTTAAGGCGTGGGCCTGTATAACGAGACATGTTTCTTCTTTCATGGTGTTGATGAATTCGTGGGCTGATGCTTTGCTCACGAAGCGCTGACCACCGGAATTGATGATCAGTTGGCAGTTACTACACTTGCTGCTAACTACTTGTTTCAGTTCTGCTTACTTGGTCAGGATCAGCTTGCCGCTGCGTGTTGCACGCAACGTATAGAGGGCGCCAGCATGTTCGATGTTGACGCAGACCTGACCCCGCAAAAGCTCACTGCTCGTCACCACACGCAGCGAATCCTGATGCTGAGGGAGTGGCGAAGGGGGCGTAGTTTGCGGGATAAGTGAGGATTTGTCGAGACCCTGCGTATTCATGGCAGTTCTCAGTGCAGTGCGGTGCTGGACGATGGCTCGCCAGCATCGTCGAAAATCTGCTCGTTCGAGAGCTCCACCGCCTGCTGATACCAGGCCGCCATCAGTTCGTTACAGGCCCGACGCAGCAGTGGATCGATGTCCGGGCCCGCGGCCAGCGCAGCCATATATTGGGACAGGGAGCGGCTCTTGGCGATGGAGACGCCATGCAGGGCGCTGCAGGTCAGCAGATGCATGACCGAGGCGATCAGCACGGCTGGGCGTGTCTGCGCGATTTCAGGATCGATATTCATGGCATGTACCCCGTGTGCGGGAAGCACGAGCGGCTTGCCTTCAGGGCAACCGGACGGGGCATGCACCGCATGTTCGATTCAAAAAAATGCTGGCTTGCACACGCGGACGCGCACTGGCTTGCAGAAATATCCCCGGCCCGCTTGGAGCGAACCAACATGCCTGACAGCACCAGTGAGGAGCACAGACACCGTCAGACCTGCCGCTCAGGCAGTGGGCTTGCTCAGCCCGCCATCCGAACTGAACAAATGGTACATGCGAATCATTCTTGTTTGCAACTGCGTCGTCAAACAAATATCGCGAAGGTAGTTGCGAGCCAGGAATTGCCGCCGGAGAGGCGTCACGGAGTCGCACGGTGGAGCTCCACAGGAGGTTCCGCCGGGTCAGGACTGATGCGAGCGTTGGGTAGTGCCGCCTCCCGGCGGCTGGCGGAGCCTCCGGAGGGAGCTCCACCCTACCCCGCCCGGTCAGCGCTTGCCGCTGCTACGGCCGCCGAGGATGGAGCCGAGCACGCCGCGGATGATCTGGCGGCCGACTTCCGAGCCCATGGTGCGCACTACGGTCTTGGCGGCAATCTGCGCCAGACCGTCATGCTGGCCGCCGCGCGGGCCGGTCTTGCCGAAGAGGATGCCGCCCAGCGTGCCACCGAAGATGCCGCCACCGCTTTCTTCCGGTTGCGCGCCAGTGGGCGTCACCGTCGTCGTCGGGCTGGGTGTGCCGGCGCCAGCCTTGAGCTTCTCGTAGGCCGATTCGCGGTCGAGCGCTTCTTCGTAGGTGCCATACACCAGCGAAGCATTGATGACGCCATTGCGCTCGTCTGCATTCAGCGGGCCGATGCGCGAGAAAGGCGGCATGACGAAGGCGCGCTCGACGATGCTCGGCGAGCCCTTGGCATCCAGGAAGGAGATCAACGCCTCGCCGACGCCCAGTTCGGTGATCACCGCCTCGCAGTTGAACTTCGGATTCGCACGCATGGTTTCCGCTGCCACCTTCACGGCCTTCTGGTCGCGCGGCGAGAAGGCGCGCAAGGCGTGCTGCACACGATTGCCGAGTTGGCCCAGCACCGTATCGGGTATGTCAATCGGGTTTTGCGTAACGAAGTAGATGCCCACGCCCTTGGAGCGGATCAGGCGCACGACCTGTTCGATTTTCTCCAGCAGCGCTGCCGGCGCATCGTTGAACAGCAAATGCGCTTCGTCGAAGAAGAACACCAGCTTCGGCTTTTCCAGATCGCCGGCTTCCGGCAGCTGCTCGAACAGCTCGGAAAGCAGCCACAGCAGGAAGGTCGCGTAGAGCTTGGGCGAGTTGTAGAGCTTGTCGGCGGCAAGGATGTTGATCACACCGAGGCCCTGCGCATCGGTCTGCATCAGGTCGGCGATGTTGAGCATCGGCTCGCCGAAGAACTTGTCGCCCCCTTGTTGCTCAAGCGCCAGCAAGCCGCGCTGGATCGCCCCGACGCTGGCCGCGGAGACGTTGCCGTACTGCGTGGTCAGCTCCTTCGCATGCTCGCCGACGAACTGCACCATGGCGCGCAGATCCTTCAGGTCCAGCAGCAACAGGCCATTGTCATCCGCAACCTTGAAGATGATCTGCAGCACACCGGCCTGCGTCTCGTTGAGACTCAGCAGGCGTGCAATGAGCAGCGGCCCCATATCGGAGATCGTGGCGCGCACAGGGTGGCCGGCCTCGCCGAATACGTCCCACAGCGTCGCCGGGTATTTCACCGCGTCCCAGTCCTTGATGCCGAGCTGATCGAGGCGCTCCTGCAGCTTCGAAGAGAGCTTGCCCTCGACCGCCAGGCCGGAAAGGTCGCCCTTTACGTCAGCCATGAACACCGGCACACCGATGCGCGAGAAGGATTCAGCCAGGCGCTGCAGGGTGACGGTCTTGCCCGTGCCGGTGGCGCCGGCGATCAGGCCGTGACGATTGGCAAATTGCGGCAGCAGGCCAAGGTCGATCTCGCCCGCGCGGGCAACGATGAGAGGATCAGACATGCGAACTCCGGTAAGGAAGAAGAGTGAATCTGCGTACGGATCAATATCGGGACTTATACCGCGAGATGGCCCGGCATGGCCTGCGCGCGGGCGTAAAAAAGCGGGCCGCGGCCCGCTTCGTCCTGCGCGTCAGCTCCCGGCTCACTGCCCGCACGCCACGCTGCACTGGTTGAACGCGATCTGGCAGGTCTCGCTGCGGCCACAACTGCGCAGCTTCGCGCCGCAGGATTGCTGGCATTGATCCCACTTGGAACGCGCGGGGCCGGATGGCAATGCCAGGGAGCCCTTGGTTGCCGCCGGCGCACCACCGCAACTTGCCAGTTTGACCTCGCGCGCGGGGCCGGGCAGCACCGCCCAATCTTCGGCCACCATGTTCAGGTCGTCCTCAACCGCGGCCAGCACGGGGGCACTCGACAGTGCAGAACGCTTCAAGGTGTCGTAAGCCCAGCAATCGGCCTGGCGGGCCTGCACTGCCGTACGGTCGCCCGTCGCCGGAAACCCGAGGTACTGACGGCCGCATTCGTGCGCATAGACGAACAGGCGCGTCTCCAGCAACAGGCGCGGCAGGAGCTGCGGGTTGTAACGGATGACCGGCTGCCCGTCGGCCAGACCGTATTGCGCGACCGCCTGCAGCTTGTCATCGGCCAGCGCGGCAACCGGCTTGCCCTTGGCGTCAGTACAGCCATTGAAAGCCATGTTCTGCGCCAGGACTGGCCACGCCAGCATCATCAGGAATGCTGCAAACAGCTGTTTCATTTCGTATTTCCCGTGCACGTTTGATGCGACGCAATCTAACAGTGCATACCCGCTGCGGCGGGCGTCG
The DNA here is from genome assembly GCF_036017035.1 of Uliginosibacterium silvisoli. Lineage (NCBI taxonomy): Bacteria > Pseudomonadati > Pseudomonadota > Betaproteobacteria > Rhodocyclales > Zoogloeaceae > Uliginosibacterium > Uliginosibacterium silvisoli. Next base: position 1,481,977 of record NZ_JAYXHS010000001.1, on the reverse strand, counting down.
GCAGGATCAGCGGTTGTATAATTCCGACCTCTGCGGCGCGGCCTCGCGCTTGTCTGCCGCAAGCATCCACTCACCAATATCCAGGAACGTCGCATGGCTGGTCATTCGAAATGGGCCAATATCCAGCATCGCAAGGGTCGTCAGGACGCCAAGCGGGGCAAGGCCTTCACCAAACTCATCAAGGAAGTGACCGTCGCAGCGCGCATGGGCGGCGGCGATCCGAACTTCAATCCGCGTCTGCGCCTGGCCATCGACAAGGCCAAGGCCGAGAACATGCCCGGCGACAATCTCGAACGCGCCATCAAGCGCGGTACCGGCGAGCTCGAAGGCGTGTCGTATGAAGAAGCGCGCTACGAAGGCTACGGTGTCGGCGGCGCGGCAGTGATCGTCGACTGCCTCACCGACAACAAGGTGCGCACCGTCGCCGACGTACGCCACGCGTTCTCCAAATGCGGCGGCGCCCTGGGCACCGACGGTAGCGTGGCCTTCCAGTTCAAGCATTGCGGCCAGCTGATGTTCGCACCCGGCACGAATGAAGACGCGCTGATGGAAGCCGCGCTCGAAGCCGGCGCCGAAGACGTCACGACAAATGAAGATGGTTCGCTCGAAGTCCTCACCGGCCCGTGGGAATTCACGGCCGTGAAAGAGGCGCTCGAGAAGGCCGGCTTCAAGGCCGAATTCGGTGAAGTCACGATGAAGCCGTTGAACGAATCCGAACTCGCCGGCGACGATGCCGTGCGCATGCAGAAACTGCTCGACATGCTCGATGAGCTGGATGATGTGCAGGACGTATATACCTCGGCGGTGATGGGCTGACCGATCGATGCGCGCACAAGGCACTATCTCGGGATGGAATGACAACCGGGGCTTCGGCTTCATCGTGCCTGACACAGGTGGCGACAAGCTGTTTGTTCACTACAGCGCTTTCTACAAAGCCGACCGCCGGCCGGCCGATGGAGCGCGAGTCACTTATGAAGTGGCTGCGGAGCAAAAGAAACGGCGTCTGCACGCAAGCAAGGTGATGTTTGCAGCCGAGTCATACGCTCAGGAAGGCGGCACACGCTCGGGCAATCTGCTCAGCTGGCTGCCCATGTTTTTCCTGACGATGCTCGCCGGGGTGACCGCCAAGGGGCATCTGCCCGTCATGGTGCTGGCCATCTACCTGTTCGAGAGCGTTCTCTCCTTTGCGACTTATGCGTTCGACAAACACGCAGCGCGCACTGGCAAGCGGCGCACGCCAGAGATGACGCTGCATTTCTTCGACCTGCTCGGCGGCTGGCCAGGAGGCCTGCTCGCTCAGAAGTGGTTACGTCACAAGACGAGCAAGCAGAGTTTCCAGACAGCGTTCTGGGTCACTGTCGTACTGAACTGCATCGTACTGGGCTGGTTCTTCACGGCGCACGGCACGGCATTCCTGAAGCAATGGCTCTAGGGTAATTGGCAGCGCGGCGCCCTTGCGGGCCCACGCTCCAGTCTTGAAATCCGCAGTACGGGGCCTTGCTTGATCGGGCCCCGCTCCACCCGCCTCCGGCACCGTATGTCCGCCCTCCCCCTCAGCCTCGTCCTCCTCGCCGCCCTCATCCACGCAAGCTGGAATCTCGTCGCCAAGAAATCGGGCGGCGATATGCTTTTTACATTGACGATGTCGATCGCGATGGCCATCGTCTGGGCGCCAGTCGGCCTGTGGTTCGTCTGGCAGCAAGCCGACCAGCTCGGCCTGCTGCAGTGGAGCCTCATCGTCGCCAGTGGTGCGATCCACCTCGCGTACTTCGGCTGCCTGCTGCGCGGCTATCGCTTTGGTGATCTGTCGGTTGTCTATCCGCTGGCGCGCGGCTCGGGTCCGCTGCTGACGGCGCTGGTTGCAACAGGCTTTTTCGGCGAGTCGCTGCGCCTCATCGGTTGGCTGGGCGTGCTGACCATCGTGGGCGGCATCCTGCTGATCGCTGGCGGGCCGGAACTGGTCCGCGCTTTACGTAGCAAGGATCAATCGCACAAGGCACACGCAGCACTGCGCGCCGGGGTGTTCTACGGCGTAGTCACCGGGCTGTTCATCGCCGCCTACACGCTGATCGATGGCTATGCCGTGAAGCACGCCGGCGTCTCGCCTATCGTGATCGAGTACCTGGGCAATCTCACGCGCATGCCGCTGCTGATCGTCATCCTGTTGATCCAGTATCGACACGAACGGCCTGACATCGGCGCACAACTCAGGCAGTCGTGGAAACCCGCCCTGCTCATTGGCGCCATAGCGCCGGTCTCGTACGTGCTGGTGCTGTTCGCGGCGACGATGGCACCGCTGTCGCAGGTGGCGCCGGCACGCGAGTTGTCGATGCTGTTCGCCTCGTTGTTCGGCGGTCGCCTGCTCGGCGAGCGCAATGCGGGCATGCGCCTGTGCGGAGCGGTGTGCATCGCCATCGGCGTGATCGCGCTGGTGAGTGCCTGAAGCCGGCGCATGAAGGAATCGTAATGGATCAACTGCTCGCCCCGGTCTTCGTCTTCCTGTGGAGCACCGGCTTCATCAGCGCCAAACTGGGTCTGCCGTTTGCCGAACCGCTGACTTTCCTCTGCGCGCGCTACGTGCTCGTCATCGCCGTGATGCTGGTGGCTACGCGCGTCTTCCGCGCACCCTGGCCGGACAATCGCCGCGGCGTCGTGCACATCGCCGTTGCGGGCGTCCTGATCCAGGCGACCTATCTCGGCGGCGTGTTCATGGCCATCCACCAGGGCCTGCCTGCGGGGCTCACCGCACTGATCGTCGGCCTGCAGCCCATCGTCACGGCGCTGGTCGCAGGCTGGTTCCTGCGCGAGAAGGTGACCCCTGCGCAGTGGGCAGGGCTGGCACTGGGCTTCGCCGGCACCGTGCTGGTCGTGCTGTACAGCCGAGCGCCCGGGCTATCGAACGCCTGGTCGCTCAACGCACTCTGGCCGGCTCTCGCAGCCCTGGTCGGGATCACGCTCGGCACGGTCTACCAGAAGCGCTTCTGCCCGAGTTTCGACTTGCGCACCGGCGCCGTCATCCAGTTCAGTGCCAGCCTTCTGCTGACCCTGCCTGTCGCGGCCGCCAGCGAGAGCCTGCATATCGACTGGAGCGGTCAATTCGTCTTCGCCTGGTTGTGGGCCGTGCTGATGCTGTCGGTCACCGCCATCAGCGTACTCAACATCCTCATCCGCCGCGGCACAGCCGTGCGCGTCACCAGTCTGTTCTATCTCACGCCTGCCGTAACGGCCCTGCTCGCCTGGCTGCTGTTCCGGGAATCGTTGCAGGCACTGGCGCTGATCGGCATGGCAATCGCCGGCTTTGGCGTGTGGTTGTCGCGGCGCTGAGTGCTGCAGCGCAAATAATTAACGATCCCCGGAAAAGGGGCACAAATGCCGGACCTGCGGCATGAACGGCCCTCGTCGTTTGCCCTACAATCGACGCGAACACTACCGGGGACCAGCATGGAATCGATCCAGAACACGATGATAGAAACACTTTCTGACGACGAGGTCGGCGACTATCCCTTCATGGGTACGCTCGTCGAACAGATCCTGTTTCTGCTGGGTTCGAACATCGTGTTCAGCGATCTGATCATCCACCAGAACAGCCCTGTCTTGCTGCGCCAGCCCAAGCGCCTGGCCGCCGCTTCGGATACCCCGATCACCAAGGAAGAGCTTGAAGAGTTCTTCCAGGTCATCGAGCCCAACTGGCGCGACCGCATCGCCGACCGCGCGTTCGACCGCGCCAAGGACCTGACCAGTGGGCGCATCCGCGTCAATTGCTTCACCTTCCAGGGCAAGTCGCGCCTCGGCTGCGTCATCCGCCGCTTCCCGACCGAGCCGATTCCACTCGAAGAGCTGGGCGTACGCCCCTGCATCCAGGATTTCGCCAAGCTCACCAGTGGCCTCGTGCTGTTCGTCGGCGATACCTGCCAGGGCAAATCGACCACGATCGCTTCGCTGCTCGACGAGATCAACAAGACGCGCTCGGGCCACATCATCACCATCGAGGACCCGGTCGAAACCATCATCCCGCAACGCCGCTGCATCATCACCCAGCGCGAAGTCGGTGCAGATGGTGACGTCGAGAGCTACTACCATGGCGCGCTCGATGCCCTGCGCGAGCGCCCGGATGTCATCGTCATCGGCGAGATCCGCGACGCGGAAACCGCACGCGAAGCCTTGGCTTTGTCCGAATCCGGTCCATTGGTGTTCGCCACGCTGCACGCGCGCTCGACCGAGCTGGGCCTGCAGAAGCTGCTGCGCCTGCTCGGCAATAGCGATGCACAGGCACAGTCGCTCGCCAACGCATTGCGCGGCGTCATCTGCCAGACCCTGCTGCCGGCACGCAACGGCAAGTCCTACTACCTTGCGACCGAATGCCTGACCATGACACCGGAGGCCGTGCAACTGGTGGAGGCGCAGAACCTCGCTGGCGTGCGCCCTCTGCTGGAGAAACTCAGCAAGACGTCCAGCTCGGGCTCGCACACCATGAACGACGACCTGGCAATGCTCATCAACGCCAAGCTCGTCGACCTCGTCGATGCGCGTCGCGGCACGACCGATCCGCTGAAGTTCACCGAGACCTTCGAGCGCGCCCGCTGAAGCGAGCTCTCACAGTCGCCGACACAAGGCCCGCTTTCGCGGGCCTTGTTGCATCAAACCATAGCGTCGTCGCCACGACATTCTTCAGGTACACCCGCAACGCTTAGAATGCGCGCATGACTTCCCTGTCACTTCCCCCAAGCCGCATCCTCGGCATCGACCCCGGCCTGCGTGTCACCGGCTTCGGCGTCATCGAACGGGTCGGCAACAAGCTGGCCTACATCGCCAGCGGCTGCATCCGCTCGCCTGACGGCACCCTGCCCGAGCGCCTCAAGGTCATCCTGCATGGCGTGCAGGAAGTGGTCGACACCTACCAGCCGAATGAAGCGGCAGTCGAGATTGTCTTCGTCAACGTCAATCCGCAATCCACCCTGCTGCTCGGCCAGGCACGTGGTGCGGCGATCTGTGGTCTTGTCTCGCGCGACCTGTCCGTCATGGAATACACCGCCCTGCAGGTGAAGCAGGCCGTCGTCGGTTACGGCAAGGCCAACAAGGAGCAGGTGCAGCACATGGTTAAACGTTTGCTGCAGCTGGCCGGCGACCCGCAGGCCGATGCAGCCGACGCGCTGGCCTGCGCCATTGCCCACGCCAACGGTGGTGCTGCCGGCACGGCCCTGAGTGCGCTCAGCGCGGCCAGCACCCGCGGCAAGAAGCGCGGCTCACGACTGGTCGGCTGAGCGCCTGCCGCAGGCGTAGCACGGTGCACGACGAAGCAAGCACCGAAGTGAGCACAAATGCCGCCTTCATCGGCCTGAGACCTTAAAGACCCGTCGCGGGTGCCGTTATGTCCTGCAGGGACACACAAGAACAACCTGCCGGACGGGGCACTACAAGATGATGGGTGGGCTATTTTCAGCAATCGGCAAACTGTTCGGTCACCAGGCGAGGCCTGGGGCGAATGGCTTCATCGCCCCCTCGACGCAGCTCACGGCCAGTCCCCGGCCCAGCCTCGACACACCACGCGCCGCAGCAGCTCCTGAGCAGACCCGGATAGCTCCGGCCAGGCAAGCAGTGGCGGAGATTGCCCCGGGAGACGAGGCAGAGCCCGTACTGCTGCGCCGCGAAGTCGTAAACGACGGCCTGGAAGTCGACGCCTACGAATTCTCCCTGCGCGGAGAGCTGCATGAGAACGTGCGCTCGCAGGGGCGCTCCGTGCGCAACTTCATGGATCGCATGCTGATCGATCACGTCAATAGCGTCAGCTCCGCCGTGCTGCGTGAACGCCGCATCGTCATCCCGCTCTCCGATGCTGCTCTACGCAATCCGGCCGTCGATCGCCTGCCGGCACGCAGCAACATCCTGCTCAGCCCCGACAAGGCCGACCAGCCGGCCGACGCGCACACCCTGGCACGCATCAGCGCATTGCGCGCCGCTGGCGTACAGATCTGGGCCGACGACTGCGCCGGCACACCATGGATGGCCAGCATGGCCGCAGGGCTCGACGGCATCGCATTGCGCATCGCCTTGCGCATGCCCATGGAGATCTCCGACGTCGTCGACACACTCCGGCGCGACTTCCCGACACTGCCGCGCGCCGCGTGGGATGTGAACACCATGGAAGAATTCGAGACCATGCGGCGTCTCTCCTGCAGCAGCTACGCCGGCGGATTCATCACCCACCGCGGCAACTGGACAGGCAACACGCTATCGCCTGAAGTCATGTGCGTGGCGACGCTGGTGAACCAGGTGCGCGAAGACGCCGACATGCGCAAGATCGCCTCCATCCTGCGGCAGGACATGGCTATGTCATATCGCCTGATGCGCTACGTCAACGCAGCATCACGCGGCCTCAATCATCAGCTCTCATCCATCGAGCAGGCCTTGATGGTCATGGGGCAAGCCCAACTCGACCGCTGGCTGACCTTGATGATGCTGGGCGGCAGTCTCGGCGGCAACGGTGCCGTGCTCGAGGCCGCGCTGGTACGCGCACGCTTCATGGAGTTGCTGGGCCAGGGTTACCGCGGCAGCAACGAGCACTGCGGTCGTCTGTTCGTGCTTGGCCTGTTCTCGATGCTAGATGTGGCACTCAAGGTACCGCTTGAAGACGCCATCCGCCCGCTCAATCTGCCCACACCCATGCGTGATGCCCTGCTCGAACAGAAGGGTCCGCTGGGCAACTTCCTCGCGCTGGCAGAGGCCAGCCAGAACGGTGACTCGCAGCGGGTCATGCAACATGCCGTGGCAATCGGCCTGACCGTTCGCAAGGTCAATGCGCGTCACATAGAGGCGCTGACCTGGGTCAACGCCCCTGAAACCGTCAGCAGCACGGCCGAGCTCGAGAACAGCCTCTGAGCGCGCCTCGCGACTCAGGCGAACTCGTTTCCAGCCCACTCCTCATCACGCCGCACGAACGCGCAGGAATCCATCGCGGGCACGCCTCGCGCTTTTTCGTTGCCGGCGCATTACGTCTCGCCATTTGTATGGAATCTGCAAACGCGATTACATCTGCTTGCAATCACGCGTCGTCGCTTGCGAACGTGCCCGCGTTGTTCGGTCATGGGCGACGCAATCGTGCGAACGCCCCGGACCCAGGAGACGCACCATGAATCTCGTTCAAAAGATTGCCACCATTGCCCTCGTCACAACATCCGGCCTGGCCGCTGCCGCGCAGCCGGCTCACCCTCCTGTTGCAACACCGCATGTGCGCACTGAAGTGCGCCAGAACAATCGCCGTATCGAGCTCGATCATCGCGCGCTGATGCACAGTCGCTACGAACTGCATCGCGCCGAACAGGCCCGTGACTACAAGCGTGTGGCCCAGATCCGCCGTGACATGCATCGCCAGTACGTCTCCCTGCATCGCCATCGCATCGAGCAGCGTCACGACGTGCACGAGTTGCATCGCATGTAAATCATGTCGATCAACGCACGAACGGGTGCGTTGAGAACAAAAAAATGGCGCGGAAAATTCCGCGCCATTTCTTTGAGTACCACTACGGATCTATTGCGCGTCGCTCTCAAACATCACGCGGCCTTCAACCAGCGTGAATCGCGTAATGCCCGGTAAAGGCATGCCGAGGAACGGCGTGTTCTTCCCCTGGCTCTTCAGCGTGGCGCGCGTAATGATGCGCTCGGCATCCGCGTCGAACACACACACATCGGCGCGCGCACCGACTCCGAGGTGGCCGCCCTTGGTGATGCCCATGATGCCGGCAGCATCCGCCGTGATGCGCGCCAGCGCATCGGGCAAGGGTACCTTGTTGTCGCGTGCCCACTTGAGCGTGAGCGGCAGGAGCAACTCCAGCCCGGTCGCACCGACTTCGGACTCACCGAAAGGCATCTGCTTTGCATCGTCATCGACCGGCGTGTGATCGGAGCACACGGCATTGATGCGCCCATCTGCGAGGCCGGCACTCAGCGCATCGCGGTCGCGCTGGCTGCGCAGCGGCGGCTCCATGTGACACAAGGGATTGAAGTAACCGATGTCGATATCGCACAGGTGCAGATGGTGCGCGGCGACATCGCAGGTCACATCGACGCCGGCAGCGCGCGCCTCGTCGATCAAGGCCAGCCCGGCTGCCGAGGACAGGCGCGTAACGTGCAGCTTGACGCCCGTGGCCTGCGCCAGCTTGAGGTGCGTCGCGAGCGCCACGGTTTCCGCCTCGACCGGGATGCCGGTAAGCCCCATGCGCGAAGCCATCTCGCCATCGTGGGCCATGCCGCCCTTGCCAAGGAAGGGGTCGGTCGGCTGCAGCCACACGCGGAAACCGAAGGTCGCCGCGTACTGCATGGCGCGCAGCAGGACTTGCGTATCCACCAGTGGCGTGTTCGCCTGGCTGAAAGCCACGCAACCCGCTTCGACCAGCTCGGCCATTTCGGTGATGCTCTGACCCTTCAGGCCAACCGTCAGCGCGCCAACGGGATAGACGTGCGCGCAGTTGAGATTCTTCGCGCGGAAGCACAGCATCTCGACGAGACCCGGCTCATCGAGCACAGGATCGGTGTCCGGCGGGCAGGCGAGACTGGTGATACCACCCGCCATCGCAGCCTCCATTTCTGACTCCAGCGTGGCGCGGTATTCGAAGCCGGGCTCACGCAAACGTGCGGCAAGATCGATGAGGCCGGGCGCGACGATCAGGCCCGTCGCATCGATGACGCGGTCTGCGTTGAAGCTTGCAGGCGCGGAGCCCACGGCGACAATCTTGTCGTCGGTGATGAAGAGATCCTGTCGTGCGTCGATCTTGTTGGCCGGGTCGATGACGCGGCCGTTCTTGATATGGATGTTCATTCTTCTCAGCCCCCTGCCAGCATGCTCATCACCGCCATGCGCACGGCGATACCGAAAGTGACCTGCGGCAATATGACAGCGTGCTGGCCATCGGCAACGGCGGAATCGATTTCGACGCCACGGTTCATCGGGCCGGGATGCAGCACGATGGCGTCCGGCTTGGCGAGTGCGAGCTTCTCCGGCGTCAGGCCCCACACCTTGAAATACTCCTGGCTCGATGGCAGCAGCGCGCCCTGCATGCGTTCGTTCTGCAAGCGCAGCATCATCACAACGTCGACGCCTTTGAGGCCTTCGTTCATGTCGTGGAAGACGCGCACGCCCATACGTTCGACATCGGTCGGCAGCAGGGTTTTCGGTCCGATCACGCGCACTTCAGGCACGCCCAGCGTGGTCAGTGCGGCGATCTCGGAGCGCGCCACGCGCGAGTGCAACACGTCGCCCACGACCGCCACGACGAGATTGGTGAAGTCTTTCTTGTAGTGGCGGATGGTGTACATGTCGAGCAGCCCCTGCGTAGGGTGCGCATGGCGTCCATCACCGGCATTCACGACCGAGATGTGATCGCGATTGGTGGCGCGCAGGTGCTCGGCCATCAGGTAAGGCGCGCCGCTCGAAGCATGGCGCACGACGAACATGTCGGCGCCCATGGCGACGAGATTGTCGACCGTGTCGAGCAGGGTCTCGCCCTTGCTCGTCGAGCTGGTCGACACGTTGAGATTGATGACGTCGGCGGACAGGCGCTTGGCGGCAATCTCGAAAGTCGTGCGCGTGCGCGTGCTGTTCTCGAAGAACACGTTGAACACGCTCTTGCCGCGCAATAGCGGCAGCTTCTTTACTTCGCGCTCGGCGACTTCGGTGAAGGGTTCGGCAATGTCGAGGATCTGCTCGAGGATGGCCTTGGGCAAGCCATCCAGCGTCAGCAGATGCTGCAACTCGCCGTTCTTGGTCAGCTGCGGATTGCGACCGGGATTAGGCATTCGTGATGATCCTCAGGGAGAGTTCGCCAGCCTCCGTGCGCGACAGGCGCAGGCGTGAGTCGGCAGGCAAGGGGTCGGTCAGGGTCAGCGGGCAGTAGCGCGGCGAGATCGGCAGTTGACGCTCGCCACGATCGACCAGCACCGCCAGATCGACACGGCCGGGGCGACCGTAGTCGAAGAGTTCGTTGAGCGCCGCGCGCGTGGTGCGGCCGGTGTAGAGCACGTCATCGACGAGGATCAGCGGGCGGCCGTCGATATCGAACGGGATGTCGCTCTTGCGTGGCCGCGCGTGCAGGCCGCGCGAACCGAAGTCGTCGCGATAGAAAGCCACGTCGATGGTGCCGAGCGGCTCGGCAACGCCCAGCGCGGCATGCAGCTTCTCGGCGAGCCAGACACCCCCGGTGTGAATGCCGATGAGTGCCGTGTCGGGCGTGAGATGCGGGCGTATCTGCGCGGCGAGTTGCTCGCACAGGCTGCTTGCGTCAGGTAGTTCCATGGTGATGCCCCGGAGTGTTTGCGTATGTACTTGCGTGGGTATCCAGATAACTCTGCAGGATGCGCTGCGCGGCCACAGCGTCGAGGATGCGTTTGCGCTCGCGCCAGTCGCCGTATTTTCCTCCTGCTTCGCGCAACATGTCTTCCGCTTCGGCCGAACTCAGACTTTCGTCAAAGAATTCGACCGGCAGCGAGAAGCGTCCGTGAAGCTGATTGGCGAAGCGGCGGCAGCGTGGCGCCATCGCATGCTCGCTGCCATCTTCGGTGGCCGGCATGCCGACGACGAGTTTCGTCGGCTTCCATTCAGCGATCAGCTTGCCGATCTCGCCGAAGCGCACATCATTGGCTTCGCTGTTGATGACGATGAGCGGCTGGGCCAGTCCACTCTCCGTTTCGCCAACAGCTACCCCGATGCGTGCGGTGCCGAAGTCGAAACCAAGCAGTGTTGCCATCGCGCTATGCGTGTCCTGCGACGTCGGAGAGATTCGTGAAATCGACGCCGAGCAGTTGCATGGCGGCGGTCAGGCGCTCGTCAGGCGGCAGCGCGAAGATGATCTCGGCGTCGGCCGGCACGGTAAGCCAGGCGTTCTGCGCCAGTTCTTCTTCGAGCTGGCCTGCGCCCCAACCGGAATAGCCGAGGGTGATCAGCACTTCCGACGGATCGCCAGAGGTGCCCAGCGCCTGCAGGATGTCCTTGGAGCTGGTCAGGGCGATATCGCCGTTGACCTTGAGGCTGGACTGCCACTCACCGATAGGCCGATGCAACACGAAGCCGCGGTCGGTCTGCACCGGGCCGCCGAAGTAGATCGGCTCGTCGGCCAGCGACTTGATGTCGAACGGGATGTCTACGCGCTCGAACAAGCCTTCGACGGTGAGATCGATCGGCCGGTTGATGACCACGCCCAGCGCGCCTTCGTCATTGTGTTCAGCCACATAGACGAGCGAGCGGGTGAAATCGGGATCCTCCATCGCAGGCATCGCGATGAGGAAATGATGGGTGAGATTGACGTTTTGCACCTGCGTATTGTAGCCGGATGTCCGGCTGGATGCATTGGTCGCCGCCCTTTGATGCCAGCCCGGCCGCCTGCGCGCATCCAGTCGCCGCGCGCCTGCGTACTGACAGCGGTAGCGACTCCAATCCTGTCGTGCCAGCCGCGTCAGCCCTCACAATGCCAACGATGATCCGGAAAAATCAGCCCGCCAGCAGCGCACTCGTCTGGTTTCGTCGCGACCTGCGCAATTTCGACCACGCCGCCCTGTATCACGCCCTGCGCGATCACGACACGGTGTTCTGCGCCTTCGTCTTCGACACGGACATTCTCGACACGCTGCCGAGTCGCACAGACCGCCGCGTGGAATTCATCCGCGCAAGCCTCGTCGAGCTTGATGCAGCCCTGCGCCAGCAAGGCGGCGCACTGGTGGTTTGCCACGGCCCGGCACGCAAGGAGATCCCCCGGCTGGCCGCCCAGCTCGAGGTGAGCGCGGTCTATACCAATCGCGACTACGAGCCGCAGGCCGTCGAGCGTGATGCCGAGGTAGCACGTCGACTGGCCGCACTGGACATTGCCTTCAGCGACTTCAAAGACCAGGTGATCTTCGAACGCGACGAGGTACTGACTCAAGCCGGCAAGCCTTTTGGCGTGTTCACAGCCTACAAGAACGCCTGGCTACGCACCGTCAATGACTTCTACCTGCGCTCCTATCCCGTCGGCAACCACATTGCACAGCTGCGCGCAGCACCACAGGCCAGGGGCGTGCCGACCCTGGCCGAGCTGGGCTTTGAAACCAGCAATCTCGGCACGCTACGCATGAAATGCGGCATGAGTGGTGGCGCCGAGCTGTTCGATGATTTCACTGAGCGCATGAATGACTACAAGGACGCGCGCGATTTCCCGGCGGTGAAGGGCGTGTCGTATCTGTCGACGCATCTGCGCTTCGGCACGGTGAGCATCCGCGAACTCGCACGTCATGCACATCAGCGCGGCGGCGCAGGCGCCGAGACCTGGTTGTCGGAACTGATCTGGCGCGATTTCTATCACCAGATCCTGTATCACCATCCGCATGTCGTGGAGCATGCGTGGAAGGCCGAATACGACGACATCCGCTGGGAGACCGGCAAGGCCGCCGATGAGTTGTTTGCCACCTGGTGCGAGGCGCGCACCGGCTACCCCATCGTCGATGCGGCAATGCGCCAGATCAACCAGACCGGCTTCATGCACAACCGGCTGCGCATGATAGTCGCCAGCTTCCTCACCAAGGATCTCGGCATCCACTGGCTGCGCGGCGAGCGTTATTTCGCCGAGCACCTGAACGACTACGATCTCGCCGCCAACAACGGTGGCTGGCAATGGGCCGCATCGACCGGCTGCGACGCCCAGCCCTACTTCCGCATCTTCAACCCGGTGACGCAATCGGAGCGCTTCGACGCGCTGGGCAAGTTCATCCGGCGCTATCTGCCGGAGCTGAAGGACGTGCCGGAGAAGTACATCCACGCCCCATGGAAAATGCCTGCAGCGTTGCAGGAGAGTGTGGGCGTGGTGATCGGCAGGGACTATGCCGCGCCCATCGTCGACCACGCGCAAGCGCGCGAGGCCACGCTGGCGCGCTTCAAGCTACGTGACCGGAGCTAGGGCGCAGCCGGTCAAGGACACTCATCAAGGTGTCGACGAGAAAGGGCTTGACGAGATAGTCGTCTGCGCCGGCCTCCATGGCCTTGCGGATGAACTCCTGATCGCCGTTCCCGCTCTGCACGATCACTGGCACGCTCCAGCGCCTGGCATGCGCGCGCACGGCGCGCAGCACGTCGAAACCATCGACATTGGGCATCATCAGGTCGAGCACCAGTACGTCGATGGACTGCTCAGGATCGTCGAGCATCTGGATGGCCCGAGCGCCACTCGAACACAGGGTGACCTCATAAGGCTGCGCGAAGAAGAATGCCTTGAACAACGCGAGATTGATCGGCTCGTCATCGACCGCCAGGATATGACATACGCTCATTCTCGCTGCGCCCTCCCGGCGATGGCTTGATCCACGACTCAGGAATCCGTTGCTGCGCGTGAAGCGGCTTGCGCGTCATTGGCGCTCCCACTGCCGTCATCTGCGTGACGCGCAGGCAGCAGCACCTCGAACGTGGCGCCGCCTTCCGGATTGTTGAAGGCGCGAATGCGCCCCTTATGGAAACTCACGATGTCGCGGCAGATCGACAAGCCCAGGCCCGTACCACCCGCGCCTGAGCGCGTACGTGTGCTTTGCACGAACTTGTCGAAGATCGACTCCAGCTCGTCCGGGGGTATCCCGCAGCCGTGGTCGCTGACCACCAGGCGCAGAACACCCTCTTCCGGCGTCAGATCGAGTGCGGTGCCATCCAGTGCCGACAGTTCGATGCGGATGACATCATCCTCCGGAGAATAGCGGATCGAGTTGGCAAGCAGATTCCTGACCACTTGCCCGATGCGGATCGGATCCGCATGCAAGGACGGCAAAGGGGCCTCGGCCTGCAACTGCAGGCGCAGATTCTTCTGTTGCGCGAGTGCCTGAAGCTCCGACACATTGCTGTCGATTAGCATCACCGGATCGATGCGCTCCGGGTGGAACGACATCATGCCGCTCTCCAGTTTCGACATGTCGAGCAGGTCGTTGAGCAAGGTCAGCAGGCGTGCCGCGCTCTGGTTGATGGCCGAGAAATACGTCGTCGCAACCTCTGCCGGCGCCGAGGCACCGAGCTTCTGGCCCATGTCGGAGAAGCCGATGATGCCGTGCATGGGCGTGCGCATCTCGTGCGAGATATTGGCCAGAAAGGTGTTCTTGGCGGTATTGGCGCGCTCCGCCTCCTGCCGCGCCAGTTCGAGGTTCTGCGTGCGTTCGGCGACACGCTGCTCCAGCAGGCGGCGCTCTTCACGCAGCTCAAGCTCCAGCCGCTTGCGCTGCGTGATGTCCTTGAAGGTACCCAGCACACGCGTGGGCGAGCCGTTCTCGCTACGCTCCATCACCTCGCCGCGCGCCAGTATCCAGGTCCAGTCGCCATCACGGCGGCGCAGACGATAATCAGCAGCGATCAAGCCACGCTGACCGGACAGCAAGGCCGTTATCGCCGCCGACAGCGCAGCACGATCCTCAAGATGCACGGCATCTTCGAACACGCTGGCCAGCGGCAGCAACAGCTCCTGCCGCGTCTCGCCGTCGTCGCCCGTCAGCAGCGCCCAGCGCGCATCTAGGCTGACGACATTGCCCGGCACGTTCCAGTCCCACCAGCTCACGTCGCCAGCCAGCATGGCCAGCGCCAGGCGTTTCTCGCTCTGCTCGATCAGGGAGAGGTCTCGCAACACGCCCGCGGCCTGTGCGGGCGTGCCCCCTTGCGTGTGATCGACGACGCCGCCATAAAGCCCCAGCGTCAGCCAGTGACCGTCCTGATGGCGCAAACGCAAGATCGTTTCGACCGAACTGCGTTGGCCGCTGCGCATCAAGGCGAAGGCTTCGAGCACGCCACTGCGGTCATCGGCATGGATCAAGGCCAACCACGCATCCATCGTCGATGGCCCTTGCGGATAGCCGGTGATCTTCTGCCAGCTGGCATTGAGATAGACGCCTGCACTGGTCAGGTCGGCAATCCACATCGACAAGCCGCCGCCCACGAGTGCCAGGCGCAGGCGATGGCGTGCATTCTCGGCATCGCGCGCCTGCTGCTTGCGCGCCTCGAATGCCAGGATCATCAGGGAGGTGAGCACTACGAGCAGCAGCCCGACGCAAATGGCCGTGATGAGCGTGATGCGCCGCGTGGGGGCCACCATGCTCTCCAGCTGCTCAGCCGGCACCCGCGAGATCAGGTGAACGCTCCTGAATTGCTCGAACTCCGGTCGCGGCGCGGCAATCGCTTTCGAAGCAGGCAAGTCCACGCGGCCCAGTGTCCACAAACCGCTGGGGGTTGTGAGTTGCACCACATCGCCACTCTCTGCCGCCCTCGCAACCTCCGGTTCGAACACGCTCAGGCGCGCATCGGGCCTGTTCAGCTGGAAGCCCCACTCCAGCTCCGGCTTCGGCCCCTTCAGCCAGAAACCGGCGCTGTCGGTCATCCACACCGGAATCGCGCCCACCACCGCAGTGTTGAAGATGGGCGTCAATGAGTCGACCGCGACGTTGAGCACCAGCACGCCCCCCAACGATCCGTCGGCATGGCGGATCGGCGTCGCGACGCGCAGCGTCGGCAGATGCGGCACCTGGATCTTGTCATTGTCGACATCCAGATCGATGCGCGAGATGAAGACCTCGCCATCCGCCAGCCCCGTCGGCCGCGTGAAGAAGTAGCGGCCGGACTTGTCCTGCAGTTCACGCTCCGGCACCCGCACGGCATGCCTGCCGCGCAGATTGATGCGCATGCGCTCCTTGCCATGCGCATCGAGCAGCCGCACCTTCTCATAGGTGATGCCGCTCTCCGCCAGCGTCGCACCGACCTCGGCGAGACGGTCCAGCGACTGCGCCGAATAGTCCTGCACCGCCTGCCGCAGAACCTTCGACCGCGATAGCGCGATCACATCACTGACAGGCACCTTCAGACTGCGCTGGAAGCTCTCGGCGCGGCGCAGGGCACGCTGTTTCTCGCCGGAGAGCAAGGGCGACAGGGCCTGCTCTTCGAGTGATTGCTCCAGGTAGATTGCCGATACGGCAGTCAGTGCCAACAGCGCTACGGCTACCAGCACCAGACGTGACCAGTGGGCCAGAAGAAGCGACAGGTTCATCGGCGGGACATCTCCAGTGGCGCATCCCATGCACAAGCGCTTGCGCGCAGCGCGTCAATCGGAGGCGGTCGGACAGACCACCGCCGCATGGCGATCCTCATGATGTCAGACAAGGCGTACCGGGGCGTAGCCCCGCTCTGTCCATAAGGGCAATAAGGTTTGTTTAGGGATCTCTTAAGCAACATTTAGCAGCACCTGTACCGCTGTTTCCCTAGTCTTCGCTACGTGATCTGCATTCGCAATGAGCGCCGCAGACAAACACTTTCGTGCGCCTCGATGGCTGAAAAAAGCCAGCCAGAGACGCATAGAACCAGATTGTGAATTACTTAGTCAAAGGGAATAACAAAATGCAATCAGCAAATCAGCGATACAACATTTATGGCACGGTGCACAAGGGTCTGCGCACCTTCATGTCGGACACCCTGCAGCGTTGTGGCCGTACCGACTGGCAAGACCCCGCCGACAGCGCGCAAAGCCTGGCGCAACTGCGCATGTTGATGGAGGTGTGTCACAGCCATCTGCAGCATGAAGACGCCTTCGTGCACGCCGCCATGGACGCACGCCGCCCGGGCTCGAGCAACACGACGCTCACCGATCACCATGAACACGTGCTGGCCATCAAGAGCATCCTCGCCGACATCGCGGAAATCGAGAAAAGCCTGCCCTTCCTGCGCGACGTCATGGGCAGTGCGCTCTACCGGCGCCTCGCCCTGTTCGTCGCGGAGAATTTCGAGCACATGGCGGTCGAGGAAACCGACAACAACGCCGTGCTGTGGGCCTGCTACAGCGACGCAGAAATCCTTGCCATCGAGCACGCGCTGGTCGCCAGCTTGCCGCCCGAAAAGAAAATGGGCTTCATGCGCTGGATCCTGCCTTCGGTGAGCGCCGGCGAGCGTGCGCAGATGCTCTGCGGCATGAGGCAAGGCGTGCCTGCCGAAGCCTTTGACGGCGTGCTCGCCATGCTGCGTCCG
Organism: Uliginosibacterium silvisoli; assembly: GCF_036017035.1. Lineage (NCBI taxonomy): Bacteria > Pseudomonadati > Pseudomonadota > Betaproteobacteria > Rhodocyclales > Zoogloeaceae > Uliginosibacterium > Uliginosibacterium silvisoli. The sequence continues at coordinate 1,464,987 of NZ_JAYXHS010000001.1, read as the reverse complement.
CTGATCAGCGGCAACGATTGGGACAAGCTGATGCGCGCGCTGGGGTGCGGTGAGCTCAGCGCGGCGTGATCCTGCAGGTCGGAAAAGCGCAGCGCTTTTCCGACCTACGCTGACACCAATTGCAGGCTGCGCCCGACGCGCAGGCGGAAACGCCCGCGGCCTGTTTTCTCGAGACCGAGGAAGTCGCAGCGCTCGCGCAGGCGGCGCGACAGCAGGATGAGGCGCGCCTCCAGGTTGTCGTCGATATCCGGCAGGCGCAGCGCCGGGTCGAGGCGCAGCTCGCGATTGCTGAAATCAACGCGACCGCAGCTGACATGAGCGTTCACCAGCTTCCACAGGATGGCGCCAGCCACGCCCTTGATGAGATAGTCATCGGCGAGGAAGACGCTGTCATTCTCGGGAAAGTAGCGCACCGCCACGGGCGCCCCTCCACTGCTGTGCGGCACAACCGGACTGGCGCCCGGCGCTTCCTCGAGCGCTTCGGCGCTCTGCAGCGTGCGCATCATCAGACCGATCTGTTGCGCGATGGCCACCAGCGCGTCTTCATCGTTGTAGCTGAAGCGGCGTTGCTCGGGGCTTTCCAGATAGAGCACGCCCAGCAAGCGTTCGCCGGCAAGCACCGGCACAGCCAGTTGGCTGTTCGAGTCGGGCAGCCCCGCAAACGGAATCTCGGCCTGCGCTGCGATACCCGCTTCGAGCGCCCGCGCGCGCAGATTCTGCGCATAGTTGTATTCAGTCGCCATGTGCGCGATGCGGATCGGCGTGCGGTGCTCGGCCGCCACGCCGATGATGCCGTCTCCTACCGCAATCTCCGAGCCTACCCCGGACTGCGCGTAGCCACGGCTCGCCACCGTGTAAAGGCGTGAGCCGCTCTCATCCAGCATCAGGAACATGCTGTGGCGGAAACCGAAGTGCAGCTCGAGGCTCTTGAGCGTGTCGTCGAACAAACTGCTCAGATCAAGCGAGCCCGCCAGTCGCTCGCTGACTGCGCGGATCGCCGGTAACAGGTTGCGCGCGCCCGGCCCGTCCGGCAGCGACTTGCCGGGCACGCGCTCGATCGCCAGCACGCGATACACATCGGCACCCAGCAGCTTGAATACGCCGGTCATGCCAGTATGCGAAGCGATGCCGGCAAGCTTGACCTTCATGCGCTGGAACAGGCGTCCTTCCGTTTCCGTATGCAGGTACTGCACGCTCAGGCGGAAGGCCTCGCCCGTCTCGTTGTTGAACACCATCACGGTGGCATAGGGATGGACGAGGATATTGGCGCGCGTCTTGTTGAAGAACTGGAACGACAGCGCGACATGCTGGGCGTCGACGTATTCGAGCTGCGAAGCCAGCGCGACGTTCGGCGCGCCATCCAGCGAACAGGTTGCGACGAAGGCTGGAATGACGCCTTCCAGGCAGGGCCGGATACTGTCCACGCAACGCATCACAGGCGTGCTCCTGCACCAGGGCCCGGTGTCTGCACAAAACCCTCTGACAGCGCGAAGCTGATGGCCACGAGATCCTCCGGCGTGTACTGCAGGATGGTTTCCAGCACCTCGCGCGTCATCTCGCGCAAAGGCAGCAACTCGTCGGTGAAGGCGTGCGAGTGCTGCTCGACGCAAGCAAGGTCGAACGGCTTGACGGGCTCGACGACGGCATCCACGCCCTTGAACTGCACGCAGCGATTGGTTGAAGGCAGGCCGAAATTGACGGCCACACGACCCGTGGCCCGCACATCGGCAATACAGGCCGCCGCTTGCGCACCCGGCAGCAGAATCGTCATGCGACGCCGGTCGGGCGCAACGCGACAGCCGAGCCCGAAAACCACAGAGGTCAGCAAACCCGGATCGCAGGACGCCACAAGGATGGACACGCGCCCCTGAACGAAGCTGACCAGCTCTTCGGACAGCTGGATGGCGGCGGGTTGTGCTGACACGGTCATGGCAATGAGCGGTGGAAGTAGGACGGCGGGTTCGGAGAAGCCGCAGGTGGCATCAGGCTACGATGCTAACCCGCGCCCCGACGGCCTGCCAGTACCCACAAGTTCAGGGCAATGTGCGCCCCACAGCCGCGAAATCAGGCCGTGCTCACGTTTTCTTGACCCAAGCCATGCACCAGCCCCTGGCCGCCACCGCCTTGCCGCCGAATGCGGCGCAAGGGCCGCTGACCGCGCCTGCCTTGCCGGTGTACTGGACACAGTTGGCGCAGGTATTGCCCGCCTTGTAGGAGGCGTACTTGGTGGCGTCCACCTTGCTCGCGTCTTCCTTGTAACCCAGCGCCTTGGCCGTGCCATCGGCTTCGGTCACTTTTTCCTGCGCAACGGCCTTGCCGGCCAGCATGGCGCCAGCAGCAACGATGGGCACAACGGTAATGAAACGACGGCGATTGATCATGGTCGAGCTCCTTTGGCTGCGGAAGAGGGCCTGGCTAATCGGGGCACATTCTGTACAACACGCATCGGAGATTAACGCATCGCCACAAGCATGGATGACCCACAGCGCAAACACTTGTGTGGTGACTCGGCGTCACCGGGGCCGTAGCCTATAATCTGCGCCTCAGTCAGTTGCGCCAGGCGCGCTGCAATATGGCCATGCCGGCCCGCCCGGCGAAGGGCCGCAAGGGAAATGGAATCAAATGAACGTGCTGTTTGAAGAGGATGGTGTTTTCAAGACTGGCACCATCATGGCCGACAACGACACCTCGCTGCAGGTGGAAACCCCACATGGCAAGCGAGTCAAGCTGAAGGCCAACACCATCTTGCTGCGCTATGCCAATCCAGCGGCAAGCGAGCTGCTGGCACGCGCCGAGCAGGAAGCCGCCGCGCTGGAAACCGACTTCCTGTGGGAAATGTGCGGCGATGCCGAGTTCGGCTTCGCCGAGTTCGCACAGGATTATTTCGGACACCCCCCGAGCGCCATTGAAGCCACGGCGCTGCTGCAGGGCCTGCAAGCCTCGCCCCTGCATTTCCACCGCAAGGGCCGCGGCCGCTTCCGCAAGGCGCCGCCGGAAATCCTGCAAGCCGCGCTGGCCGGCGCAGAGAAGAAGCGCCTGCAGCAGGAAGCCATCACCCGCATGAAAGACGAGTTGCTCGCCGGCACGCTGCCCGCCGAGTTTCCGCCCATGCTCAAGCAGCTGCTCTACCGCCCGGACCGCAACAAGCTCGAGACCAAGGCGCTCGAAGCAGCCTGCGAGGCCTCCGGCATGTCGGTGCCGCGCCTCATGCTCAAGGCCGGCGCGCTGCCGTCCTCGCACGACTACCTGCTCGGCAGGTTCCTGTTCGAGTACTTCCCGGAAGGCACGGGTTTCCCACCCGTGGAAGCGCCTGCCGCCCCGGATGATCTGCCCCTCGCCGATGTACAGGCCTTCTCCATCGACGATGCGACGACGACCGAGATTGACGACGCCCTGTCGCTGACGCCACGTGACGGCGGCGGTTGGGTGGTCGGCATCCACATCGCCGCGCCTTGCCTCGGCATCAAGCCTGGCAGCGCCATCGACGCCATTGCGCGCACGCGCCTGTCGACGGTCTACATGCCCGGCAACAAGATCACCATGCTGCCGGACGACCTGGTCGAAGTATTCACGCTGGGCGCAGGTTCGGCACGCCCCGCAGTGTCGCTCTACGTCGAGGTGAACAGCGACTACTCGCTGGGCGGGATGCGCTCCTGCATCGAACGCGTGCCGGTCGCCGCCAATCTTCGCCACCACGACCTGGAGCCGGTGTTCAACGAAGAGACACTTGCCAACGAGTTTGCCGGCACGCCGGATTTCGCCTTCAAGCGCGAACTGAGCGTGTTGTGGGAATTTGCCACCGTGCTCGAAGCCGGCCGTGGCAAACCCTCGGCCAACCAGAATGCGATGGACTTCAACTACTACGTCGACTGGGAGGCCAGCACGCAGGACGGCCCCGGCCAGATCAGCATCGAACGCCGCAAGCGCGGCTCGCCGCTCGACAAGCTGGTGGCCGAGCTGATGATCCTTGCCAACAGCAGCTGGGGCAAGCTGCTGCATGAAGCCGGCATACCGGCGATCTATCGCGCCCAGACCGGCGGCCGGGTGCGCATGACCACGGCCGCTGCACCGCACGATGGTCTCGGCGTCGACTGTTACGCCTGGTCGACCAGCCCGCTGCGTCGCTACGTGGACATGTGCAACCAGTGGCAGCTGGTCGCCCATCTGCGCGGCGAACCCGCGCATTTCCCGACGGGCTCCACTGAACTGGCCGTGGCGATGAACGACTTCGACCAGACCTACAAGGCCTATGCCGAATTCCAGCAAGGCATGGAACGCTACTGGTGCCTGCGCTGGCTGCGTCAGAACGGTCTCAAGGAGGTATCGGCCAAGGTGCTGCGCGAGAACATCGTGCGCCTTGAAGACGTACCTTTCGTCTTCAAGGTGCATTCGCTGTCCAACCTCAACAGCGGCGACCGCGTGCAACTCTCGCTCGAGCAATTTGACCTGATCGACGTGGAGCTACGCGCGAAATACGTCGCCACGCTGCCTCCGCTGGAACAAGGCGGCGACACGGCGGAAGACGAGGAAATCGAAGCGGCCGAACTGGTGCTGGCAGGGGACGACGCCGCGGCGGCCAGCGCTGCCATCGTCGCCGAAACCGCGGCCCAGGAGCGGACCGACGCGACGCCGCCGGCCAGCCTCGCGAAGGATCCGGCAGCATGAGGGCATCGGGGTATTTCCCCCTGCCCGGCGCGACTGTCGGATTGACCGCATCTGTGTAGTGAGCCCGGCGTAGAATCTGGCGCATGCCGCAACAAGCCCCCCGCCGCACAGCCCAGCCAACCTCGGCAGCGCCCGCCACGCCCGCGAAGAAAGTCGCCGCGCCTGGCAACAACACGCCTGCCTTGTTGATGGCGAAACTTCCAGCCCCCGGGAAGGTGAAGCGTTTCTCCGCTGCGATCGTCATCGGCGCATGCGCCTCGGCGGTTGCGCACGCCTTCATCCTGGCAGGCTTGGGCTTTACCGTTCCCGATGGCGGCGCGCGCAAGGAAAAGCCGCGCCTCGACATGGTCATCGTCAACGCCAAGCACAAGCAGGCACCCCGCAACGCGCAGGCACTGGCGCAAGCCAATATGGATGGCGGTGGCAATGTCGACAAGAACGAGATGCCGACCACGCCGCTGCCGCCGGAACATACCGAACAAGCCGGAGATGCGATGGTCGACGCCAGCAAGCGCGTCGAGTCTCTGGAGGCCCGGCAGCGTACCTTGCTGGCGCAGGCCAAGGCCATCGCCGCGGTTGAACAGGCGACCGGTCGTCGCAGCAGCGAGCAAGCACCCAGCGATGCGCCGAGATCCGGCAATGCCGCGGAAGACAAGACACGCGCCATGGCCAAGGAAGAAGCTGCGGTGGAGCGCATGCTGCGCCAGTACGCGCAACGCCCGCGCAAGACCTTCGTATCGCCGCGCACGCGCGAATCTGCCTTCGCGCTGTACACCGTCGCATGGCGCAAGGTAGTCGAGGATCTGGGCAGCCTGAAATTCCCCAAGGGTGACGACGGCCGTGCGCTCTATGGCAGCGTCATGCTGTCGATCGAAATCGACCGCAAAGGGCAACTGGTCAATACCGCAGTCGAACGCTCATCAGGCAACAAGCGGCTCGACGAGGCCGCCCTGCGCATCGTGCGCATGGCCTCGCCCTTCAAGCCGCTGCCGCCAGAAACAGCGCGCGACACCGATATCCTCGTGATGGTCGAAACCTTCAGGTTCCAGAAGGTACAAGGCGACTCGGCGCTGGAAGTGAAGGGCGGCGGGCAGTAGCAAAGCGCCTTCCGACATCAAGCCCCAAAAGAAGGTCCAGGCTCTGTTCGTGAAGTCGGGATGTCGGAAGGAGCTTCGCTTTTCCGACCTACATCAACCGCAGACACTCATCAGCTTGCGGTCTTCTTTCGAAAGACAGGGAATCCTCAGCAAACGGAGCGAGCGCGTGGCTGGCAAGGCGGCTCGCGCAGAGCAGTGCTCATGCACGGCGAGCGAGCCAACGCCGCCAGCCGCGTGCGCAGCCCGTTTGCTGAGGATTCCTAGTCGTTGGCGGCCAGGTAGGGCGCCGTAAGTCGGCGCTCGGCCTGATCGGCCGCCACTGGCTTGCTGAGCACATAGCCCTGCGCCAGATCACAGCCGAACTCACGCAGGACGGCCAGCGTATCCACATCCTCGACACCTTCAGCCACGACCTGCAGGCCAAGGCTGTGCGCGAGCCCGATGGTGGAGCGCACGATGATGGCGTCCTGCTCGTCAGTGAGCATGTCGCGCACGAAGGAGCGGTCGATCTTCAGCGCATGCAACGGCAGGCGCTTGAGATAGGCGAGCGATGAGTAGCCGGTACCGAAGTCGTCGATCGACAGGCGCATGCCCTGATCGACGAGACGTTCGACGACGGACATGGCGCGGTTCGGGTCGCCGATCAGCGCGGTTTCCGTAATTTCCAGTTCGAGCAGATGCGGTGGCACACCGTATTCCTTGAGGAGCGCGGCCATCGAATCGGGGAATGTCACGTCGAGCAGGTTGCGTGTCGACAGGTTGATGGACACCGGCAAGTCGAGACCTCGCTGATGCCACTCGCGCATCTGTTCGAGTGCGCGGCGCGCGACCCACAGGGTGAGCGGACGGATCAGGTCACTGGTCTCGGCAAACTGGATGAATTCGCCCGGCGGGATCTGGCCGAGTTGCGGATGCACCCAGCGCACCAGCGCTTCGCTGCCAGACCACTCACCGGTGGCGAGATCCAGTTTGGGCTGGAAATGCAGCACCAGCTGGTTGCCGCCGATGGCCGAGCCCAGCTCCGTAATCATCGCCAGGCGACGCGGATTGTGCTGGTCATGCTCCGGACTGTAAGTGCTGACATTGCCGACTGCGCTCTTGGCTGCATACATGGCCACATCCGCGCAGCGCAGCAAGGCATTGCTGGAGTCGCCATGCTGCGGATAGATGGCCACGCCGATGCTGCCGCCGAGCTCGATGGCGATGCCCTGTACGTCAAAGGGACGACGCAAGGCAGCGACCATTTCCAGCGCAACCGATTGTGCGTCCTGAAGGCTGTCGGCAACCCGTAGCAACACCGCGAACTCGTCACCGCCAAGGCGGGCCAGCATCGCATCGCGCCGCACGAGCGCCTCGCGCAAGCGCTCGCCAACGAGCTTGATCAGCAGATCGCCCGCGTGGTGGCCGAGGGTGTCGTTCACTTCCTTGAAGCGGTCCAGGTCGAGCAACATCAGGCTGACCGATTGCGCACGCTCGCTGGCCTGGCGGATCGCCCGCGTGGCTTCGCGATGCAGGTGGGCGCGATTCGGCAGCAGCGTCAGTGAATCATGCAAGGCCTGATGTTCCAGCACTTGCACATGTCGCGCGTTGACCATGGCCAGCGACACCGTCTGGCAGATGGTATTGAGCGTCTCCATCTCGATGTCGCCGAACATCACGTTGGCTTCATGGAACAACAGGCCGATGCTGCCCAGAGCCTCGTCGCTGAACACCAGCGGCAGCACGACCAGTGACTTCATGCCGCATTTGAGCAAGCCGACCTTGGCGGAAGGGATGACCCGTTCATCGTGCTCGACATCGCCGCTGATGAGGATGCGCCTCTCCTGTATGGCCCGCCCGGCCAGGCTGCCCTTGATCGGAATGCCATAAGCATCCTCGCCCATCAGCTCTGCAATGCCGTCACCGTCCACCGCGATGCGCTGCATGGTCTTGCCATCGGGCATGACACGCAGGAAGGTGATGCAGGGCACATCCTGCAGCATGCGCAAAACACGCACGGTTTCCTGGGCAATCTGGCCGACATCCGTCATGCCATGCAGGCGGCCGGCCAGCCGGTTGACGACTTGCAAAGCCCCATTGCGACGAGCCAGCAGCAACGCCGATTGATGTCGCACGCGCTCGGCCTGGCGGCGCTCGGTCACGTCGCGAATGATGGCAAGCACGACATGGTCGCTGCCGGTGACGATGGAGGCTGCGCTGATTTCCGCTTCCCACTCCACACCGCTCGGCCGGCGGAAAACCCATTCGAAGAACGTTGGCGTGCCGTCCTCGATTTCCTTGAGGATAGCCATCAGCCGCGCTGCAGACATCTGCCCGTTCGGCTGGATCGGCGGCGAGAGGTCTCCGCGCATCGAGCCCAGCAAGCCCTCACGTGTGCAGCCAAAGAGCGTCAGCGCACGCGGGTTGCAGTCGATGATGCGGCCGCCCTTGAGCGTCAGGATGGCGTCCCCCGCCGCATTGAACAGGGTACGGTACTGGCGCTCGCTGTCCTTGAGCGAATGGAACATCAGCAGTTGCGACACGAGGTCAGCGACCGAAGTCGCGAAATTCTGCTCGTCGCGGCTCCACAGGCGCGCACTGCCAACGTGTTCGATGCACAACACACCACACAGACGACCGGCGTTATGCAGCGTGGCATCAAGCACCGCACCGATGCCCTTGGGAAGAAGGTAGGAGGCCGCAAACTCGGCCGTGCGGTAATCATTCACGGCATCTGCCGCGTCAATCACCCGGCCGCTTGCCAGTGCGCGGAAGTAGCCGGGATAGTCCTTGGCTTGCAGACGGCTGCCGCGCTCGAAGCGGCCCTCGTGCACCAGCAGTTGCTGCACGCAGGCAATGGCCGGCTCGTCGTCCTGCGACAGCCATACGCCGACACGTGCCACATCAATCGCCTGGGCGACGCTGGCCGTGAGATGTCGTAGCGCGCCATTGAGGTCGCTCAGCCACAGCGCTTCATCCCGCGACAGGCGGATGAATGCGGACTGCAAGCCATTCGACAGGTTCTCCAGATGCTCTACTGACGGAAATATCATTCTGCTCTTTTGGTTGTTTCTTGGTGCTGCCTGCACGGATCACCGGGGTTGGCGTTTCGCCCCCCAGACCTGCCGGGTAGGCGCCATTCGGGGGATCACCGTCTTCCTCAAGCTAACGGCAGGGGCAGGCACTCCCGCAGGGTGAGCAGGGCTTGCAGGCGCCGGTCGGCGCAGCGCCAGAGCAGGCGCGGGAGAGCAGCGGGCCAGCGGCCCGCAGAATGCAAAACAGGGCGCCAAACGAACGTTTGAGCGCCCTGTCGGCGTAGCGAAGGTGTGCGGAATTTAACGCTGGACTTGCGTTACATCCCGAACCGCACCCGTATCAGCACTGGTGGTCAGCGCCGCATAGGCCTGCAGCGCAGCCGAAACGTAGCGCACGCGGTTGGCCGGCTTCCAGCCTTCGCTGCCGCGTGCATCCATGGCGGCGCGACGTGCAGCCAGTTCGCTGTCAGGAATCGCCAGGCGGATGCTGCGCTCGGGGATGTCGATCTCGATCGTGTCGCCCTCTTCCACCAAGGCAATCGCGCCGCCCATGGCCGCTTCAGGCGAAGCGTGACCGATGGACAGGCCCGAGGTGCCGCCGGAGAAACGGCCGTCGGTGAGCAGTGCACACTGTTTGCCGAGACCTTGCGACTTCAGGTACGAGGTCGGGTAGAGCATTTCCTGCATGCCCGGGCCACCCTTCGGACCTTCGTAACGGATCACGACGACGTCGCCCGCGACGACTTCATCGGCAAGGATGGCCTCGACCGCGGCGTCCTGGCTTTCGTAGACACGGGCGCGGCCCTTGAACTTCCAGATCGACTCATCGACGCCAGCCGTCTTCACGATGCAGCCGTTCTCGGCGATGTTGCCGTAGAGCACGGCCAGGCCACCGTCCTTGGAGTAGGCGTTGGCCACGTCGCGGATGCAGCCCTTGGTGCGGTCCAGGTCCAGCTCGTTGAAGCGCTTGTCCTGGCTGAAAGCGACTTGCGTCGGCACGCCGCCGGGGGCTGCGCGGTAGAACTCGAACACGCCGTTGTCATGTGCATGCATGACGTCCCAGGTGTGCAGGGCCTCGCCCAATGTCTTGGTGTGGACGGTGTAGCAATCACGGTTGATGAGACCGCCGCGATCCAGCTCGGCGAGGATGCCGTACACGCCACCGGCGCGATGCACGTCTTCGATGTGGAACTTGTCGGTAGCCGGCGCAACCTTGCACAGGCAAGGCACTTTGCGCGAGATGCGGTCGATGTCCTTCATCTTGAAATCGACGCCGGCCTCGCTTGCGGCAGCCAGCAAGTGCAGCACGGTGTTGGTGGAGCCGCCCATGGCCACGTCGAGGCTCATCGCATTTTCGAAAGCCTTGTAGGTGGCGATAGCGCGCGGCAGTACGTTCTCATCGTCCTGCTCGTAGTAACGCTTGCACAGATCGACCACAGTACGACCAGCGCGCAGGAAGAGCTGCTTGCGGTCGGCGTGCGTAGCGACGATGGTGCCGTTGCCGGGCAGGGACAGGCCCAGCGCTTCGGTCAGGCAGTTCATCGAGTTGGCGGTGAACATGCCGGAGCACGAGCCGCAGGTCGGGCAGGCCGAGCGTTCGATTTCAGCCACATCCGCATCCGACACATGCTTGTCGGCCGCCTTGACCATGGCATCCACGAGGTCCAGCTTGATGACCTGTTCGGCGCCCGGCGTCTTGGCGATGACCTTGCCCGCTTCCATAGGCCCGCCGGAGACGAACACCGCCGGGATGTTGAGGCGCATCGCGGCCATCAGCATGCCGGGGGTGATCTTGTCGCAGTTGGAGATGCACACCATCGCGTCGGCACAGTGGGCGTTGACCATGTACTCGACCGAGTCGGCGATCAGCTCGCGCGAGGGCAGCGAATAGAGCATGCCGCCGTGGCCCATGGCGATGCCGTCATCGACGGCGATGGTATTGAATTCCTTGGCGATGCCGCCGTGCGCCTCGATCTCGCGCGCCACCATCTGGCCGAGGTCCTTCAGATGGACGTGGCCCGGCACGAACTGCGTGAAGCTATTGACGACAGCGATGATGGGCTTGCCGAAATCGCCATCCTTCATGCCTGTGGCACGCCAGAGCGCGCGTGCGCCGGCCATGTTGCGGCCGTGGGTAGTGGTGCGGGAACGGTATTGCGGCATTGCAGGTCTCCGGTTCATCGTCGCTCACTCAGAGCAACAGGATGATGTGGTTCAATTGAGCCCTCAATTCTAGCCCATGCAGCCCCAGACCCCCATGCTCGTCCACCCACAGTTCGACCCGATTGCCGTTTCTCTTGGTCCGCTGCACGTCCGCTGGTACGGCCTGATGTATCTCATCGCCTTTCTGCTGTTCGTGTGGCTGGGCAAATACCGGGCGAGAAAGAACCTGCTGACCGGCTGGATTCCGAATGATGTGGATGACCTGCTCTTCTATGGCGCCCTGGGTGTGGTGCTGGGCGGCCGGCTGGGCTACGTGGTGTTCTACAAACTCAGCTACTACCTCGCCCACCCCATCGAGATTGCCTATATCTGGGAAGGCGGCATGAGCTTCCACGGCGGCTTCATCGGTGTGCTGGTCGCCCTGTGGCTGTTCGGCCGCAAGACGAAGCGTGGCTTCTGGCAGATCGCGGATTTCGTCGCGCCACTGGTACCTACGGGGCTGGCCGCGGGCCGCATGGGCAATTTCATCAATGGCGAGCTGTGGGGCCGCGTGACGGCACCGGATGCGCCGTGGGCGATGATTTTCCCGCAGGCCCGCGCGGAAGATGTGGCGCAGGCCGCCGGCAACCCGGCGCTGACGCAGCTGCTCAACCTCTATGGTGGCTTGCCGCGTCATCCTTCACAGCTCTACCAGTTCGCCCTCGAGGGTCTGGCCCTGTTCCTTATCCTGTGGCTCTACACCCGCAAGCCGCGCCCCTTGATGGCGCCTTCGGCGCTGTTCCTGATGGGATACGGCACGTTCCGCTTCATCGCGGAATATGCGCGCGAGCCGGACAGCTTCCTCGGCCTGCTGACCTTCAACCTGTCGATGGGTCAGTTGCTGAGCCTGCCGATGATCGTGATCGGCCTCGCCTTGTGGATCCGCGCGCACAAACGCGCCAGTAGCTGACGCGCGCGGTTTCAGTGTGTAGCAGGCAGGGCAAGCTGGTTAACTTGCCTGATTCGCCGTGCCGGCTCGCGCTCCCAGATGACATGACCATCAACGGCGTACAACCAGCAGGTATCACCCTGGATATCGCATTGCGTCAAGACGCGCTCCATCGCCTCGGGTGAATCGAAGTAATAGCGATAACCGCCTGACGCATTGATGGCGAATGCCTTGGGTCCCGGCTTGGTCAGGTATTCCGCGTATTTTTCGCGGAATCGCGGCAGGACGGGCACGGCGTCCACGTCGCTCGCCGCTGCGAAACCGCTGTCTGGCGGCACAATGCGCGAATGCGTCTTGATGCGACCACCATCGGCAAGCGCCGCTGCCGCAGCAGCAAGCTTACGGCGCATGTCGGCCAGCACTGACTCGGACATCACCACCGCATCGTCCTGCGCATAGATCTGACAGCCAGGCGCTGCACATCTTGCGATCGCCTGGTCTGCGGCGCCATCACCGTAAGCGCTGGCCCACTGCCCGGCACCATTCATGGCGAAAGCACGCGGCCTCCGCTGATCCAGCACGAACTGCTGGTAAGCCACTCGACCGTCAATCGACAGGGCCGGAATCAGATCCCAGCGATTGAGGCGCTCAGCCGCAACTTCCGGCAAACTGACCCCTTGCAGAACTGCGGCAGGCACGCCGGCCACCTGGTTCTCCACGAACGCAGCGGGCTTGTCGGGCATTTTCACCGCTCCAAGCATGGTGCGAAATGCTGCGGTGGCGTCATCTGCGGAGTAGGTCGGCATAGCGTACTGGAACACCGTCAGCGGCTCACCTTGCGCCCGCCTGCGCGCGACCTCCTCGACCGCACTTTTGATACGAACAAAGCGCTCGGGCGACGCAGGATGGGTGGCATTCGCGCCTGCGCTGATGCCCGCGGCATTTGATGAGCCCACGCGCCGCCAGATTTTCTGGGCACGACTGACGTCATAGCCGGCTTGCGCCACCAGCATCAGTCCGACGAAATCAGCATCATTCTCCCGATCCACCGAATGCTGTAGAAATGCGGCGCCTTCTCCCTTGGCAACATTGGCGATCTTGACGATTGCCGCCTGCGAATGCCGCAACAGGAAGTGTCCCATTTCATGCCCGAGAACAACGGCCAGTTCGTTGTCAGCGGGCAGGAATTTGGAAATTCCCGTAAAAACCGTCAGGCTGTTGAACGCATTTTGCGCATTCACAACTTCTGCCACCGTCACGCCGATCCCGTAGGTGCACACCCATTCCGACCGCACCTCGACTTTGACGAGCACCTGCTTGCGCAGCACTTCCACTGCAACAGGCTCACCATCGGGGGAGTTCGTTGCGATAGCGGCCTGCATACGCAGCAACCGCCCGCTCCCCCGTTCCAGGCCCACATTCGCGACTCTCAGGAGTTCATCGTCATCGCGCAAACCCGCCTCATAAGCAGGCGTCCCCGGTGCAACATTGACGAACTTCAAGGGCCGTGTCGGTCCCAGACCATATATGCGTTGAGCGGTCTCGCGGAACTGCGGGGGGAAAGTGTCGAGGTCGATAGGCAGATTGCCCAGGCTACGGTGGCGCAGACCGAGACAATTGGGCGCCGCCGCACGCAGCAAGGGATACATCAAACGCTGCACACGCCTGAACGTTGCCAGATAGTTGCGCGTCGCACCTTCAAGCTGCAAACGTGTCTCGGCCTCTATGTCGGCCTTTGATGAATCCTCTGCATGAACCGCAAGGCATGTCAGGCATAACAGCAGCACCAGTAGATTTTTCATGGTTCGAGCAGGCCATTTTGGGTATCGCCGGGATTATCCCATGACATTGTCCTCAACAGACCGATTTTCCCGCCTGTCGCACCGGCCGATGCGCGCTCCTCGATGACACATAGCCTTACGCTCCGGGACGCGACCGATCCGCACTTGCAGGCTATAATCCACCCCGTCATCAGGGAGTAGCCTTCTTCTCAAGAAGAACCTGCATCAACAGACTTGGCGCCGGAGCAATTCCGGACCATGGTGCAGGTGACAATCCCGCCACACTTCCGTGGCGAGGCTGTTTGGCGAGACTTTTGACTGCTTCGGCACCGACGCGGGTCGGCTGGCTGATGCAGTCATCGTTTCGTCCATAGCCGGCCCGCGGAGTCATTACATGGAAGCTTTCCTCGTCTCGACCGGCATCGTTGCCCTCGCTGAAATGGGCGACAAGACGCAATTGCTGGCGCTCGTTCTCGCCGCGCGTTTCCGCAAGCCCTGGCCCATCGTGGCCGGCATTCTCACCGCCACCCTCGTCAATCACGCCGGTGCCGGCGCCGCTGGCGAGTGGATTACGCGCGTGCTGAGCCCGGAGATCCTGCGCTGGATCCTCGCCGCGTCCTTCCTCGGCATGGCCGCGTGGATTCTGGTGCCCGACAAGCTCGACGAAGACGACGCACCGAAAGCCCTGCGCTTCGGCGTGTTCGGCGCTACCGTCGTGGCCTTCTTCCTCGCCGAGATGGGCGACAAGACGCAGATCGCCACGGTCGCGCTGGCCGCGAAATACCATGCGCTGCTGCCCGTAGTGGCTGGCACGACGCTGGGCATGATGGCCGCCAACGTGCCGGTAGTCTTCCTCGGCGACAAGCTGACGCGACGTGTGCCGATCAAGACCGTACATGCCATCTGCGCCGTGATCTTTGCCATCCTCGGCCTGCTCGCTCTGTTCAACGTCGGGCATCTGAGCTGAGAGACCACGTGCAGAACATGTCTGACAAGGCTGCCTGACAGGCTGGATCGCCTTACAATCCCGCGCTGCCTGCTTTCTGGCATCTTGCCAACTCATCGAGGAATTTCACCATGACCGACCGCTACGCCATCATCGGCAACCCCATCGCCCAGGCCAAATCACCCGCGCTGCAGATGGCTTTCGCCAAGGCCAACGGCCAGGACATGGAGTACGGCGCCATCCTCGGTGAGCCGGGGCAGTTCGCCGAGGCGATCCGCAAGTTCCAGGCGGAAGGCGGCAAGGGCATGAACATCACCATGCCGTTCAAGCTAGACGCCTTCGAGTTCGCCGACGAGCTCACGCCACGCGGCCGTGCAGCCGGCGCCATCAATATGTTCACGCTGCGCGCCGACGGCACGGTGCTCGGCGACAACACCGACGGTTTCGGCATCGTGCGCGACATCACCCACAACCTCGGCTGTCAAATCCGCGGCCGTCGCGTGCTGCTGCTGGGTGCCGGCGGCGCCGTGCGCGGTACGCTGCTGCCACTGTTTGCGGAAGCCCCTGCCGAAGTCTTCATTGCCAACCGCACGGCGTCGAAAGCTGCCGAGCTGGCGCAGGAATTCGGCAAGGAAGCCGGCGCAACGAAGCTCTCTGGCGGCGGCTTCGCGGACATCCCCGGCGGCTACGACATCATCATCAACGGCTCTGCTTCGAGCATGACCAATGACGTGCCGCCGCTGTCGCCCGACGTATGGAAAGCGGCTGCGCTGGCTTACGACATGGCTTACAAAAAGGATCCGACGGCCTTCGTGCTCGCTGCGAAGGAAGCTGGCGTGAAGCAGACGGCCGATGGCCTCGGCATGGTTGTCGAGCAGGGTGCTGAGTGCTTCTTCCTGTGGCGCGGCATCCGCCCTGACACAGCGCCCGTCATCGCGGCACTGCGGGCTGCCTGATGCGCTCTTCGCCACCTGGCAATCGCCCGCCGCGCACGCATTCGAAGGCCGGCGTGCGTCCTGCGTCACCGCAATCCGCTCAGTTGCCACCTC
Organism: Uliginosibacterium silvisoli; assembly: GCF_036017035.1. Classification (NCBI taxonomy): domain Bacteria; kingdom Pseudomonadati; phylum Pseudomonadota; class Betaproteobacteria; order Rhodocyclales; family Zoogloeaceae; genus Uliginosibacterium; species Uliginosibacterium silvisoli. The sequence goes on along the minus strand of NZ_JAYXHS010000001.1, from coordinate 1,449,344 downwards.
AGTTGCCTCCATTACCTGCTGATTCGCTCGCCATGGCACTCACTGTGGCCGGCGATGCCATCGGCTATGTGCGTAACGGCCACGCGCTCAACGACGGATTCACGGCCTTGTGGCGTCACTACCCTGACCTGCCCGCCTCCACGCGCGGCGCGGCGCAAGACATGATTTACGGCACGCTGCGCGACTACGGCCGCGGTGAATTCCTGCTGTCGCGCCTGCTGCAACAACCGCTGACCGAGCCGACCATCGACGGCCTGCTGCGCGTCGCACTGCATCGCCTCGAAGTACGTGCCGACACGGCCCACACCGTCGTCGATCAGGCGGTGGAAGCGGCCGCGCGCATCGCCCGTGGCGGCCTCAAGGGCCTGGTCAACGGCGTGCTGCGCAATGCCTTGCGCCAGTGGGACAGCCTGATGGCTGCGGCTGAACTCAACGAAGAAGCACGCCTGCGCCATCCGAAGTGGTGGATCACGCGCCTGCGCAAGAGCGCGCCGGAGAACTGGCGCGAACAGTTGCTGGCGGCCAACACGCATCCGCCAATGAGCCTGCGCATCAACCGCCGCCGCACGACGCTGGCAGCGGCCACGACCGCGCTGCAGACCGCGGGCATCGCGTACCGGCCGCTCGGTGACTTCTCCCTGATTCTCGACAAGCCGGTACCGGTTGCCAGCCTGCCCGGCTACGCCGAAGGCCTGCTGTCGGTGCAGGACTGGGGCGCGCAGCAAGCCGCCGCCTTGCTCGACCTGCAGGACGGCCAGCGTGTGCTGGATGCCTGTGCCGCACCCGGTGGCAAGACCGCCCACATGCTGGAAAGCGCCGATCTGCAGCTCATGGCCCTCGATGCCGACCCGGAACGTGCCCAGCGGGTCGAGACGCAGCTGGCGCGGCTGGGCCTGTCCGCCAGCGTCAAGGCTGCGGATTGCCGCCGGACGCAGGACTGGTGGGACGGTCGGCCGTTCGAGCGGATTCTGGCGGATGTACCGTGCTCAGCATCCGGGGTCGCGCGACGCCATCCGGACATCAAATGGTTGCGCCAAGCAGACGATGTTGCGGGATTTGCAACGCAGCAAGCGGAAATTCTGGACGCGTTATGGCCCACGCTGGCCGTCGGCGGAAAAATGCTTTATGTGACATGTTCGATCTTCGCGGAAGAGAACAGCCTGCAAGTTGCCCGGTTTGCTTCGCGTCACGCCGACTGCCAGCGCCTTGCGTTTGCCGACGGACAACTCGAAGCGCGCTGGTTGCCCGGCCCCGAACATGATGGTTTTTATTTCGCCCTGCTCCAAAAACACGCAGCCCCTTGAAATCGGGCATGGAAAAATAGGCGCCCAGCATCACGGCAGTGCTGACACAAGCGCGCGCCGTAGAACAGCCGTCGCCTTTGCAGCGTGCGGCACGGAGACGAGACAGCAGTGATGAACACAGCACGCGCGCGCGCCTGTCGCAGCCCGAGGGAGACGGCCGCCCCGCTGGCCCCTCACGGGTTTGCGAAAGCCATCCTGCTGCGCCTGCTGACCTGCCTTGCCTTGCTCTGGCTGCCCGCCACCCTGCATGCCGACGCCCGCAGCGGGCTGAGCTTCCTCTACACCGAAATCGTCGCGATCGACGACCATTACGTGGTCAATGCCGCCATTGGCGGTGCGCCGCAGGCACGCCTCGAGGAGCTCGTGCAGGCAGGCGTATCCGTGCCCTTCGTGGCCGAATTCGTGCTGACGCGCGCCCGCTGGTACTGGTTCGACGAGATCATCGTCCAGCGCGTCATGGATGTGCGGCTCTCCTATCACGCCCTGACACGACAGTACCGCCTGACCGTGGGTGGTCTGCATCGCAGCTTCCCGAGCTACGACCAGGCTTACGCAGCGCTGCTGTCGCTACGCAACTGGGTGGTCGCAGATAGCGACCAGTTGCCGGCGGGCCAGTCGCTCAACGCAGCCCTGCGTTTCCGCATCGACATTTCACAACTGCCCAAACCTTTCCAGGTCGCGGCGCTCGGCAATCGCGATCTCGATATCTCGACCAACTGGGCGCGCTGGACTTTCCTCGCAGGAGCACGCTGATGCGCCCGGCGCCGGTTTCTTCGGCAGAGGCCCATGCTGCGTAGCCGGACGATCCGCCGGCTGGTGATCTTCACCACGGTGCTCGGCGCCGTGCTGCTGTTCATGCTGGCCTCCGCCGGCTCGAACACCTCGCTGTTCGCCCATAACTACCCCGTGCTGCTGGCGGCCAATGGCGCTGTCGCACTGGTCCTGTTCTGTCTGGTCGGCATCCAGCTGCATACGCTGTGGCGTGAGTACCGCCAGCGTCAGTTCGGCTCGCGCCTCAAGCTCAAGCTGATCGTGATGTTCGTGCTGCTGTCGGTGTTGCCGGGCACCGTCATCTATTTCGTGTCCGTGCAGTTCGCCGTGCAATCGGTCGAGTCGCGCTACAACGTGAAAGTCGACACGGCACTGGAGTCCGGCCTGTCGCTGGGACGCAGCGCGCTGGATGCCTTGCTCGACCAGCTTGCCGAGCGCGCGCGCGATGCCGCGCTGGAGCTGGGCGATGTGGCCCTGCCCCCCAGCCTGCCGACACTCACGCGCGTGCGCGACAACCTTGGCGTCGCCAACGCAAGCGTCATTTCACTGAGCGGCCGCGTGCTGGTCTCCGCCGGCGAGGACATGCAGGCACTGCTGCCCGACGTGCCGGAGGCAGCCCAGCTACGCCAGGCGCGCCAGAATCGCGGTCTGCGTGCGGTCGAAACGAATGGATCGAACGGTCTCGTGCTGCGCGTGGTGGTGCCCATCCCGAGCCGGCATTTCTCGACTGACACGCTGCTGCTGCAGATCATGCAACCCGTACCGGAAGATCTGGCGCGCAGCGCAGAAGCCATCCAGGCCCTGCATCAGGACTACCAGGAGCTTCTGCTGTCGCGTCAGGGCCTCAAACGCATCTACATCATCACCCTGACCCTGGCGCTGCTGCTGGCAGTATTCGCGGCGGTGGCCATCGCCTTTGTCTTCGCGCGCGCGTTTTCAGCCCCCCTGTCCATCCTCGCCGAAGGCACTCAGGCCGTCGCCTCGGGTGACTTCTCGCCGCGGCAGGCGCTGCCTGCGCGCGACGAACTGGGCGTGCTGACGCAGAGCTTCAACCGCATGACGCGCCAGCTGCTGGATGCCCGCGCGCTGGCGGAGAAGAACAGCGCCGCGGTGAGCGCGGCGCGCGCCTACCTCGAAAGCGTGCTGACCAATCTGTCAGCGGGGGTACTGGCCTTCTCGGCCGACGGTCGCCTGCGCGCCGCAAATCGTGGCGCCTTGACCAGTTTGCGCAGCGATCTGTCGGGCGTCGAAAACCGAGCGCTGTCCGACTGGCCCGAGCACACGCAATTCCGCGACGCGATCCTCACCGGCTTCGCCGAACGCGAAGGCGACTGGCACCACCAGCTCGAAATCGATCGCGGCGATGGCGACGTACAGACTTTGCTGCTGCACGGCTCGCGCCTGCCCGAGGACAGCGGTGGTGGCTTCGTCGTGGTGTTCGACGACATCTCGCAGATCATCTCGGCACAACGTAATGCGGCCTGGGCGGAAGTGGCACGACGCCTCGCCCACGAGATCAAGAATCCGCTGACGCCCATCCAGCTTGCCGCGGAGCGGCTGGAAATGCGTCTCTCCGAGCAGCTCGACGATGGCGGTCGCAGCATGCTGACGCGCGCCACCCAGACCATCGTCAATCAGGTCGAGGCACTCAAGACCCTGGTCAACAGTTTCCGTGACTACGCGCGCCTGCCTTCACCGACACTGACCAACATCGATCTGAATGCCCTGATCCGCGAAGTATTGGTGCTGTACGAAGGCGCAGCCAAGCCCATCCTCACCGAGCTCGCCGCAGATCTGCCGCCGGTGCGAGCCGACTCGAGCCAGTTGCGTCAGGTGATCCACAACCTGTTGCAGAACGCCCAGCACGCGGTCGCCGAACAGCCCGACGGCCGCGTCATGGTATTCACACGACATGACGGGCGTCGCATCGAATTCACCCTGCGCGACAACGGCCCCGGCTTTCCGCCCGCGACCCTGCCACGCGCCTTCGAGCCCTACGTCACCACCAAGGCGCGCGGTACAGGACTGGGCCTGGCCATCGTCAAGAAAATCATCGATGAGCACCGTGGCGAGATCACTTTGTCCAATCCCGCCGATGGCGGGGCAGAGGTACGCATCAGGCTGCCACTTGGTCAGCACGCGGCCTGAAAATGAGGAACAGAACAATTTGTAACAGACGCGAGCACTTCGACGAAACTGTTACAGTGCTGGTATAAATGCAACACCGATGCAGCGCCCGCACAAAACAATAAAGCAGTCCCCTCAGTCCATTCCTGGGTAGTCAAAGCACGTGGCAAAGATCCTTATTGTCGATGATGAAATCGGCATTCGCGAACTGCTCTCCGAGATCCTGAAAGACGAAGGCCATGACGTCGTGCTGGCCGGCAATGCTGTCGACGCCCGCACTTCGCGTCTGGCCGCTCGGCCCGATCTGGTCCTGCTCGACATCTGGATGCCCGATACCGATGGCGTGACCCTGCTCAAGGAATGGGCGGCCAACGGCCAGCTCACCATGCCGGTCGTGATGATGTCCGGCCACGGCACCATCGACACTGCGGTCGAGGCGATCCGCTTCGGCGCGGTCGACTTCCTCGAGAAACCGATCGCCTTGCAGAAGCTGCTCTCTGCCGTCAAACGCGGCCTGCAGCGCCAGCCAACGCGCGCGCGTTCGCATATGACATTGGCGGCCTTCACGCGCTCGCCTATCCTGCGCGACCTGCGCAAGCGACTCGAACAGATCACGCAGAAATCACGTCTTGTGCTGTTGCGCGTCGGAGCCGGTTCGCTTGCCGAACTCTGCGCGCGCAGCCAGCAGACGCCGGGCACGGCGTGGGTCGATCTGGGCAGCATTTCACAACCACTGGAATTGCAGACGCTGGAAGCGGCGCGCGGCGGCTTGCTGTTCGTCGAGAACATCGCGCTGCTGACGCGCGCCCAACAGAAGAATCTGGCATTCGCCGTCGAGCGTCTCGATCGTTGCGAGCTGCGCCTCATCGCTGCCTGCGACCGCAGCCCCGACACCCTGCTGGCAGATGGCTGGGACCCGATGCTGATCCGTCGCCTGTTCGAGATATCGCTGGTGCCGCCATCGCTGCTGGAACTGCGCGACGAAGTGCCGGAAATGGCGCAGCAGATCCTGTCGCATCTGGTCGAATCTGCCGACGTGCCACCGCGCACCCTGTCGACCGGGGCCCTCAACGCGCTGCGCAACTGCACCTGGCCGGGCGGCTTCTTCGAACTCAAATCGACGATCCGCTCACTCGCTCTCGCGACGCTGGATGACGAGATCTCGCAAGACGAAGCAGTGCGCAGCATCTCGCAGGCGAGCACCACGGCGCTCTCCCTGCCGCTCGACATGCCGCTGCGCGAAGCACGCGAAACCTTCGAGCGCCTGTACTTCGAGTACCACCTGCAACTCGAAGACGGCAACATCACGCGTCTGGCAGAAAAGGCCGGGCTGGAACGCACCCACCTGTATCGCAAGCTCAAGCAGCTGGGCGTGCCACTGACCAGACGCGGCGAATAAGCATCAAGACCTCACGGCAAAAAGCCTCGGCTCCACACGGATGCCGAGGCTTTTCTCTTTTCATCAGCCCAAAGGGAGAAGCCGCAAGCAAATGAGCGAGCGGATGGCGGTCTAGGCGGCTCGCGCAGAGCAGTGCATATGCACGGCGAGCGAGCCAACAACGACAGACATTCGCGCAGCCATTTGATTGCGGCTTCGAAGGGTGAGCGGCGTTTTTGATGCACGCGGACCAGAGGGCCTCGCCGCCGTCGCCGGAAGCGTGCCGCCGCTCACTCATGTTTTACGACCCTGTCGCCCGGAACTTGAGGCATTCGGGCTCCCCCCGAACGCCTCTGTCACGAATTGTGACAACTGTCACGCGAGCGGCAACCAGACCCCGTCAAGGGTGCTGGCGTAGCACTTGATGCGGTGCGGGAATCGGCCAGCCGGCCTGTCCGCTCACGTCGACGATGGCTTGATTGGTATCAAAGTACACCTGCCAGTAGTGCTCCGTATGGCAGTACGGACGCACCACGAGCTTCGTGCCGGCAGGATTGAACTCGAGGATTTCCACATCCGGCGCCGGGCTGATCTCGACATTCGGAATCTGGGCCACCCGCGCCTTGAGCAAGGCGATAGCCGCCTTGGGGTCGACCGAATGCGCCAGTTGTGCAACCAGGTCGACCCGCCGGAAAGGATTGCTCGAGTAGTTGATGATGTTGTCGGAGAAGAGCTTGTTGTTGGCCACGAAGGTACGCACGTTGTCCGGCTGGTCGAGCACGCTGGCAAACATGCCGATCTCCTTCACAGTCCCGGTGATGCCCGCGGCCTGGATGAAGTCGCCGACACGGATCGGGCGCAGCAGGATCAGGAAAATGCCGGCTGCAAAATTAGCCAGCAGACCGGACCAGGCCATGCCGATGGCCACGCCCGCCGCTGCAATCAAGGCCGCGAAGGACGCTGTCTCGATGCCGAACAGGCTCAGCACAGCGATCACCAGCAGCACACGCAGCATCACGCCGATGGTGGACTCCAGATACTCAATCAGGGTCGCATCCAGACCGCGCGCAGCCATGCCGCGTCGCGACATGGCCTTGACCATCTTGATCACCCAGCCACCGACAATCCACAAGGCAATCGCGCCAAGCAGACGTGTGCCGAAAGGCACCAGGTTCTGCAGCACGATGTGGTTCAGGTCCGATACCCAGCTAGCATCCATGACTCTCTCCTGTACGTTGATACGAAGCAGACGACAAACAAGACGACGAAACGGCTAAACCCCTGTACGCGGCTGGCGCACCCGCTTGTGAATATACTGATTGTTGGTTAAACCAGTTCTTCAATTTTCTTGATAAGACGCTCCGGCGACAGGATGTTGGTCTGATCGCGCAAGGGCGGCCGGCGCGCCATGCCGAGCAGCAACTTGTCACGTGTCAGCAGCAGGTGGGCAGCGCCATCCCATGCCAGCTCGATGAACTTCTGATCGTCCTTGTCACGGCATTTCGGCAGGGCTTGCGCCGCGAGCAACTGTTCTTCCGTGGGGTCCGCCAGGCATTCGCTGCGCGCAGCATAGTCAGCGAGGATGCGCACCTGCTCGTCGGGCGCGATGCCGAACTGCACATAGGCCAGCACACGCTCCAGCTCATGCAGGCAGGACTGACGCGTCAACAGCACGACCTGCCGCGACTCCAGCCAGGCCAGCAGGTTCAGTAACTTCGGATCACGGAAGTGCCAGAACGCCATGATCACGTTGGTGTCGAGCACCACGCGCAAAGGCGTCTCTTCGGGAGGCAATGGCAGGGGGTTGAGATGCATGGTGACGCGTCAGGGCAGCATTGGCGAAGCGCGCACTTTACTGCAGCGCGGCCTAGGCCAGCACCTCCACCTGCATGCCGACACTGATTTCGCCCTCGTTCTCGGCGCGCAGGTTCATGCAGAACACCACGCCCTCGGGTCGCTTGCGGAATCTGGCCAGTGAACGCAGCGGCTCCTGATCGGACGAACGTTCGCCGGTATCGGGATCGACCGTGGTGAACACGCAACGCTCGCAGGGCTTTTCCAGCACGAAGTTCACGTCGCCAATGCGCAAGCGCTGCCAGCCGTCTTCGGCAAAGGCAGGGGCACCGCTGACGACGAGGTTCGGGCGGAAGCGCTCGATCACCATTTCACGTCCAATGCGAGCATTGAGATCGTCCAGCGAGGCGGTATTGAGCAGCAGCAACGGGAAACCGTCGGCAAAGGACAGGTCAGGCAGGTGCGGACGCTTCTGCGAGCGACGCGTGCTGTGCTCGCCGATGTGCAGGAGCTGCACCTCGCGCTCGAGAAATTGCGAGAGCCATGCATTGGCCGGCGAGTAGCCGCCGTAAGCCGTGAATGTGTCGCGCCACACCTGCGCGGGTTGATCAATGCACAAGGCATGACGCGAGACATGCAGGTCGTGCATGCCCGGCGCGCTCAGGTGCAGGGTCTCGCCGCCCTCTTCGGCCACGGCCGCAATCTGCACCAGGCGCGACTCGTCGCGACCCGTAATCATGTGGCCTTCAGCATCCGCCACCATCCAGTTGCGGTCGTATGACAAACCCATGGGCACGACATGCGACCACTGGAGATGCTCGCCGCGGCAGGATTTGACGGGGAAACGCAACAGCCCTGTCAGTTCGGTCATCGCGGTCAACGCACAGTCTTGTCGAGGCGTGTCTTCACATAGCTGCCGGGCGCGTCCTCCAGAGCAGGCAGCTTGCCCTTCTCCGGATCGCGCGCGGCGACCTGCGTGTCATCCATCGCGGTCAGCCACTCCTGCCAGTCGTTCCACCATGAACCGCCATGCTGCTTCGCTTCGGCAAACCATTCGTCTGCCGTGTCGGGCAAGGCGTCGGCGGTCCAGAAACCATACTTGTTGGCCACCGGCGGATTGACCACGCCGGCGATGTGGCCGGAGCCGCCGAGCACGAAACGCACGGGGCCGCCGACGACCTTGGCGCCGATATAGGTCGTCTTCCAGGGCGCGATGTGATCCTCGATGGTGGAGATGAAATAGCTCGGCGTCTTCACCTTGGCGAGATCGATCGGCGTGTCGCCGATGTCTACACCGCCGGGTTCGCACAATGCGTTTTCCATGTACATCTTGCGCAGGTAGAAGCTGTGCATCTTGGCCGGCATGCGCGTGGAATCCGAGTTCCAGTAGAGCAGGTCGAACGGGAACGGGTCCTTGCCGAGCAGGTAGTTGTTGATGACGAAAGACCAGATCAGGTCGTTGGAGCGCAGCATGTTGAAGGTGCCTGCCATCTCGCTGCCTTCGAGGTAGCCACGCTCCAGCATCTTCTTCTCGAGGCTCTTGACCTGTGCGTCGTCGATGAACACACCCAGCTCGCCCGGCGCGGAGAAATCCAGCAGCGTGGTGAAATAGGTGGCGCTGGCGATGCGCTTGTCCTTCTTGGCCGTCATGTAGGCGAGCGAGGTGCCGAGCAAGGTGCCGCCGAGGCAGTAACCCGCGGCGTTGATCTCTTTCACGCCCGTCTGTTCGGTGATGGCATCCACCGCAGCTATCACGCCCTCCTGCACGTAGTCGTCGAAGCCCTTGCCCGCCAGCTTCGCATCCGGATTGACCCAGCTGATGACGAAGACAGTATGCCCTTGGTCTACGGCCCACTTGATCAGCGAGTTCTTCTCGCGCAGGTCGAGCACGTAGTACTTGTTGATCCACGGCGGCACGATCAGCAACGGACGCTTGAAGACCTTCTCGGTGCTTGGCGTGAATTGCAGCAGTTGCAGCAGATCATTCTGGAACACGACCTTGCCCGGCGAGGTCGCCACGTTCTTGCCGAGTTCGAAGGCGCTCGTATCCGTCATGCGGATCCTGAGCTGGCCATCGCCATCTTCCATGTCGCGCAACAGGTTGTTGAAGCCCTTGATCAGGCTCTGGCCATTGGTGCGCACCGTTTCGCGGAAGACTTCAGGATTCGTCAGCGCAAAGTTCGACGGCGAGAAGGCATCGATGTACTGGCGCGTGAAGAAGTTGACCTTCTTGCGCGTGATCTCGTCGAGGCCTTCGACGCCAGCCACCGTGTCGTGGATGTGGCGCGCCGTGATCAGGTAGGACTGCTTGATGAAGTCGAACAGGAAGCAGTCTTTCCACTCCTCATCCTTGAAGCGCTTGTCGTCCTTTGCCGGCGCGGCAACTGGCGCTGGTTGCAGCCCCATGAAGCGCTGCATGCTGTTCTGCCACAGCGAAAAGTAGTCCCACACCAGGCTCATCTGCGCCTGGGCCAGCACGTAAGGATTGGCCAGCAGCTTGCTCGTCATGTCCATGAAGGCCTGTGCCACGCCCAACTCGTCCGTCGGAGGCGTCACGCCCTTGGCCAGTTGGCGGTTCATGTGTTCGGTAATCAGGCGCGAGCTGCGCTGGGCGACCTCGGCGTACGTCTTGGCGATTGCCGCCGGGTCGGGAAGAGCCTGCTGGGCTGCGCCTGCGGCGGGAGTGGCGGGAGAGGGAGTAGCTGCGGCCATGGTGCGGCTCCTTATGAAATGCTCGGAAACTGGCTAATGGAACGGGGCTGGTGCAGATCGCTTGCGATATGGCGACTCGGTGATTCAGTGCAGGGACAGGAAGCGGATGACGCCATCCGCGTCCACACGTGGCCGCGCGCGGCCACGCTGTACAAGATGATTCAGGTGGGCAATTGTCTCGCCCAACGCGAACATCAGCTGGTGCATGTCGAGCTCACGCTGGAACAGGACCGGCAACAGGTCCACCGCACAGCGCGGTTCGCCGAGATGCTCCGCCAGCAGCGCATCGCGTTCGGCGTGGTGCACTTCGAGCTGGGCAATGCGTGCATGCACGCCGCGGAACGGCAGGCCATGCGACGGCAGCACCAGGGTGTCGGCCGGCAGGCGCGCGAAGCGGCGCACGGAATTGAGGAAGCGCATGACCGAGTCTTCCTCCGGCATGGTGGCCGGCACGTTGACGTTGGTGGTGATGCGCGGCAGGAGCATGTCACCGGCGATCAACAATCGCAGTTCGCTACAGAACAGCGCTGCGTGTTCGGGCGAATGGCCGTAGCCCATGATGACCTCCCAGCGATGGCCCGCGAGCTGGATCTGGTCGCCATCGATCATGCGCCGGAATTCGCGCGGCAAGGCCGGCACACCCTTGGCGTAGACATTGCCGCGCCGCATGAAATGCGCGCAACGCTCCTCGTCGAGGCCGTGACGCCGGAAGTGGGTCACCATATTGGCCACATCGTAGCCGGCGGTTTCAGTGAGCAAGGCATGGCCGAGCAGGTATTCGGCATTGCTCATCCACACCGGCGCCTTGTGCTCGCGCGCCAGCCATTCGGCGTTGCCGGCATGATCGGGATGGTAGTGGGTGAGCACGATCTGTTCGAGCCGCACGCCGGACTGTTCAAAATATTCGGACCAGATGCCGCGCGTGACGGCGTCACCCAAACCGGTATCCACCAACACGCAGCGCTCGCCTTCGCCAAGCAGCCACAGATTGATGTGGTTGAGCGAAAACGGCAGCGGCATGCATAGCCAGCGCACGCCAGGTGCGATCAGGGTCGCGACACCGGGCACGGGCCGTGCATCGAACGGATAATCGAGTTGGGCGGCGCTCATTGGCATCAGGTGATCACAGGATGGCGGCAGTGACAATACGAGAACACGCGCAGACATGATGATGCATCGCAACATCCACGCGCAAGCGCGGCGGTTGAATTGTTACAAACGGCCGCCCGGCGAACGAACGGGCAAAGCGCTCGCCGGGCATGCTGTCTGCATCTAGAATCCTGCTGTTGATTACCTCGTTCCGGTCCTGCCGCTGCCTTGCCCCCAGTTGAGAATCGCGTCGTGAAACAAGAACAAGAAACGCCTATCGCGCCCGTTGCGGGCGCCACGCTGCTGACAGCCATCGACTTCTATTTCGATTTCTCCTCGCCCTACGGCTATCTCGCCAGCGAGCAGATCGATGCGCTGGCGGCGCGGTTTGGCCGTCAGGTGAACTGGCATCCGGTGCTGCTTGGCGCAGCATTCAAGATTACCGGTGCGGCACTACCCGTCCGTCAGCCGCTCAAGAGTGAATACTTCCTGCGCGACTTCGCGCGCTCGGCGCGCTATCAAGCCGTGCCCTTCGTGCAGCCCATGAATTTCCCCTTGTCCACGCAGCACGCAGCCCGCGCCTTCCTGTGGCTGCACGAACAGGACGCCATCGCCGCCAAGGGACTGGCCCACGCCATCTTTCGCGCCTATTTCACTGCTGGTCGCGACATCGACAACATCGACACGGTGCTCGACATCGCCAGCGCACTGGGCATTCCGCGCGCGCCTCTGGCCGAAGCCCTCGCTGCGGTAAGTCTCAAGGAGCGCCTGCGTCACGAGATGGATCGGGCGCTGGCGCGTGGCGTCTTCGGCTCGCCTTTCTTCATCGTCGACGGCGAAGGCTTCTGGGGTGCTGACCGCCTGCCGCAGCTTGAGCGCTGGCTCGCAGAAGGCGGCTTCTGATGCGCCATCCCGTGCTCAAGCAACTGCTCGCTGCCTGCACAGGACTGGTATTGCAATGCCTCGCCCCCGCGCACGCAGCGGACAGTTCGCTGTCCGTGGAGCTGAATGAGGCCGTGGTGCGCTTGCCTGTCGATGTGAGCTTGCGCAACGGCACGGCCAGCAGCGGCGAAATGCTGCTGACCAGTTTCAAGCCGACCGGGCCAGGCCCCTTCCCGATCGCCATCATCAATCACGGCCGCAATGCCGATCGCAGTACGCCTGAGCGCTTCCGCATGATGGCAATGGCCAGTTACCTCGTGTATCAAGGCTTCGCGGTCTTCGTGCCGACGCGTCTCGGGTATGGCGGTTCGGCACTGCCTCCCGACGTGCCGGGCGAGCAGCCGCTCGACCCCGAGGCATCGGGGGCCTGTGGCGACAAGGATTACGTGGGGGCTGTCGCCCCGGCACTGCAGCAAATCGCACGCACGCTGAGCTATGCGCGCCAGCAACGTCATGTCGATCCCTCGCGCTACCTGCTGGTTGGCCAATCTACCGGCGGTTTCGCCAGCGTGGCCTATGCCGCGACCAATCCGAGCGGCCTGATCGGCTATGTGAATTTTGCGGGTGGTGTCGGCGGCGATCCGCTCCAGCACCCGGGCGTGCCCTGCCAGCCAGAGCGCATCGCCCGTGCATATGCCAACTTCGGCAAGACCACCCGCGTGCCGAATCTGTGGATCTACACCGAGAACGATCAATACTTCGCCCCCTCATACAGCCGTAACTGGTATCGCGGCTTTGCAGCAGGCGGCTCGCCCGCCCAGTTCATACTTCAACCGCCCTTCGGCGACGATGGCCACCGTCTGATGGGCGAAGGCCGCGCGCGCTGGAACCCGCTGATGGACGATTTCCTCGTACGGCTGGGCCTGCACCCGGTCCCGCCGCCAGCACCGCCCCAGGCGAGCGGCTATGCCACGATCAACGACGTGGCGCGCATCCCCTGGCTGAACGCCTCTGCCAAGGCGCGTGGCTACGGCCGCTTCCTGTCAGCCAAGCCACCGCGCGCCTTCGCCATCTCGGAAGCTGGTTACTGGGGCTGGGCCAACGGATCGACGGAAACCGTCAGCCGTGCGCTGGGCCACTGTAATCGCGTATCGACCAAACCCTGCATGCTCTACGCCATCGACGACGTCGTGGTGTGGCAAGCGCCGCAGGAGGCTACAGGCGGCCTGTCGGCCTTGCCGCAAGACGCCTCGGGAGGCCTGCAGCAGAAACCCTTTGGCGGCAGCTGGGCCTTCCATGACGGAAGCTGAAACGCCCCTGGTCGCCTCTCCCTGCATCCGCATCTGCTGTCTCGACGAGCACGATGTCTGCCTCGGCTGTTTCCGCACGCTGGATGAGATACGCGGCTGGCAGGCCTCGGACAATGCGCTGCGCACACAGGTCCTCACGCAGTGCGCACGGCGACGCAAAGCGCATGACGAACAGTTTCCGGGAACGTATTCACCGCGCACTTAGGCGAATAGTGCACATGCCCGCACGCATCCGGCCGCATTCGCGCCCGTGAGGCCCAAAACCCGTTGCGTTTGGCGTATCGTCTGGCTATCAGCCAGCACCCCACAGTGTCATGCAACTCACGCTCATCAGCGGTTTGTCCGGTTCCGGCAAGAGCATTGCCCTCAACGTGCTCGAAGACGCCGGTTACTACTGCGTCGACAACCTGCCGGCCACGCTGTTGCCGCAATTGATCTCCTATCTTTCGGCTGCCGGTTATCAACGTGTCGGCGTGGCCGTGGACATCCGCTCGGGCGCCAGCATCAGCGCCGCGCCCAAGGTCATGGAAGCGCTGCGCAACATGGTCGGCGACGTACGCTTCCTGTTCCTCGACTCGCGCGACGACACGCTGATCGCGCGCTTTTCCGAAACGCGTCGCCGCCACCCGCTGGCCAGCGTCAACATCACGATCAGCGAGGCCATTGCCAACGAGCGCGAGCTGCTGTCGCCACTTGGCGAGCTGGGCCATCGCATCGATACCAGCAATCTGGCTCCGAACACCCTGCGCGCCTGGATCAAGGACATGATCCACGCCGCGCCCAATCGCGGCTTGACCCTGCTGTTCCAGTCCTTCGGCTTCAAGCACGGCATCCCCGTCGATGCCGACATGGTGTTCGACGTGCGCTGCCTGCCCAACCCCTACTACGACACTACGCTGCGACCGCTGTCGGGCAAGGACACCCCTGTCGTCGACTTCCTCGAACGCATACCGGAAGTGCACAAGATGGCGGAAGACATCCGCCGCTTCGTCACCGAATGGCTGCCGGCCTTCATTCGCGATGGTCGCAGCTATTTCACGGTGGCCATCGGCTGTACGGGCGGCCAGCATCGCTCGGTCTATCTTGCCGAACGCCTCGCCCGCGAGATGGCCGACATCACCCCCGTGCTGGTCAGGCATCGCTCGATGAAGGTCAGCACCTAGCTCTCGGCCCCTTGAGCAGCATGGAAAAGACGCGCCCCGGTGCTTTCCGCCGTCACACAACCGTTTTGGCTGGTCTGACAAGATAGCGCTATCTTTGAAGATGGGTGACCATGTAGGGCTGCCCTCGGCCTGCTGCTGTTCCCGCCTCCCGTTTTCACTGCCCCCACCATGACTCACGAAACCCTGATCCAGCTCCTGACCCTGTTACCCCTGGCCTTTGCCACCGGCGCCATCAACGCCGCGGTCGGCGGCGGGGGGTTGATCCAGGTGCCGGGCATGTACGCCATCCTGCCGAGCTTCCTGCCCGCGCAGATCATGGGCACGGACAAGCTGGCCTCGATCTTCGGCCACGCCACCTCGATGCGCCAGTACGCGCTGAAGATGAGCCTGCCATGGCGGCTGGTACTGCTGACCTCGGCTGCAGCCTTCGTCGGCGCGCTGTCCGGCGTGAGCATCATGTATCTCGTGCCGGCGACGTGGATGAAGCCCATCGTCATCGTCATCCTCATCGTGATGCTGGTCTACACCTGGTTCAAGCCGCAGTTCGGCACGCAGGACGCCAACAAGCCGATCACGCGCAACGACCTCTACAAGGGACTGGTACTGGGCTTCGTCATCGGCTTCTACGACGGCTTCGTCGGGCCGGGCACGGGCAGCTTCCTGCTGTTCCTGTTCGTGCGCTTCTTCCACTTCGACTTCCTCAAGGCCACGGCCTGCGCCAAGGTCGTCAACTTCGGCACCAACTTCGCGGCGCTCGCCTTTCTGGTGCCAGCGGGGATGGTGGTCTACAGCTTTGCGATCCCGATGGGCATCGCCGGTGTCCTCGGTGCGCTCGTCGGATCACGCCTCGCCATGAAGGGCGGCAATCACTGGATCCGTCGCCTGTTCCTGATCCTCGCTGTCTCGCTGCTGGCCAAGCTGGTGTGGGAGACGGTGCGGCCCTGGCTGTAGGCTTTGCGTAGGGTGGGTTCGGAGCGAAGCGACAACCCACCATCGGCACCGACGAATGGTGGGTTGCTCCGCGAACCCACCCTACTCCCGCGAATGGCGATCGAAGACCAGCATGAAATACACGGCCGCCGCGAAGGCTGCGGCGCTGATGACGCTCCAGTAGAGAAACCAGTTCTGCGCGCCACCTGAGCCGGTCCAGTGAAACAACGCGCTGGTGCCGAGATAGCCGATCAGGTTCGCAACGCCGCCACTCAGCAAACCAAACAGCGCCTGTGCCCGCGCGCGCATGTCCGGCTCGATGCGCTCGGCCAGATAGATCTGCGCCGTGATGAAGTAGAAGGCGTAGCTCACGCCATGCAAAGAGATGCCGAGCAGCATGGCAACGCGCTGATCGAACGCGAACAGTGCAAAGCGCACTGCGCCGAGCAGCAAGCCGGTCGCGAGGATGGCTTTGAGGTGGGTGCGCTGCGCCACCCGTGCGAAGAGCAGCAAGGCGAAGGCTTCGCTCACCTGCCCCAGTGTCATCGTCGCCGCAGGATGGTCAAAGCCCAGCGCCGAGAGATGCAGCGGCGTGTAAGGGTAGTAGGCCGCCATGGGAATACCGAACAGCGTGACCGTCAGCAGCACCGCACGATGATCGCGATGCCGCAACAGGCGTAGCGCATCCAGCCCGAGTCGCTCTTTCCAGGTGTGGGCGACACCTGCCGTACCCGCCCGCGTCGGTGGCAGCCAGAAACTGAAGGTACCCAGTCCGAACAGGATCGCTGCAGAGACAAAGCCGGAAATCGGTGAAGCATCGCCCGCCAGCACCCAGCTGACCAGCAAACCCGCCGCAATCCAGCCCAGCGTGGCCCACAGGCGCAGCGGGCCGAACTCTCGCGTGGGTTCACGCAACTGCTGCAAGGCCACTGTCGTGACGAGGCTGGTCGTCGGGCTATATGCCAGCGCATACAACTGCATGCACACCAGCACCCACAGCCCGCCCCAGCCACGATCCACCGCGAGGAAGACCAACCCCAGACAAATGCCTGCCAGCCAGAAGAGCACGCGTAGCAGCTTGATCGGCGAAACGCCCCGATCCGCCATCGCGCCGACGAACAAAGGCGAGATGAAACACGCGATGGCGTTGCAGGTGAAGGCCACACCGATCAGATCCTGCAGCCCGGCCGCTTTCAGGATATTGCTGAAAGGCACCGTCCACATGCCCAGCGCGCAGTACTGGCAGAAGAAGACGATGGCAAAGGAAACAAAGGAACGACGCGAGGACTGCATGAAAGGTCAGGGGACGTTGAACGATGCATTCTAAGGCCATCGTTCCCACAGCGTCGCTGCCGACAAAGCTCGCAGGGGAAACGGCAAGCCTTGGCTGCAGTCACGGTTTGCGTAAGGTGCAATAAGCGCAGCGCATGGTCGCTCAAGCGACAACCTGAACATCCGATGCAATGCGCTGCAGTTGTTGTGACCTACTGGCTGCTAGATGGGAAGAAGTCCGGAAGCAAGCTCGGACACGTGCGGCAAGGATGGTTCTCCCGGAAAACCACCGCAGGCGAAACAGTTGCGCAGATACTCGATGAATCTCACATCGCGATTGTCAATGCAGCACGTAGCATCGGCGCTTCCATCGGGAACGTAGATGGCATAAGGCGCCCCTCCACTGACATTGATCTTGTGAAGTGAGTCCGGTGCAAACGGCAACAGGAAAGGACCTGTTTCCTCGGCGCCATACTCAGCAACGTCGTCGTTCCAAGCTTCGAATTCAGCTTCGAAATAGCTTTTCGCGTCGTAGTCGGGACCGCGGTGCGTGTATGCACTCATCTCGAACTCCACGACCAAGGCATCCGTCTGCAAGTCACGCTCCGCCCATGCGGGGTGATTGCCGAGAAGATTTACGTCGCCGACAGTGAGTATCCATCCGGCGACAGTCAAGGGAAGAGGCCCCACGAGCGCTTCCAGAAATGCGATGAGAGCCGGAGCGCTATCACTTGGCGGAACGTGAGGGATGTTGCGGGTGTATTCGCCGGTATTCGTATCAACAAAGTCGTAGCCAGCACTCTGCAAACGACCGACGATGGTTTCTACATTTACCCGGGCGCGGCGCATGGCCTCATCAACCACGCGGCGCACCTCCATCTCACAAGCTGTGTCGCGGGGAATGGGGCCGAGTTGATGTATTTCGTTCCATACGGCCTCTTGTTCTCCTGCGACATATCTGTTCAGCCAACTATCCACGCAAGGATCCCTCCAGCAGACTATACGGAAGCAGATTTCGCCGACCCCGGCTGCGAGCTTGGCTGAGTAAGCCCCATCGAGAGATAAATGCTGGTCAGTTGCTCGACACCGATGTCAGCCGGCTTGACCCAGTCAATCGGCACGTAGAGCAGTCCACCACCCACCGGGATTGGCGCGGTCGGGACCAGCACGGCGCGGTAACTCGCACCGCCGATTTCAATCGGCGCCGGATTGGGCATCAGTGCCAGCACGGCGACACCGCCTTCACCACCGAAGAAGCACCACACCGGGCTCATCGCCGTGAGGTCGGCCTGCGCGCTGCGGTCGAACATGCCGACGAAGCGGTCGGTCACGTCGTAGAGCGGGCCGATCAGGGGCAGGCGCTTGATGGTGCGTTCGACCAGCTTTTCCAGATAGGTCTTCATGCGTGTCTGCACCACCACACCGAGCACGTAGATGCCCACCAGCAGCAGCAAGGCGCCGACCACGTAGGCCATGCCTTCGCCGTCGACGAGTTGCAGGCCGATGGCGGACAGCAGCGTGCCGACAAGGCTGTGCGGGCCGACGAAGCCACGCAGCAGGCTGCCGACCCAGCCGAGCAGCGCGATCGTGACGAGGAACGGCAGGAAAGCCAGCAGGCCGGCGAGGAAGGTGCTGAAAATCTTGCTGGCAAGCTCGCGAAAGCTTTGCGGTGGGGTGGGGATCATGCGGGGGTCAGCCTTCGAAGAGGTCGGAATTGGGGGAAGTGCGTGGCGCCTTGAGGCCGAAATGGCGCCAGATGGCGGGCGTGGCCACGCGACCGCGTGGCGTGCGTTGCAGATAGCCCTGCTGGATCAGGTAGGGCTCGAGCACGTCCTCGATGGTGTCGGGAGCTTCGCCGATGGCGGCGGCGAGATTGTCGAGGCCGACCGGGCCGCCGTCGAATTTCTCCAGCATGGCCATGAGCATCTTGCGGTCCATGATGTCGAGGCCGAGGTGGTCGACGTCGAGCATGGTCAACGCAGAATCGGCAACGGCCTTGGTGATGCGGCCGTTGGCCTTCACCTCGGCATAGTCGCGGCAACGGCGTAGCAACCTGTTCGCAATACGTGGCGTGCCACGCGCGCGACGCGCGATCTCAAACGAGCCTTCGTCTTCGATCTCGACGTTGAGCAGGCGCGCCGAGCGCGTGACGATCAACGACAGCTCTTCGGGCGTGTAGAACTCGAGACGCGCGTTGATGCCGAAGCGGTCGCGCAACGGGTTGGTGAGCATGCCGGCACGCGTCGTGGCGCCGATCAGCGTGAACGGCGGCAGGTCGAGTTTAACCGAGCGTGCAGCCGGGCCCTCGCCGATCATGATGTCGATCTGGAAGTCTTCCAGCGCGGGGTAGAGGATTTCCTCGACGACGGGCGACAAACGATGGATCTCGTCGATGAACAGCACGTCATTCGCTTCGAGATTGGTCAGCAACGCGGCCAGGTCGCCGGCGCGTTCGAGCACCGGGCCGGAGGTCTGGCGCAGGCTCACACCCAGCTCGGCGGCGATGATGTTGGCCAGCGTGGTCTTGCCGAGCCCCGGCGGGCCGAACAGCAGCACGTGGTCGAGCGCTTCGCCACGGCCCTTGGTGGCCTGGATGAAAATCTCCAGCTGCTCGCGGATCTTCTTCTGGCCGACATATTCGGCAAGGCGCTTGGGGCGCAGGGCGCGCTCGATGGCGTCTTCCTGCGGCGTAGCCTGCCCGGGAGAAACGAGGCGGCCGGGCTGGAGTTTGTCTGTTTCAATCATCGGCCGAGTATAGGGCGTGTTCACGGTGGGCGAGGGGATTGCGTTGGGGATTATGGCTCGCGGGACAAGGCCTGCGAGCAACAATCCCCAACCCGAAGGGCTCGCACGGTCATGCCCATCCTGCGACGACCCGGCCACCTGTCGAGCAATCGCGGACATGGATCACCCACCTACCTGGTCAGGCCGATCTCCTGCGCAGTCCGCGGCCCGATCAGGCAGTCATTCAACGAGCCCGGCATGGTCAGCACGCCGTCTGACAAGGGGATGCGCCCGGCCATGATCTCGCAGAGCCGCTGCGGGAAGCGCGGCTGGCGGCCCGGCTCGGCATAGCCGTCCGGGTAGAGAGGCATCAGGCTCGCCGGGTCGTACTTGTCTGTCGCCCCCAGCGTGTGCAGGATTTCGTGGGCGATCACGACGCTGTTGGTACGCTGCATGTTTGCCACCGCGTGCACATTGCTGATGGCAATGAGTCCTTTGCTCAGACCATGCGAATTGGGTATGCGTCCATCGGTCTTCTCGGAGTCCCAATAGATCACGAAGGCGCGCGTGTGCGCACGCGGCGAGCCACTGGGCTGGCGCCAGGCCCACCAGCGCAGCTTGAGGCTCCACACCATCACGTCGAGCATGGAATGGCCGGCACCGGGCGCCGCGGGTGGCAGCGTCTTGAGCTCCGGTTGCAGGCTCACCCGCACCGGCATCAAGGTCTGGTTGCCATACTCCAGCGCCTGGCCGGCGAGAAAGTCCTCAATGCCCTTGAAGCTGGTCTCATTGAGGCTGGCTATGCGCGCGGCGGCCGCCGCGCTGCCATCGCCATTGATGGGAAAGATGGCGATGTGCAGCGTGCTCCGCCAATCGCGCGCCACAGACTGGCTGCGCCAGGTGCCGAGCGCCACGGTCGCAAGAATGAACAGCAGGATGGCGATGCGCAGCTTTTTCCACATTTGCCGAAACGCGCCTTCGAAAGAGCATCAGCATATCAGGCAGGGGTTTTCACCCCGCGCAGAAATTCACCACAAAGTGGCGCGAGCGCGTGGCTGACCAGGCGGCTCGCGCAGAGCAGTGCATACGCACGGCGAGCCAACAACGTCAGGCGCGCGCAGCCCGCTTTGTGACGGATTTTCAGTGGTCGCCGCCTGCTGGCGCTGCTACGCCACTCGGCTTGACTGGCTTCGCAAACCACACGATGCCGGTGAGCACGAGGAAGATGATGGCGCTGGCGAGGAACAACTCGTCCGCCGATAGCGTGTAGGCCTGCACCGTTACCAATCTGTCCAGCACGCCCAGCGACTGCGCTTCGCTCATGCCGCTGGCCTGCAGCTGGTTCAGCGCCATGACGGATTCGGGCCGCAGGTTCGACACGGATTCGGCCAGTTGCGCGTGGTGCAGGCTGGCGCGGCTCTCCCACATCGTGGTGAAGATCGATGCACCGAGTGCGCCGCAGGTGATACGCACGAAACTCGACAAGCCGGATGCTGATGGAATGAGATGCGGCTTGACCTGCGACAGGGTGATCGACACCAGCGGGATGAAGAAGCACGCCATGGCGAAGCCCTGCACCAGCTGCGGCAGGATCAGCGTCCAGTAGTCGGCCTGCGTGTTGAACTCGGAGCGCATCCACGACACCAGCGCGAAGATCACGAAAGCCGCGCTGGCGACCTTGCGCGCATCCCAGCGATGCATGTTCTTGCCGACGATGGGCGAAGCAATGATGGCGAACAGCCCCACCGGTGCCGTCGTCAGGCCAGCCCAGGTCGAGGTGTAGGCCATGAACTGCTGCAGCCACAGCGGCATCAACACCACGCTGCCGAAGAACACACCGTAGCCCAGCGAGATGGCGATCGTCGCGACCGTAAAGTTGCGCAGCTTGAACAAGGACAGATCGACCACCGGGTGCTCCTCGCCGCGCTCCCAGACGATGAAGAAGCAGAAGCCAACCAGTGCCGTCGCCGCCAGTGCAACGATCTCGCCGGAATTGAACCAGTCGAGCTCCTTGCCTTTGTCGAGCGTCAGTTGCAGGCAACTCACCCACACCACGAGCAGGCCCAGACCAATCATGTCGATCGGCAATTTGCGCGTCGGCGTCTCGCGCGTCTTGAAGATGCGCCACACCACCCAGCTGGCGAGAATGCCCGCCGGAATGTTCACGTAGAAGATCCACGGCCAGGAGAAGTTGTCGGAGATCCAGCCACCCAACAGCGGCCCCATGACAGGCGCAATCAGCGTCGTCATCGACCAGGCGGCGAAGGCGGTGCCGGACATCGATTTCGGATAGCTGGACAGGAGCAGCGACTGCGACAAGGGAATCATCGGCCCCGCTACCGCCCCCTGCAGGATGCGGAATGCAATCAGCATCGGTAGCGTGGTCGCCACGCCGCACAGGAAGGACGCGATCGTGAACAGGATCACAGAGGCCACGAACAGGCGCACCTGACCGAAGCGCTGCGTGAGCCAGCCCGTCAATGGCACCGAGACGGCATTGGCCACGGCGAACGAGGTAATGACCCAGGTCCCCTGATTCGGTGCCACGCCCATGTCCCCGGCAATTGCCGGCAGCGACACGTTGGCGATCGAGGTGTCGAGCACGTTCATGAAGGTGGCCAGCGATAGCGCCAGCGTCGCCAGCATGCGCTGGCTGCCTTCGAGCGGAGCGGGAGCTTGCGGCTCGGCCATGATCAGCTCTTGCGGCCGAGATTGTCGTGAATGATCTTCGCGACGCGCTCATGCGCCGTCTTCAACGCCGCTTCATCGACGCTGGCCAGCGGCACCGGCGCAGCGGCCTTGTCAGCAGCAATGGCCTGGCCCTGCACATCGCGCACATCCACTTCAGCGGCCACCGACAAGCCGACGCGCAACGGATGCGCCCTCACCTGCTCGGGGTTCAACTCGATGCGCACCGGCACACGCTGCACCACCTTGATCCAGTTGCCCGTGGCGTTCTGCGCCGGCAGCAGCGAGAACACGCCACCCGTTCCTGCAGACACGCCCGCTACGCGGCCGTCATAGTCGACCTTGCTGCCATACATATCGGCACGCAACTTCACGGGCTGGCCGACACGCATCTCGCGCAACTGCGATTCCTTGAAGTTGGCATCCACCCACACATCGTTGAGCGGCACCACGGCCAGCAGCGGCGCGCCGGCGGCGACGCGCTGACCTGCCTGCACATTGCGGCGTGCCACGACACCATCCAGCGGCGCACGCAGCGTGGTGCGCGACACGGCGACATAGGCTTCCTCGACCTTGCTCGCTGCGCGCAGCACGGCCGGGTGGTCTTCGATCTTCAGGTTCTCGGTCTGCACGCTGGCGGCTTCCTTCTGCTCACGCGCCACCTGCAAGGCCGCACGTGCGGTCTTCACCGCTTCGCTGGCCTGATCGACTTCTTCCTGCGCCACCGCACCGGTACCGGCAAGCGAGCGACGACGTTCGAGCAGGTCTGTCTGGCGTGCCAGCTCGGCCTCGCGCACCCTGACGCTTTCGCCCAAGGTATTGAGGTTGGCATACACACCGCGCAGCTCACGCACGCTTTGCGCCAGTGCCGTCTCCGCCTGGTTCAGGACCAGTTGTGCATCGACCGGGTCGAGGCGTACCAGCACGTCACCGGCATGCACGCTCTGCGTGTCGTCGACCTCCACCGACGTGACCGTGCCACCCACCTGCGGGGTAACCAGCACGATGTGCGACGACACGTACGCGTCGTCAGTACTTTCGTGATTGCGCATCACGAGGAACCACCACGCGAAAGCCACCCCGCCCAGCAGGATGAAGATGATCGCCAGGCGCACCATGCCACGGCGACGGTTGCTGCCCTTGGCTGCTGCTGCATCCGCCTTGATGACGTCGTTGGCGTTTGCGTTGTTGTTTGGTGTGTCACTCATGACTGTTCCTTCTGTTCTGCTGCAGCGCGGGTCGGAGCCGCCGGTTGTGTGCTGGTCTGTTGTGTCGGTGGCAAAAGGGCGGGCAATGCCGCGGCGCCATCACCACCGGTGGCACGGATGAGTTGTACGGAGGTGTCGAAGCGACGCGCGGCCAGATCCACCATGGCGCGCTCGGCCGTCAGGCGTTGCACGCTGGCATTGAGCACCGGGATGCGGTTGATGAGGCCGCGGGTCTCGCGCCGACCCAGCATGCTTTCCACTTCGCGCGATTTATCCAGCACCGTTTGCTGCTCGACCTGCGCCAGCGCCGTTCCCTGCAACTGCGTGAGGTCGTCGACGATCTCACGCAAGCCATCGAGCAGGCTCTGGTTGTACTGCGCGACAGCCGCATCGATGTCGGTGGTCTTCATGCCATAAGTGGCGCGCAGACGGCCTGCATCGAAGACCGGCAGGCTGATGACCGGGCCGACGCTGAACGTGCGCGAGCCCATCAGCAACCAGTTCTCGAGCCCCAGCGACTGGAAGCCGAGGAAGCCCACCAGATTGACGTTGGGATAGAAGCTTGCCTTGGTCACAGCCGCATCCTGCGTGGCCGCCTCGACGCGCCAGCGACTCGCCGCCACGTCCGGGCGACGTGCCAGCAACTCGGCTGGCAATTGCGCCGGCAGGCTGGCAGGTACTTCGCGCATGCTCGGCAAACGCAGCTTGTCGCCCTCGCCCGGCTCACGCCCGGCCAGTACGGCAACGAGATGACGTTGCAATATGGCGCGCTCTTCCAGCGTGCGCAGTTCGGCACGCAGCGATGCCGTGCTGACCTCGCCTTGGGCGCGCTCGACGCCCGGCTCGAAGCCGGCCTTCTCGCGCAATTTCAGCAAGCCAAGGGATTCTTCACGCACCTGCAACTGGCGCTCGACGAGTTGGTGCTGGCGCGTCAGGCGGTCCAGCTCGCCCCAGCCACGCACCAGCGAGGAGGCGATCAGCAGACGCGAGGCCTGGTACTCGGCAATCGCCAGTTTTTCCAGCGCCTGCGCGTTGTGCAGGGCTGCGCGATGCTTGCCCCAGAAATCGATTTCACCCGAGAAGTCGAGGCCGAAACGATTGTTCGTGCCGACGGTACCTGCCAGCGGCGCCGGGTAGATGTAGTGCTCCTGGAAGCGCTGCATCATCGGCTGGCCACTCAGCGTGACGTTCGGGCCGTAGGCGGCCTCGGCGCCGCGGATGACGATGTTGGCGCGCTCGGCCCGCGCTTGTGCGACGGCCAGGCTCGGGTTGTCTTTCAGCGCGGCCGTGACCAGCTCGTTGAGCTGGGTGTCACCAAAGACTTCCCACCAGCGTTCGCTCTGCGGTGCGACGGCTACACCTGCGACTGCGGCCAGCGGCTGCTGTGCCAGTTGGCGGGTCTCGGCTTTCGGCGCGATACCGGAGCTGGAGACACAGGCTGCCAGCAGGGCCGGCAAGACGGCGAGCGCAAAAGACGTGCGCACCTTGTGCGAAGCGAAAATGCTTGCGGTGCTCATTCGCCACCTCCGTCCTGCTCGCTCGGCGCGAGGCGCACGGCGTTATCGAGGACACGGCGCAGCAGGGACTTCAGCAGCACGAACTCATCCACGCTGAAGCCCTCGAGCCGCGGTTCCATCATTTCGCAGGCACGCTTCAGCACTTCTGCACGTATCACCTGACCGCTCTCGGTCATCTTCAGGTTGATCACGCGGCGGTCTTCGGTGCTGCGCTCGCGTGCGATGAAGCCCTTGTCTTCAAGGCGATCGATCATGCGCGTCATCGAGCCGGTGTCGTAGCCACTGTGGCGGCACAGGGCCGCAGCGGTGGAGACCGGTTCGCGGCCAAGGCGGATCAGGATGACGCCCTGCGCGGCGGTGATGTCGAGATCGGCCAGCCCTGCTTCCAGCGCCTGCATCATCAAGCCCTTGAGCTTGCTGATGAGGAAGCCGAGCGAATCTTCGTGGCCGTAGTCGTGGGGATCGAGTCTGACGGGATTGGTGCTCATGGCGGGTCCCTGTTCCTTTTTCCTGTTACTGCTTCTGGTTTGTTGCCGTATGAAGCCATTTGGCAGATATGACTGCCGGAGCATTCACTGCTTAAGCAGCAATATAGGCCGGCGAAAAATAGCTGTCAAGGCAGTAACCGCCACGGCTGCTTTATTTACGATTCTTAACATTGCCCGGCTGCTGCGCCACGCATTCGGGTCGGCCTGCAGCGCGATGACAAGGTTTTGCGAAGGCCTTGCGACGCGCCGGTACAATCCGCGCCATGTCTGTAGCCCCTGCCAAGCCCCTCCCTCCCCGTCGCCTTTCCGTCGCCCCCATGCTGGACTGGACGGACCGGCATTGCCGTCACTTCCACCGCCTGCTGTCGCCGCATGCCTGGCTGTACACCGAGATGATCACCACCGGCGCGCTGATGCATGGCGATGTCGCGCGTCACCTGCGCTTCAACGAGGAAGAGCATCCGGTCGCGCTGCAACTGGGCGGCTCCGAGCCCGAAGCGCTGGCGCGCAGCGCCCGGCTGGCCGAGGAATGGAATTACGACGAGGTCAATCTCAACTGCGGTTGCCCGAGCGAGCGCGTACAGAACGGCGCTTTCGGCGCCTGCCTGATGGCTGAGCCGGAACTGGTGCGCGACGGCATCAAGGCCATGCAGGACGTTGTGAGCATTCCCGTCACGGTCAAGCATCGCATCGGCATCGACCGCATCGAGGACTACGACTTCGTGCGCGACTTCGTCGGCACCGTTGCAGAAGGCGGCGCCAGGACCTTCATCGTGCACGCCCGCAACGCCTGGCTGAAAGGCTTGTCGCCCAAGGAAAACCGCGAAGTGCCGCCGCTACGCTACGAATTCGCCTGGCAGCTCAAACGCGATTTCCCGCAGCTGGAAATCATCGTCAACGGCGGCATCTCGAAAACGGAAGCCATCGTCGCCCAGCTTGAGCACATCGACGGCGTGATGATTGGACGCGAGGCCTACCAGAACCCGTGGATGCTGGTGGAATGGGAGCAGGCGCTGTTCGACGCCGAATGGGCACCCAGCCGCGCCGACGTGATCAAGGCGCTGGTGGCGTACTGCAAGCGCGAATACAACGAACATGGCACGCCGCTGCGCGCCATCGTGCGACACATCCTTGGACTGGCGAATGGCCTGCCCGGCGCACGCAACTTCCGCCGCATCCTGTCGGATCCGAAGCTGCTGAAAGATGCAAAACCGGAGTTGCTGTGGACGGCTTGGGAGCAGGTGCAACCCAGCAATAGCCCATGACGCAATTCGCCGAAGACGGGTTTGCGCTAATTCCCGAAGTGCTCATGCAAGGTGAGTGCGCATCCATCGCAAAGCAGGCGAGCCAGCCATCGTCTGCAGCCGCAGGCACACGAGGTCTTTTGTCACACGCATGGTGTCGCACGCTCGCGAAAACGATACAAAGGCATCCAGCGCTCTCCAGATTCATCCCGCCGGATCTTGTAGCCGTCCAATGCACCTATTTCGAGAAATCGCTGGATACGAACTGGCTCGTTCCCGTACATCAGGATCTGAGCATTCCGGTTGCCGAACGCGTCTCTGAACCGAGTCTCACCGGATGGTCTGAAAAAGAAGGGGCGCTCTACGTTCAGGCGCCTGTTGGTGTGCTCGAACAACTGGTCGCAGTCCGCATACATATTGACGCTTGCGGTGCAGAAGATGGTCCGCTCCGTATTGTGCCGGGCTCGCACCGGCGTGGCAGGATCAGCGCCGAAGAAGCACCGGCAATACGCCAATCACGTGCCGAATGGGTCTGCGTTGCCGAGCAAGGGAGTGTATTGCTCATGCGCCCACTGCTCTTGCATGCCTCGTCGAAAGCCACCGGCAGCAGCAAGCGCCGCGTGCTGCATTTCCTGTTCGGGCCGCGCAGCTTGCCGTTCGATTTGCGCTGGCACGAAACGGTCTGATCTGCCCGCAGCCCGTAGGTCGGAAAAGCGCAGCGCCTTCCGACATCACGCATTGAACGCACCCTGTCCTTGTTTGCGAGCCCGAATGTCGGAAGGCGCTTTGCTGTTCCGACCTACGATCCGAAGTGGTCGAAGCCGCGCGCAGCAAGCGGGCTGCGCGCGCCGTCTTTTCCCTGCAAGAGAATGACATTCGCCTGATCAGTGACGGCACCGATGCGCGTGACAGGTAACCCGATGCGCTGCGCAGCATCGAGCACGGCCTGGCGCTGTGACAAGGGCGCGGCGAACAACAGCTCGTAATCATCGCCACCGCTGAGCAGGGCGCGGCGCGCCTGCGCCTCGTCACCACTCGCCGACAGCACCGGTGCCAGCGGCAGCAAGGCATCCTCGATCAGCGCACCGCAATTCGAGCGTTCGAGAATGTGGCCGAGATCGCCGAGCAAACCGTCCGACACATCCAGCATCGCTGTTGCCACGCCACGTAACGCAAGACCAAGCGCCACACGTGGCTGCGGACGGTGCAGGGCGGAGAGGCAGGCTGTGCGAGCCCCTTCGGGCAGCTCGATATTTCCGAGCAGATGCTGCAGGCCCAGCGCTGCGAGCCCCGGCGTGCCGGATATCCAGAGCTCGTCGCCGGCCCTGGCACCGCTGCGCACGACAGCTTGTCCATGCGGCACTTCGCCGAAGACAGTGGCACACAAATTGAGCGGGCCGCGCGTGGTGTCGCCGCCGATCCAGTCGACGCCGAAACTCGTGCAACAAGCGGAAAAGCCATTGGCAAAGGCCTCGACCCACTTGTCATTGCTCTCGGGCAGGGCCAACGCCAGCGTGATCCAGCGTGGCTCGGCCGCCATCGCAGCCATGTCGGAGATGTTGGCCGCAGCCGTCTTCCAGCCGAGTGCTTCCGGCTCTGCATCAGGAAAGAAGTGGGTACCGGAAACGAGCATGTCGCTCGATACGACCAGCTGCATGCCCGGCCGCGTACGCAGCAGCGCACCGTCGTCGCCCACACCGAGATCGGTGTGTTGGGTGGCGCGCGCGAAGTGGCGGCGGATCAGATCGAATTCACCGGCCATGCAGAACCCCGGACGGGAAAAATACAGAACCGGCGGCGAGCGCCGCCGGTGGGTACATCAGCGCTTGCCTTTGGCCTTGGCAGCCGCTTCGACTTCCGCTGCGCGCAGCTGCGGCGCGAGCTTGTCGAGCACGCCGTTGATGTAGCGATGACCGTCGGTGCCGCCGAAGGATTTGGCCAGCTCGATCGCTTCGTTGATGACGACGCGATAGGGCGTTTCGAGGCGTTCGGCCAGCTCGTAGGCACCGACCAGCAGGATGGCGCGTTCGATGGGCGAGATCTCGGCAATCGGGCGATCGAGGTAGGGCGTGAAGGCGGCTTCAAGTGTGTCAGCACGTTCGGCAGCGCCACGCAGCAGGACCAGGGCCAGCGGCTTGTCGGCGCGCGGCCAGGCTTCGGACTCCTGCTCCAGATGGTCTTCGATCACTTCGATCGAGTTACCGCTGACACGCCACTGGTAGAGGCCCTGCATGGCGACTTCGCGCGCGAGGCGGCGCGATGACTTCTTTGGTTCTTCCGGCACTTCGACCGGACCTTCGTTTCTCACGCCGTCGTTCATGACTGCAATACCTTGAGGAGATTAGCCATTTCAATGGCGACTACGGCGCATTCCTGCCCCTTGATGTGCATGCGGGCCGCGGCCTGATCGTCGTCTTCCGTCGTCAGCACGCCATTGGCGATCGGCACATTGGTGTCGAGCGTCACGCGCGTGATGCCGGCGGCCATTTCATTGGAGACGACTTCGAAGTGATAGGTGTCGCCGCGGATCACGGCACCCAGCGCCACGAGCGCGTCGTAGCGGCCGGTACGTGCCATGGCCTGCAGGGTCAGCGGCAATTCGAGCGCGCCCGGTACGGTCACGACCACCATGTGTTCAGGCGCGACACCCTGGGTCAGCAGTTCGGTGACACAGCCGCTCAGCAGGTTCTCGCCGACTTCGACATTGAAGCGCGCCAGCACGATGCCGACACGCAGGGATTTGCCATCGAGGCGGGGAGCAATTTCAGGTACGTGTTCAAAACGGGACATGGGGTATTCCAGTTATCTGTTGTTTGACGAGCCGATGATTCAGGCTTGCGTCGTGCCATTCGGCGCTTCGTAGCCGGTCACTTCGAGGCCGAAGCCCGCCATGCTCGGAATGCGGCGCGGTGCGGCCAGCACGCGCATCTTGCCAACACCGAGGTCACGCAGGATCTGCGCGCCGATACCGAAGATGCGCGGGTCCCACTTGGTGGCCGGTTGCGGTTCGTCGCGTTTCACACCCAGCGTCGCCAGCATTTCCTCGGTGCTCTCGGCGCGGCGCAACAGGATCAGTGCGCCATGGCCATGTTCGGCAATGCGCGCCAGCGCACCATCCACAGTATAGGAGTGGCGGCAGCTGGAAGGATCGATGAAGTCAAGCACCGACACGGGCTCATGCACGCGCACCAGGGTCTCGACATCGCGATCAATCGTGCCGCGGTACATGGCCAGATGCAGCTCGCCGGAGGCACGGTCTTCGAAGGCGGCGAGGCGGAATTCGCCATGCGGTGTCTGCACGACTTTGTCGGCAACGCGCTCGACCATTTTCTCGACGGCTGCGCGATAGTGGATCAGGTCGCGGATTGCGCCGATCTTCAGGCCATGCTCCTTGGCGAACACCAGCAGATCAGGCAAACGCGCCATGCTGCCGTCATCGTTCATGATTTCGCAGATGACGCTGGCGGGCTCGAGCCCGGCCAAGCCGGCCAGATCGCAACCGGCTTCGGTGTGACCGGCGCGCACCAGTACGCCGCCGGGCTTGGCCATGATGGGGAAGACGTGGCCGGGCTGCACGATGTCGGCAGGGCGGGCATGCTTGGCGACGGCCGCGGCGACGGTACGTGCGCGGTCTGCCGCAGAAATGCCCGTCGTCACGCCTTCGGCCGCTTCGATCGACACCGTGAAAGCCGTAGAGAACTGGCTGCGGTTGTCGCGCGCCATCTGGTTGATGCCCAGCTGGCGGCAACGCTCTTCGGTCAGGGTCAGACAGATCAGGCCGCGCGCGTGCTTGGCCATGAAGTTGATCGTCTCGGGCGTCGCAAACTGCGCAGCGACGACGATATCGCCTTCGTTCTCGCGATCTTCGTCGTCGATGAGGATGACCATGCGACCGGCGCGGATGTCCTCGATGATGTCACGGATAGGGGAAAGCTCACTACTCACAGCGTGTGTTCCTTCGCATCTTCTTGCGTCTTGTTCCATTCGAGCATGCGCTCGACGTAACGGGCGATCAGATCGATCTCCAGATTGACCTCGCTACCCGCCTTGAGCAGGCGCAGCGTGGTCACCGTCACGGTATGTGGAATCAGGTTGATTGAAAAATCCGTACCCCGTACCCAATTGACGGTGAGGCTCACGCCATTGACGGTGACCGAACCCTTGCGCGCGATATAGCCGGCCAGCGTAGCCGGAGCGCGGATCACCAGCTCATGGCTTTCACCCACCGGCTCGAACTTCACGACTTCACCGACACCATCGACATGACCACTGACGAGATGCCCGCCCAGTCGATCAGCCAGCGTCAGCGCTTTTTCGAGATTGACCTCGCCCGGCGCATCGAGGCCGACCGTGCAATTGAGGGTTTCGCGCGAGACATCGAATACCAGCTGCGAACCGTCATTGACGATGGCAGTCAGACAGACACCGTTGTTGGCGATCGAATCGCCAATGGCGACATCGGAAATGTCCCAGCCGTTGACGTCGACGGTGAGCCTGACACCGTCCTGCAACGGGTCGACGGCTACGATATGGCCGGTAGTGGCAATGATGCCGGAGAACATGGAATGGGCTGCCTGCTGCGTGGGGAAGCCGCGATTTTACGCGAAACGGCGCTTACCCGCCCTGTAATAGGGGCATAAGCTCATGCACTGGCTTGCAAAAGACCGCTTCGCAAACAAGGCCATCCCGCGCCGCGCCTGTACCGGCAGGCGATCAAGGCAGCGCTGGCGCGTGGTGTAACATCAAGCGCCTCATGCCCCGGTCGGCACTTCCGGCCGCGGTGACACGAAACACTGCAGTGAAACGCAACGACGAGGTCGACAAACATGGTGCCGCATCTGACCACCGCCCTGGCAGGCCCGCTCCTGGAACTGGAGCGCCGCTTTCTCGATCAATCCACCGCCATCGAGCAATGGTTCCGCAAACAGTGGCAGGAACACGTGCCGCCGTTCTACGGTTCGGTGGACCTGCGTAACAGCGGCTACAAGCTCGCGCCGGTCGACACCAACCTGTTTCCCGGCGGCTTCAACAACCTGAATCCGCAATTCCTGCCACTGTGCGTGCAGGCCGCGCAGGTCGCCGTCGAGCGCATCTGTCCGGACGCGCGCAGCGTGTTGCTGATCCCCGAGAACCACACGCGCAATACGTTCTACCTGCAGAACGTGGCGCAACTGGTGACCATCCTCGGCCACGCCGGCCTGCGCGTGCGCGTCGGCTCGATGCTGCCGGACATCACCGCACCCACCCCGATCGAATTGCCCAATGGCGACACGCTCCTGCTCGAACCGCTGGTGCGACGTGGCAAGCGCCTTGGCGTGGACGGCGCCGACCCCTGCGCCATCCTGCTCAACAATGACCTCTCCGCCGGCGTGCCACCGATCTTGCAGGACCTCGAAGGCCAGTGGCTGATCCCGCCCCTGCACGCGGGCTGGGCGACGCGCCGCAAGACGCAGCACTTCGCCGCCTACAACCAGATCGCAGACTCCTTCGGCAAGATGCTGGGCATCGACCCGTGGTTGCTGAACCCCTACTTCGGCAAGTGCACCGAGATCAATTTCCATGAGCGCACCGGCGAGGACTGTCTGGCCAGCCAGGTCGATTTCCTGCTGACACGCATCCGCCAGAAATACGCCGAGTACGGCGTCACGGAAAAGCCCTTTGTCATCGTCAAGGCCGATGCCGGGACCTATGGCATGGGCGTCATGACGGTGTACGACGCCAGCGAAGTCACCGGCCTCAATCGCAAGCAGCGCAACAAGATGAGCGTCGGCAAGGAAGGCGTGCAGGTTTCCGAAGTCATCATCCAGGAAGGCGTGCACACCGTCGAGACGGTCGATGGCGGCGTTGCCGAACCGGTGGTCTACATGATCGATCACTACGTCGTCGGCGGTTTCTACCGCGTCAATTCCGCGCGCGGCCGCGACGAGAACCTCAACGCCCCCGGCATGCACTTCGAACCGCTGAGCTTCGAGACCTGCTGTACGGTGCCCGACTGCAAGCAGGAGCCGGATGCACCACCCAACCGTTTCTATGCCTACGGCGTGGTCGGGCGCCTGGCCCTGCTGGCCGCCTCGCTGGAGATCGAACAGACCGCACCGGTCGATGAGGTGGAAGCATGAAGATCGCCTTCATCGTCGACCCGCTGGAAAAGCTCAAGGCCTACAAGGACTCCAGCATCGCGATGATGCGCGCCGCACAGGCACAGGGTGACGAGGTCTTCGCCATCCAGCGTCAGTCATTGACCGTGCGCGATGGCATCGTCAGCGCGGTCGCCGTAGCCTTGCGCATGTCGAGCGACGACGCACACTGGTTCGAGGCACTGGCCAGCGAACGCCAGCGTCTCGACGCTTTCGATGCGGTGCTGATGCGTCAGGACCCACCCTTCGACGCCGAGTACGTGGCGGCCACCTGGATACTTGAACGCGCCGCCGCACAGGGCGCGAAGATCTTCAACGACCCGCGTGCGATCCGCGATCATTCCGAGAAGGTGTCGATCACCGAGTTTCCGCAATTCACGCCTACCACGCTGGTCGCACGCCATGCCGATGACATCAACGCCTTCATCAACGAGCTGGGCGATGTGATCCTCAAGCCACTCGACGGCATGGGCGGCACCGGTATCTTCCGCGTGCGTCGCGACGATCCCAACCGCAACGCCATTCTCGAGATCCTCGGGAACTATGGCGGCCAGAGCATCATGGCGCAGCAATACTTGCCGCAGATCTCCGAGGGCGACAAACGCGTGCTGGTCATCGGCGGCGAAGTCATGTCTTACAGCCTGGCACGCATTCCGATGGCGGGTGAAACACGCGGCAATCTGGCAGCAGGTGGCAGGGGTGTGGCGATGCCCCTCACGGCACGCGAGAAGGACATTGCAGAGCAACTCGCCCCCATCCTCTGGTCGCGTGGCCTGCTCATCGTCGGGCTCGACATGATTGGCGGCCTCCTCACCGAGATCAACGTCACAAGCCCGACCTGCATGGTCGAGATCGCGCAACAAACGGGCCTGAACGTTGCGCAGCGCGTCATTGAAAAACTGCATGCGGTAGCTGTGTAAGCTTTGCCGACAAGGCCGAATTGTTAATTCGGGCAAAGCTACAAATTCTCACAACACACAATATGTACCAATGGGCAATATCCAATTGCCCGCAGATTCACTGCGCATAATCAGGGCATACACCCAAGGCGTCTCACCACGCCTGCAAGCCAGCTCCAGTTATGCGTCCAACATTGGCCAAGCCAGCCCCGTCCTCTCTTCTTCGCAGCGACGCTTCGTCCGGAATCGTACAGAAGCTCGTGCCTGATTCGCCATCGCGTGTCACGCGCCCTGTCGGCAGGATTGCTGCGGTCTGGCGCTGGCTGGGACGACATGGCGGTCAGCGCGTACTTCTGGCGCTGCTCGGCGTGGCCGTCGCACTGACGGCGGCTGCACACTTCCTGGAGCGTGAATGGGCGGCTTGGATCGGTCAGCGCGCCCCTACCAGCTGGGTGCAAGCGGCATCCATCCAGACGCTGCAACGCCTCGACGCCAGCGTCCTCCAGCCCAGCACCCTGTCTGCCGAAACGCAAAGCAGCATCCTTACGCGCTTTGCCAGCCTGCGCGTACCGGAAGGGGATGCACCGCTCTATGAGCTGGTGTTCCGTCGCGGTGGCGCGATGGGCGCAAGGAGCTTCACCCTTGCAGGCGGACAGATAGTTGTCACCGACGAATGGGTCGCGCAGTTCGCCGACTCCCGCGCCTTGCTGAGCGCACTGAGCGTGCAGCTGGGCCACCTGCAGAATCACGATGCGTTGCGCAGCTCGGTGGACCATGCGCCACTGCGCATGCTGCTGGCGATCTTCCGCGGCGATGCCGAGACCGGCACGCACATCATGAGCGTCAACCAGCCCGTTCTGGAGCACGACGCACACTGCGAACAGGAAGCCCGGGATTTCGCCCAGGCCGTCATGCGCGCCAACCCCTGAAGGCAGCCTGCGGCCGCTTCGCCGGCAACGGATTTTCTGCACACCCCTGTTTTGTACCGACCGATCTGCGCGCGCCACGCCCGCGTGAACCCGCATCGGGTTAACCATGGCGCAGCGCTGGGGGGAGCAGCATCCTGTAACGAAAAATGAGCCGCCGATTGTGTCTGCGCAAGGGCACGCGGGCCGCTGAAGTGGTAAATTGCTTGTTATCACTAGCTGCGCGGAGGCGCGCCGATGATAGGCATACTTCTGCTGACCCACGGCACATTGGGCGAGTCACTCATTCAATGCTGTTGCCATGTACTCAATCGTCGCCCTGCACAGATCAGCCAGCTCGGCGTCTCTGCGCAGGACGATCCACTGGACTTGCTGCCTGCCGCGCGTGACTGGCTCAAGCAGGTCGACACCGGCGAGGGCGTCGTCGTCCTCACCGATATTTACGGCGCGACACCTTCGAATGTCGCGACCAAGCTTCTGGAACCCGGCCGCGTGGAAGGTATCGCGGGCGTGAGTCTTCCGATGCTGCTTCGCGTCTTGACCTATCGCGACAAGAGCGATATTGACACTGTTATCCAGAAGGCCATCACCGGAGGTTGTGATGGCGTGCTCCATATGAAAGGCAGTTAGGAACTCCCATGCCGCGCGCCGAAGCCGAAATCTCCAATCGTCTGGGCTTGCATGCCCGCCCCTCTGCCAAGCTGACCCAACTGGCAACCACTTTCCGCAGCGAAATCTGGCTTGAGCGCCAGGGTCGTCGCGTCAATGCCAAAAGCATCATGGGCGTCATGATGCTGGCCGCCGCACAGGGCGCCAGGCTCACCATCGAAACCGAAGGTGAAGATGGTGACCAGGCGCTGCAGGCGATCGTCGAACTGATCAACAGCCGGTTCGGCGAACGCGAGTAGAACGTGCCATTTGTCATACATGGCCTCCCGGTCTCGCAAGGAATCTCGATCGGCCATGCCCATCTGGTTTCTCATGCGCTGCTCGAGGTCAATCATTTCCAGATAGCACCACGGCATGTCGAGGCCGAAGTGCAGCGACTCGAAGATGCCGCGGCGAAGGTGCGCTTCGAGTTGCGCGCGCTGCGCGAGACAACGAGCAGCGCCCAGTCTGAAGTCGCCGCCTTTGTCGATCTGCACACCCTGCTGCTGGACGACCCGATGCTGGTGGATTCATCGATCCGCCTGATCCGCGAACGTCGCTGCAATGCCGAATGGGCGCTGGTGCAGCAGATGGAGCAGATCGTCGAGCAGTTCGAGATCATCGAAGACGCCTACCTGCGCGAGCGCAAGGCCGACGTCGTGCAGGTCGTCGAGCGCCTGCTCAAGGTGCTGCTCGGCCATCCCGGTTCGGTGCAGGCCAAGCGTCGTAATGACGGCGCGACCGGCGCCATCGGCTCGGGCCTGAAAGGCGTAGTCGGCACCATCGTCGTCGCGCACGACCTGTCACCGGCCGACACGATCCACTTCAAGAACAACCAGATTGCAGGTTTCGTCACCGACGTCGGTGGCGCCACCTCTCACACCGCCATCGTCGCGCGCGGTCTCGGCATTCCGGCCGTGGTCGGCCTGCGCCACGTGCGCAACATGGTGCGCGAAGACGACGTTGTCATCATCGATGGCACGCGCGGCGTGGTCATCATCGACCCGGACGAGCGCGTGCTCGAAGAGTACCGCCTGCGCCGCAGCGTCTATGAGCTGGAACGCAGCAAGCTCAAGCGCCTGCTCACCATGCGTGGCGCAACACTGGATGGTGAAACCGTCTCGCTGCAGGCGAACATCGAGTTGCCGGGTGACGTGGCGCAGGTGCGTGAGGTCGATGCCGATGGTGTCGGCCTGTTCCGTACCGAGTTCCTGTTCATGAATCGCGATGTGCTGCCCAACGAGGACGAGCAGTTCGAGGCTTATCGCTCGGTAGCCAAAGCCATGGGCGGCAAGCCGGTAACGATACGTACGCTCGACATCGGTTCGGACAAGGCCCTCAATTCGGGCGGGCCACGCGTCGAGACCAATCCTGCGCTGGGCTTGCGCGCAATCCGCTACAGCCTGTCGGAACCACAGATGTTCCTGACCCAGCTGCGTGCGCTACTGCGAGCGTCCGCCTACGGCAAGGTACAGATCCTCGTACCGATGCTGGCACACGCCCACGAGATCGACGCCACGCTGACTGCGCTTGCCGTCGCCAAGGCCCAGTTGCGAACCGAAAAGGTCAAGTTCGACGAAAACGTACTGGTAGGCGGCATGATCGAGGTGCCGGCGGCTGCGCTATCGCTGGGCGTCTTCGTCAAGCGACTCGACTTCCTGTCGATCGGCACCAACGACCTGATCCAGTACACCCTGGCCATCGACCGTACCGACGAAGCGGTGGCGCACCTCTACGACCCGCTTCACCCTGCGGTGCTGCGCCTGATTTCGCAAACCATCCAGGTCGGCACCAAGGCCGG
The DNA here is from genome assembly GCF_036017035.1 of Uliginosibacterium silvisoli. NCBI lineage: Bacteria > Pseudomonadati > Pseudomonadota > Betaproteobacteria > Rhodocyclales > Zoogloeaceae > Uliginosibacterium > Uliginosibacterium silvisoli. The sequence goes on along the minus strand of NZ_JAYXHS010000001.1, from coordinate 1,412,332 downwards.
CCTGTCGGTGTCGGTGTGCGGTGAAATGGCCGGCGATGCGCATTTCACGCGCCTGCTGATCGGCATGGGGCTGCGGACGTTCTCCATGCACCCGTCGCAGATCCTCGAGGTCAAGCAGGAAGTCCTGCGCGCCGACAGCGCCGAGCTCGGCAGCAAAGTTGCCAAGATCCTGCGTCAGGACGAGCCGGAACGCATCAGCGAGGCCGTCGGCAAGCTTTGATGGGGCGTTAAGGACTGTCAGGCCCCTATAGACAGGGGCATCTACAGCGCGCCGGCCTTGTGTGCCGCTTCGACACTCACCCTGGCCAGGCTTGCGACCTGCTCGGATACATCCAGCGAATTGGTCGAAGCCTTGCCTGACCACACCAGCTTGCTGCCCGCCACCAGGGTGAGAGTCGTGTCGGAGCCGTAGCTGGTGACACTACTGGTCTGCGAGTAGCCCCCGATCGGCACGGTCATGCCGAACCCGACCCCACTGTGATACCCGCCGGAACCCATGCCGATACCAAAGGACGGGCCGCTGCTGCTATTGAAGGTCGTCGTCGGGCTCAGATTGGCGAGCATGACGGCCTTCGCGCCAAGCTCGCGTGCCGCAGCAAACTTGTCGCCGTCGGCCTTCGTCGTGAGGGCTTCCGACATCACGGGCGTCACGCCAATCAGACGTAGCTGCGCGGCGAGCTGGTCCTGGCAGATGCGCACGATGGTCTGTTCTGCCGCCTGACAGACGACGAGTACCTTGGCCCCGGCCAAGGGCTGGTTGCCCGCTTGCGGGTCGCTCCATTGCGCCTCGAGGCGGCCGGTCGCGCAACCGGCCAGCGCGGCTGCGCTGGCGACCATGAGCAGGCCTGTTCTTGCTGAAATCATGCGGGTCTCCATGCTCGGACAGAAGGGAATATCTGTCCGATGATTTTCAGCATATTACGTTCCCGCGCGATCGTCAGTGCGCGTTGTCCGCAGCATCGGATCAGGCGATGGTGATGTCGATTTTCATCGTCTCCGCGCCCGCCATGCCGATGGCCTTGATGGTCACGCCGCTGAACTTGCCGCCATTGAGATTGAGCGCTGGCCTGGTCGTCTTGCCTATCGTGCGCTTGGTGCGGTACGGATACAGATCGCTGGAGTCGCCGCGATTGCCCTGGCCGAAGATCTTCGCCAGATCACGCTGGTTGTCCGCCTGGATCAGTTCGATGGCGAGATTGGCCTCGTCATTGACGTTGTCGATGCGTTCGTCGACCACGTAGATCGCGATGCCCTCGTCCGGCAGGAAGGCATCCTGGCCGCGCCGGCGGCGATACTCGACGAAGATGTATTGCTGCTCGGCCATCGTCCTCCCGTTGCGGATCATGATCATGGAACCGCCTTCGGCCGCCGGCTTGAGCACGAGGCCCTTGGTCGTCTGCGTGACCAGCTGCGGGATGATCCAGCCGTGATGCATGCGCAACATGCCGTTGGGCAAGGTCGGCGTGAGACCGCCATTGCCCCATGAGCCGCTCGCCATGAGGCAGTAGTTGCCCAAGCCGTTGGACTGCGCCCACTCCTGCCGGCCCGTGTCGTAGAAGTCTGCCCAGCGCGCCGCAAGATGGCCCCACTCGTGCGCGCAGACGCCGACATTGCAGTCCTCCGGCACCGTGAGGAAGGTGCTGACCTTGAGGCCCGGCGACACGGTCGGCGCACCCGGCACGATCCACTTCAGGCTCCACAGATCGTCCTTGGAGCCCGAGTCTTCCGCGCCACTGCCGGCATGCACGATGAACAGTGCGGTGACGACCTTCTCGCCGAGCGCATCGAAGGACGAGAAGTCGACGCCCGCCGCGAGCGCCGCCTTGATCGCATCAGACGCCATGCCCTGCGAATTGCGTGGCACCTCGCCCATGCCGCTCTGTCCGTCAGCATAGAAAGCCAGCGTCTGCGGCATGCGGAACCAGCCGAAGACTTCGCCCTGGATATCGATGCCCTGATCCTTGGCGGCCGTCCTGCCTTTCACGTAGCCACTGATCTTGCGGTAGTACTCGCGCATGCTGCCGGTCGGGAACACGCCGGCATCACCGAACAACATCTGCCGGTAGAAATCGGGCGTGTGATTCGGGTCATGCGGACGGTCCGGAAACTCGGCCAGCAACACCACCGTGCGTATGACGCCTGCAAGCTTCTTGCGCGGCCGGGAGATACGCTGCGGCGCATTGGCGGGCGCCTGTTCGACGGCACCATCGTCGAGCCCCTTGAAGTTCTCGCTGCGTCGCGACGAACGCCACACGCGATAGAAGTCGTCGAACGTCATGCTTGCAGACAGCCGTCCGGCGTTCTTCAGCTCCGTGTAGCGCGCAAACAACTGGTTCATCAGCTTGGGGGACGGCGGCATCGCGCAGCCTTCGCGCGAGCAGACGTGAAGCTTCGAGTGAGGCACCTGGAAGAGCATGGCAATCTCCTGAACAAGAGGTTGAACTTCGAACGGATCTCACGCGGGTGGGCTACGGTGGCGACGAAGCCGGCACGGCGGGCGCTGCCAGCCAGTCTTGCCAGCGCGCCATCGCCGCCTGCCTGTGTTGCGACTCCGCCTGCCAGTCGTAAGCGCCATTGCGCGTCCACAGCAAGGCGCTGGCACGAGCGACACGTCGCCGCAGGGGCTGCTCCACGATCTGCGTGGCGAGCCAGTCGTGGCTGACGCGTTCGAGCACGCGCTGGGCGCGCAAGCGGATCAGCGACTGCTCGTGATCGAGCAATGGCAGCAGGCCGGGCAGCACGGCCAGACCTTGTGCGATCAGGCCATGCATGCCGGCTGTCCAGTCCGCATGTGCGGGGTCGGCTTGCGTGTTGAGCTGTGCAATCAGCGCAGCCAGCTCCTCAGGCTCGTCCATGGGGATCATCCTGCTCATGGCACAACGATCAGCGCGCTCGCCGAACGGTTGAAGCTGATGACGACACGTCGGTTTGCGCGCAGGCGCCCGGCGTCGACCGGCTGGCGCGCGCCCGCAGCCGTGCCATGTTCCGAGAACTCCTGCGTCTCGCCCACGCCGAACACCCCGTCGATGCGGCTGGCATCTATGCCTTGCGCCACCACCAGGCTTTGCGCAGCCTGGGCACGCCGATCGGAGAGCCCGAAGTTGTGCTCTTCGCTGCCACGGATATCGGCAAAACCTTCGATGGTGATGCTCGCGTCCGGGTAGTTGTCCATGTACTCGCGAATGCCGGCCAGCTTGCTCTCTTCGCCTGCTACGGGCAGCTCCTGGTCCGTATCGAAATACAGCACCACCGGCTCGTGCGTGAAGTAGCCCCTGAAGCGCTCGAGGGCTTCATCGAAATTCACCGAAGTGGCATTGATGGGGCGTGCGTATTCGGAGCTGCCGATCACTGCGCCGGAGCGGATCTGGAAACCCCACTCCACGCCGCCATAGACAACCTGGTTGTCAGTGCCCTTGGCGACCGTTTCAAAATCAAAATTGGTGTCGAAGCTGAAGCTCGGGTAGTCGAACAACTCCGCCGGTCCGCGATCAGTCGCTGAGCGCAGCCAGCCAAACTGCCGGCTGTTGCCGAAATGCTCCACGTAGTTCGGGCCGATCTGGCTGCCGCTGGGATTGGTGGCAGTCATCGAATCGATATAGACGCCCGCCGCGGCAGCGTCGTTACCGGTGGTCATGAGATCCATGCGTCCCGCTTCCGTGCCGACCGTGCCTGCGGGATTGGTGGGCGTTATGCTGTTGCCATCGGTGACCTGGCTCCAGTCCACCGGCGTGTTGGGTGTGCCGGAGGAAGTCCCCGGCACGTCAGTAATGTTGATGGCCTGTATCAGACCGATCTCTGCCGAATACGGGCCGTCCGCATCAGGCATGAAGCTGATCGTGCCCATCAAGCCCGGCGGCGTGGGCTGCGTGATCATGGCCATATTGAACACGCCCATGTCTGTCGCCTGCGGCGCCGTCAGACTCCGCTGCACGGCAGGCGTACCGCCGTGTGCAGAGATGCCGGCGTCACGGCTCCCTCCCGCCTGCTGCACGACGTGGGTCAGCTCGTGTGCAGTCAGTTCGTCGGCGCCCGGCGTCTTGCCTTCACCAAAGAAAATGTCCTGACGATGCGTGAAGGCTTCCGCCCCGAGGCCCCGGTTCATGCGTGCCGCAGCGCTGCCCGTATGCACGCGGACCTGCGAGAGATCGGTGCCCATGCGTTGCTCCATGAAGCTGCGCGTATGCGCATCGAGCGGGCGGCCGGTGGAGCCGCTGGCCTGCACCAGCTCCGACGTGGCCGCAGCATGTGCGGCCGATGACCGACCGGCCGTTGACGCCGCCGGCTCACTATTCATCAGGCGCTGCGCGACATGGTCTGCCTCCGCTTCGAGGCCATCGCCGGGTCGCCCCAAGGGCACGCGCGTCTGCGCACTCGTTCGCACATAGCGCGGCATGCCAGCCATCGGCTGGCGCAGCGCGCCGGGAGTGCGTCCGCGCGGTGCCGGCTTTGCGGCGCTGCTTCTCGATGCCGAAGACTTCGATGGTGCGTACTTCATGACGAACCTCCCTTCGCGCTGGGCACGCGGCTTGGCTACTCCTGCGGCGGTGCTTCCGGCAGCTTGACCTTGATGCCACCGGCAAACTTCTCGAGCCGGCCGAGCTCGGTCTGCGTCCGCGTGATCTCCGTGTCCGTCTCGACGATCAGGAAGAAGTACTTCACGCACTGCAGGGCGACTTCCACGATGTTCGAGGACTCGTCGGAGAATTTCTCCTGCCAGCCCGCGAGGTTGTCGTTGAGTTCCTGCTTGTATTCCTCCAGCTTGCCGATGCGCTCGCGCATCTCGGGCACGCGGTACTTGAGCCAGGCCCCCACCTGCGAACTCACCTGCTTCTGCAAGCCCTTGAGCTTGGTCGCATAGTTCGGGTCGGTGGCATAGCCCGAGGCCTTCATCGCGTCGACAAAGCCATCGAAGGAAGCGCCCTTGGTCAGCGCGTCGTAGGCGCCCGATCTGCGCTCCTTGAGCAGCTTGATGTGATGCTCGGTCGAGCGCGCCGTCGTGTCATAGCCAAAGGTCGGGCTGGAGGTGCTCTTCGTCTTGCCGCCAAGGAACTCGTTCTGCTTGAGGTTGTAGATCTCGACGCCTTCGCTCTCCTGCCCGGGCACCACGCTTTTCACTTTGGTCTTGGGATCTTCAGTGACCGAAGCATGCTCATTGAATAGACGGTTGTGATGCTCGGAGGGCAGCGGGTAGCTGACGGACTTGTCTTCGTGCACGCTCAATGGCGATTGCTCGCCATACGACTGCGTGATGAGCCACAGGGCGCGCTCGTAGGGCACTTCACCACTGGCTTCGACGCCTTCCAACACGCCGGGCACCACCTCGTCGAAGTAGCTCGTATAGAGCGGCGGTTTCCTCGCCGCGGCCTGGTCGGCCGTCGGCGGGTTGGCGGTGGGTTTGATGGGCTTGTCGCTCTTGCTGGCATCGCCCTGTTTCGCGTCAGGAGCCTGCGCATCCGGCTCGCGTTGCAGCACGCCTGACGGGGCACGCGATACGCGGGGTCGCTCACCGCGCAGCCAGCCCTCGGCCTGCACATCGGCTTCGCTCTCGTGGTGGTCGCCCGGCGTGGACATGTCCAGCGCATCGAGATCGGGCGCATGGCGCTGCCCCTGCTGCAAGGTGTGCGTGAGCTCATGCGCCAGCAGTCGTCGCCCGTCCTCGCGCTGCGGAGCGAACTCGCCGGCGCGGAAATAGATGTCCTGCGCAACGGTGAAGGCGCGTGCGCCTTTCTGCGTGGCAAGCGCATCAGCGTCAGCTCCTTCATGGATGCGCACGGCGGAGAGGTCGAGCGAGGGGTCAAGCTCGAAGTCGCGACGCAGGTCTGCGGACAAGGGCCTGCCGCCCCCGGGCCTGCCTGCTGCGCCCGCGCCAGCACCTGCTCCCGCGCTTGCCGTCGCGCGAGCGCTGCCCGCCAGCTCCGCCTCGGTCGATGCCGCGCCACGCAGAAAGCGCGGCAACTGCGCCGCACTGCCCGCAGCGGGCTGCGCTGCGCCACCCACCGGAGTGGAGGCAGACCGGCGGCCATGTGTCGCTGCGTGACGGGATGTATAGCGCATCGCTGTGCCTCAGGCCTGCTGCGCCATTGCTGCGCGGCGCTGTGCGTCGTGCCGGGCGCGCACATCGCTGAAGACCTGCTCGCCCCATTCGGTCTGCAGCGCACTGAGTACCGGGCTCACCCAGGCACGTGCCGCATCGCTGCCGATGGCATCTGCCAGCGTCACCCACGCGGTGGCCAGCACGCGATAGGCCTCCGGCTGGTCGCCGAGTGCATTGGCAGCACGCGACGCCGACACGGACGCAGCAAAGTACGTGGCGGGCACGATCGCCCTGAGCGCTGCCTCGCTGGCCGCGTAGGACGCCGCCAGGGCCGCCGCAGGGTCGTTCTTCTCGAAGCCTTGCGCGGCGACCAGCAGCTGGATGTCGGCCAGCGCAGCGTAGTCAGGCAGGCCGGGTGCCACGTCGATGATGTGGCGCACCAGCACGGCACACTTCTCGGCTTCGCCGGCGTAGTGCAGCGTCGTCGCCAGTTCGATCAGGGTACGCAGGGCATTGGTCTGATCGCCAATGCCGGTGAGGATGTCATGCGCCGTGTTGAGCGCCAGCGCCGCCTCGGCGTGCTGGCCATTGTTGACCAGCGCCACGGCATGCTTGCGCAGCAAGGCGGCGCGGGCAGCGGCGCCCAGACCGGCGCTGTCACCCAATGCCAGGGCCGTCGCAAAGGCCGTGGCAGACGCCGCCGTGTCGCCACGCGCCAGCTCGATCTCCCCCAGCTCGGACCACGTCGCGACGGCGATCGGACCCGCGTTGTCGACCAGCTCCAGCGCGTCGCGCGCCCACCGTACCGCTTCATCGACCTTGCCGCCGAGCCGGCACAGGCTGGCCACCATCTGCATGCAGCGCGCCTCGTCCTCACTGTGCTCAAGCGCCCGGTGAATGCCGACGGCCTCTTCAAGCTCGACCCGCGCCTCCTCGACACGCGCATGCCGTATGAGTTCGTTGGCGTGGCGTGCCAGGGCTTCGGCCAGCGCCTCGGGCTCATCACGCCGCCGCGCCTCGAGCAGTTTCACCGTACTTGTCTGCAGCTTGTCAGGCATTTTCCGCAACCTTCACATTGAGTTTCCCGTCTGCCTGCAGACGTTTCTGTGTGGCAGCAATCGCCGCCTGGCGCGCTGCCTTGTGCGCGGTTGCCCATGCCTGCATCTGCTCGGACAAGGTCTTGGCCTCCTCCTGCTTTTTGGTGGCGGCCTCGTCCTTCTGTTGCCCTTGCTTTGTCGCGTCAGCGTGCAACTGCTCGGCTTCAGATTGCGCCGCATTGTTGGCTTGTTGCAAGCCCTGCGCGCCCGCCTGGGCGGTATGCAGTTCTCCATCCGACGCGCCGGCCTGCGTCGCCGTGGCTCCCAGCTTTGCGGAGTCCCCTTCCAGGGCCGCCTGCTGCGCCGGTTGGGCGCTGTCGAGGCCTACCATCTGGCTCCCCATCTGGCCGAAGGCCTCCTGCATCTTGCCCGCCTCCTGATTCATTGCCAGCATCTTCGTGCCGGCTGCGCCGGGCAGGTGCGAGGCAAGGCTGGTGAAGCCCTGCCAGGCCAGCAGCGGCACTTCGAGCACGGCCAGCCCCGTCGCGCGGCTCGGGTAGCCCGATACCAGCCCCTGCGCCTCGGTCTGGCGTTGCTGCTGTGCCTGATTGGCGGCGTCATGCGCGGCGACTGACTGGGCATGCGCCTGCACGGCCGAGATGCCCTGCGTGGTGTCATCCACCGTCTGCTGCACCGGCCCCTGATTGGCCACGCACTGGTCGGCGCGCGAACGCTGCAGAGCGGCCTCCTCCTCGGCTTGCGCACGCTGCGCCAGCAAGGTGGAAATCTCTGCCTGCATGGCTTCAAGCTGTGCCGGCGTACCCGGTGGCGGCGGGTAGGCCGGGTTGACGCGCTCGACACCCTTGGCCGGCTGGTTGTCGGCCGTGAACTGTTTGCGTTGTTGCGCCTCGACCTCTTCAGGTTTCGCGGCCTCACCATCGCCTATGCCGAACAGATGTGGCCGCAGCAGGCTGCCGACCTGTGCAGCGCGGTCGGTCCAGCCCAGCTCCTTGGGCTTGCCGGGGCCCGCCGCGCCCGGGGCCGATCCCGGCGCACCATTGCCTGGCCCGCCACTGTTTGGTCCACCATTGCTGGGGCCCCCATTTCCCGGTGAGTTCACCGCACGCGACACGGCGGCAGCGTTCGGGGTGCTACCAGGCATTGCGGAAACGGGAGTGGCGGCCGTCGCAAGCGGAGCCGTCGGTGTCGCCGTTTGCGGCGCCCCCGCAGGCGCTGAAGCGGCCGGCGCAGGCTTGTCCCCCCCGTCCGGGCGCGCAGGCGTCGACACCGCCGCGTCGCGCATGACGGGATCATTGATGATGATGGAGGGCTGCTGGTCCTGCGGCCGGAACTGGTCGGGCGTACGCGCTGCACCGGCTGCGGGCGTGTTGTCGCGCGCGCTGCGGCCTTGCCCCGGCGCCTCGTAGCGCTCCATGTACATGTAGGTGTTGTCGTCGTTATCGCGACCGATCAGGCGGCCGGCCGAATCGCGCATGAGGATTTCGCGCTGCTGCGGTGTGAGATCCGGATCGAGCACGGCAGCACGCGCGCTGGCCTGCGCCTCTTCCATCTGCGGATCGTTTGCGTAGGCCTGACCGGCCAGCTCTGCCTCGCGATGACCGATGGATTCGTGCGACAGCGCCGACTCCGCATCCACATGGGCGTTCGCCGGGTTGAGAAGCCCGATCGGGCGCTGCCCCTCGGGCAGGGGATTCACGTCGGGCCCGACCGTGATGTGTCCGCCACCCTTGCCATCTGGATGAAAGGCCGTGAATTCACCCGGCATGATCTGGTCCGGCGGCACGCCCTTGGCGATGAGGCGGGCACGGTAGTCCTCATACTCCTGCGGCGTGAGCGGCCGCTCGCTGCGGGTTGCCTGCTGCGCGGGCACGTCATCAGGCGTCACGGGGCGCGGGGGCAGTGGCTTGTTGAGGGCGGTATCGGCGTCGATCTGTTGCTGCTGTTCGATCTCCTGCTGATGCTCGATTTCTGCCTGACGCGTACGCTCGACCTCGGGGTCGGCAACGCGCAGCCGCTCGTTGTTCTGTGGCGCCGCCTCGGCATCGGGCGTGGCAACGCGCACTCTTTCCCCAGCGGGCACATCCGCAGCGTTGGCATACGAAGCCGGGGTGTCGCCACCTGCGGGGCTGGCACCACCACCGGGCGTCACGTCGGACACAGGTGCTTGCGACGATGGCGGCGCTGCTGGCGGCACGGAGGCCGCAGCCTCAGGCACATCGACCGCAGCTTGTGATGCCTGCGTCGTTGCGGGCTGAGGTGTGGCGTCCTGCGCCGGAGCAGTTGCCGTCGGTGTGTCGGCAGCTTTGGGCGGCGCGGCCGCCTGGCTGGGCTCCATCGGCTTGAGGTGTTTGTCGAACAGGTTGTCGATGTGCGCGTCGATCTCCGATTGCGGCACGTCGCGCAGCGGGTGTCCTGCCGGCAGGGCTTCGCCGGGGCGCACTTCCTGATAACCGAATTTCTCGTTCTGGAACTGTTGCTGTTCCGCCAGGAAATTCTTCGTTACCTGCTCCTGCGGCACGCTGGTGTTGCCCGTCGCCTGCAAGGCCTCCTGCGTGTTCTGCGTGCCGCGCACAGCCACCTCGATCGGCGCCACGTTTTCTCCAGCCGCGACCCTGTCTTTCACATCCTTGTGCAGGGCACGGTCGAGGCGGTCCTTGGTCGGTTTCACTTCATCAGGCAAAGCAATGACAAGCGCATCCTTCGTATCGGCACCGCCGCGCCGCACGACATTGCCATTGGAATCGACACCGTTGTACTCGTGATTCGGCAGGACCTGGTTGGCCGTCGCGGCGGGCGTCTGGTGTTCGCCATAGACGCCTGCGTCGGCACGCCCGTCGGGCATCTTGCCCTTGGTGGTCGGATTGCTCTCGGTCGCGAAGGGGTGCGGGTTGTCGACCTGCCGGCCATAGGTGCCGATGGCACCCGGCTCCAGCCCCTGCGGTACTTTCTCCGTTCCACTGAAACCCTTGAGTTCGAGTGGCGGCGTGATCGCTTTCAACTCACCGCCAGTGCCGGGGCCGGTTGCAGCCGGTGTGCTGCTTGCGGGAGCTGTGACAGCCGCATCAGGCGCTGCGGCGAGCGGCGTAGATGGTGCGACCGCGTCGGGTGCTGCAGGCACGGTCGGCGCGGCGGTGTCCGCGGGCGCTGTGCTGCCGGCCTCGGGCGGCGCTACCGTTGTCTGGTCATCGCTGATGCGACGTGGCGCTGGCGCAGCAGGTGCTGCTTCCGCCGGTGCCGACGATGCATCCGGCTGCGGCACGCGGTGATCCGGCTCGGGCCCATAGCCAGGATCGTCATCGATCTTCGGCACCTTCGGCGCTTTCGGAATCTCAGGCATCACACCGGGACCTTCATCCGGAAGCGCAGTCGGTGCATGCGGATCGACCGGATCCGGAGCGGGCATCGTCGGCGCGTGCGGGTCCACCGGTGCGGGCGCGGGTTGCGTCGGTGCGTGGGGATCAACAGGAGCCGGAACGGTCGGCGCATGCGGGTCGACAGGGGCAGGAGCCGGCACCGTGGGTGCGTGCGGGTCGACGGGAGCGGGCGCGGGGACTGTTGGCGCGTGTGGATCGACCGGCGCCGGAGCAGGCACGGTCGGGGCGTGTGGATCCACAGGAGCTGGCGCTGGCACGGTGGGCGCATGCGGATCGACCCCCGGCACGGCAGGCACTTCGACAGGAGCGGGTGCCCCAGGCGACTGCTTGCCTGCAGGTGGCTCGTCGAAATGCACGACGGGCCCCTCACCCTTCGCGGGTGGTGTGTCGGTTTCTGCTTTGGCAGGCGGTTTCTCTTCCTGCGCGCCCTTCTTGCCGCCACCCTTGGCGCCGATGCCGGCCGCCTTGCCGCCGATGAAGCCACCGAGCGCGCCGCCAGATTGCGAGGCCGCCGCAGATATCTGCGCGCCCTGCGTTTCGACTTCGCGTGGATCGGCCTGCGAGGTGAAGGTGTGCAGCGCGCGGAACAGTGTCACCGAAGGCTGCAGGATGAAAGTGTTCACGCCATCGAGCACGGTCGTGACGATGGTGATGCCTTCCGATATCTCCAGGCAGGTCGCCGCCACCTCAGCGGCCATGATGGCAATCGGCGCGGCCGCGCCCAAGGTGAGCACCGTTGCCACGGCGCCACCGACAGTCAGTGCGCCAGCAGCGATGCCCACGATGCTGACTATGCTGTTGATGAGATTGAGGACGCCCGACACCACGTTGATAACGGCCGAGATGGCCTCAATGGAATTGGCGAGTGTTTCGTAAGTGTCGCTACCCTCACCGAACTTGCCGACGGATTCCACCGTCTGCCCCCAGCCGGTGATGAGCCCATGCAGGGCTATGCCGCCACCGAGGATGGGGCCGACTACCGGCACCGCACGCGCGGCGAGGCCGATGGCCAGCCCCGTGCCGAAGCCCGAGCCGGCGCCTGTGAGAAAACCACTGCCCGCCTGCTCGACGACGAACTGCGCGCGCGATTGCGAGCCTGCCGCACCGACATGTGCCGCCGCATCACCCCAGCGCTGGTGTTCAGCAAGTTCGGTATCGATCAGGGCCAGGTCACCGGTGCCCAGCGCCGCCATGCCGCTGTCATCCGAAGCGCTGCCGCCTGTTGCAACACCGTCGGTGGCGGGCGAGCTTGCGCCCGTGGAGCCACCGCCGCCATCCGCGCCGCCGCCACCACTTCCTCCTCCGCCACCCTCCCCGCCTGTACCGCCGTCGGCGCCCTCTGCGGAAGCACCTTCCGCGCCGCCATCTGCACCCTCTGCCCCTTCGCCTCCTTCTGCGACGTCACTGCCTCCCGCACCTCCTTTGCCGTCGCTCCCGCCCGCCTGCTTGCTGTCGGCCTTCTTCTCGACCTCGGGCGCCGCTTCCTCGGCGACCTGCTCTCCGGCCGCGGCAGCCTTGCCACGTTGCGCGGCCTGAGCGTTCTTTGCGTCCGCCTGCTGCTCTTCGGCAACGGCGCCAAGTTCGTCCTCGCTGCGCGACGCGGCCTCGCTCATCGGGTTGGCATTCGGGTCCACACACTGCGCAGCATTACGTGCGTGCTGCTCGGAAGCGGAGGCGGCCGGAGTGCCGGAAGCGTCGGGCGACAGGTAGCGCGGCACACCGGCCGCCGGCGTGTCGGCGCTTTCCTGCGTCTGCTCCTCGTCAGGCTTGCCGCCGGACGAGGCCTCGGGCTTCTTGTCCGGACGCGTGACCGGTGCGGCGAGCGCGGCGCCCATCAGGCACCCGCGCGCGATTCGGCGTCAGCTGCGGAGCCGAGGCCCGCCGGCACCTGGCGGCCCAGCTTGCGACATTCCGCGGCAATGCCCACCAGCACATCGGCATACGCGATGTCGCGCTGCTGGTGACGCGCACGCGCTGCGGCAGCCAGCACCACGTTGCGGATGTGGCCACCGGCCAGGTCACAGGCGCTGGCCACGCGATTGAGATCGCCGCCAGACAGTGCATGCGCATCCCCGAGGTGGGCCACCCACAAGGCGCGGCGTTCATCGGGACTGGGCTGCGGGAAATCGAGGATCACGTCGAGGCGGCGCGTGAAGGCACTGTCGAAACGGCTGCGGCTATTGCTGGTGAGAATCGCAATGCCTTCGAAGGACTCGATCCGCTGCAGCAGGTAGTTGGTCTGCGCATTGGCGAACTTGTCGTTCGACTCCTTCACGTCGGTGCGCTTGCCGAACAGCGAGTCGGCCTCATCGAAGAGCAGCACCACTTCGGCATGCTCGGCACGAGCAAAAAGCTGGGCGAGATTCTTCTCCGTCTCGCCGATGTACTTGCTGGTCACCGAGGCGGCGTCGACACGGTACAGCGGCAGGCCAAGCTGTGTCGCCAGCCAGCCCGCAGCCAGAGTCTTCCCGGTACCGGATGCGCCAACCAGCAGCGCGCGCACGCCGGGCTTGTAGCGCGTGCGCGCCGAGGGCCCGAGGCCCGCAGCGAGGTTCTCGCGCAACTCGCAGCGCTGACGCAGGCCGACGAGTCCTTCGCGCAGCGTGGGCGGAATGACGAGTGCATCGTCGCCGATATTCTCCGGCAGCAGCTCGGCCAGCGTGCCGAGTTCGGCCGCCACGCCGCTGCGCGCTGCCGCGCTGATGTGCGCACGCGCGATGTGTTGCGCATTGTCGAGACCGGCCTGGTAGCTCGCTGCGCGACCGAGCTGACGGATGCGCGCGGCGTCGTAGCGGTACTGCAGGCCGAGTTGCTCGGCCAGATGCGCATCCGGCGTGTGCCCCGCCCACAGGCCGCTGCGCTCGGCAGCATCCGGCAAGGGTACGCGCCAGCTCGCCACCGTATCGCCCTCGTGCTCGAAGCTGCCATCTGGCCCGCAGGCGACCAGCACCGGGCCCGTGTAGCCCGGCAAGCGGGACAGCTTGCGCGAGTCGCCCGGTGCCAGCTCATGGCATAGCACCGGTAGTGCGCCGAGCAAGGCCAGCCACACGCCGACGCCTTTCGGTGGCTCGCTCTCGAACAGGGCAACCTGCATGTCCAGCGCATGCGCGATCAGCGTTGCCGCCGTGCGTGCTTCGCGCGGATGACCACTGCGGATCACCAGCGCGCTGTTGTTGCCACCGCTCTTGCCGCCACTCTTCAGGGCGTGTGCCTGACGTGCCGTGGCAGCACGCAGCGAAGCAACCGCAGCGGTCGGATCGGCTTGCTCCAGCTTCACGCCGGGCCAGCGTGAAAAGCCATCGCGCAAAGCCATGACCAGCGGCAGCGGCACGTGCAGGGCCTGCTCCGGCAGCGGGCGGCGCGAGGTTTCGAGATCGCTGTCCAGCATCAGCAAGCCGGTGTCGCGCGCACCACCTTCAAGCAAGGCGTTCAGCGCAGCATCCATGCCGAGCGCGTTGGCCGCCGCGAGTGCCAGCCCGACCGTAGGGCGCGAAGTACCAACAGGCGCCTGCAGCCAGGCAATCACGCGGCCCGCCATGGCGTCCGTCTCGACAGCCGCGGCAAGCGCCACGGCGATGAGCTCCACAGGCTGCAGGTGCAGCGCGCTGGCAATGGCGTGCAGCAGACGATCTTCCTGCGGTGGTGACGCCAGCCAGGCCTGCAAGGGCGCGGCGACGCTGTCGCACAAGCGGCATTGCGCATCGAGCCACGCGGCTTCAGCACTGCGTTCAGCCAGCGTGTCGGTGGCATGCAATGCGGCCAGCGCCAACCCGTGCAGCATCGGCACGCACTGTGTGCCCTCCTGCGCGCCCTCTATGGCTGGATGACCCGGCGCGTTCACGCCAGCCCCCGCACATAGTGATAGCTCACGACCTTGCCGAGCCACGACAACCAGCCCGGGTCGATGTCGAGCCCGGCACGCCGCACACGCATGTCGATGGCATTCACGGAGAAATAGATATCGATGTGTGTCGGCGTACTGCCGACGCGCCCCGGCCGCAGCACCAGACTCGCCAGACCGATACCACCGGCGCGGCGCAACCAACGACGCGCGGCGCACAACCAGACCTGCGCCTGTGCGTCGATGGTGGTTGCGGCTGCCAGTGCGGCGACTAGCGATGCAGCAGGCTGCGCCTGTGGCGAGCGCAACAGTGCATCTGCCCAGCTTGCGGGAGCAGTGCTGGCGACGACGCCCGATGGGCTCATCGAAACCATACTGCCGAGCACGGCCAGCGTGGGTTCATCTTCGGCGACGCGCAAACGACGCAGCGCCATGACGAGAACGCGGCTGGCGAACTGGCCGGCATCGTGACCATTCGATTCTGCCCATTGCACAAGGCCGAGACGCACGAGTACAGGCAGCAGGAAAAACAGGCCGGCGCTGGTACTTCTGGCGAACAGCGGGTCCTGCGTGGCGCGGGCTTCGCTGGTTGGCGTCGCGGGCTGGATGTCTGCCGCTTCGTGTGCAGGGATGTGCACTTCGTCGCTGTCTTCGTACGCCACTTGCGGATCGGCAGACGGCCGGGCAATGCCTTCGGCATTTTCCGTACTCGCCATCAGATCATCAGTATCTGACTGTCCGGGCGCAACGGGCACATCCTTGTCCGTGCGCACCGGGACAGAACGGACCTGCGCTACCTCCCCCACAGGTCGCGTGACGACAAGCTGCGTCGATTGCAGCGCATCGCTGTCACGCAGGAACTGGAAGCGCGCAGCCTTGCTGGCCACCAGCAAGGAACGCAACCAGAGCGGCAACGCCCGCAGCACCGCATCGTCTGCATGCCGCGCCCTGAACGTCTGCTGCTGGCCATGTACCCCTTGCGGTGCGGGCTCAGCGTCGTGGGCGTCGGACGCGACAGCGCGCGGCTCATCCTCATCCACACCGGATGGCGCTGACGGCAGCATGGCAATCCCTGCTTCCTGCAGCAGACGCTCCGGGTCTGCTTGATCCAGCGCGGCAACCAGCAGCGGCGCGGCGCCCGCCTCTACCAGCGCGAGCACCCATGCCGGCAATGCCGCCTGCGCTTCGGGCAGGACGGAGAGCGCTTGCGCCATGCTGCGCAGATTGCTGCCCACCGTCTGTTGTGTCTGGAACTCCTGTACGGCCAGCGGCCAGTACCAGGCGTTGCACGCATCGCCGCGCAGCAGGCGCAGGGCGAGCTGGATGCGTGCGTCGAGAACGCCCGGGAAGTCTACGAAACCTGCATGCTCCGCAGTCGGCGTACCGCCCGCCACCCACTGCGCGCCAACCTCGGCCATGCGCTGTTCGATGATGCGCGACAGATGCTGCGAGGACATGCCGCGCGCGATATTGCCCAACGCGAGTTTGCGCACCACGCGCAGCCGCGCGCCACCATCGGGCAGGCTGGCGCAGCGCAGGGCGTCTTCGAGGCGCGGCAGCACGCTGCGCACGTCGGCCTCGCTGCCGGCGGTGAGATGCATGTGGCGGATGTGGCGGTCAGGAGTGGGCATGAGTGCCTCTTGCCTTACGCGCGGATTCACGATGCGTACTGAGCGGACCATCCCCCCTCTCCCGACCCTGACGGGCCACCCTCCCCCTCAGGGGGAGGGAACGGCTACGGCCGGCGATTTCGACACCGTTTGTCGCCAATAGGAAAGAGCACTGCCCCGGTCTTGGTTCGTCATTGTTAGAGAGGAAGCAAAGCGCGCTACGCGTCGCAGTCCCCTCTCCCAGAGGGGCGTAGCAGGGAATTCGAGCGGCACCGCCGATCGCCTGCGCAGCCAACTGGCAATGCAATGCCAGTTGTGGGCGCGGAGCGGGGTGGCCCGTCAGGGCCGGGAGAGGGGGAAAGCGTCGCACACGCACAAGCATCACCGTCCGAACAACGTCCGCTTCGCACTCGCCTGCGTCATGCTCACCGACGCTGCTTCGTCGAAGTGCACACGCACGTCATCACCCAGATCGACACGCGCCGCCGAGGTGTGGATCACGTGCGCCGAGACTTCGAGCTGGCCGAGGTCTTCCACCACGGCGCGCGCCACGACGCTGTCACCCTTGTAGATCAGCGCCTGCATGCCGACGCGCAGTTTCGAGGGCTCGAGCACGGTGAGCGGGATGCGGATGCCGGGCGATACGCCGGTGATCGGCCGCGCCATGCGGCCCGAGACGATGCGGTCGATCGGCGCATGGCTGGCGAGCAACAGGCACATGCGGATGACATCGTTTATCAGCGCCACGGCCTGCGGCTGGTTCGGTTCGATCTGTGCGAACAGCCAGTCGACGTAGGCCTGCATCTGGCGGCGGTCGATGTAGCCAATCTCGGCCCAGCGCGGCAGGCTGGCAAGGTTGCGCAGGTTCGGTGCGGCATCGAATTCGCTGAGTGTCTCGGCCCATTCGAGGCGCAGCACCGGCGCGATGCCGGAGAACTCGGCATGCAGGCAGGCGACGATGCTGCGGATGTTCTGCAGCTCGCTGGCCGCATCACGCGACACGTCGGCACGACCGTGACCGCCTTCGGCCAGATCCGCGAACGAGACGATCTCCGTGGCATGCGTCTGGATGCCTTGCCAGGTGAAGTTGGCGAAGCTGGCGATGTTGAGCGTCTGCAAGGCGGTGATGCGTGGTGCCAGCGCTTCGACCTGGCGCGTCGTCACTTGCGACATGGCGACGCTGAGCTTGTTGCGCGCCACGACGTTCGCTGTGCTCGCAGCCTGCAAGGTGCTGAGGATGGGTGTGGCGATGCCGGCGTGCGCACGTGCCTGCGCCGTCTGCAGCATGCGCACCAGTGGCTCGACTTTGTCGAGACGCTTGATCAGCGGCGGGATCCTGACGAACCAGGTGGCCGGCGCTTCGCGCACCACGCGCAGCATGTCGAGCAGTTCATCGGCAACGTCCGGGTGCTCGCGCAGGCAGGCGGGTACAGGTGCATCGAGCAGGCCGGGGTCGACGGCATGGGTCGGCGTGGCAAGCAGGTTGTCGGTTTCGCGCGGCCGGATGTAGGCGACGAATTTCACCTCTTCGTTGAGGACGCGCATGCGCCGCTTGTTGATGGCGTCGATGCGCCGCGTCTCTTCATCAAGCAGGGCGCGTGCGACGCTGACGTCGTGACGTGCTTCGGCCAGGTCGTCGGCAATGTTCTGCAGGTGACGCGCGGTCTGCGCCGCCTCGGCGAGCAGCTCCTGCAACGCACTTTCGCAACGGTTGAGCGCATCGCGGTAGATGGTGAGACGCGCTTCGAGCTGACGCAGGATGGCGATGGTGCTGTCCGATAGCGCCACGGTCTGCGTGAACAGGGTGGCCTCGTCGACGCCGCTACCGGTAGGCGGCGTCAGCAACTGCGCCAGCAGGTTCGCGTTATTACGGAAATCGGCGAGCTTGCGCTTGCCGCCCGCCGCACCCACGAGGAAGGGGTCGTTGGGCAGGCCGAAGATCTCGAAATCGGTCAGCAGCGCCGGTACCTCGCCGCTGTCTTCCTTGGCGAAGGCTTCCAGCAGGTCGAGCAGCGACGACACCGTGCGATGACGATTGGATAGCGCGTAATCACGCGCCTCGGTCGAGGGCGGTGCTTTGAGGCGGTCTGCAATCGCCGTGGTGCGGATTTCGGTAAGCCCGATCACCGGGCTGGCATAGACGATGTTCAAGGGTGCGCGTGGCGGCGTGATGAGGCGGGCCGAGGTCTTGCGCGCACTGCTCGGGATATTGGCAATGGTGGCCGC
Source organism: Uliginosibacterium silvisoli (assembly GCF_036017035.1). Classification (NCBI taxonomy): domain Bacteria; kingdom Pseudomonadati; phylum Pseudomonadota; class Betaproteobacteria; order Rhodocyclales; family Zoogloeaceae; genus Uliginosibacterium; species Uliginosibacterium silvisoli. The sequence continues at coordinate 1,394,189 of NZ_JAYXHS010000001.1, read as the reverse complement.
CACCGTGGTGGCGGCTGGCGGGGCTGCCACGCGTGCAGCGGCCTTGACGGTGCCGACGTAGTCCTTGATCTGGCTCTGCACGGTCAGTGCGCTGTCGGATTTGGCGATGGCAGCGAGCGCTGGCGACACGGCCAGGCGCGAGGCGTCGCTGGTGCTGAGCATGAGCTGGCGCACGCGATGCATGTCGACCTGCATGTGGGCAAAACCGAAATCGGTGATGTCATCTGCACGATCGATGCGGCGGCGCAGGTAGTCGGCGAAACCCGACAGGCCACGCAGCAGGATCTGTGATTGCTCGTGGTTGGAGAGGCGCTTGATAAGCGGGTCGCCGACGAGATCGGTATAGACGCGCACCGTGCCGATGCGTGACGAAGGCGTCGGTGTCAGCACGCCGAGATTGTTCTGCAGGGTCAGCTTGGCATTGAGGAAAGGCTTGAATGCAGGCACAGGCTGGCCGGCGACAACGTCCTTCGGCCACAGCACGTCTGCCTTCGGCACCGTCCCGCTGCGCACGGCCTGGATATCGCTGAAAGCCAGATTGCCGCCGAACGACAGAAACAGTACGGTGACGATGCGGAACTTGGTGACGCCCGGAATTTCCTTGCCATCGCCATCGGTGATCGCGGTCGGGAACGGCAGCTCCATCGGCACCCACAGGCCGGATTGCGGCAGGGCACCGGCACGCACGGCCTTGGCAGCGAACGTGGCGAAGCCGGGCACGGTTTCGGACAGCTCCTTGAAGCGGTTCTCGCCCCAGAACGCAGTCGTGATCGCGAAACCCTTGGCAGCATCATTGATGTCGTAGCCGGTGCACATTGCGAGGGCGCAGATCGAACGTGGCGGGGAAAGCTCGTCGAGATAGATCCACGTACTGAGCTTGTCGCCCTTGGCATACGCCGGCACTTGCGGCAGGTTCTTGAGGTCGAAGCTGACCTGATGCCCGCGCCAGCCCGCAGCCTGCGGGTAGTACACGTTGATACCCTTGGTAGGCACGGCCAGTGCAGCGGGCGTCTGCTCCTCCTCATCCTCGCCACCCTGGCCGAGGATGTCACCCGAGACATTGCCGATCAGTGCGGGCAGGCTGGGCACGACGCCGTCATGTTCCTCGAAGGGCATCCACAGGTCGTTTGCAGTAAGCAGGTCCCAGGTTTCGTTGCCCTGCACGCGCGCACCCAGCGGCAGGAAATTGCAGAACCACTTGCGCCACACCTGGTCGACGCGTGCGCCGGCGAGGCCGTAGGCGGCACGCCCGTCGAACAGCGTGAAGGCCATGCCGTCGACATCCTTGTCCTCCAGCCCCAGCGCCGCAGCCGACACCTTGAGCTGGGTCCATGCGCCGGGCGTTGGCAGGTCGCCGGCACGCAGGTGCGAAGCCGTGCCATCTGTGCCGCCACCGATGAGGTTCTCGCCCCAGTAGGCACGATGTTCCCAGCCGCCGGCCTCATGCCATTGCAGCATCAGCATGCGTGGCGGGTTGTCCTGATCGAGGCACACCCAGACGAACAGCGACTCGCCTTTCTTCACATTGAACTTCGTCGTGGCGCCGTCGAAGAAGTGCTGGTGCATGCCGGCCAGCAGCTGGCTGCGATGACCGCCACCGGGCGGCGGTTCGCCCCAGGGTTTGAGCGTTTCGGGCTCGAGCGCCTGCGGGTCTTCCTTGTAGGTGGGCACGATCTGCGTCTCGCCATTGAGGGCGTGACGCAGCATCGCCGAGCGGTTGCGCATGCCCTGGCGCAGGCCCAGCGTGCGGGCGCGCGTCAGCAGGTAGCGATCGAGCGTCTTCTGGAATTCCGGGTCGACGGATTCCGTCACCAGCAGGCGCGGCTCCCAGGATTGCAGCGGCACCGGCACCAGCACGCGCACCGATTCCTGCGCAGCCAGATCGAGCGGCGCGAGACCGGCACTTGCACGCACGGCCAGATCGAGTTGATCGACCGGTATGGGCGCCGCGTCGATATCGAAACCGGGCGGGAAAAAGTCGCTGGCGTGCGAGGACGGATCGAAGGCGTTCTTCGGCAATAGCCCGACCGGGGGCAGCGAGACGCCGAAGGCTTCGGCCAGCGTTTCGGGCGGCACGTCGCCAGCGGCTGCAACCTGCTCGGCAAACTGTTCGATACGCGCCTGCCATAGCGAGGGCAGGCGACTATTGGCTGCAATCGCTGCGACGGAGCCTGCGGCGAGTTGCAGGCGTGCATCGCGCGCCAGCCCGCCCTTGCGTACGACGCTGGCGCGATCCACCCACGCGGGTTGCTGCCCGGCGTTGAGGCCGACCAGCGCGATGGGCACGCCGTACTCCTCCCAGGGCAGGCAGTCATCGACCGATAGCGCGGACTCGGCATCGAAGATTTTCGCGGCGAGTGCGTTGCGCAATTGCGCATCAGTGCTGGCGGGGATGCGGCGCCATTCCTGCGGCCAGACATACCAGACGAGACGCACGGCATCGGCAATACGCCAGTCCTCGAACGCAGCCGCATCATTGACCGTGCCTTCATCGCAGGCGCTGCGCTCGCAAGGGCTGGATGGATCGAAACTCGAGGTGTCGACGAGCGCAGGTTGCAGCACCAGCACGCCAATGGCAGGCAGCGTGGCGAGCGATGCGGCGTCCAGCGTGCCGAGCGTGAACTTCTCGTCGATGGTGCGCGCGCGAAGGTTGCCTTCATCTTCAGCATCACCGACACCGCTGCCGTCCATGAAGAAGCCGGGCGGCGCGGCAACGGAGACATCCGCCAGCACGCAATCCATATGCGTATTCAATACGACGTCTTCGCCACTGACCGCCAGGCCACGCCCTCTGGAGATGGACAGTCGCACGCCGCCAAAGCCGAGCGCGTCGGTCAGCGACACCTCGACCTGCAGGCCTTCGACGACGCCCGCCACCCAGTCTTGCCCACGCTGGGCGATGTGACCCGCCTGCCATTGCTGGCGCTGCTGCAGGGCAGCCGCCCCGAGGGCGCGGCCGGGAAACAGGTTGGGGCGTCGCAACCAGTCGCTGGCCGCCTCGACAGCAGTCTCCGGTGACAGGCCGACGACACGCTCACCCGGCAAGGGCTGCTGAATGGTTCGGATGCTCACGGCTGTCCTCCGCTCGATGGGGTGCGACTGATGGCTTGACTGATGGCTGGTGGCGCGTCACGCATCACTTGCTCACTTTTTTCGTGGCGGCCTTGATGGGCTTCTTTGCTGCGGGAGTCTTGCCCGCCGTCGTTGTCGCGGCGGCTTTTGCGCTGGCCTTGGCCGGCGCCTTGGTCGGCGCTGCAGCCGGCGTTTTTGCCGACGCGCTTGCCGGTGCCTTGACGGAAGACCTGGCTGGCGCTTTCACCGGGGCCACGACCAAGGTGTCGCTTGCCTTGCCGACCGGCACGCGTGTCACCGGCACTCTGGTCACAGGGATCTTCACGCTGTCCGTCACCGTCGCGCCGCCAATCTTTGTTGCAGGCTTCGTTACCTCGGCGGTGCCCGTCACGGGCGTCACCACCTCGGTGGCCGCCTTGCCGGTCGGGGCCAGTCGCGCCGACAACTTGGTCACCTCCTGCGTCGTCGCCTTGATGGCGGTGACATCGAGCTTCTTCCAGGCATCGTTGCTGGCGAGATTGACCAGTGCCGACTTCGACACGCCCGCACTGATGCTCTTCTCCAGCAGCACGATGCCGTCGCCGACGCCGGCTGTTTTCATGTCGACACCAACGCTCAGTGCGTCGGCATTGTCGAGACGGCCCGATGGCGCAGCGGCAGCCTTCGCGGCGAGTGCACCAAGCGCTGCGGCAGTGAGCGCGGGCGACTCGGTGAAGCGCGGCAGTGCCAGCAGGCTCAGCACACTCCACGAGGCCTTGCTCGTCGCCTTGGCCATGACGCTGTCAAACTGCGGCTTGAGACCGAGGCTCAGCACGCGCGCCTTGACGGCGTTCTCCAGCGCGATCTCGTCGCTGCCGGTGGCGGCCACGCCATTGCCGACAAGGTCATCGCGATAGGCTAGATTGCGCCGGCGCACAAACCACAGGGTCGGCAACTTGGCGAGGCGTGCCCATTCGGCATCGGCAGGGTTGGACACATCGGGCACGGCGATGGGCAGCGGCAGGCGCATGCGTTGCAGGATCTCCAGCGGCTTCCTCTGCGCGATGAGATTCGGCGCAGCAGGCTTGAGCGTGCGGGTACGCGACACCAGCTTGGCCATGACGGCGCGGTAGTCGCTGCGTGGTACGGGGGCCAGCACCAGCACCGCCGTGAGGTCGAGTGCGGCTTCGGAGGCGAGGAAATCGATCGGTGGCAGCGCCAGCGCTTCTTCGATCAGGGCGGGCAATTCGTCTTCGGGAATGATGGAGAAGTCGACATCGACCTCGGCGGGGAAGTAGCGCTGCGTGAAGTCTTTTGTATCGATGATGCCGACCGGTAGCGGGCCTGCTGGCGGCAGCGCCGGGAACTGCGTCGAGGCCGGAAAGCTGCGGCCGTGCATCTGCGTGACCACGTCCGCCAGATGGGTCTGGTGCTGCAGCAGGTGGGCGAGACGCAGGGCACGTGGCGCAAAGCCGAGGCCCGGCAGATCGCCACGATCCGCACCCAGCTCGCGCCGCACCATGGCTTCATCGATCCACACGATGGTGTTGGATTGCAGGGCCAGCATGGCGATCGGCAGTACGTTGGCAGAGGCGAGGCTCTTGGTGCTCTGCGTGAAGATGGTTCGGGCCGCACGACCACGCCGCGCTTCGAGTGCGTCGGCTGCGCCATCGTCCTGCCAGGGCACCAGCACCAGCGCCGTCGCTTCGATGACATCGCCATCCTCGACGGTGCGCGGGCCCGTCAGGGAGGTCGGATAGGCACCTACGGGATTGGCGGTGAACTCGACCGGGCGCAACGCGAGGATGTAGAGCCCGGTACGGCTGCGCAGCGGTGGCGTCGGGATGCGTGACAGGCCGAACCTCGCCGAGAGCTGATCGGCCACGGGAATGTCGGCGAGGTTGATGGTGAGCTGGTGCGGAATCAGCACCAGTTCGCCTGCTGGCGTGATGCCCTGCCCGGCCGTGACGTGCAGGGCATGCGGCGTAGCGCCCTGATCGACAAACAGGCCATGCGCGACACCGCTACCTGCGGCGCGGCCGAGATCGGCTTCGCGCGTCAGGAAGTATTGCTGGTCACGGATCAGGTCACGCGCGGCGAGGAAGCGACCGTCGAAATAGCGTGGCCGCTCACGTCGCGGATCCTGCACGAGGACACCGTGATTGCGCAGGGCTACAACATCTTCTGCGTGGATCTGCGCGCGCGCTGCGCCTTGAGTGAGATTTGTCGCCATGGCGAACTCCGTTTTCGGTTTGATTCAGATTTCTGTTGCTTGAGGGTTTGTCACATCACCACCATTTCCCCTCTCCCGGCCTCCGGCCACCCTCCCCCGAGGGGGAGGGAACTGCTACCGGCGGGCTCGCTGCCGTCCCCTCTCCCTGAGGGAGAGGGTGGCCCGTCAGGGCCGGGAGAGGGGGAAAGGGTCCGTATGCGCATGTATTCCCATCACAAACCCACCCACTGCGCCAACAACGGCGAAGACGGCAAAAAGCGACGACCCCAGTTGTCCACCAGCGGCACATCCGCCGTACGTGCCGGCGAAGTGATGTCATCAACAGGAATGAACACACGCCCGAGGAACACCGCGCTGTAATCCAGATCCGCCGGATGCTCGGGCGCAGGCTGTAGTCCACCGGAACCACCGGCATGCTCCGCTCCGCCATACGCATCGAGCACCGCGTCCTGCGCCGCATCGCGACGCTCGGCGGCAGTCGAGGCGGGATTGCTCAACACGGCATCCGCAGGTGGAATCGGCAAGCCGTCGTAGGCGTCGTCGAGACCGCTGCGCGGTATCAGCTTCAGTTCATAGGCATCGCGGATGCGCGAGGTCGACACGGCGTTGAGCGCGTCGAAAGGACCTTGTGCAAAGCTCGGCGTCAGGCCCACCGGGCAGCCGACGAAACGGATGAAGACATCGGCGATCAGCGCACTGGCGGGCAGCACCGCTGCACTGTCGCTCATGCGCGGCGAGACGAAGCGCGCGACGTTTTCGTAGGCGGCAGTGCGCAGCGTGTCGCCACCATCGCTCGCCTCGATCAGCGCGAACCAGTTGGGCAGGCGGATGCAGGCATCGCGCGGCAGTTCGACGAGGCGGCCGAGACGATCCACCGCCAGACCTGGTTTGACGCGGATCTCTTCCACCTGCGTCGCCGAGCCCGGCACATGTTCGACCTCCAGCCCGGCCAGCGTGCCGCCGCCTGCAAGAAAAGCCATGGCGCGCGCCAGGCGGCTGCGGTGATAGGTCTGCTCGTCGCTGAAGTCCTGTGCATCGAGAAGCATGCCCGTCGCATACGCGGGCCGTTCGGCGCGCGGCTGGACGAATAGCGGATCAGCTTCCTTGGTGAGAATGCTCATGTCTTGCTCCCGGTCTTTGCTGCTTTCCTGCTCGTCCTGCGTGCTGCAGTTGTGCTTGCGGCCGGCTGCACGCTGCTTGCCAGCGGTGCTGGCGAACTACCGATCGGCCGCGTAACGATGGGCGGCGTGACGATGCCGCCCGGAATGACGATTCGTCCGCTCCGCACTTCCACCACCAGCTCGTCGGCCTTCGACGCCTTGCCCTGGTCGTCGATGACGACCAGGCGGAAGCGGTGAAAGCCCACGTCCAGCCCCGCATCGACAGTGATGCCGGGTGTGCTGGTGGTCTGTGGTTTGCCTGCGACGAACTTCGCCATCGGACTACCTTTCGGGGCCCACGTAGGTCCACTGGTACTGCACGACCCGGCCACCACCCACGTCGAAGGACTTCGAACCGTCCAGGTTGAACGATGCGCCGGACGCCACTACCGAGGGCGCACCGAGCACGGCCGTCGGCGCTTCCTGGTCAGCAACGATGACGACCAGCTCGTCAGCCTTGGAGACATTGCCGGCGTCATCCACCACGACGAGGCGGAAGCGCTGGCGGCCGACGGGTAGCGGTGCCGTGCGCGAGACCGTCACCTCGATGGTCGGGGTGTCGGTGGATATTTCCTTGCCAATCACGAATTCAGCCATTTCAGATTCCTTTCGAAACGAGGTTGAGCATCAGATGTCTTCTGGCGGCAAGAGACGCCAGCGGTACTCTTCGATACCGTGTCCGGGAGCAGCCTGCGAAGCACTGCCATCGAGAATGAAGCTGTTGCCTGCCGCCACCGTCTGATCGGCTCCAGCATCGGCAACGGGAGGCGCAACGGGCGCATTCAGCGGTGTCCCACTCAGGCGCGGATCGAGCAGCGCCTGACCGATGAGGAAGTCGCCCATGCCCAGCGAGGAGCGATCGACGCGAACGGGCCGCGCCGGACGCGGCGGGCCGAGGTAGGTGTCGACACCGACGAGACTGGAGACGCCCACCAGCAGCGGCCAGGTGGCTGCGACGACGCGCACCTCGACATGCGCGGGCGCTTCGAGCTGGGCGATGCGGCGGATCAATGCGAAGTCCTGCGTCTCGACTTCGCGATGCACGAGGATCGTGCAACGGAAGGCGAGCTTCTCGTAGAAGCTGATGGCTGCCGCGTCTTCGCTATTCGTCGTGGCCGCGTCGTTGAACAGCGCGGCGAGTTCGCTGCGCATGCCAGGGTCGTGATCGCCGACAAAGAGCGTGTCGCCGACGATGGAGTTACCACTCTGGATCAGGCCGGGCAGCAGCGGGTCGTTCTCCTCCGACATGTCGACGCCGAGCAGCGTGGCGAGGATACGGCGCAGGCGGAAATCCTCGATGACGACGATTTCACCGCCACGCACGCCACCACCGGTGGCGATGTCGAGGGCCAGACGCAGGCCGTTGCGCGTGCCATGCGCACGCGCCAGATCGGGTGCGGCGCGCAGCCAGTCGCGACGACGCGCTGCGGGCAGCGCAGCATCGAAAGCCACGCCGATCCAGCCGGCGAGCCAGTCGAGATTTTCTTCCGGCACGGCCGCCGGGTCGGACAACAAGTGTGCAGCGGCGACGCGATCTTCCATCTGCGTCAGCACGCCTTCGAAGTTGGCCAGCATGCGCGCCGTGAAGTCGGCACCAGAGGCCTGCGGCCGGTAGATGACTACGGCATTCTGTTCGTGCGTCAGCCGCCACGAGCTACTCGCGTCGCGCAGCAGCCAGGCCTCGTCGGCCTGCTCGACGATGATCTGCGCCGCCACCGTAGGATTGATCTGCGCCAGCGTCAGACGCGCGCGCAGTGCCGGCGGCAGCGCGCCGCCCGCGTTCAGCGCAGCCACGAAGGCCACGTCGATGCGCGCCAGCTCTTCGCCGGGCGCAGCGGCCGCATCGCCGAACAGGCTCTCGCGATAGATGCGCGGCAGGTACTTGTCGGCATACGAAAAGCGGCTGCCCCAGGCGCGCAGCGCGGCGATGTCGGGGCCGACGCGACCATCGCCGTGCATGACGACATGCACCCACAGGTAGCGGCCGACCAGCGTGCGCACGCGTTGGCGACTGTTCTGCACCAGCACGGAGAACAGGCCGCAGGTGCCCGGCGTGCGTTCCCGACCGAGCAGGCCGGGATGGCCCGGCAATTCGGAGGCCTGTGGCTCCCATGCCGCGCGTGGTAGCTGCGGTGCGAGCATGGCGTCATCCAGCGTGGCGATGTCGCGGCCAAAACCATGTGGATGCCACGCGGTGAGATCGCTCAGTGCAGGCGGGCGCGGCACATTGGTGGCGGACAACCACAGGACGAAACCGGTGTGCGCAGGAATCGCCGCCTCCGCATAGACGCGGTTCCACACTGTCGTGTTGTCCTTGCTGTCGATCAACCACGCGGAGAAACCGGCAGGCGTGTCGGCAAAATTGTTCGCCTCACCACGCCGCGCCAGATTGTTGAGCGACAGGGCATACAACGGCTGCGTGCCGACGCTTTTGCCAGGCTCATCGCTGGGGTAGTGCGGCGGCTGGATGGCGCCATTGGCGAAGGAGGCTTCGCGCGCATTGTCCGACAGCGGGTAGACCTCCCCCATCGCCATGACAATGCCATTTGCATTCGCTGCAGCAAGATCGAAGGCGGGCGCATCGACACGACCCGGCACACGCACGGCAATACGACCGGCAGATAGCCAGGTCAGCGAGTAGGCATAGCTGGCACCGGTGAGGCGCAGCGGTGCGGAGAGGCGCTGTTGCGTGTCATCCCAGCGGCGCACGCAAGCCGTGCCACTGCCATCGAACCAGGTCAGTACCGCAAGGCCGGAATGTTCCGCGGCAGCCAGCGCCAGCGGCCGCTCGCCAGCCGCATACACGGGCGTCGGCAGCAGGCTCATGGCGGGCGCGCAACCGTTCTCCGGCGAAGGGCGGAACACGTCGGCGTTGTACTCCTCGGTGCGCGGTGTCTGCGCGCGCAGCGGCCGCCCCGTCAGATGTGCGAGCCGTCCTGTCGTGCGCTCCATGGCCCACACACCACCACCCGCAGACGGCGTGAGACGCCACGCCGTGAAACCCGCCAGGGCGACGGTGACATCCTCCCAACGACCGCGCAGGTCATGCATGCGAATTCCGCCACCATCACCCTCGGCAAGCGCGATGTAGAGGATGCCATCTGCGCCCGCGCACAGATCGCTCGGTGCGGCCGCCAGCGGCAGGATGGGCGCGGTGCCCGGCAGGTAACTGCTGGCGACGATGGTCGAAGTCGCTGCATCCCAGCTCGCCACGCCTTCGAGTTCGTCGATGGCGCGTGGCACGGCTTCCAGCGCGGCCTGCGCAGCAGTGAAGGCGTCACCTGAAGACAGCGCGGGGCTCAGCGCGCGTTCAGAAGCGAGGCGCAGCACACGACACTCCGGATTCCACGCAGCGTGCTGCACGGCCGGGAAGTGCCGTGCATCACCGAGCAACCAGAAGCGCTGGCCGTTTGCGTCCATCAGCAGAGCTCCGGCACGACAGGTACGGCGACCGCGTGGTCGTCGGCAAACGGATTCGGCAAGGCGCGCAGATCGGTCGGCGCGCTCGGCCCGTCGACGGCGATCACCGACAGCAACTCCGGCAACTGCCAGGGCTGCAGCGACAGGATCTGCGCGCCGTCTGCCGCAATCGCGGGCAGCTTTTGCCAGTCGTCATTGTGTTTCTGGAACAGGTTGAGCCCGCGTAACTCGTCCACACCGGCAACGCGCGACACCTCGACCTCCAGCTCGCGACTGCGGATGGCGCGACCCAGCGGCCAGCCCTTCTGGTCGAGCCCGCCCGGCGCCAGCGGCCACAGCAAGCGGCGCAGCGCTTCGCGCACTTCGAGCAGCACCTTGTCGCGTGCGAAACCTTCACGCAGCGTCACCGCCACCGACAGGCCCAGCGGCACGTATTCGCAGCCGATGACGTACAGCTCCGTCGCCAGCGGCGTGCGTGCCGACAGGTGCGCATGCAGGCGCTCGATGAAGGGACGATCCGGCCGCGGATTCGGTGCAGGTGCCAGCGTCGCCGCAGGCAGGGCCATGACGCTGACCACGCCGGGCACGTTGAAACGCCGATCACGCGGCTTGAAGCGCGGCATCACCTCGACACGACCGACATCGATGGCAGGTGCCTCGAAGGAGAGACGACGGTAATCCTCTTCCGTCACGGCACGATCACGATGGCGCATCATCGCCGGGATGCGCTTCTCGGCAATCGCCAGCGTCTCCGCATCTTCACCGCCACCGAGCGACAGCGGCTGGTTGACCTTGATGGCCGGCGCAGCGCGTCCGTCGATGCGCCGTGCGGTCAGCTCGGCGATGCTGCCTGCTGGCAGGTTGCCGGCGCGACCACCACCGAAGCGGCCGACCGCGAGACGCACACGCATCTCGCGCTCCGGCACGCGCCCGCGCACGCCATCGCCGAAGCGCACGGTACCGGCTTCGGCATCGAGTTCGTAGGCAGGCGCTTCACGCGCCACGTTGACGTCGCCACTGATGGCGGCGAGGTCGTCGACGCGATACCAGTTCTGGTAGCCACGCCCCGCCTCTTCCACCTGGATGACAAGCGAATCCCGGTCGACCGATGGCAGCGGCAGCTGGAAAACCTGATCTGCCGCGCCCGTGGAAGAGCCCAGCACGCGGCCGCTGACAGTCACGCGCTGATCGATCTCCACCGCGTTGATGCCCAGCCAGGAGAGCGAAAGATGCGTGACGTTCTCGCCGGTCTTGGGGCGAAGGCGCAGCCAGCCGACGAGGCGAGACGCACGCTCGGCATCGTCGAGGCGGGGTGGCACGTCGCCGACGCCGGCACGCGGGTTGACGCCGACATCGTTCGACGGTGCCCAGATCAAGCTCTCGTCCGGCAACTGCAGACGCAGCGTGCCCGCGACGGCAAGGCCCTTGCTGGTATCGGTGCTGCCATCTACGCCCAGCGTGAGGTAGTCCGTCTCGCGTTCGGTGCGGCCGCGCGTGGTCATCTCCCACATCACCGGCACCGAGGTCGGTGCGCTGACCTGCTCGAACAGGGTCGGCGCCTTGATGGTCGGCACGATGCCGACCGAGAGCAGCGCGGGCAGGCCCGTATCGCCACCACCCATTGCCGCCTTGGCTGCGATATTCGTCGCGGGTTGATCCTCGGGCTTCGGCGCTTTCGGAGCGAACAGGGCAATCCACAGGGCACGGTCGGCACTCTTGCCGAACACGTCGAAGCCAGCGGGCTCGGCGCGACCACCGGCGAACACCGGCGTCGTCTCGTAGCCCTTGAGCGAGCCGCTGATGTTGTGGATGCGCGACAGACCGTGCAGCACGTCGCTCTTCTTCGCCAGCTCTGCAGAGCTCAGGCGACGCTTGATGTAGGCCTCGGCACTGATCGGCAGTACGGTCGTTTCGGCGAGCGTCTCGAAGGGCACGGCGGCCTTGAGCTGGCCGAGCGGCGCCAGCGTGTGGCCGCCCAGCTCCGTCTCCTGCGCGAACGACAGGCTGACGATGCCTCGCGCAGGCAGTGCGGGCTTGAGGCCCATGCCCAGCAGCTTGAGGAAGACCAGGCGCTGGCGCTCGGGGATGAGGTTGGCGCGATACAGCAGCGCATCGCCCATCCACGCGAAGAGTTCGATCAGGGTACGGCCCGGGTCACCAAGACGCGGATTGGTCCACTCCGGCGTGTGCGCGGGAATGCGTGCGATCAGGTCTTCGACAAGGTCGTCGAAGCGGCGGTCATCGAGCGAGGGTGGCAGGATGGGCATGGTCAGCCTTCCAGTTGCACAGTGACATTCATGGCGCCCGGCGCACCGGTGCGCGCCAGGCGGTAAGCGATCTCGACACGCACGTGGCTGGGCTGGTTGTCGACCTCCCAGACCTCGACGCCATCGAGCAGGATGCGACGCTCCCAGCGGGTCAGCGAATCGCGCACCAGATCGCGGATCTGGCGCCGCGTGGCGATGGTGTTCGGCTCGTTGAGCAGGCGGTCGAGCCCGCCACCGAACTCGGGGCGCATCAGTTGCTCGCGGGGTCGTGTGCTCAGGATGATGCGGATGGCATCGCGCACGCTCTTCGCGAGATCGGGCCAGGCCAGCTCGCCGTGTTCATCCGGCAACGGCAGCAGGGGCCAGCCCAGCAGGGGACGGAGGGTTTCGTTCATGGCGCTCATCCGGCAGGAGGCTTGTTGCCAAGCTTGGGAAACGGAATGCAGATCTTGATGAAGAACAACCAGCCGAACACGAGGTGCAGCAAGGTCAGGAAGATGTTGAGCACGATGAAGGCGCAGATGGTGATGACGGGGATATTGAATCCACATATCCACGCCAGCCCCGGGCCGCTCGTGCTGCCCTTACCTTCCATGAGGTCCTTGGTCTTGCCCGACAGCAGGTTCTGCATCGACGGCGGCACGACGAAGGCGACATTCGGCTTGAGCGATTTGAGAAGACTGCGGTCGCTCGCATCGGGCAAAGGAATCTGCACCGGTGGCGCACCGGCGCCCTCGTACCAGGCGGCGATGACGAAGGGCTCGCTGTAGTCGCTCCACACGATGCGGCCTTCGCAACCGCAATCCGGTTTGAGACGCACGAAAGCGCGCACGGCGTAACGTGCATCCGGCTCGTCGAAACGACCGGCCTTGCCCTTCATGGCGACGAAGCGCGCCTGCATGCCTTTCGACAGGGCCTTGCGCAGCTTCGCCGCATGGGTCGCGGACAGCTCAGGCCAGGATTCCGGCATCTCGAACGAGCCGACCGTCTTGTCGTTCTCCAGCAGCAGGCGGCTGGCCTTGTGCAGGAAGTCGTAAGCCTCGACATAGCGACGCGTCGTCTCGTTTTCCTTGAGCTTGAGCGGCAGCTGGATCTTCTTCAGCTCGCTGCGCAGGTCATCAACCTCCTGGCCGCCGTCGAAGACATTGAACTCGCTGCCGAGCTGGCGCAGCAACAGCACGAAGCGCTTCATGCGGCGCACCGTGTTGCTGTCCTTCGCGTCCTTGATCAGCTCGGTGAACTGCGCCAGTGGCAAGCCCTCGGGCGGCACGGCACGCGGCAGCTCCACCGCTTCGAACCAGCCCGCCTGCACCGTCTCGCCTGCATACGCGAAGTTCATCGCTTCGCCGCGCAAGGCCTCGACGAGGTGCTTGATGAAGAAATCCGTATCGGGCCCGAAGCTATTGTCACCGGCTGCCGCGAAGACGGGACCGGTCTCGCATAGCTCGCCGCTGATGGTCGGCACCATGCCGTAGAACACCGTCTTGCCCGCCTCGCTGCACACGTCGGGCGGCGCCATGTAGAGCGGGATGACGTGCTCGTTGAGCAGGCTGTCGGCACGCTCCAGTGCGAAGCCGGTGAGCTTGCGGTCGATGTCGGCCACACCCGTGAGGCCGCGCTTGAGACGTAGCGCCGCGCCGGGATCCGTGCGGTCACCACCGACGCGCGTCAGCGGCAACCAGCCACGCGCACGGCCTTTGGAGTGCATCCAGCCTTCGTGCGAATTGCCCTGCACGCGACGCAACACCATGCCCGCCGATTCCACGCGCGCAGGATCGATGCGCGGCTCGCCGGGCGTGTCGCACCAGGCCTCGATGAGCGCGAGATGGAACTGGCGCTGGATAGGTTGAAAGAGCTTCAGAACCCCCTGCTTGTTGGTCGCCTGTGCACGCAAGGCCTTGAGACTCGCACGACCGCTCGCAGTGCGCAGGTCGTCGAGCGTGGACTCGATGAAGTCATCATCCGTGCGCTGCAGGATGACGGGTTTGTGGCCGCCGGGAAGATCGCGGGGGGCGCCGATGAGGATGCTATGCATGGCGGCCCCCGATGACCGGCGAGAAGCACCGAGCAACGCATGCACGTCGCAGTTCCCTCGCCCGCGATAGCGGGAGAGGGTGGCCCGTCAGGGCCGGGAGAGGGACGGACTTACGCCAAGCGACAATCCGCCAACCCGCGTCATTCCCGCGAACGCGGGAATCCAGTGTCGTTGCTTCAGCCCGCATTGAACGCCGCTGGATTCCCGCGTTCGCGGGAATGACGGAGAGTGGAGGTGTACGCATCGTGTTCACCACACGTTCCCCGCACCGGGCGTATAACTCGAAGAGATCACTGAATTGGTGATCAACGCCTCACATTTCACGACGCCCGAGAACTTCGCCATGGCCGCATCCACCGTCACCATGCCGGCCGACACGTCGACCTTCGCCGCCTGCACCGTGACCTTGGCCGAGGCCTGCACGGTGATGCCCGCACTTTCCAGCTTGATGCTGTTGCCGTTGCTGTCTTCGATGGTGACCTCGCCGGGGCCGTCCTTGAGCGTGAGCTTCTGGCCGCCCGGCGTTTCGAGGATCATCGTTTCCTGACCCTGCTGGTCATCCAGCGTGATGACGATGCCATTCTTCGACTTTATGCGCTTGTAGCGGTTGACGCCACCCGACTCCGTATCGGCCGGCGCCGTCGACGCGCCATTCCACAAGCCGCCCATCACCAGCGGATGACGCGCATCGCCCTGCGCGAAGATCACGAAGACCTCGTCGTCGACATCCGGCAGGAAGAAGGCGCCACGGTCGGAGCCGGCGAAAGGCGATACAACGCGCGCCCACATCTCGGTCTCCTGCTGCGCGACAGCGTCGAAGGCCAGCAGCTTGATCTTCACGCGGTTGAGGCTGTCCGGATCGTCGAGCGACACGACGCGTGCGAGGAAGCCGGCATTACTCCAGGCGGGAGGGGGGGTGAAGACGGGGTCGCGTTTCATTGCGCGAGCCCTCCAACAATCGTCATCCCGGCGAAGGCCGGGATCCAGACGGACGCGCGAACTGGATCCCGGCCTTCGCCGGGATGACGACTCTTTTGGCGCGTGAGAGGAGCTTTGAGAAATCGTCCCATCTCAGTTTCCCAAGAACGCGCATTCGGCGTTGAAGTCGGTGCGGTAGCCCTTCGTCATGTCGAAGAGATGGCAGGCGCGCACCACGTAGTAGGTGTTGTCGTACTGCGGTGAGATGCCCGCCAGCTTGACCTTGCTGCCGACGCGCAGCTCCGCATTGCCCTCTGCCGTACCTTCGGCGCAAACGAAGCGGCGCGCGCGCTGGTCGAGCGCCGCCTCGGCGACAGCGCTGGCTTCCTCATCGGTGAAGACGGCAGGCGTCGACAGATGTTCGCTACGCGTGCCGAACACCTCACTGGCCCAGGCCACGCCATTCTTGCCCGCCCCCGGCCCGGCATTGGCGACGCTGCTGACTTCGCCCTTTACCGCCGAACCATCCTTCGGATTCCAGCCCGACACGGTGACGGCGGTGGCCTGATCGGCGAGATCGGCGATGACGCGTACGCGCGCGAGCTGGCTATAAAGCGTGAGGTCTATCGTGCCGCGGCTCACATCCTTGCGTGACGATACCTGCAGGTCGGTGCCGACGATCTGCAGGTCCGCATCGAAGCGCGCCAGCAGGCGACGCAGGAATGACAGATCGGTTTCGT
This sequence comes from Uliginosibacterium silvisoli, assembly GCF_036017035.1. Lineage (NCBI taxonomy): Bacteria > Pseudomonadati > Pseudomonadota > Betaproteobacteria > Rhodocyclales > Zoogloeaceae > Uliginosibacterium > Uliginosibacterium silvisoli. Next base: position 1,378,365 of record NZ_JAYXHS010000001.1, on the reverse strand, counting down.
TGAGTTGTGCCCAGGTGCCGGTCGGCGAAGTCAGGCCGGTGACGCTGGGCGTGAGGCCGAGCTCGCTGGCGATGGCGTTGACAACGTCGGCGGGCGACTTCTCCGTGTAGACCTTGCTGCGACGACCGCGTCGCGCCACGGTGAGTGCGTCCTCGGCCAGCACCACCATCTCGGGCGGCGCGCCGTAGTTGCAGACCATCTCCATGGCACTGACCTTGCCCTTGAAGATCTCGCGCGGCGTGGCTTCGTCGCCTGCATAGGCGGCGATCTCGGCACCGAGCTTCAATGTGGAGTTGCCATCGAATGCCAGCTCGGCCTTGCCATCGCCGTTCGCCACCCAATTGACGAAGCGCAGCTCCAGCGTGCTCATGCCGCCTTCGGTCTCTTCCATCTTCATCGCCGTCATGAGTCCTGTGACGCGCTCGTCCTTCTGCCCACCGACGCGCAAGGTCGGACGGGCACTGAAGATGGCGGATTCGCTGACGGAGGCTTCGGGCATGTCTCTTGTCTCGCGATCAGTCTGCAAGGATCCGCGCATGGCGGTCGGCAATCAGGCGCAGGTTGCGCTCCAGTTCGGCAGGTGCGTCTTCACCCGAAGCACCGGGCTTCTGCGCGGGCGCGCTGCTGGCTTCGCTGGTTTGCGGATCGCGCTGGATGCTGGCCGTCACTTCTTCGAATGTAATGGGCATATCCGTCCTCCTCTTCAGTCGAAGCCGATGCGTGCATTCAGATCGGCGCTGGCACCCACATCCGCCGACAGGCTGCCGCCGCTCTGCACGCGTGCGCGACCACCCGGGCCAAAGGACGCTGCGCCGCTCACGCCTGCCGCAGGCAGCAAGGCTGCACGGGCATCACCGACGCTCACGCTGAGGCTCGGCGGCGAAACGCGCAGGCCGGTGAAGGCCTCACCGGCCGTGGCCTGGATGCTCAGGCCGCCACCCACGCTGACACCCGCGCCAGCACTCACGCCTGCGCCGCCACTGATGCCGATGCCTCCACCAATACCTATCCCGGCACCAACACCCACTCCCACTCCCACTCCGCCACCAATGCCTGCGCCAATACCGGCACTCGCACCCACCGAGAAACTCGCGGCCGCAGACAGGCTGATCTCGCCACCGACACTCAGCGAAGCACTGCCACCAAAGCGCAGGCTGTCCGAGCCATTGGCGCCCGCAATCGAACGCGCCGCGCGCGGATCGCCCATGGCGTTTGCAACATCCGCAGGACCGGCACCCGCCGGCGCACTCACGGGATCGAAGCCGGGATCGCCATCGACGCTGGCCGCAGGATTCTTCTTGCTCTGGAATTCGACTTCCTGACTCGACAGGGTCAGGTTGATGCTGGCGCGCAGCGGCACGCCGCTGGCGGCGAAGAAGTCGATGGTTTCCTTGTACTGCTCGACCACGCCCTTGAAGGCATACGTGCCCCAGCCGAACTCGACCTTGGGCGCGAACTTCTTCTTGCCGTCCTTGGCGGGTTCGAGCAGACGAGAGATCTTCTCGGTCTGCTCGCGCACATCACCACCGGTGTCCGTCGTGTCGAAAACCAGCGTCATGGTCAGCTTGCCACTGGTCTTCTTCACGAACTGGCGCGCAGCGTTGCTGCCCTTGTCGTCGAACTCGTTCGACAGGGTGTATTCCAACGAGGCCGGATTGAACTGCACCGGGAACGGGTCGCCACCCGCGCCCGTGCCTTCGAGCACTTTGAAGGTGGCTTTTTCTACGGTGGGGATGTCGGGCAGCATCGGCATTTACGCGCCTCCCCCGTCGACGAGGCGGAAACCCTCGTGCGCGAGATGCAGTTCCTCGACGCCGACGTCCGTGCCCTTGGCATTCAGGTCGGCCGCCTTGAACTTCACTGGCAGACAGCTATCCAGCCCCCAGGTCACGACTGTCTCGCCCGCCGCGTTCTGCATCTGGATTTCTGCGGATAGGCGATACGCGTAAGCGCCACCGGAAACCAGCTGGAACCACTTGAACAGGTCACGCGTTTTCGTCATGCCACGCTTGAGCACGACCGTGGCGAAACTCACCGAACCGGCGCGCTGCACGCCACCATAGTTAAGGCCACCTTCCTTGATCACCTTGGGCTCCATCGTCGCTTCGAGTCCCGTGCATTCGGCGAAGGCACCGCTGCACACCTCGACCGGCGAGCTGCCACCGCTGCTCTTCTTGAAGCTGATGTGGAAGCGGAAGACGTGGAGAGGGGGGAGGAGATTCTCGTCGCTCATGCGACCTCCCGCATTGCATTCTTCCCCGCCGTATTGGCGAGATTGAGTACGACGGTGATGCGCTCGATCGACATGGCTGGCCGCACGCTGATGTGCACGATCAGGCGACCGGCATCGAGATCGGCCTGCGTCATGGTGTTGCGGCCGCACAGCACGCTGAAGGCCTCGGCGGCGCTCGCGCCGGAGAAGGCACCTTCGCGCCAGAATTCCATAAGCATGTCTTCGATACTGCCGCGCAGCTGTGCCCAGAGCTGCGGGCCATTCAGATCGAAGGCCACGCCATCACCTGCGACACGCGCCGCACGCAGGATGGTGCCCATCAGGCGGCTCGCACCACCGAAGCGCCAGGATTCGTCCGGCGAGGTCGTCACATCCGATTGCAGTGCCCAGCCATCGGGTGCTTGCGCAAAAGTGCAGACATGCTTCGCCAGCTGACCGGCCGGGCTGTCATCGCCTTGACCCCAGGCCGGCACCGGCTCGGCGCCGGCGATATCACGCAGGCGCGGCATGGAGAATTCACCCGCGACAGAACGGAAGCTGCCGCGCAGTGCAGCGCCCGTGGAAATCAGTCCTGCCAGCACGCCATCTGGCGATTCGAGCCCCTCGGGCAGATCGCCGGAGGCTTGCGTACGCAGCCAGGGCCAGGCGAGCTGCACGAAAGCGCTGGCGACGCCCTCGTTCGTCGTGCCGATGCTGCCATCCTTGCTGATGACACCCACGCGCTGCAGGTAGGCCAGCATGTCGCCCTGCGCATAGACACGACCGGCGCCGCTGACGCGCTGGGTGTTCACGTCAGGCAGCGGCAGGGATGCGATCAGCATGACCTCGCGCTGATAGCGATTGAGGAAACCGCGCGCCGCGCTAACGGCGAGTTGCCATGCGGCGTAGCCGCGGCTATCGAGGCGTGGCGCGGGCACGTCACGCAGGCCGGTGTCGTCACTGACTGGATCCTCTTCGCTGCACTCGACGAAGCCTTCGGGCGTCGGTGGTGGCGTGATGGTCACGTCCGGCACGATGGGCTCGAAGGTGCAGGCGTCGGCGAGATCAGGCATGACCAGCATGCTGTTCTCGCGCAAGCCGTAGAGATGGTGGATGCCTTGCCAGGTGCCGGGGTCGTACGGCGCGAAGGGATAGGCCGGTGCATCGCGGTCGGCAAAATCCGGCAGCATCTTGCGCAGGCGTGTGCGGCGGTTGGCGGCGCGATTGCTGCCTGACTCGAGGAAGGGCCAGGGATCGCCCACACGTATGACGATGGCACGCTTGCCGCCACGCGAGAAGAAGCTGCGCACGGCCGCGCCGAGATAGGTTGCGCACTGCGTGCTGCCGTCGACCGCCAGCGGCCGCGCCTCCCAGGCGAAGAGTTCGTCGAAGAGATCCCAGCTGTCGATGACGACGGGCAGGTTCTCGAGACTTTCGATCTGCGAAGCAGGCTTGCGGTAAGTCCCTTCGACCCAGCCCGCCGCCACCAGCTGCGCGCGCAGCGCAGCCGGCAAGGGCCGCAGCGGCCGCCGCGCGACGAAGCCGATGAAGCAGGCGACGTCGGCACGGTGGCGATCAGCTTCGGCCAGCGGCGAGGCAGTTTCGAAGTACAGGCTCATGGCGAAGCGGTGATCAGACCGTCAGTTCCAGCGCTTCGGCGGAGAGTACGACCTCCTCCATCGCGACGTCGCCGCCGCCCTTGCCGGCCAGCGTCGGTCCCGTGTACTTCATCGGGATCACGCCACGCAGCACCCAAGACTGCACGGGCTTCTGCGACTCGTCGAGCAGGGTGATGGTGACGCTCTTCTGCGCGGCAGGCCCTTGTGTGCGGGCCTGGCCGATCCAGTCGAACAAGGTCTTCGAGTTGAGGATGCCGCGCTTCAACGTAACGTCGTTGACCTTGTGCACGCCACCGACCTTGCGCACATGGTTTTCCTTGTCATTGCCGAAGCGGTATTCCGCGACCGTGATCTCGGTGCCGATGCCGGAGACATCGGAGAAGCCACCGAAGATCTCGCCGCCATCGAAATTCACCACAAAATTGAAAGCGCCATAAGGCGTAGAACGATTTGCCATTAGAAATCTCCTTGCATAACGTTGATCGTGAAGAAGCCGTAGCGAGCGGGATCGAGGTTGATACGAGGAGCGGAGCTGTACTGAGGTACAGCGAGCACCGGAGTATCAAGATCGACCCGCGCAGTAGGCTTATTCATGATCAGGAACGGGCGTCGGCGGTTTTTTGCCCGATGCGGAAGATCACGAACTCGGCCGGCTTGATGATGGCCACGCCGATCAGGCAGATGAGGCGCCCGTTGTCGAGATCGTTCTGGGTCATGGTGCTGCGGTCGCAACGCACGAAGAAGGCCTCTTCGGTCGATGTGCCCAGCAGCGCGCCACTGCGCCACTCGTTGTAGAGGAAGTCGGAAATCGTCTGGCGCACATTGGCCCACAGGCGCTCGCCATTCGGCTCGAACACCGCCCATTGCGTGCCACGATCGATCGACGATTCGAGGTAGTTGAAGTAGCGGCGGTCGGAGACGTACTTCCATTCCGGATCGCTGGACGCGAGGCGCGCGCCCCACACACGATTGCCACGACCCGACAGGTAGCGCAGGCAATTCACGCCGAGCGGATTGAGCAACTCCTGCTGCGCGAAGTTGATATCGGATTCGAAGCGCAGTGCGCCCGTCACCACTTCATTCGCTGGTGCCTTGTACACGCCGCGTTGCGTATCGTTGCGGGCATAGATGCCGGTGACGAAGCCGGACGGTGGCAGTGCGATCTGCTTCGGAATATCGTCACGCCCGGGACGCGCCAGCGGGTTCGACACGACAACCCATGGGTAGTACAGCGCGGCGTACTTCGAGTCGATCTGGCCACGTGCCACGCGCATGTCACCCGGCGTCTGGTTCGGTGCGGAGTCCAGCACAGCGATGCGATAGGCACGACGCTTTTCCGCGTGTCCGATAAGCACACCCTGGATAGCCTGGCGGTCGCTGTAGGCACTCGAACCCGGGGCTGCGACGATGGAGATGTCTTCGAGTCCGGAGAGCAGGGCCAGGCCGGCGGCATAGGAACCGTCAACCGTCTCTGCACCCGTCGTCGGCGCAGCGCCGTCGGTGCCACCGGCAAGGTTCAGCACACGGCGACCTTCGCTGTCGCCAGCCACGGCAGGCAATGCCAGAAAGGCATCGCGCAGTGCAAAGGCCGTGGTGCCATCGGGGATATCTGCCCATACGAGATTGGCCAGCGCATCGGCACGATTCGGCGGTGTTTCGGCCAGCACGGCAGCCAGCGCACGCGGGTGCGGCGCGGCATAGCCCAGTTCGTCCCAGCCCTGGCCGTAGCCGTCGGCATCGACTGCCTCGACCGACAAGGTCAGCAGCTCGGCGACAGCGCCTTCACCACCCGGCGTGGCGGTCAGCGGCAGGGGCTCATCATCTTCGTCTGTCAGTGCCAGTGCCGCAGCTTCGCTGTCTGCCCAGGCGCCCGATGTCTTCAGGTAGATCGTCTCGGTGTCTTCAAGCGTGATGCTCAGCAGGCTGCCGTCCGGCGCGGTGCCCAGGGTGCGCACCGTAGCGGGACGCCTGGCTTCGCGCACCAGCACGTAGCCGTTGTAGGCCGCACCGGGGAAGCGCGCGCGGATGGCCGTATCCGGTCCGGCGGGCAAGGGGTCTTCGCCATCGGGTACTTCAGGCACGACACCTTCGAGCACGACACCAGCGGCGTTCGCTGCACCGTTCGACGCGCGGATCACGTAGAGACGTGTGCCGCCGTTGTCGAAGTAGGCACGCGCGGCGTGGGCCACGAAATTGAGTTTGAGCGCGGCGTCGGATACATCGCTCAGGTCGAGGTTTTCCAGGCTGCCGTAGATGCGTTCGAAATCCGGCAAGCTGGTCACCAGTTCCGGCGTGCCCCCGATGGGGCCACGACGCGTAGGACCTACAAAGGCGGTGGTACTGGTTCCCACACCTTCGATGGACTTCGCGCGGAAGCTGGTTTCCTCAACATATACGCCGGGTGCCAGATATTCAGGCATGGCTTATCTCCTTTGCATGAAGGTGGAGGGGTGAAACACGAAACCCGTACAGGTCATGGATGCGCATGTGAGTGCACTCATGGCAGTGCGAGCAGGAAGGAAATCGATTGCGAACGCCCGGCCGCCAACTGCACGGATTGCGCTGCATTGGGCAGCGCTGCGCGGTTGGCTTCGAGCACATCGGGATTGACCAGCGGCATCACCGCCGGCGCACGTGCGGCGAGCACATTGGCGGCCGTGGTGCGCACGCCGGCAGCCGGGTCGAAAACGAGTTCGAGCTGGGCTGCGATCTCGGTAATAACCACCACATTCTCATCATCGGACCAGGTGGTGACCGGCACGCCGGGCACGGGCACCAGCGCTTCGCCGCGCCAGTCCGTCATGCCACGCGCGAGAACCTTGCCGCCACCGAGCACGCGCAGCAGCGCGCCACCCAAGGCGTCGCCCGAACCATCCGCAGTGACATTCACGCGCAGCACCGACCAGTTGACGCCAAGCGGCGCCACGCCCGCTGGATGCATCTCAACCTCGATGGGCCGGAACAGCGAATCGCCATTGGCTGCATGCAGGGGCGATGGATCACGCGGCAGGGCCAGCGAGGCCACCCGCGGCAGATAGCGTCCGGAAGGATCACGGATCGTCGCAGTCAGGCTCACCGCACCCGCGGCCGGTTGCGTTGGAAAAGAATCCGTAAAGGCTGGCAGGGCATCCGCCGCAAGGATCACGAAAATGCCGCTGCGATTGCGCTGGATGCGCGCATCCGCCACTTCGACTTGCAGGGGCACATCCACCGTCACGCGCGTCGTCGCGTCGACACAGCGGAAGGCGCCGACGATGCGGCGCTCCAGACGCTCGAGTTCGCGGATCACCAGACTCATAGTGAGGGCCTCATGCCGCAGCCTCCACCCCGGCCGGCGTCGCGGTGCCATAGCCGAAACGCGTGGCGACCACGCGGTGCGAGTCGAGGATGGTGTCCGGATCGATGCGCACCAGACGCGCGATGTAGGGCACGGAGATGCGATACGAAGGATCGAGCGCATCCCAGATGCGCATCATCTCTTCGGTGGGCAACTCTGACGGAATGATCTGGATGACTTCGTCGCTGCCCCAACCCGCTTCGGGCGACAGCGAGGAGGCGTCGAGAATCGGGTACAGGTAGAGCTGGCGCATGGTCCAGGCAAGCATCAGCTGCTCATCCTGCGCGTTGCCTGCCCATGCGGTCAGCATGAAGTGCAGATCCAGCCCGAGCGGCGCCTGCTGCTCCTGCGACATCAGCGCCGGGCGTTGCTGGCGGCTATGTTCGTTGACGGTGACGCGATACAGATAGAGCGTGATGCGTGTCAGCGCATCATCGATCGAACCTGCCATCTCACCGGAAGACATCTGCGCGAAATCGGCATCCGGCATGTTCACGCCCGCCACCACCTTGGGGTAGGTGTTGCGCAGGAAGGTCGCGATGGAAGAGCCGACCGAGTGGATGGCGAGTACGTTGGCCATGGCCTTACCAGCGCCCTCGCCCGCACATGTCGTGCGTGAAGTCGATAACCCACTGTCGCATCAGCTGTCCCACCTTGTCGTCACCTGTCAGCCTCACACTGCTTTCCGTCTTGTCGCGCGCCAGAGAAGCCCCGCCCCGCCCAGCTCCAGCGCCTCGACCTCGCCAATCTCTTGCAGGCGCTCAAGTGCCTGCCTCACCTCGTCCGCCGAAGCGCCCTCACCGCTGGCCTGCTGCCAGCCGTGCAGCCACCATTGCGCGACACCGATCTCGCTGTCCGCAGCGCCCGGGTGTCGTGACAGGTAGTCCTTGATCGCCTCGACCACGCGATCGAGATGCGCGTCGGTTGTAGTGCGCAAACTGTTGCTCCCGAAATCGCGTTGCAGGCAGCTATTGCGAAAGCTGTGCCAGACCGGAAATAAGCTTCAAGTCATTGATTCAAAAATAAATAGAGAGATGACACAGACGCGTTGACCGGGCGCCCGGGTCGGCGACGACCCGGCCATTCATGACCGGGCCCGTGTTCACGCGGTGTAGCGGGGAGGGTCGGCGGCGACCCGGGTGGGTGAAAGCCGACCCCCTCGCCGGCGTACGCAGCAACGCGGCCGCGATGACAAGGCCCGGAACGCTTCCGGACAGCGATGACCGTCAGCCTCCGGGCGCCCGGCGAAGGCTTGCCGTCAGGCATCGAGCGTGCATAATCGGGCGAAACAGCCGGGGCGCACTTTCAATGACGGACCTGAGCAGCACCCTTTTCGATCTGGTGGTGGTGGGCGGTGGCATCAACGGCGCCGGCATTGCGCGCGATGCTGCAGGGCGGGGCCTCAAGGTGCTGCTGGTCGAGCGCGAAGATCTGGCCCAGCACACCTCGTCGGCGAGCACGAAACTCATTCATGGCGGTTTGCGTTATCTCGAGAATTTCGAGTTCTCGCTGGTACGCAAGGCACTTGCCGAGCGCGAAACCCTGCTCAACGCCGCCCCCCATATCACCTGGCCGCTGCGCTTCGTCATGCCGCATGACGATGCCATTCGCTCTCGCTGGCTGGTGCGCGCCGGACTGTTTTTCTACGACCATCTGGCGCGACGCGACCGCCTGCCCGCCTCCGAGATGCTGGACCTGTCGAAGCATCCCGCAGGCAGCGCACTGCAAGCACAATGGCAGCACGCCTTCGAGTATTCGGATGCCTGGGTCGATGATGCGCGGCTCGTGGTGCTGAACTGTGTCGACGCTGCGGAGCGCGGTGCCACCGTGCTGACGCGCACGGCCTGCACGCGCGCCCTGCGTGGCGAAGATGGCTGGCAGATCGGCTTGCGCGACGACGCCGGGATTGAAACGACGCTGCATGCGCGGGCACTCATCAATGCGACCGGTCCGTGGGTGGCGAGTTTTCTGCGCGATACCGGACAGCGTCCGAGGCATCGCGTGCGCCTGGTACGCGGCAGTCATATCGTCGTGCCGCGCCTGTTTGCGCACGACAAGGCCTACCTGTTCCAGAACCCGGATCGACGTATCGTCTTCGCGATTCCCTACGAGCGCGACTTCACCCTGATCGGCACGACTGAGACTACGCACGCAACGGAAGCGAGCGCCGTGCACATCAGCGCTGAGGAGACGGACTACCTGTGCGCGACCGCCAGCCGCTTCTTCCGTGAGCCCGTGACGCCCGAGCAGGTACGCTGGAGTTTTTCCGGCCTGCGCCCGCTGCTCGACGACGAACACGCCGCGCTGTCACGCAATACGCGCGACTATCTGCTCGAACTCGACGGTGAAGATGCACCGCTACTGTCTGTCTTCGGCGGCAAGATCACGACCTACCGCAAACTTGCCGAAGAAGCCGTCGGGCGCATCCAGAATCTGCTCGGCCATCATGCGCCGGACTGGACGGCACGCGCCCCGCTGCCTGGCGGCGACATGGCAGATGCGGACTTCGCGCGCTTTCGCAACAGCCTGTCGCAGCAGCACAGATCGATGCCAGAAGCATTAATTGATCGGCTGGCTCATGCCTACGGCACGCGCTGCAGGCACATTCTCGGGGGCGCAGCAGGCAGCGCGGCTCTCGGCGAGGAAATCCTGCCGGGACTGTTCGAGCGCGAGGTGGATTACCTGATCGCGCACGAATGGGCGCGCACGGCAACTGACATACTGTGGCGACGCAGCAAGCTGGGCCTGCACCTGCAGGCCAACGCGACGCAGCTGCTTGATGCGTGGCTGGAAGCGCGGGCGCTCAACCCGAGATCTTGATGCCGGACTGAGCGCGGAATTCCACTACACCGAGCCGCTCGCGACAGTCGCCGCAATCGAAGCCCAGCCCCTCCAGCCAGTCGCACGCTTCATTGATCGACAGGAAGTTCTCGGCCGGCAGCGTGGTGAGCTTCATGTCCTTCTGCTGCTCGAGCACGCGCGGCATGAAATTTCCGCAGAAGACCCGTGCCTCGGCAGCCAGGCCGTGAGCCTCCATCCAATGCACGATGTGCGCAGCCTCGCTGAAGCTCTCCGGCGTGGCACCTTCCCACTCACGGTGATCACCGAGCACGGGCCAGCGTGCAGGCTCGCCACAGGCACGCCAGAAGGCCTGCACTTCGCGTGTAACGCGGCGAGCCCCCTCGAGGTTGAACGAGCCCCTCAAGCGCACGACGATGAGTTCGCCATAGCGCTGCAGTTCTATCGTGCCGTGTGGATCCCCATTCATGCGTGTCTCCGGTCTGTCCGCCTGCAGCTATCGTTCTTGTTGTGCCTCCGCGGAAAGGCTGCATCAAGACAGACGGGCTGGCAATCAGGGGGCTTGCTTATGCATGCCAGCACGACACATCAATCCGGCACGAAGCGCACGCGCACGAAGCCTTCGCTGGCGGGGTCCTTGAGCCGGATCGCGATCCGCGTGAACGTCAGTCCCTCTTCATCCACCTTCTCGCTGACCAGTTCGTACGGCGCCGAGCTCTCCACCTGCGCCTGCAGCACTTCGTTCTTCTGCCACAGCGCAATCCTGCCGTCACCCCGGTCTTTCCAGTTATTGCCTGCAATGAGCGCGGTCTCGAAGATCTGTGGTGAGCGGAAGGCGAAGCGGTCTTCGATGAGCACATTCTCGCTGCGCCCGCGCTCATGCCGCAGGCGGCGCGTCAGGCTGACCATCGAAGGCTCGGTATAGGCGGCCATGATATCCAGCGTGATCTCGTCGGCAGCATCACTGAATTGCGTGGTCAGGACTCGCGGCGCGACCTTCGTTGCTTCGCTCTGCAAGGTACCCGCCGGCAGGGGCACCGGGTGACCGTAGGAGTTGATGCCCTTGATGGTGTAACGCTGCTTGCTGAAAGTCTTGGCGGAGTAGACGGTCATGCCCACGTCACCGGTCGGCTGCTCGGCCACGAGCCCGATCGCATACGAGCCGACATCGTTGTGGCTGTGATTGCCATTGCCACCGGACTTGATCGACACCCCCAGCCTTCCACTGGAAGCCGGCCGTGAGACCAGCACGCCGACCTGATCGAAGTAACTCTGCAGGCCGATGCGGGTGTTGCCGCGCGCGGGCGTGCTTGCTTCGGGGACGGCAGCCGGCTGCGCAAACAGCGTCATCACAGCCTTGACCAGCGGTGCCGAGTTGGGCGCCTGCACTGCAGTGATCGGCAGGCTGGCCAGCTGCTGCGGCATGCCTAGCGCAAACACCTGGTTGGCATAGGCGCGCGTGAAGTCGTCCATCTTCGTATTGCGCGAGGCGTCACCAAAGGCCGCGATATTGCCGGGCAACATCTCGATGCGATAAGCGTACAGCGCGACTTCGCGCACACGAGCGTCGGCAAACAGATCCACCGTGGCGGCGGTGGCCTGCATGAGCAGCTCGCGCAGTTCCGTGAAATGCGAGAAGCCGTAGTTCCAGTAACCCGGGCCCTCGAGCGCATAGCCGTCAGCCGGGAAACCGGCCACGTACTTGCGGATGTAATGCTCGCCCGCCGCCACGAACATGGCGCGATCACGCGCATCGGGCAGCACGGCCAGCGCGGCGCCGACGACGCCTTTCAGGCACACCGCATTCCAGTTGTGATCCGCCTGCAACCACCAGTGATCCCTGCCACCCTGGTTGAAGCTCTGTCGCATCGGAGCAAAGACGCGTGCTTCAAGCGCTTCCATGGTTTTGCCGCGCACCTCGGCACCGAGCTGCGGGCCGAGCATGTAGAGCGTCTGCGCCAGCTCATGCGCAGTATCGGCGGCCAGCAGATCCACCTCATAACGGTGATCGCGGAAATTACGCAGCGTGGCGTCATGTGTCGCCCAGGTCCACGTGGCCTGCGCATCGAGTTCGCTCAAGGTACGTTCGATGGCCGGCAGGAAACGTCCCTTCCATTCGACGCACTCGGCGATGACGAGCGGGTACAGCCAGGCTTTTCGCGCATTCATCATGCGCTCGCCGTTGGGGCGCGTTCCCTTGCGGCTGTACTCAAGATAGGCGTCGTCGTTCCACTCGGGAAAGTTCTGCACCAGCAGCTTGCTGGCGGCCGCTGTCAGGGCGGACAGGCGCGCTGCCATACCCGGCGCCTCCCAGGCCGCACGATCGCTACAGACGGGGCCGGAACCACGCGCCTGGGCGGGCACCACTCTCGTCAGATCGGTCACGCGCTGCCAATCCAGTTCGGCGTAGGCAGCGGCCGGGTTGCCCAGTGCATTTGCAGCGATGAGCGCCAGGGCCCACCCGGTGCGAAGAATCATTTGAGGCAACGACACGCGATCACTCCAGAAAAGAACCCGAAGATGGTATCGACCTGGAGACGCATTCTCTTGACCCGGTCGCTGCCACCACTCTGACGCCACGCCGCGGGTGTGGCACCATGCTGCACCCTCACGCCGTCACGCCAAGCCGATGTCCCGCCCTACCGTCCGCCTGCTGCTCTCGCATCCCGCTCATTTCCTGTCGCTAGGCTTGGGCAGCGGACTCTCGCCAGTCGCACCGGGCACGGTGGGCACCCTGCTTGCCTGGGCACTGTTTGCGCTGATTCGCCCGCCGTTTTCCGAATTGGGTTTCGGCCTGTTCCTGCTCGCTGCCTTCGTCGCCGGCAGCCTCTTCGTGCCACTCACCGGGCGTGCGCTGGGTGTGGTCGATCACGGCGGCATCGTCTGGGACGAGTTCGTCGCCATGTGGCTGGTGCTGTGGCTGGCACCGGCAGGTTTCTGGTGGCAGCTTGCCAGCGTCGTGCTGTTCCGCATCTTCGACATCCTCAAACCCTGGCCGATCCGCATCGCCGATACACGCTTCAAGAACGGCTTCGGCGTCATGTTCGATGACCTGCTGGCCGCTGCCTATGCCTTGCTCTGCCTGGCCATCGGCGTGCGCATCATGGCCACCGTCTGACCCGTGGAAACATAAATTAACACCACGAAAGCCTTGCGGGGCGCGGGTTTGCGGGCGGTTTACATGTTTCCGGATTCGCAATGCATGGCGCCGTACTACCATTAGAATTACGGCCAGCGTGGCCGCCTTGTCATCTACTACTTTGGTAGTATGCGGACTCGTTCGATTACAACACACAACACTCTCACTCAAGAGAGGAAACATCCGAGACATGATGCTGAAACTGGTCCAGGCTCTCAGCAACAGATTCCTGTCGCCCGCGCGGGCGACCGCACTACCCATTGCGTGCCCACATTCCCGCTGCGTTCAAGCCAGCCTGAATCCACTCGTCATCGTGTTCTGCGCGCTCGTTGCGAGCGCGCCACTGCATGCGATGGACGTCGCCATTCTCGATGCGCCCGTCAACGAGATCGACAAGCGCAACGACTACACCAACATCCTGCTCACGGAGATCCTGCAACGCACCCAGGCGAAGTACGGCGCGTTCCGCGTCGAGTACGCGCCCAGCTACATGTATCGCGACCGCCTGCTGACCGAGCTGAAGCGCGGCGTGGTCGTGAATGTGACGGCCAAGGCCACGCGCCCGGACTGGGAAGACAGCGAGCTGCTGACGCTGCGCATCCCGGTCGATAAAGGCATCACTGAGTACCGCATCTCGTTGATCCGCGCAGGTGACCAGGACAAGTTCAGCCGCATCACCGACATCGAAGACCTCAAGCGCCTGACGCTGGGCGTCGGTCACGCCTGGTCGACACGCCAGGTCTTCCAGGCGCTCAACTTCAAGTACGAGGCCGCTGCCGACTGGGAGAGCCTCTACAAGATGCTCGTTGCCGGGCGCTTCGATTACTTCCCGCGCGCGCTTTCCGAAGTGTTTGTCGAGTATGACGATCGCAAATCCAGTTTCCCGGACATGGCTATCGAGAACTCGATGCTGCTGTACTTCCCGCTGCCCAAGTATTTCTTCGTGTCACCGCAGGCACCGCGCCTGGCGGCACGCATCGACGAAGGTTTCAAGGCAATGATCAAGGACGGCTCGTTCGACAAGCTGTTCCTCAAGTACCACCAACCGCTCATCGACCGGGCAGATTTCTGCTCGCGGCGCATCCTGCGCCTGAACAACCCGCTGCTCTCCGACAAGACGCCGCTCGACAAGCCCGAATACTGGTACGACCCTTACCAGAAGCGGTCCGGCCGCAACACGAAGGCCGGCTGCGTCACACCCGCGTCGGCTTCGCCTGCACACAAACGCCCCTGACTGCCGCATGATTGCCACTGCCTGAAATGGCAGCGCAATATGGCGCTGCCAATCTGCAGTCCGTGGAGCTTTCTCATGCATGAAGAACTTGTCAGCGCCGCACGCGAGGCCGGCGCCTGGTTACAGGCGCGCAACTGGCGACTGGTGACCGCCGAGTCCTGCACCGGTGGTCTGGTCGCGGCGGCCATCACCGAAATCGCCGGCTCCAGTGGCTGGTTCGATCGCGGCTTCGTCACCTACACCAACGAATCCAAGCAGGAGCAGCTCGGCGTGCACGCTGCCACCTTGCAGCAGTTCGGCGCCGTCAGCGAAGCCACCGTGCGTGAAATGGCGTTCGGCGCCTTGCGGGCCAGCAAGGCAGACGTCGCCATCGCCATCTCCGGCATTGCCGGTCCGGGCGGCGGCAGCCCCGACAAACCTGTCGGCACGGTGTGCCTGGCCTGGGCCAGGAAAGAAGAGCCTCTGAGCGACGTCGTGGCGCTCACCGCGCACTTCGAGGGCGGGCGTTCGGCGGTGCGTCTCGCCGCCAGTCTTCTGGCGTTACAGGCCTTGTCAAATCGTGCATAGTGAACAGTGAAACACTGCTTGCAGCACATGCCGGGTTTTGTCGCGGCATGTGCGTAGCGATGCGCCGTGAGCAGCAAACTGATTTCAGGAATGGTTCGACACAGCACCTGGGCAGCTTCATCTCCAGCTCCGGGCCGTGTTCGCCGTAATGACCTTTTCAGCACAGAGGTGACCCATCATGAACGTCAGCACGGCCCCCACGGTTCCGAAGAATTTCTTCAAGCACGCCATCCTGCAAAACAAGCTGCAGGTGGGCCTGTTTTCGCTACTGTCGCATCATGTCTCCGCGGAAATCCTCGCCGGCTGCGGCTTCGATTTCATCATCCTCGACACCGAGCATGCCCCCAGCGACGTGCTGCTGGTGCTGCAGCAGCTGCAAGCCATGGTCGGCGGCAGTGCGCACGCCATCGTGCGCCCGGCAACCAATGACGTCGTTCTGATCAAGCGCTTGCTCGACATCGGCGTGCAGACCCTGATGGTGCCGCATGTGCAGAATGCCGCCGAGGCGCGGCAAGCCGTGTCTTCAATGTTGTACCCGCCGCGCGGCATACGCGGACTCGGCCCGGTGTCGCGCGCGGCCAACTACGGCCGCATCAACAACTATCACGAGCATGCAGAGGCCGAGCTGTGCCTGATGGTGCAGATCGAGAACCAGCAAGGCCTCGACAATATTGAGGAGATTGCCGCGGTGGAGGGCGTGGACGCCATCTTCATCGGCCCGGGCGACCTCTCTGCCGAGCTCGGCTATATCGGCCGCGCCACCCACCCTGACATGCGCCGCGTCTTCAAGGACGCCATCACCCGCATCGTCGCCTGTGGCAAACCGGCCGGCATCGTCGCCAGCGATGAAGCACTGGCGCGCGAGTACATCAGTGCCGGCATCAACGTACTGGCCTCGGGTGCCGATGCCATCCTGCTGGCGCGCGCAGGAGAAGACCTCGCCCAGCGCTTCAAGCGCCTCGATTCCACGACCCCCCAGCTGGCGGATCGAGCGGGCTGAACCCCTTGAGTGAACGAGCAAGAAAAAAGGCCGGGAGCAATCCCGGCCCTTTTTTCGTGCGCAGCACAGTCGCTTACAGCAGCACCGGCTCCTGCTCCAGCGCCACGCCGAATTTCTCCTGCACGGCTGCGCTGACGCTGTCAGCCAGTCGCAACACGTCCTCGCCGGTCGCGCCACCGAGATTGACCAGTACCAGCGCCTGCTTCTCGTACATGGCCGCACGCCCGAGGCTGCGGCCACGCCAGCCGGCCTGTTCGATCAACCAGCCCGCGGCCAGCTTGACGCTGCCATCAGCTTGCGGGTGATAGGGCAGCTTCGGCCAGGCTTCGGCCAGGGCGGCAAAGCGCTCGGCGCTGACTACCGGGTTCTTGAAGAAGCTGCCCGCATTCGGCAGTACAGCCGGATCTGGCAGCTTGCGACTGCGAATGCCGATCACCGCATCGGACAACTGCGTCGGCGTCGGCTCGCTCAGCCCCAGCGCCTTGAGCTCATTGGCGACATCGGCATAGGCCGTCACGGCATGCCACTGCTTGGGCAGGCGGAAACTGACCGCCGTGATGATGAAACGCCCGGCAGCCTGCTGCTTGAACAGGCTGTCACGATAGGCGAACTGGCAGGTCTCGCGGTCGAGGGAGACGATCTGGCCGCTGCGCAGATCGACGGCCTCCAGCGCAAAGAAGCGGTCCGCCAGCTCGACACCATAGGCGCCGATATTCTGGATAGGCGCAGCGCCGACAGTGCCAGGAATCAATGACAGGTTTTCCAGCCCGGGCCAGCCATGCTCGAGCGTGAAGCGCACGAACTCATGCCAGTTCTCGCCGGCGCCGGCACGCACGATCCAGGCATCGTCCAGCTCGCTGACCAGGGCGCGCCCGGGAATGCGGATGTGCAGGACGAATGCTTCCAGATTGCCACGTAGCACCACATTGCTGCCGCCGCCGAGCACCACGACGCGCTGACCGTCCAGATCGCCGCGCCGCACCAGCTTGAGCAACTGCTCGGCCGAATGGATTTCGGCATAGCGCTTGGCGCTGGCGGGCAGGCGCAAGCTGTTGAGGTCGTTGAGCGGCGTGTCTTCGAAGACGGGAAGAAGCATGGGTCGTGTGCTGGAAATGAAGACGAGGCGACGGCAATCGACTCGCTGCGCTGTAAAACGGCGCTAAGGGCGCCATTATCACCCGGTAGATGGAATGCGGCGCGGGCCGATCATCGGCTGCATGTATCGGCTGCATGTGCGCCGCGGCTCAGCCGTAGCTGTCGTAAGCGGCAATCAGATGGGTTTCGGCGCTGGCGGCGACCCGCCATTCCTGTACATGGGGATGAGTCAGCACTTCGCCAAGATAACGACAGGCGAGAGGGCTCAATGCGTCCTCGCCCACCGCGTAGGTCGCGAAACGCATGCATACCGGCGCGTACATGATGTCGGCAATGCTCCAGGCGCCGAACAACCAGGGGCCGGCCACTGGCGCCTGCATGCCGAAGCGCTGACGGCAGTCCTGCCACAGCGCATCGATACGCGCGATCTCCGCCAGCACCTCTGGCGTACGTCCGTGCCCCGCGTAGTCCTTGCGGATATTCATCGACATATGCGTACGCAAGGCGGTGAATCCGCTATGCATTTCGGCACTCACCGCGCGCGCCACGGCACGCGCCCGCGCATCGGCAGGCCACAGCGCCGGGTTCAGCTCGGCAAGGTATTCGGCGATGGCCAGCGAATCCCAGATGGCGATCCGGCCCTCTCCCTCACCGTCGATCAGGCAAGGCACACGCCCCGAGGGGCTGTAGCGGCCGATGTGGTCGGCGGTGTCAGCCTCACGCAATGGAATCTGCACGGTTTCGAAAGGCAAGCCGCTGGCCCTGGCGGCCAGCCAGCCGCGCATGGACCACGATGAGTAGTTGTAGTCGCCGATGATCAGCTGCATGCCGGGCACCTCGTTATCGGTACTGCTGCGAGTCACCGATTGTGGGCCGGTATTGCAGCCTGCGCCAGCCTCAGACGGCGCGGTGGGCGCGCTGGCGGAACTGGTTGAACAGGCTGCGCCAGCCGCGATCGTGCCGCAGCCAGAGTGGCGCCACGGTTTCCATTGCGGTCGCGGTCAGGCCGAACGGCATGGGCGCGCCGCTCGCCACGCTGTCGCGATGCATCGAGCGCAGATTGTCGCGGCTCATCAAGGGCCCCGGCAGGCATTCCATGCAGGCGGCCTGCAGCATGGCCACGGACTCCGGCAAAGGCAGCACGACGCTCCAGTGACGTTGCAGCTTCACCACGTAGCGCACCAGTTCGGCCAGCGTGTAGATGCGCGGCCCTGCCAGCTCGATGACTTCGTTGACGCCAGCGCGCTGCTGCAAGGCATGCACGATGGCGCTGACCACGTCTTCCACGAACACGGGCTGGAAGCGCGTGTGCGCGCCACCCAGCGGAAACACGGGCAACCAGGAGCTGAGCTTCGAGAACAGGTTGAGGAAGTCGTCACCAGGCCCGAAAACGACCGAGGGACGGAAAATCGTCCATTCGATCTCCGGTCCGGCGGCACGGATGGCCGCCTCGCCATCGGCCTTGGAACGCAGGTATTCGGACGGGCCGTGCACATCAGCGCCGAGCGCGCTGAGGTGGATCAGGCGGGGCACTTCGGAGAGCCGCGCGGAGGCGACCACCGTGCGCGGCAGGTCGACATGGGCGCGTGCAAACTCGGGGCCGTACGGTACGTCGGATTCGGAATGCAGCACCCCCACCAGATTGACCACGGCGTCAGCCTGATTCATCAGCCCGCACAGCACGCTGGTATCGCAGCAATCCACCTCGACCACGTCTATCGTCGGCAACAGCCGCAGGGGAGCGGCGCAGCGCGCGTGACGCGTCGGCACGATCACGCGTACGCCCAGCCCGGTCAGGCGTTGGGCGAGACTACGGCCGATGAACCCGGTTCCCCCGATGAGCAGGACGGTGCGCAAGGTCATGATGTGTACGTGCTTCCAGTCGTGGCGTATATGTCGAACATGGCCCAGTCATCATGCAAGGTCAAGTGCCAACCGCATATCGGCGCTGACCCGCAGCCACCCGGCCGGGCGATGCCATTTGTCCGTCACGAACGGCGGGTGGCAAGCCTAACGGGCGTCAGCCAGCGCTTCGCCCGGCACCGTGCCGAGCAGACGCGTCAGGGATACAGGCTTGCCATCCAGCACGACCGCGTACGCGACGGCATTGGCCATCACCTTCTTTACGTAATCGCGTGTTTCGGTAATCGGGATCGATTCAGCATAGATGGCGCCTTCCAGCGGCTTGCTGTCACGCCAGCGCTTGGCCCGGCCCGGCCCGGCGTTATAGCCCGCCGTGGCCATGACGGGCGAGCTGTAAAGGCTGTCGAGGACACTGCGCAGGTAGGCAGTCCCGAGTTGAATGTTGGGCTCCGTCTGGGCCAGCAGGCTCACGCTGAAGCCTTGCATGCCGACCTGGCGTGCCACCATCTTCCCGGTGGCCGGCATGATCTGCATGAGCCCCTGTGCGCCCACCGACGAGCGGGCTACCGGGTCGAAGCGGCTTTCCTGCCGTGTCAGGCCGTAAACCCAATGCAGGTCCAGGCCCCGGACGCGCGATTCGCGCGAGAAGATGTCGTAATAGGGCGCGAGGTAGCGCAGGCTGTAGTCGTGCTGCTGGCGCGTACGCTCGGCAGCGTTGATGGCGCGATCGAACAGCCCCATGCGGCGCGCATAGTCGGAAGTCGCCAGCAGCGTGCGGTCATCCGCCCCGCGCATGCCCCAGCTCCATTCACGCAACGCAAGGCTACGCTGGTCGAGACGGAACAGTGCCAGGGCGCGTTGCACGGCGACATTCTCCTCGACGCGCGACATTTCCAGCACCGTTGGCGGCACGGCAGCCAGCGGCCAGTTGATGCTGCGGCCCAGCGCTTCAGCTGACAGGATGCCGTAGAAATGCGGCTCACCGGCCAGGCGCTCATAGAAGACGCGCGCCTCTGCAGTCTTGTTCTGTTGCGACAGGGCGCGGCCCTGCCAGTAAGTCCACTCGGGGAGATTGCGTTGCGCCTGCGTCATGGCGTCCAGCGAGGCCTGCACCGCAGTCCAGTCACCGGCGCGCAGTGCGCTGCGCATCTGCCAGGCCATCTGTTCGTCGCCCATCGGCATGCCCGGCGCAAGCTCGCGCGCGCTGGCAAACCACTGCACGGCCTCCGGCATCTGCGCCAGGGCAGCACCCCAGGCAATCTGCCCGATGGCATAGCCCCGTTCGGCCGCGCTGTAGTGGGTGTCTTCGAGCGCGCGCCAGCGTGTCAGCGTGGTTCGCGCATCGCTGCGTGCCGCCCGCGCCACCGCCGCCAGCACCAGCTCGCGTGCCGGGCGCGACATCGCGCCGCGCGCCGCGGGCGATGCCAGGTATTGCAGTGGATTGTCGAAGGCACGCCCCAGCGCCCCAGCGTCCGGCGCCAGTCCGTCCGGCAGCATTGCGGCGGTCTGGCGTGCGGCGGCCAGCTTGTTGAGCTCGACCATGCGACGCAAACGCCACTGTATGTCTTCACCCGACTTGCGGCCGGCGTCGACCAGCATCTGCAAGGGTGCAGCGCAGGCGTCCATGACATCGCCCAGCGTCTGCCATTGCGCCTCCAGCATTTTCAAGGCCGGTTCGGCCGCGCTACCGCGCGCCTTGACTGCATCGCACAGCAGTTCCGCATCGGGCTGCTGCAGGCGTGCATATTCGTCGTTGAAGATCTGCCACTGGCCTTCACGCCCGAGGCGTTTGAGCCAGTCGGCGCGCAGCCGCTCGGCGACCAGCGTGCCGTCGTTGAGCTGCAGGAAGTCGCGGATCGCCTGCATCGGCAAGGGCTCGCCGATGCGTGCCACGCGCGTCGTCAGCAGCCAGTAGCCGACATAGGGCTCGAGGGGGTGCTTGCCCGGCGTGGCCAGCATCTGCTCCAGGCGGCTGGTGTCGCCGCGCGTCGCCGCGTCATAGGCCGCCAGAATGCGCGCATCGTCATTCCTGTCGATCGGCGCTACAGGCTGCGCGCCGGCTTGCGCGCTCGCCAGGGAGGTGGCCACCGAGGTGACCAGCAAGGGCAGGCACAGCAATGGCCGGCTCGCGTACCATGCCCGCATCAGATTCCGTGCTGCGCTCTTTACTGCTTTCTTTGCAATTCGCATTTTCTCGACTTCGTTCCAACCAGGACCCACCCGAAAACTCCTGCCCGCCCAATTCATGCGATACGACGAAAATACGCGCCGACACACGACTTGCCGCATGGCAATCCAGCGCCATTCAGGCCTCGGAGGATAGCACGTGGAATCCACCCACCCGGACCGTAAAACCCAGCGCCAGCGCATCATTGCGGCGCGTGAAGCACTGCCGCCGGAGACCCGTGCGCAGCTCGAAAGCGCCTTGCTGATGCGCCTGCGTGCGCTACTGGAAGAGCTCGCCGCACCCACACTGCATATCGCTCAGACACTCGGTTTCTGCTGGCCGTTCCGTGGCGAACCGGATTTGCGTCAGCTCGTCACCACCTGGCTTGCCGCCGATCCCGCACGTCGCGCCGCGCTACCCGTCGTCGTCGACCAGAACGCACCGCTCGCCTTCCGCATCTGGACGCCTGACAGCGTGCTGGCGCCCGATCGCTACGGCATCCCGACGCCCGTAGCTGGCGACACGCTGACACCTGCCCTGCTCCTCATTCCCGTTAACGGCTTCGATTCGCGCGGCTTCAGGCTGGGTTACGGTGGCGGCTATTTCGACCGCACGCTGGAGAGCCTCAGCCCGCCGCCACTGACCATTGGCGTCGGCTACGAACTCGGCCGCATGCCACACATCGCCGAAGGCGCCCACGACCGGCCGCTGGACTGGATCGTCACCGAGGCGGGCGCTTTCAAGGCCGAGCGCGATCCGCAGCGCCCCGGCCCGGCCTGAATCCATGGACCTTCTCGCCCACATCGACAACTACTGCGAGCGCACCGACCCGTCGCTCTGGTCAGAACCTCTCAATGCGCTCAGCAATCTCGCCTTCCTGATCGCGGCTGCCGTGCTGTGGCGGCAGGCGCATGGCAACACCCGACAGACAGAACTGCGCTGCCTGGCGACCCTGATCGGGCTCATCGGCGTCTGCAGCGGCCTGTTCCATTTCTTCGGCACCGTGTGGGGAATGATTCTCGACGTGGCCGGCATCGCACTGTTCATCCTCGTCTACATCCAGCGCTACCTGCGCCAGCTCGCACGCTGCCCGCAATGGGCGTGCTGGCTCGGCGTCGCCGTCTTCGTCGCAGCGGATCGCGCCATTGCGAAGCTCGGCAGCTTCGGTCTGAATGGCTCGGAGGGCTACCTGTTGCCCGGCGTCACCTTGATGGCGTTTGCCGTGTGGTCACGCTGGCACAGCCCTGATGCCACGCGCTGGCTTGGCGCCGCCAGCCTCGTCTTCGTGGTGTCCTTCAGCCTGCGCACGCTGGACATGGCACTTTGCGCGCACTGGCCGTTCGGTACGCACTTTGCGTGGCATCTGCTCAATGCGCTGGTGCTGTATTGCTGCGCGCGCGGCCTCGCCGGGCGTCGCTAGCAAGCTCAGGCCAGCGCAGCGATCCACTGCGTCGCGGTGCGCAGCTTGTCCGCCAGATCCTTGGCAAGGTTCGCCAGCAAAGTGCTCTTGAATTGCGGATCTCGCGCCGAGATGCGGTCGAGATCCGCTGCGTCGAAGACGATGCAGCTGCTGTCGACGTCGGCAAAGACCGAGGCGCTGCGATGGGTGGCGCCGAGCAAGGTCATCTCGCCGAAGACCATGCCCGGGCCGAGCGTCGAGATGCGCTGGTTGGCGCCGTCCTGCAGCGGCACGACCACGCTGACCTGACCGGACTGGATGAAGAAGATGCGGCCATCGCTTTTCTCGCCGCTGACGAGAATGGGCGCCTTGGCCGCATACATCTGGCGGATGCCGACCTGCTCCAGCTCCTGCAGCAAACCCTCGGGCAGGTCCTTGAACAGCCGGGCGTCCTGCAGGCGACCGGCGACCGCCGGCATGGCCGCACGGTCTTCGAGCAGGCGGTTCTCGCACCACTCGACCGCCAGATCGTTGTCTTCGAAACTCAGGAAACCCAGCCCCGCGCCTGCAGTCTTGCTGAGCGGCGCCGAGATCTGCGGCCGGCCATGGATGCGCGAGAAGGCCACGGCAATGTCGTCGTCGCGGAATGCAGCGCGCGCCTGGTTGAGCAGGCGCGCCGCGCTGTCGGAGATGCCGATGACCTGATGCATGTCGAGGATGAAGCTGTGCGTGTCCGGCGCCAGCGTCAGCATCTGGCGGATCACGTATTCGATGCCATCCACCGCCAGGTAGCCGTTGAGGCTGAGGTACTTGATGCGATGCGCCCGCTCCTTGAGCAGCTCGCGCGCTTCGCCACCGGGCTGTCGCCGCGAAGGTGCACTACTGGCCGTATAGATGCGCCCCAGCGCCATCGACGGGTCTGAGGTCCAGCTGAAGATGTTGAGGCCGATGTCGCGCGACAGGCGCTTGCAGACCTCGATGCCGCGCACGCTATTGCCTTTCTCGTCGAGGCGCGGCGAGAACACGCCGATGCCGAAACGGCCGGGCAGCACGGCCACGATGCCGCCGCCGACACCGCTCTTGGCCGGCATGCCGACTTCATACAGCCAGCTGCCGGCGTAGTCGTACATGCCGCAGGTCGCCATCACGCCGAGCACGCGCTCCACGTATTCCGACGGCAGGGTGCGCACGCGGCTGAGCGGATGCGTGCCGTTATTGGCCAGCGTCGCCGCCATGTAGGCGAGGTCACGGCAATTGACGAGGATCGAGCACTGGCGGAAGTAGTTCTCCAGCTTCGCCATCGGATCGCCTTCGACGATGTTGAAGTTCTTCAGCATCCAGGAGATGGCGCGGTTGCGATGGCCGGTCTCGCTCTCGGAACGGCACACCGCTTCATCGACGCTTACCTCGTGCCCGATGAACGCCGCCATCGCCGCTTCGATGCGTCGCCACTGTGCCTCCGGCGTATCGCCAGCAACGATGCTGGTCGTCGCGATGGCACCAGCATTGATCATCGGATTCAGCGGCGCCCCGGTGTGGGGATGCAGGCTGATCGAATTGAAGGCGTCGCCACTGGGCTCCACGCCGACCTTGGTGGCCACGTATTCCTGCCCACGATCGGCAAGGGCAGCTGCATACACGAAGGCCTTGGAGATGGACTGGATGGTGAAGCTCGCACCGGTGTCGCCAACGCAGTAGGCCACGCCGTCCATCGTCACCAGGCAGATGCCGAACTGCTCGGCGTCGACCCGCGCCAGCTCCGGGATGTAGCTGGCGAGCTGCCCGCCACGCTCTGAACTGAGTTCCTTGTGCAGCGCTTCCAGATAGGTCTGTATGGGCGATTTCATGGTCGTGATCTGGTGGTGGTAGGCAACGGCGGATTGGTTATGCAAAGTTCATGCTAGCGGCTGGATTGAAGGCATGGTGTCGCGGGCATGGCATGCTCCTGCAAGAAGCCGCGCCTGCCTCCTACTTGGCTCCCATCACCATCAGGTCCCCACGCTCGCCGTCTGCAAGGCGGCGCGCATGCAGGGTCGCCAGCGGGTCGTCCGGCCAGGCCTGCGCCAGCGCGCTGAACATGCCGGCAGCGCCCCCGGCCTCCTCGCTCATCGCGCGGTACGCCTCGAGGTAGTCCTCGGTCGGCGCATAGCGCGCGACACAGCGCTGCGTGATCGGCTCGTGCACCTGCAGCGGCGCGCGCTTGCCCTTGAGCACAAGGCGCCCCACGGGCCTCACCCTGGCCTGCGGGCAACCGCTGAGTGTCTCCGCCGACAGGCAGATCGTCGTGCCGAGCTGCTTGTTCACGCTCTCCAGCCGCGATGCCGTGTTCACCGCATCGCCGAGCGCGCGGTAGTCGAAGATCGTCGAGCCCCCGAAGTTACCGACGATGACCTCGCCGGAGTGGATGCCGATGCGCGTCTTGCCGAAAGCCATCCCCTGCCCGGCAACGCGGGCGGCATAGCCTGCGGCGAAGGCATCCATCTCCAGCGCGCAGGCCAGCGCGCGCGCACGATGGTCGGCCTGCGGCACCGGTGCCGAGAACATGATGGCCACGGCGTCGCCGACGATGCGATCCAGCGTGCCCTCGTAGCGGAACGCGATAGCGATCATTGCGTCCAGATAATTGTTCAGCAGCGCCACCGCCTCCTGCGGATCGATGCTTTCCATCAGGGCCGTGAAATCGGCCAGGTCCGTGAACACGAAGCTGCACTCCTGGCGCTGGCCGCCCAGCGTCATCGCGTCCGGATGCGTGACCAGGAACTCGACGCGATTCGGCGAGACGTAACGCGAGAACACGCCCTTGATCCAGCGATGCTCGCGTTCGCTGATGAAGTGGTGCATCAGGCTGCCGAGCACGAAAGTCGCGATGAGGATCAGCGCGGGCGTGACCGTGTTGATGAGCAGGCCGTGCGTGCGGAAGGCGTACCAGCCGCCAGCCAGCAGCAGGAGCAGCGCGAGCGCCGTGGTGCCTGCGGCAATTACGGCACGGCTGCTGACGGACAGCCAGGCAATCGCCAGCCCGCCGATGACGATGGCGATCAGCTCCACGCTGCCAGCCCAGTTCGGCCGCTGCAGGGTCTGCCCGGACAGGATCTGCTCCAGCGCCTGGGCATGCGCCTCGACCCCCGGCATGATCTTGCCGAGCGGGCTGAAGCGCAGGTCCATCAGCCCCTGCGCCGAGCTGCCGATGAGCACGATGCTGCCCTCGAGCATGGTGTCGGGGACGGCGCCCTGCAGCACTTGCCAGGCAGGCAGGTAGCGGCCGGCTTGCTCCCTGGCGTAGTGCACCCATACTTCGCCGGCGGCCGTCGTCGGTACCCGGAAGTTGCCGATGCGCACCTCGGCGAGCCCGATCGCGTGGCCATCGCTCTTGAGGAAGTAATTGCGCTCGCCCTGCGCCACGCGCAGCAGTTCGGCCACCAGCGTGGGGACGGGCTCGCCGTGCAGGCTCAGCACCAGCGGCACGCGGCGCACGATGCCATCGCTGTCTGCCACGAAGTTCAGGGCGCCATAGCCGGCTGCCACTGCTTCCAGTTCGGGCCGCGCCGTCAGCACGCCATCGAAAGTGTGCAGGCTGCGCCCGGACGGTTCGCCGGCATGAATGTAGCGAAACGCTTGCACCTGCAGCGCCGTGCGGGCGCTGGCCGCCTGTGCGCGCCCGCCTTGCAGCACGAAGCCCAGCACCGCCGGTGCGTCTGCGAGGCTCCCGGCCAGCACCTGGTCATGATCGGGAAACTTTTGCAGCGCTGCGCGCAGGGCGTCGGGCAAGGACCAGAGCTGCGCCATGCGTTGCGGTGAGGTGCGGTCAGGCTCGGCCAGCAGAATATCGAAACCGATGGCAGCCACACCTGCGGCCTTGAGGCGCTCGACCAGACCGGCAAGGCGCGTACGCGGCCAGGGCCACTGGCCCAGGCGCGCCAGCGTCTCCTCGTCGATATCGACAATATGCACCGGCGCATCGACGTACTCGCGCGGCGACCAGCGCTGGTACTGGTCGAACATACTGTTGCGCAGGGTCTGCATCGGTAGCGGGTCGATGATCAGCAGGGCCAGCCCCAGCAGCACCGACACAACGGGCAGCAGAACGCCGAGACGCTTCAGCGAGCGTGTCACGCTCCACCAGCTCAGGTTCCAGCGAGTCACACGCCTCCCTCCGTCACGCATGCAAGAGGGCTGGACAGAGCCCGCTTCCGGAGCATGACAGCTTCGCCAGGCGCGACAATCCTTCCCGCTATATACGCGTCATATGAAATGCCGAATCAATTTCCCGACACGGCCGACTATGCTGAAAACAATGTGCTCGGCAGGCGATCCGCGCCCGCGTCGTCGCGAAGGAAGCGCTCATGAAAACGCCGCTTGTAAACATGCTCGTGCTGGTTTTCGCACTGTTCGCGACGCTGGGCGCCCGGGCACAGGACCAGCCCATCGGCTACGTCAAGACGGTTGCCGGCGAAGCTTCGATCACCACCGCCGGCGCCAGGGTCAAGGCTGAAGTCGGCACGCCCGTGTACCAGGGCAGCCTGCTGCAGACCGGCGGCAAGAGCAGCATGGGTGTCACCTTCAAGGATGAGACTGTCATGTCCTTCGGCGCGGACACCACATTCTCGGTCGACGAGTATCTCTATGCCCCTGCGCAGGGCAAGCTCAAGCTCGGCAGCAAGCTGAGCAAGGGCAGCCTCAACTACGTCTCCGGCGTGATCGCCAAACTCAAACCTGATGCCGTCAGCATCGCCACGCCGACGGGGGTGATCGGGGTGCGCGGCACGCAGTTCCTGGTCAAGGTGGAGGACTGATGGCGGCCCGACCCGCGTGGCTGCTGCGCACGGTGCAAGGGCTGGCGATGGCGTTGGCCCTGCTGTGGCTCGCAGGCTGTGCCAGCACGCCGAAGTCCTACGTCTTACTGTTGCCCAGCCCGGATGGCACGGTCGGCAAGGTCATCGTCACGGGTGCGAACGGCGAACAGGTGCTGGACAAGGCAGGCCAGGCTGCAAGCACCGATGGCCGGGCCATCGCCGTGCCGCCACCGCAGGTGCAGCTCGACAAGGACTTCAGCACGACCATTGCCGCGCGCCCGAAACTGCCCGTGAACTATCTGCTGTACTTCACCACCGGCACCACGCTGACCAGCGAGTCGCAGGCGCAGATCCCGCGCATCATTGCCGACGCCACCAGCCGCAGCTCCATCGACATTTCGGTGATCGGCCATACCGACACGATCATGACGGCCGAGTACAACGAACAGCTGGCGCTGAGCCGCGCCAATGCAGTGGTCGAACTATTGAAGTCGAGGGGCCTGAACGCGAGCGCCATCTCCGTCGAGTCGCACGGCAAGCGCAACCTGCTGATCCAGACGCCCGACAATACCTTTGAGCCACGCAACCGACGGGTCGAGGTGTCGATCCGCTAGCGGGCTGCTGCCGTCATGCTGACGGCAGGCTGAGGAACAGGTGCCGGCGCGGGGCCGGCACGCTTGTCTTGCTACGGGCGCTTCTACCGCGAAGCTCAGCGCACGCGACGGCGCATGCCGACGCCCAGGATGCCGAAGCCGGCCAGCAACATCGCGTAGGTCGCAGGCTCCGGCACGGCCGCAATGAATTCATTGCGCGAGGCCACGGCAAGGTCGGCGTAGTTGCTGAACACGCCGTCCATGCCCCAGCCGAAGTACTTGTCGTACTGCGCATCCGCCGTCAACGGATTGGCATCGGCGAAGGTATAGCCATGCACGAACAGGTTTGCAGCATGCGCGGCATCGATGTAGGCATCGGTCACCGCGTTGGCGCCACCGCTGCTGATCGATGGACCGATACCGTTGACGTACTTTGCGATATCAGCGAACGAGCTGGCGGCGGAGTTGCCAAGGAACACCTCGCTCATCGACAGGCCGAGCGCGTCCTGCTTGGCGCGGATGCTCTTGAGCGTATCGAGGCTGAAGGACTGGATGATGACCTTGTCGCTGCTGCTGCCATAGCCGTATGCCACGAGGGTAGAGAGGATCTTGTCTTCCATCAGCGGATCGGCAATCTTGGCTTCCGGGTAGATGCCGACAGTGCGCCCCACCAGCGCGCTCTGCGCTTGCGCCAGCTGGATCACCTCGTCGAAGGTCGGCACCTTGAACGCGTCGGGATAGGACGGCGTGAAACCGGCATAGCTGGTCTTGCCCGTCCCCGTCGGCTCCACCGTCAGCTGCTTGATCTCGGCCAGCGTGTAGTTGGAGACGAGATAGCCACCGTTACGCGTGCCAAGCACCGTCTCGACATTGGTCGTACGGTTGAGCGTGGTGTCGTGCATGGCGACGAGGTAGCCATCCTTGGTCAGCTGCAGGTCGGGCTCGATGTAGTCGGTGCCCATCCTGATCGCCAGCTCGTAGCCGGCCAGGGTGTGTTCCGGCAGATAGCCGCTGGCGCCGCGATGCGCAACGATGATGGGGGCTGCGCCATTGAGCGTATCCGGCGTCGCTGCCGTGGCGGTGGCCGCGCAAAGCGCCAGGGTCAGGCCGATAGCCCAGGTCACGGGCCGGTCAAGGATTGGGTGCATGTAACTCTCCGCAAGTTTTCGTGGTGTCGTTGTATGTGTCCGCGCCTGCCTTGCCTGCCGGTGGTGACGAGGCGTCGGACAGCGATTGACGATCGATCGCCGCCGGAATCTTCGGGCGCTTGCGTTACACGCTTGCTGCCGGGAGCCTGACTGTTTCATGACACACGGCCCGCGCGCGCAGGACATGCTGCGTTGCGGCTGGCTCATTAAGTTCGCTGAAAATACAATCGGGGCCGATCGAGCGCTGCGGGATCTCAAGCACGGCCATCGATCCCGGAAAAAGCGTGCGCCCAGTGAAGGCCCTGCGCTCGCCAGAAAAATTCAAGGAGACAGTCATGAAGGTCCAGATCATCGCCAGCGCCGCGCTGGCGATCGCCACCACCATTGCCGCGCCATTCGCGCAGGCCGCGTCCGACGCGCCATCGGGCTACACCAAGTGCGCGCAGAACACTGGCGCAAGCTGTTCGTTCAGCGGCACACGTTCGGTCGCGCTGGGTAAGTCCGGCAGCTTCGTGTACGGCACGTTCACCACTAGCGTGGTGTGCTCGTCGAGCAACTTCCCGTCCAATACCTTCACGACTTCTGCCTGGTGCTCGTATGCCGGCACGACCAGCTCGTCCAGTTCGAGCAGCGTGGCAACTTCCTCTTCGAGTTCGGTCGCAAGCAGCTCCTCCAGCAAGTCGTCTTCCTCTTCCAGCGTCGCAAGCTCGGTTGCCAGCTCGTCATCGAGCAAGTCTTCATCCAGCAGCTCCGTTGCCAGCAGCGCAAGCAGCAGTTCGGTGGCAACCAATGATGGTGCCTGTGTCACCACCTGCACGGACTACATCCGCAAGAACACGGAGACCTCGCCCCTGACGCAGACCCGCATCGACACCGAGGCCGGTTCGCTCAAGAGCGCTTTCACGACCTACCTGAGCAACTCCAACGCTGCGCGCGCTGCCGACAAGGCAGCACTGAAGGCCGAGCGTTCAGGCCTGTCTTCGGTACCTTCCGCACGCGGCTCGGACAAGGCGGGCCCCGACACCATGCCTCTGTCGGAAGCCGCGTCGTACTACGCCTCCAGCAACGCGCTGGCCATCGCCCGCGAGATCGTCAGCTTCCAGGTGCCATCCGGGGCCTGGGGCAAGAACATGCTGCGTACCGGCGTCGTGCGCGCCAAAGGCCAATCCTGGATCGGCAGCAATATCGACCCCTCGGCCTCCGGCAGCACTGACTGGATGTACGTCGGCACCTTCGACAACAAGGCCACCACCACCGAGATCCGCTATCTCGCCAAGGTGCAGACCGCGCAGAGTACCGACCGCGCAGCCTTCCAGGCCTCCATCGTCAAGGGCATCAACGCGATGATCAACGCGCAGTACCCGAACTACGGCTGGCCGCAGAACTACCCGGTCTCCGGCAGCGGCTACAACGACGCCGTCACGCTCAATGACGATGCCATGCTCAACATCATGAAGCTGCTGCGCGAGATCGGCACCAGTTCCAACACGGACTTCGCCTTCGTCGATTCGACACTGCGCAACAAGGCTGCTTCTGCTGCCGGCAATGGCGTCACCTGGTTCCTCGCCAACCAGGTCGTCATCAACGGCAAGAAAACCGTCTGGGGCCAGCAGCACGATGTGTTCACGCTCAAGCCCACGCCGGCGCGCGCCTACGAGATGGCTTCGCTGACCTCGCAGGAGAGCGCCAAGATCACCTCCTACCTGATGGCCCTGCCGAATCCGGACACGGCGATGGTCACCGCGGTCTACGCCGCCACCGACTTCTTCAAGGCCACGCAGATCACCGGCAAGGTATGGAGCAGCGGCGTGCTCTCCAGCGACAGCAGCAAGAACTCGTGGGCGCGCTTCTACGACCTGTCCGTGTATGACCCGACGGCTGCGAACCTGAGCAGTCGTGCCCGCATGCTGTTCGGTGACTTCGCGGATCGCCACGGCGCCGCCAGCAGCGTGTATGGCCTGATCTTCGGCTCGACGACGGCGGTGTCGGCAGAGCGCCTGACGGGCTACTCGCAATACAACAGCGTGGCGCAAGCGATGCTGACCAGCTTCACGAGCTGGAGCGCCAGTCACCCGCGCCCCTGAGGAAATCCTCGGCCATGAAAGAGCCCCCGCAGGTCGGGGGCTTTTTCATTTGGGCCGACGTCGTCGCTGGCGACGGAAATACTGCTCGTTATCGTAGAAGGCAGGCTCTTCGTTGGCCGGCCACCAACCCGGCACGCCGAGTATCGGTAGCGGGCACAGATCGGCAGAAACCAGCTGGCCGCTGCTGTGTAGCTGCGCCGCCAGATGTGCATCGGCCCATGCACACAACGCCATCAAGGGCATGCGCACGACCTCGGCGCTGGCCGGCATCAGCAAGGCCTTGGCCGTCATGCCGACGTAGGGGTGCAGGAATTTCTCCAGCAGGCCATGGCCGAAGACGATGACGCGCATGTGCCGCACGACACGCGCACGCTGTGCCACGAACAGCTCAGGCCAGTTCATCTCGCGCAGCAGGTCCAGCAGCGATGCATCGTCGCAGATCACCAGCGCGCCGCTCTCGTCGAGCAGGGTCAGGCCGTCGCGCACGGGCGTGCGCTGCACGGCCGGGCCGGCCGCGTCCCAATGCGCGCGGTGCAGGGCATTGAGCTGCGATTTCGTCTGCGGAAAACGGCACCACACCAGCGCGTTGAAATAGTCGTGCCACAGCGCGTGGCGCGTCGGCACTTGAGCGGTCTCGCCGATGTACAACTCGTAGGATTGGGCCGGGCTGTCCTGCACGAAACGCAGCGGCGCACCGAGCGTATTGAGATCGGAGTAGTAGCGCGCTGCCTCCGGCCAGTCACGCCAGGCGAGGCCCTGCGCCAGGGGCGCGATTGCAGCGAAGGCCGGGCTGCCGTGGAAGTAGTCGGGAAGGAAGTCGCTCACTACAGGTTTCGTGATCATGCGGGGGCTTCATTATCCCGCAAGCAGGGCACGAGCCTTGCCGAGCCGGCTCAGCCCGGCTGCAGCGGCTTGCCATCCAGCGTGATGGCGGGCACGTGTGGCCGTGGCCGGCGTACCTTGACGGTCGGCGCCATGACTTCGGCCTCACCCTTGACGACCAGCTCGCCTGCCTGGTTCTTGAGCACGCAGTCGAAACGCAAGCGCTTCTTCTCCTCGTTGCGTTCACTGCAGGTCAGGGTCACGGTCAGCGTGTCGCCGATGCGCACCGGGCGGCGGAATTTCAGTTCCTGGCTGATGTAGATCGTGCCGGGGCCGGGCAGCTGCATGCCCAGCACATTGGACACGAGAGCGCCCGCGAACATGCCATGCGCGATGACGCCGCCGAACGGCGTGGATTGCGCGTATTCCTCGTCCATGTGCGCCGGGTTGATGTCTCCGGACAGCGCCGCGAACAGGTGCACGTCTTCGATGCGGATGAGCCGCTCCAGACTGGCGCTGTCACCAATCCGGATCTCGTCAAAGGTACGGTTCTCGATGTAGGTATCTGCTTGCATGGGACATCCCGTGGAGCGTTGTACGTATGCAATAAAGATAGCCTGCGCGAGCGCTCTTTTCTTGACCTCAATCAAGCACTCGGCCGCGGCGCGAACATCAGGCGTGCACGCGCCGCGGCAGTGGCGCGCGCACGATGCAGAAGTAGACGATGAGGAGCGCACACGCCAGCATCGCAGCACCTGCGGCGAAGGATGCGGCGATCTGTTGCGCCAGCAGCGCGCCCCCCCTGCTCTTCGCCCGTCCCTACCGAGGCGAACACGACGACGAGGATCGCCAGGCCAAGCGAACCACCCAGTTGATGTGCTGCATTCACCAGGCCCGAGGCAGCGCCGGCGTCTTCCGCTGCGACACCGGCCACGCCGGAAATCGTCAGCGGGCTCAGCGTGCAGCCCTGCCCCACGCCGAGCAGGATCATCGGCAACGCAATCCCCGTGAGATAGGACGCATCCACCGTCACGAAAGCCAGCCAGATCATGCCGAGCAGCGTCAGCGCCAGCCCGCCAGCGAGCACGGGGCCGTTGCCGAAGCGGCGTGTCAGCCGCGGCACCATCAGGGCTGATGCAAAGTTCGGCAAGGTCGTCGGCAGATAGGCCAGGCCGGCTTCGAAAGGCGTGAAGCCGAGCACGTGCTGCAGGAACTGCGTGGTGAAGAACCAGAAGCCCACCATCGCTCCCAGGAACAGCACGCGTGCCGCGTAGGCTCCCGCGCGCTCGCGATTCGCGAACAGGCGCAGCGGCATGATGGGTTGCGCCACGCGCGCTTCGTTCCACACCAGGAATGCCATCAGCAATACGCCGGCCGCCAGCGAGGCTTGCGTCAGCGCATCGCTCCAGCCTGTCGCGGCGGAACGCACGAGGCCGAATACCAGGGCCGTCATGCCCAGCGTGGAGCTCAGCGCCCCCGCCAGATCGAACTGCCCCGGCCTGCGCCGCGTCTCGTTGATGTAGCGCAGTGCGCCGAAGATCACCGCGATGCCGATGGGCAGATTGATGAAGAAGCCGACACGCCAGGACAACCAGTCGGCAATCACGCCGCCCAGCACGAGGCCGATGCTGGCGCCCACGCCTGCTGTCGCGCCATAGAGACTCAGCGCGCGCGTGCGCTGCGGGCCTTCGGGAAAGTTCGTCGACAACAATGCCAGCGTCGACGGCGCCAGTGTCGCTGCACCGATGCCCTGGATGGCGCGCGCCAGCAGCAACCATGCTGGCGACTGCGCCAGGCCGATGGCCAGCGAGGTCACGGTGAACAAGCTCATGCCGACGACGAACATGCGGCGCCGGCCGAGGATGTCACCCGCGCGCGCACCAAGCAGCAACAAGCCGCCGAAGGCCAGCGTGTAGGCGTTCTGCACCCAGCTCAGCTCCGTCGCCGAGAAGTCGAGACTGCGCTGGATCTTCGGCAGCGCCGTGATGACGATGGAGATGTCGAGCACGATCATCAGGTAGCTCACCAGCACGATCGCCAGCACTGCCGTGCGATGCGTGCCCCCGGCCACGGCGCGGACGCCCGTGTGCGTGTCAACCGCGCTCATGCCTGACTCGCAAGGGCCGGGTACTGAGCGTCGCTGACATGCTCCATGAAGTCAGCCGTCTTGCCGTCGAGCTGCTCCTGGATGGCGATGTGCGTCATAGCCGTTGCTGGCGACGCGCCATGCCAGTGCTTTTCACCGGGCGCGATCCACACCACGTCGCCAGGCTTGATCTCCTGCACGGGCTCGCCCCATTTCTGGATGAGCCCTGCACCTGCCGTCACGATCAGCGTCTGACCCAGCGGATGCGTATGCCATGCCGTGCGCGCCGCGGGTTCGAAAGTTACTGTCACGCCCACCGCACGCGCTGCCGCGTTGGCCTGGAACAGGGGATCGACGCGCACTGCGCCAGTAAAGTAGTTTTCCGGCCCGCGCATCGAGTGCTGCGTGCCGCTGCGTGCGATTTCCATTCTCAGCGCCCTTCCCTGAGCGACGCCATGTCGATGACAAAGCGATACTTCACGTCGCTCTTCAGCAAGCGCTCATAGGCTGCGTTGATGTCCTGCATGCGGATCACTTCCACATCGGAAGTGATGCCGTGGGCGCCGCAGAAATCGAGCATCTCCTGCGTCTCGGCAACGCCGCCGATGAGCGAACCGGCGACGGCCTTGCGCCCCATGATCAGCGGCACGCTGTTGAGCACCGGCTCAAGACCACCGAGATAGCCGACCAGCACCAGCGTGCCGTTGATGGCCAGCGTCGGCACATAGGGATTCACGTCATGGATGTAGGGCACGGTGTCGATGATCAGATCGAACTCGCCGTGCGCGGCCTGCATCTGCGCAGCGTCGGTCGACAGGACGATGCGGTCTGCGCCAAGACGTCGTGCATCCTCTTCCTTGCCGGGCGAGCGCGTGAACAGCGTGACGTGTGCGCCCAGCCCTTTCGCCAGCTTGATACCCATGTGCCCGAGACCGCCGAGGCCGACGACGGCCACGCGACTGCCTTCACGCACCTTCCAGTGACGCAGCGGCGACCAGGTCGTGATGCCGGCGCACAGCAGCGGTGCGGCGCCCGCCAGATCGAGTCCATCCGGCAGTTTCAGGACGAACTTGTCGGAGACGACGATGCGCTCCGAATAGCCGCCCATGGTGCGCGAGCCATCGTGGCGGTCAGTGCCGCCGTAGGTGTAGGTCGCGAGGTTTTCGCAGTACTGCTCATGTCCTTGCTGACATGGCTTGCAGTGCTGGCAGGAATCGACCATGCAGCCGACGCCGACATGGTCGCCCGCCTTGAAGCGCGTCACGCCGCGCCCCACGCTCAGCACCTTGCCGATGATCTCGTGGCCGGGCACCAGCGGGTATTCGGCGCGGCCCCAGTCGTTGCGCGCGTTATGCAGGTCTGAATGGCAGACGCCGCAGTAGAGGATCTCGATGGAGACATCGTCTGCGCGCAGTTCGCGGCGGTTGATGCGGTACGGTGCCAGCGGGGCTGTCGGCGACAGCGCAGCATAGCTTTTCACCTGTGTGTTCGTGCTCATGGGGAGCTCCTTCTGATGATTGCTTCCGGATGCGAAGCGCATGAGTTGAATGTAGCGGCCGCAACGCTCAGTGATAAGACGGCAGAATCCGCATGCGCTAATGAGACGAGCTCATCAATCAGGACTCAGTCGAGGCCCTTGCGCTGCAGGAAGCGCGACATCTCGTCGGCTACGGCCATGTTGTTGAGATCCGAGAACGGGAAGTGCGTGTTGCCGCGAACGCCGATCTCGGGCAGATGCACGACGCTCGCATCGCCACCATGCCGATTCACGCTCGCGGCCCACATGCGGGCCATGGCGAGGCGCACGCGCCAACCGTCCTGCCCCGGATTCGTTACCGGCGCATCGGGGATGTTGTCGCCGTAGTAGATGACAATGGGAATCCGGGTCAGCTTCAGGAAATCATCCAGCGGCACGCCTGTCGCTTCGAGCGCGCCCGCAGCACTCGGCATAGGGGCGGGCACTTCACCGTTCGGGAAGATGAAGCCGCTACCCGGCTCATAGGCCACGATGGCGCGCACATTGCTGCTCTTCAGCGCGGTCAGCCAGCCCGGGCCGCCCGCCTGCGAATGCGTGACGAGGATGGCCGGGCCGGTCTTCGCAAACAGCGCCGCAATCGTGCCGGCGAACAGATCCGCATCGAAGGGTCCGGTGTTCGGCACCATCTGACGGAAGTACTGGTTCAACGCTTCTGGATCGCGCGAGAACTGCACGCCGGGGAAGAAGTTTGGCCACGTGCCGACGCGGAAAGTGTTGAACCACTGCTGCTCATCGGGCGTGGGTGTGATGCTGATCGGCACGGTGCTGCGTGCGGCGTTGCCGCGACGTGGCTGATCGATCAGGTACACCGGGAAATGGCGCCGCAGGAAGATGTTCTGGAAACCTTCACGACCATCCGGCGTGGACTCCCAGGTCTTCGAGAACTGCCCGTAGCCATGCCAGAACACGAGTGGCAGCGGCCGGGGACTCACCGGCACCTGATAGAAAACGTAGGCGTGATCGCCATGGAAACTCTGGCCAGCAGCCGTCGGCTTGATCGGGTCGAAGTCGCCGGCCTGGGTCACCACCGTGCCGCCCACGGCAAAGCTTCCCTGCTCACCCAGGCTCAAGGCCTGCGGCGGTGTCACGGCACACGATGCCATCAGCATCGCAATGAGGATTGCAGAAACGGCGCCGAGCCTGTGTGATTGCTTCGGAAACATTGAGACCTCCTTGATGAACACGACTCGCGGCACGCGGTGCCGGCGAAGCTAGCCTTCGCCCCATCGTGACCAGCTTGCAATCTAGCGGGCGCGGAACCCCTTGATTAGCCGCTACAATCGACATGCGCTTATGAATGGAGCTCATCAATGGCACGCGAGAACTTTAATGACCTGCAGGCCTTCGTTCTCGTCGCGCGCGAAGGCAGCTTCACGCGCGCCGCCGTCA
Source organism: Uliginosibacterium silvisoli (assembly GCF_036017035.1). Lineage (NCBI taxonomy): Bacteria > Pseudomonadati > Pseudomonadota > Betaproteobacteria > Rhodocyclales > Zoogloeaceae > Uliginosibacterium > Uliginosibacterium silvisoli. Next base: position 1,341,482 of record NZ_JAYXHS010000001.1, on the reverse strand, counting down.
AGCTGGGCGTGTCGCAATCAGCACTGAGTCACACCATTCGTGCGCTTGAGGCGCGGCTGGGCGTGCGCCTCCTCACCCGCACGACACGCAGCGTGGCCGTGACAGAAGCCGGCGACCGCCTGCTGCAGAACATCGGGCCGCGCTTCGACGAGATCGAGAACGAGCTGGCGGCACTGGGCGACCTGCGCGACAAGCCGGCCGGCACGATACGCATCACCGCCACCGACCATTCGATCCACAGCATGATCTGGCCCAAGCTCGCGCAGGTGCTGCCGGACTATCCCGACATCAAGATCGAGATCGAGATCGTCATCGACTATGGCCTGACCGACATCGTGGCCCAGCGCTATGACATCGGCGTTCGCCTCGGCGACCAGGTGGCGAAGGACATGATCGCCGTGCGCATGTCGCCCGACATGCGCTTCCTCATCGTCGCTTCACCCAGCTATCTGGCCGGCCACACGGCGCCGACGACGCCGCAGGAACTGATGCAGCATCAGTGCATCAATCTGCGACTCCCGAGCAGTGGCGCGCTTTACGCGTGGGAGTTGCAGAAGGGCGAGCAGGCGCTGCAGGTGCGCGTCGACGGCCAGCTCACCTTCGGCAGCCTGCCGCTGATTCTCAAGGCGGCGATGGATGGCTTTGGCCTGGCCTACGTACCGGAGAATTCCGTCACTGCGCACATCGCGGAAGGCAAGCTCGTCAGCGTCATGGAAGACTGGTGCCCGACGTGGCCCGGCTACCACCTCTACTACGCGAACCGTCGCTCGTCGCGTGCGCTGCAGGTTGTCGTCGAGGCGCTGCGCTATCGCCAGTGAGGCACCAGGCTTACGGGGTGTTTCTCTGTCGCTGGCGACGGAAGTAGTGGGTGTTGTCGTAGAACGATGCGTCGCAGTTGGCTTCCCACCAGCCGGGCACACCGAGGATCGGCAGCGGATGCAGGTCTGACGACAACAGCCCGCCTGCGCTATGCAGCTTTGCCGCGACATGCGCATCAGCCCAGCCACACAAATCGTCCAGCGGCAGGCTCACGACATCCGCGTGCGCGTTGAGCAGTAGCGCCTTGGCGGTCATGCCGACGTAAGGTTGCAGGAATTTCTCCAGCAGCCCGTGCCCAAACACGAGGACGCGCATGTGCTGCTCGACACGCGCGCGCTGCGTAGCGAACAGCTCCGGCCAGTTCATATCGCGCACCTGCTGAAGCAGCGATGCGTCATCGCAGATCACCAGCGCGCCGCTTTCGTCGAGCAGGGTCAGGCCGTCGCGCACTGGTGGGCGCTGCGTGCCCGCATCGGCCCAATGCGCGCGATGCAGGGCGTTGAGCTGCAGCTTCGTACGCGGAAAGCGGCACCACACGAGCGCGTTGAAGTAGTCATGCCATGAGGCGTGGCGAGTCGGCACCTGTGCGGTCTCGCCGATATGCAATTCGTATGCTTGCGCGGGCGCGTCCGGCACGAAATGTACGGGCGCGCCGAGCGCATCGAGCCCGGCGTAGTAGCGCTGCGGCGTGGGCCATGCATTCCAGCCCAGGCGCTGCGCGTAGGGCGCAACCGCGTCGAAGGCGGGGCTACGCTGGAAGTAATCAGCGATGAATTCAGGCATGCCTGGGTGAGACTCAGGCCGCATCGACGCGGCCGCGCTCGACGAGGAAATCCAGCAGCACGCGCACACGTGCCGGCAGCAGCTTGCCACCGAGAAACACGGCGTGGAAGTCTTCCAGATCGCCCGGATTGTGGTCTTCCATCAGCGCGACGAGACGCCCCGCACGTATGTCGTCGCAGACGGTGAACTCCGCCAGCCGCGCCAGCCCGACGCCGCACAAGGCGAGCTTGCGCAGCGATTCGCCATCGCTGAGTTTGACGCGGCCCTGCACCGGCAGGTTCGTGAGTCGCCCGCCTTCGACGAGCTGCCATGCTGCCTGCGAGCGGGTGTAGGCGAAGCCGAGGCGTTCGTGTTGTTCGAGTTCGGCAAGGCTGCGCGGCGTACCGGCACGCGCGAGGTAATCCGGCGCGCCGACGATGATTTTGCGCGTGGCACCGAGCGAGCGAGCCACGAGGCTGGAGCTCTTCAGCGGACCGGCGCGCACGGCGACATCGACGCGCGCTTCGAGCAGGTCGACCACCGTGTCAGTGTGCGTGATGTCGAGCGTGATGCCGGGATAGCGCGCGAGGAATTCCGGCAGCAGCGGCGCGAGGATGTGAAAGCCGAATGACGCGCTGGTGTTGATGCGGATGCGCCCGACCGGTTGCTCGCCGAGCGAGGCGCCGCGCTCCGCTTCCTCCAGGTCGGCCAGCACCTGTATCGCGCGCTCGTAGAAGGCATGGCCCTCGGGCGTGAGCTGCAGGCCACGCGTCGAGCGGTTGATGAGCCGCGCCTTGAGTCGCGACTCCAGCCGCGAGATGAGCTTGCTGACGGCCGAAGGCGTCATGCGGCATGCACGCGCAGCAGCCGAGAAGCCACCTTGCTCGATGACCTTCACGAACACTTCCATCTCGCCCGAACGATTGACCTCGGCGCGTGCCATTTGAGTCTCCCGGTATCTGCTCTCCAACGGCGACGGATCAGTTCCGTCAGGCCGCGAATCCCTGAACCCCCCGAATCCTTTTCCCCCATTTGCAGAGGCGTCGCATCCCTCACCTGCGCCATGCCCGGATTGCGGCGTTCCCGTGAAAATGCAATGGCGGCGAGTGGTTGCGGCCCTGAATGAACGAGCCGCCGCAGCGACTTCCAGCCTCGATCTATGACTTCAAGTCACAGATTATTTTCCTCCACGCAGTCTATATCACAAGCCCCGTGTGCTGGATGATCCGCACATCTCGAAGCAATCCGCAGGAAAGGTCTCTCATGCCCATCGCACTTTACGCACTGACTGTCGGCGCCTTCGGCATCGGCGTCACCGAATTCGTCATCATGGGTCTGCTGCTTCAGGTGGGCAGCGACCTCGGGGTCAGCATCGCCACAGCCGGCCTGCTGATCTCCGGCTACGCGCTCGGCGTCGTCGTCGGCGCGCCCGTACTCACCACCCTCACCGGCCGCTGGCCACGCAAGCAGGTGCTGCTCGCGCTGATGGTGATCTTCACGCTGGGTAACGCCGCCTGCGCGCTGGCACCGAGCTATGGCTGGCTGATGGCCGCACGCGTGCTCACGGCGCTGGCGCACGGCAGCTTCTTCGGCGTCGGCGCAGTCGTCGCCACCGGCCTCGTCTCGCCCGAACGCCGCGCCTCGGCGATCGCGGCGATGTTCACCGGCCTCACTGTCGCCAACATCCTCGGCGTGCCCTTCGGCACCTGGCTGGGTCAGCAGTACGGCTGGCGCGCCACCTTCTGGGCCGTCAGCATCGTCGGGCTCGCCGCCCTTACGGTGATTGCGCGCTTCGTGCCGCGCGATGCAGCAGCGCGCGACACGGTCGGCGACTGGCGTGCCGATCTCGCTGCAATGATGCGTCGCCCCGTGCTGCTCGGCTTTGCCAGCACCGTACTCGGCTTCGGCGGCGTGTTCGCCGTATTCACCTACATCGCACCGATGCTCACCCGCATCAGCGGCTTCAGCGATGCGGCCGTGTCGCCCATCCTGCTGGTGTTCGGCGGCGGCATGATCGTCGGCAACATCCTCGGCGGGCGCTTGGCGGATCGCGCATTGGTGCCGACCGTGCTCGGCGTGCTCGCCAGCCTGATGCTGACGATGGGCTTGATGACATTCGCGTTCCACAGCCAGATTGCCGCTGTCATCTTCATCGGCCTGCTCGGCGCGACCGGCTTCGCCACCGCCGCACCACTGCAGATGTGGGTGCTGGAGAAAACGCAGGGCATCGGCCAGACGCTGGCCTCCAGCCTCAACATCGCCGCCTTCAATCTCGGCAATGCGCTTGGCGCATGGGTCGGCGGTGTCGTCATCGATCACGGCCCCGGCCTCGGCGCCGTGCCCATCGTAGCCGCGCTGCTGCCGCTGGGCGCAATCGGTGTGGTGCTGCTCGCCCTGCGTCTCGATGGACGTGGCGTGCGCACGCCAGCCGCGTTGGCTACTTCGCAAATCTGAGCTATCCAATCCACTTCAGGAGAATGACCATGGAATACAGACGCCTCGGCGCATCCGGCCTCAAGGTGCCGGCCCTCAGTTTCGGCGCAGGCACTTTCGGCGGCACCGGCCCCCTCTTCAGCGCCTGGGGCACGACCGACGCGCAGGAAGCGCGCCGCCTCGTCGACATCTGCCTCGACGCCGGCCTCAACCTGTTCGACACGGCTGACGTGTACTCCGGCGGCGCGTCGGAGGAAGTGCTCGGCGCTGCCATCAAGGGCCGCCGCGACAGCGTGCTGATCTCCACCAAGACCACGCTGCCGATGGGCGACGGACCGAACGACAGCGGCTCGTCACGGCCGCGTCTGCTGCGCGCCGTCGACGATGCACTGCGCCGCCTCGGCACCGACTACATCGACCTGCTGCAGCTGCACGCCTTCGATGCCGGCACGCCGGTGGAAGAGGTTGTCTCAACACTCGACGACCTCGTGCGCGCCGGCAAGCTGCGCTACGTCGGCGTCTCGAATTTCTCTGGCTGGCAACTCATGAAGTCGCTGGCCGCAGCGGAGCACCACGGCTGGTCGCGCTACGTCGCGCATCAGGTGTATTACTCGCTGCTGGGTCGCGACTACGAATGGGATCTCATGCCATTGGCAAAAGACCAGGGCGTCGGCGCGCTGGTGTGGAGCCCGCTCGGCTGGGGCCGCCTCACCGGGAAGATCCGTCGCAACCAGCCTCTGCCCGAAAGCAGCCGCCTGCATGCCACGGCCGAGTTCGGCCCACCCGTGGATGACGAACGCATGTACCGCATCATCGACGTGCTCGACGCCCTCGCCGAAGAGACGGGCAAGAGCGTGCCGCAGATCGCCATCAACTGGCTGCTGCAACGCCCGACCGTTTCCAGCGTGATCATCGGCGCACGCAACGAGGCGCAGTTGCGCCAGAACCTCGGCGCGGTCGGCTGGCAACTCGATGCGGAGCAGATCATGCGGCTGGATGCGGCAAGCCGCGTCGATGCGCCTTACCCGCATTTCCCCTATCACCGTCAGGACGCGTTCGCGCGCCTCAACCCGCCGGTGGTGTGAGTCCGGCTGCACCATAGGTCTTTGCAGGAAAAAGGAAAGCCCCCGCGACCCGGGGGCTTTTTCTTTGATCCTGCTGGGCGCGTTCCACGCACCGCAAAATGTCATTTTTGTTAATTTTATTGTTTATATTGTTTTTGTCGCAGAAACAAACTAACGTTGTCTTCACGCCATCCCAAGAGATGACGACCCATGTGCAAACGCCCTTCATACGGGCAGCGCATGAACCAAGACCTAAAAGAACGGAGACAAGAAAATGAAATTCGCTCTGAAAGCGACGGCGGCGCTCGTCGCCATGATTGCCGGCGGCAGTGTGATGGCCGCAGGTTCCGGGGGGTTCTCGACAGCTACGGGTGGCGGCACGGCAACCCAGATCACCATCTCCAACTACGCCGACCTGCTGACGCAACTGACCGCGCTGCAGAAAGCGCAATCGACCACGCCGACGGTGATCTACTACACCGGCAACGAAGACTCGCTGATCTCCGCTGCGCAGGCCAACGTCTGCGGCCAGTACGGCAAGGCTTCGCGCACCATCGACATCAAGCGCATCTCCAACCTCACCATCCTTGGCGCCAACGGTTCGTCTGCGAACTTCGGCTTCAACATGGTCAGCTCCTCGAACATCATCATCCGCAACATGACCCTGGGCATGATGCCCGGCGGCCTGAGTTCGGACGGCATCACGGTCGACTCCTCGACCAATGTGTGGCTCGACCACAACACGCTGTTCACGCGCAACTACATGTGTCCGAACGCCCCCGGCGACGGCCATGACGGCACCTTCGACGGCCTGGTCGACATCAAGAAGACCGCCGACAACGTGACTGTGTCCTACAACTACATCCACGATCACCACAAGGTCGGTCTGGACGGTTACACGACCAGCGATGTGGCGCGTAATGTCACTTACCACCACAACTACTACGACAACGTCGGCGCACGCCTGCCGCTGCAACGCAACGGCCTGATCCACGTCTACAACAACCTCTACAGCCGCGTCGGCTACGAGGACATGAATGCAGACCCGGCAAACCCCGGCACGATTCCCAACATGGGTTCGGGCATCAATGTGCGCCAGGCCGGCAAGGCGCTGATCGTCAACAACTGGTTCGAGAACGCGGTCAACCCCGTCACCTGCCGTTATGACGCAAGCAACTGCGGCACCTGGGCGCTGCGCGGCAACAACATCACCAGCGCAGCCGACTTCAGCAAGTACAACATCACCTGGTCTGATGGCGGCACGGGTTCGATCGACGCAACCACCTGGGCCTCGACGGCGACCATCGCCGATCCTTCCTACATGAGCACGGCTACCGCACCGGTGACCGCGCAGTGCGTGAAGGACCAGCTGAAGAACTACGCAGGCGCCGGCAAGGGCTCGCTGGAACTGTCCGCTTCGAAGTGCAGCGGCAGCACTTCGTCGTCCTCCAGCTCGGTGGCAGCTTCGAGCTCCTCCAGTTCCGTCGCTTCGTCCAGCTCGTCGAGCAAGGCTTCCAGCTCGAGCTCCAGCATTGCGAGCAGCTCGTCATCCAGTGCTGCATCGAGCGCTGCCTCTTCGTCCTCCAGCAGCGCCAGCGGCGCGCCGGTCCTGAGCGGCACGGGTGACTACCCGACCGGCTTCTCCAAGTGCGCCGATCTGGCTGGCACCTGCACGGTCGCCTCCGGTGATGGCTGGGTCGCATTCGGTCGCAAGGGCAGCTGGGTCACCAAATACGTGGGCGTCGGCAACAGCGTCGCCTGCACGGTCGCCACCTTCGGCAGCGATCCCGGCGGCAACCCGAACAAGTGCTCCTACAAGCCTTGATCAGTACCAGTTTTGCACTCGTCTCCTGATTGGTGCATCGATGACCGTGCAGTGAGCTTCGTCGCCCTCGCGGGCGGCAGAACTCAAGTCAGAGTGCATACAGCCTCCCGCTCTGCACGGCATCTTGAATCCGCGTTCCCCCGCCGGGGCAACGCGGATTTTTTTATGTGCGCGCCAATCCTCTATGCCTGAAGAAACCGGCATCGCGACGCCCCCGTGGCGCACCCGGCCTCGAAACTATCTTGCTCCGAAGCGTGCTGCCGACCGCGCCTTGGCCTTCGCCGCTTCCACCTCGCGATAGCGTGGCTCGGCATTCGTCACCAGGGAATCGATCAGCTCGCGCGCAGCCGCCGCAACGCGTTCGACCGCACGCTCGAAGGCCTCCGTGTTCTGCTTCGACGGCGCCGTGAAGCCGCTCAGCTTGCGCACGAACTGCAGCGATGCATCGTGGATCTCGAGGTCCGTCGCAGGCGGATCGAAATTGAAGAGGGTCTTGATGTTGCGGCACATGCGGCGCTCCTTGAAACGACGTCGACGTAAGACACGGGATTCGACCGGCAGCGTACGCCATGCTTGCGCGCAGTAAGCCGGGGCCACAAACAAAAACCGCGCCCATGGGCGCGGTTTCCGGTTCAGCCATCGCAAGCCTCAGGGGCTTGCGACTTCGAGGACTACATCAGTTCTGGAAGGAGCACTTGTTCGGGTTGCCACCTGGATCGCTGCCGAACGCGGCAACGGTACAAGCGATGCTCTTGCCCACACCAACGTTCTTGGTGACCCACTTGCCCTTGCGGCCGAATGCAACCCAGCCGGTACCCTTCGAGACAGAGCAGCTGTCGCCGAGGTCGGCGCACTTGCTGAAGCCATCAGGATAGTCACCCGTACCGGTCAGCACTGGACCGCTGGACGCAGATGAGCTGCTGCTCGAAGACTTGCTGGACGAGGAGCTGGAAGACACGGAGGAGCTGCTGGACGACTTGCTCGACGAAGAGCTCGAAGGTGCCGAAGAGCTGCTCGATGACTTGCTGGAGGACGAGCTCGAGGAAGGAGCCGAGGAGCTGCTCGACGAGGACGACGTGCTACCGCAAGCTGCGGCCGTCAGCGTCGCGCCGTTCTTGCCCACACCGGCGTACTGCGCCAGCTTGTCCTTCACACACTGTGCCGACACGGCTTCGTACGTGTAGGTCAGGGTCTTCGGGAACACGGCCGTGGTGGTCCAGTTGTCGGCATTGGCGCCGCCGCCCGAATCCGTCCAGGTGATGCCGTAGGTGGCGTTGCTGGCTGCACTGGTGGTGTTGTTGTTACGCAGGTCCCACTTGCCGCAGTTGGTCACGTCGTAACGGCAGGTCACCGGGTTGTACGAATTCTGGAACCAGTTCTTCTCGATCAACGAGTAGCCACCGGTACGCACGTTGATGCCCGACTCGGTGATCTTGTCGTAGGTGTTGTTGTAGATGTGGGTCCAGCCACCGCGTTGCAGCGGCAGACGGCCATTCACGTTGTAGTACACGTTGTGGTGGAACGTGATCTCGCGGCCACCGGCGATGTCGCTGGCGGAGGAGCCATCCAGGCCGACCTTCTTGCTGTCGTGGATGTAGTTGTACGACACGGTGATGTTGTGCGAGTCCTTCTTGATGTCGATGGCCGACTCGAAGGTCAGGTCGCCATCAGGCGAGCCATTGCACTCGTTGTTCACTGCGAACAGTTCGTTGTGGTCGATCCAGACGTTGGACGAGCTGTCGATACGCAGCATGTCAGCGTCGTTGCTGGCGCCGCCCAGTGCACCGATCTTCATGTTCTTGATGACGACGTTGCTCGAGCCGCTCTTGATCGTGATGCCGAAGTTGGCCGAGGAACCGTTGGCACCCTGGATGGTGATGCCCTTCGTGAATTCCTTGATTTCCACTTCGCGGAAGGTGTCGCTCCAGTGAGGTGCCGGGCAGTTGCCGGAAGCATCCTTGGTGGAGTCCTTGACGATCTTGGCGATCAACGCATCTTCATTACCCGTGTAGGTAATGATCACGGGATAGGCTCCGCCTGTTACTTTCTTGCCTGCGGAGTCGAGGCGGGCTGCAGCGATGGCATCGATGATGCCTTGCATGCTGCTCACCGTGACGGACTTGGAACCGGTCTGGTTGCCGCCGTCAGCGGTCGAGAAACCACCCGTGTTGGCGGCGAACGCGCCGCTGCTGACCATGGCTACCGCGAAAGCGGCCGCTTTCATCTGAAAATTCATTACTGTCTCCTGGATCTTTTTTTGACACCACTCGACAGCTGAATCGAATGGCCCTACCCACGCTCTTTAGTGCGGGAGGCAGATTAATCCACGGAAAGCATGGTCGGATCAAGCCGCAAAGCATCAAATATTCAATGATTTAGCGCATTTTCTGAATTTGTAATTTGGCGTTTTAGCGAATGAGATCGGTATCACTAAAGTATTAGTATCAAACACACCTGAAACAACAAAATCAACAACGCAATCTTTACGTTTTCTAACAGATCCGGAACAGCAGACTCACCGACCAAAGCACCATGCCCGACGACAAAACAGCCCCGGCAACACCTCGCACCTCCTTCGCCGCCCTGCGCCAACCGGGCTTCCGCGCCTTCCTCGCCACCTACTTCCTGGCGATGATGGCCGACAATATCGAACACGTGATCAGCTACTGGATGGCTTACCAGAAGTTCCATTCAGCAGCCCTCGGCGGCTTCGCCGTGGTCTCGCACTGGCTGCCCTTCCTGGTCTTCTCCGTACCTGCCGGCGCGCTGGCCGACCGCTTCGATCCACGCCGCCTGAACCAGATCGGCATGCTGCTGTTCATGACCGCATCATTGGGCTGGGGTTACTTCTTCGTCACCGACACGCTGCAGATGTGGCAAGCAATGGTCTTGCTGGTCATCCATGGCTGCGCCGGCGTCTTCTGGCAGACCTCCAGCCAGATCCTCATCCATGACATCGTCACGCGCGACGTGCTGCCCAGTGCAGTGCGCCTCAACGCCACCGCACGTACGCTCGGCGTGCTCGTCGGCCCCGCCGTCGGCGGCGCCATCATGCTCACGCTCGGGCCGAAGTACGGCATCTTCCTCAACGCCTGCTTCTACCTGCCCGTCATCCTGTGGATGTGGAAGGCGCCGTACGGTCCGAAATTCCGCAAAGGAGCGCCCGCACCACAACGTGCCGTACGCGGCTGGGCCGACATCCGGCAAACCCTGCGCGACATCGCCGATCGCCCGCTGCTGCTCTCCATGATCCTGCTCGCCGGCGCAGCCTCCTTCTTCATCGGCAACAGCTACCAGGCGCAGATGCCCAATTTCGCGCAAGACCTCGGCCGGGGCGATCCCGGCGTCGCCTACAGCGCGCTGCTCGCGGCTGACGCCGCTGGCGCCCTCACCGCCGGCTTCCTGCTCGAACGCTGGAACCTGCTCAAGCCCAGCCCGCGCAGCGCCGTGCTGCTCGCCATGGGCTGGTGCCTCTCGCTCGGCGGCTTCGCCATGGTGCACATCTACCCGCTCGCGCTGTTCCTGCTGTTCTGCGCCGGCATCTGCGAACTCTCCTACAACAGCATGACGCAGACCATCGTGCAGCTGAATGCACCTGCAGAGATCCGCGGCCGTGTCATCGGCGTGTTCAATATGTGCGCGATGGGCATGCGCACCTTCAGCGGCATCACGGTCGGTCTCGTCGGCACCATCGCCGGCGTGCATTGGTCGCTGGGCTTGTCCGCATTGGTAATGCTTTGCGTGCTTCTGCTGCTGCGGCGGAGACTGACTGTCACACACGCATGATGGCAAGAGCGGAACGCAAAGTCGTTCCGCCAGCCATATGTGATCCGCATGCCCTTTGTTGGCGCAACAAGTCTGCCTTAAGAGTCGCTAACTCATGTAAAGCTGAGCTGCAAGAATGTGCTTGCACGGTCCGCGACTGCCTTGGTATTTCGACCAGAAGTAGCAAGTGCAGCGTTCACTACCCGGAGTGGGATTCACCCAGTGGAAATGCTGCTCGCTATGAACCCGGAGCCTGTCACCATCTGGCTTCACTGCATCCAAAGCTATCAGCTCTCTGGCCGCCGCCAGACGCGGATAGTTCTTTTCCAGCCGTGACTCACTGAATGGCAACAGGCGGTGGAAATAGCTCTGCTCTTGCAAATCGAATCCCACCTGGCCTGCACTGGCAAGTACCTGCAGACCTTGATGGATACGCGTTTCCGGAACATCCATTTCTCGAGCAAGGCCAGGCTGATCGATATGCGCCTCCCATGCCAGCAATTCGCCAATGGTCAACGCATCCTCGGCCTGCGCCTTACCCAGGACTTGAAGCATTGCGCCCTCACCGGAGAAGCCGCGATAGGGCTCCGGCGAGAGCATCAGTGTGAGCCGTGCACCTGGCAGCAAGAATTCCCACGCGCTGATCGCAGCACGCGTCTCTGCAGACACTGACGGTCCGTAGATATTCACGGATTGCACCAGATGCTGCAGTCGCTTCAACGCAGAGAGCCGTGCAGTGCCACTCAGCGCAATCGCACCGACCTGCGCACGACTCGTCTGGCGCAAGCTGGCGCCAGACGGCACCAGCCACATGCTCTGACCCGCACCGCTGCCACCCGACATGCTCAGCGCATTGACGAAGCGACGCCAGGCCATCGCATCGAGTCTGGCTCGTGGCTGCAGCATGGTGGCCAGTGACTGGGTTTCGGCCAGAGCACGCACCCAGCGCTCCGGCAATTTCACCTTACGCTCGGTGGCGACGCCATGTGGTGTTTCAAACTCTATGTGCTCGGGCCCGACGCTCAGATGCAGACGATCCTGTGCGCGAACCGATGCCAGCGCGAGCGCCAGCGGTGCGTTGATATCGATGTTGGTCGTGCCGAAGCCCAGACTGGCTTCGTCAAAGCTGTCACTAAGCAGATCTAGCCGCGCATACACGCCATTACATGCGGAGAAGGCCTCACAACGCAGCCGATCACCCTGTGCCGTAACCACGGGGTCTAGTGAGGCAAAACCACCCGGAATGGGATTGAAATAGCGCGTCGAGGCAATCTCGACCAGGCTACGCAAACCGGCAGCAGCGACGTCCGGGCGACTCATCGCGCCGCTGAAGAACACAGGATTGGCGATCAACCCGGCCGGGGTCATGCCCGCCGCGGTTTCAAGCACGAGTCGTCCGCCCTCGGTGGTGCTCGTGAGACGCGACTCCTGCAGATAGTGGTCCAGTACTTCACTCATGGCTGCCCCCCTGACAACAGCTCATGTAGTCGGCGCGCCTCGAGCAGCAGCTTGCTGCTGCCTTTGCGCGCCGCGGTCCCGGCCAGCGTCGGGATCACTTCGCGGAGTCCCTGGCCGGATGCCACCTGCGTAGCCAGCGCGAGCAATTCCGGCGTACCGGGTGGCGGTGTCGTCTGATCGAGCGAGGCAATCAACGCAGCACGCAACACGGGCCACACGATGCTGGCTGCACCGGCTTCCACCACGGGTTGCAGGGACTTGGCGAGACGGCCTGCTTTCAGGCTACGACACGCGATACCGGCGCTTACAAGCTGCACCGCGAGTTCGCTGTCGTAGCGAGTCTGCGCAATTAGCTCCAGCAAACCATCGCTGCCGGCAAGACGTGCAGCCGGGTCGTTGCCGGACAGGCTGTAGAGGATAGCCAGATGCATCGCCGGACCAGCCGGACCACGGGCCGCCAGAAATATCGGCAGCGCCTTCGCATACGCTTTGCCGCCTTCGGTATCGAGATCGTGGCAGGCGTTGCGAAATCCGCGAAGCCCGAGAGCGGCAAGGATCTCTCCGTCATTAGGAAGGATGCTGGCAAGAAGGCCTTCGGCCAGATCGAACTCCCAGACGCGGGGTGATGCGTCGGGTGCAAAACCCGCCGCCCACTGATCGGGAATGTCAGGGATATGGGATATCCGAGGCATCACCATGCCGCTCAGGCTCACGCCGATTTCTGCAGGGTCTGTATTCACAACTTGCCAGCAGGTCGTCATCTGCCCCATCCCGCCGGCGTCGAAAAACTCTGCGGCAATTTCCGCTTGCTCCGAGCGGATCGCGCGCAGCACTTGCCGTTCAGTTTCCGTCGGCATCTGCGTGCGCAACAGTGCCACGAACAAGTCCATGGGCTCGGCCGCAAGTCCTTGCCGTGCAAGATGATCCAGACGCCGGATCAGCTCGGCGGCTTCGATGGAACCGTTGCTGAAATCCGGCCTAGAGATATATGCGTAAACGCCGCCGCGCTTGATGGCGCCTGCAATTTCCTCGCGACGCAGGCGTGCAATATCTGCAATCTGCGTCGTCCCGGAGGTAATCCAGGAATAAGCCTGCCAACCCGGGCTCTCCTTGCCATAGGCCGCACTCTGCAGGGCGAACAACAAGCCAAGCGGGTAGTCCCCCGCAAGATGCTGCAGACCCAGCTTGAGCGCATGGCGATCCATCTGCGCCAGCGTCAGGGCCACCGCAATCGTCTGCTCGCAGACATTGACCGTTGCGTCGTGAGCCATTTGCGCCGTGAGCTCACGCAGGGTTGCCGCATCGGCAGCGGGGACGGTGAAACGCACTACAGGGCGTGATTCGACAAGCGCTCGTGCGCCCGGCGACGAGCTCGTCCGAGCTTGTGAATCCGCTTGGGCCTTCGCATCAATACCAAGCCCTTCGGCAAGCTGTTTGCAGACACCCGTTTCCAGGCCAGCCTGATAGCGCGTGAACTCTTCGCGCAAGCGGCCTTGCTCATCGGCTGCGAGCTTTGGCCAGTGCTTGAGGATAAGCTGCGCCGCCTTCTTCTGGAATGGATAGTCCTCGGCAGACAGCGCCGCGAAGATGCCTCCAAGCGTCATACCGATCTGATCCGTGCAGGCCGTGGCACGCCGGGCTGACCACTCCAGCTGCCTGTCGCGCAAACCCTTCTCCTTGCGCGCAAACACCATCTCGCAGGCATTGACGAAGAAGTCTCCGGCGAGCGGGCGCGCTTCATCGAGACGACACAACAAGGTCAGCGCCGCATCTGCCGCGCTGCCATGGGCGCTGGCCAGCAACCCGAGCAAGGTATTGCGCTGAGCCTCGATCTGTTCAATGGCTGGATCAGCGGCAAGCAACACACGCGCTTGCAGTCGTTGCACCTTGACCGAATCTCCGCGGGTCAGTGCCGCGATCGCCTTGTCAGCCAACGGTACGCGATCGAGCAACCCGCGGCTCATCAGACCGACGAGCACGGCTTCGGTTGCCTCGTTGTCCTCCGTAGAGGCGTACTTTCCGAAAAGCGCATCCAGACTGTCCGCATGCGCCAGCAGCTCGCTGATCAGGATATTCCACGCGGGTTTCAGGCTGGCAGCCTCAAGCGGTGAGACGGCTGTCTGCTCTCCGACAACAACGGCAGGTTCCGCAGACGTATCCAGCGCAAAGCAGGCCACAAGTCGCTCATAATGGCCCTTCGAATCGTTGTGGGACCGAGGCATGATCCGGAAGAGATCACCGGCCCAGAGTTCGTAGAACTCCGCCTCCTGCGGCAGAGGCAGATCGAAATGCAGGGTCAGGGCCACGGCCAGATCGATATCCACCTGACCTGCGCGCTTGGCAGTAGTCGCCTGACTCACGTAGTCGGCGACCCACTCCTTCCCTTTCGCGGCAAGCGCCTCGAGATGGATGCCGCGTGCCGCGGTGTCGACTGGATACATCTCACGCCAGCCCCTGAGCCGCTGAGGTGAAGGAATCACCAAGGCGTCCTTGGCATTGCGTGCCACGACCGTGTTGGCGATCACGACCTTCATCCAGCGAGCATTCAGCACCGGATCGGACTTGAAGGAGAGTCTCTCGCGCCACTCCTTCCAGTAAGCAAGGAGCAATTTGCCGATCTGGCGCTTTTCCTTTTCACTCCATGTATTCGCCGTACTCAATATTTCAGCGTAGGAGCCTGTCTCGATCAGGGTCTCAACTGTCTGCATCGGGTCGCGAGCTTTCATGAAATCGTGCGTTTGGCAGGTGAGCAAGGATAGCTGAAACGCTGTGAAGCTCGTGCCCAGATACGCACCGGATCTCCCGCGAACAGCACGCCCAAAAAAATACCGCCCACCGAAGTGGGCGGTATCTGTTCAGCACTTGCCGCGTTGCTTACTGGCAGGCCGCGCCGCTTGAGTTGGCGACGGTGATGTAGTCCACGTCAGCGAACTCGGCCGAAGCGCCTGCTTCCAGACGGATGCGATTCACGCCGGCCTTCAGCGCCACGGTGAAGCTCTTCGTCGTCCACGTCCCCTTTGCGGTCTTGGAGAATAGTGAAGAGCTGTTCTGCACCACCACACCGTTCACGAGGATCTTGCCCGAGGTCGTCGCGCCGGAACCGCCGTTGGTGTAGCGGAAGGTCACCGTGCGGTTGGCCGCAGTAGCCGTGGTTACCGACCATTCCACACCTGCACCGGCACTGTTGGAGAGGTTCGCGTAGCCCGCACCGGTGTAGCCAGCGGTGCTCGTCGAGATCGAACCATCGATCGTGCAGAAGCCCAGCGTGTTCTCCTGGATCTGGCCGCTTGGCGTTGGTGTTGGTGTTGGTGTTGGTGTTGGTGTTGGTGTTGGTGTTGGTGTTGGTGTTGGTGTTGGTGTTGGTGTTGGTGTTGGTGTTGGTGTTGGTGTTGGTGTCGGTGTCGGTGTCGGTGTCGGTGTCGGTGTCGGTGTTGGCGTTGGCGTTGGCGTTGGCGTTGGCGACGGGATAGGTCCGCACTGGGTAGGCGTCAACACACCGCCGTTCTTGCTCACACCCGCGAAGTAAGACAGATAGTTCTTCACGCACAACGGTGTCACCGGCTCGTACGTGTAAGGCAGTGTCTTGGTGAACACGCCAGTGGTCGTCCAGGTATCGGCGTTGATGCCGCCGCTGCCCGGATCATCCCAGGTGATGCCGTATGTGGCGTTGTCCGCCGCGCTGGTGGTGTTGTTGCCGCGCAGATCCCACTTGCCGCAGTTGACCGTGTCGAAGCGGCAGGTCACCGGGTTCAGCGAGTTCTGGAACCAGTTCTTCTCGATCAGGGCACTGCCACCGGTACGCACGTTGATACCCGAGCCGGTGATCTTGTCGTAGAAGTTGTTGTACGCATGCACCCAGCCACCCCGTTGCAGCGGCAGGCGGCCGCCAACGTTGTAGTAGTAGTTGTGGTGGAAGGTCAGTTCGCGGCCATTGGCGATATCGCTGGCAGAGGAACCATCCAGGCCGACCTTCTTGCTGTCGTGGATGTAGTTGTACGACACCGTGATGTTGTGCGAGTCCTTCTTGATGTCCAGCGCTGCCTCGAAGGTCAGGTCGCCATCGGGTGAGCCATTGCACTCGTTGTTCACCGCGAACAGCTCGTTGTGATCGATCCACACATTCGACGAGGTGTCGATGCGGATCATGTCGGCGTCACTGCTTGCGCCGCCGAGTGCACCGATCTTCATGTTGCGGATGATGACGTTGCTCGACTTGGTGATAGGAATACCGAAGTTGGCCGACGAGCCATTGGCACCGATGATGGTGATGCCCTTCGTGAACTCCTTGATCTCGACAGAGCGGTAGGCGTCACCCCAACGACCCTTCGGGCAATTGCCGTTGGCATCGACGGTCGAGTCCTTGATGACCTGCGCGATCAGCGCATCTTCATTGCCCGTGTAGGTGATGATGACGGGATACGCCCCACCGGTCACCTTGTTGCCGCTGGCATCGAGTCGCGCCGCAGCGATGGCATCGATGATGCCCTGCATGGAGTTGACCGTTACGGATTTGGCGCCGGATACGTTGCCGCCATCGGTGGTCGCGAAGCCACCTGTGTTCGCCGCGGATACGCCGCCGCAGATCGTCGCGGTCGCAAGCGCGATCGCCGTCATTCTGAATTTCATCACTGTCTCCTGGGTGCTGTTGGGTGAGTCATTTGAGTACTACATCCACTGACACGCCCGCATTCTTCCGACGCGGGAGCAGGAGTTATCCCCGCAACTTGTCAGGCCCGCAAGTTGCACAGCACAAATCATTTTCAGCGACGAATGGCGGGCGTTCGGGCACGTTTTTTGAACCCCCGTGTGACCGCACAACAATGACATTTGATTTGTTTTAAACAACGAAAACAACAAAATCGCAAGTCGATGAACGTGCGCGCACCGGGATGATCTTCGTGTGGTGCGCAGGCGCCATTCAGGCACCCGCCTTCCGGCCAGTTTCCCCGACAGCCACGGCAGCCCCATGCGTGCAAGGGCAGCTCCCGACCTTCAGGAGCCACCCACGTCTTCTAAGCCACCTCCGCCTGGGTGATGCCATCGAACAGCCCGAGCGACAGCATCTCCACCCGCACTGGCGGCGCGAGGACACGATCCTTGATGCCATCGCGATAACGCTGGAACGCCGGCACCCGCATCAAGGGGTTCTCCACGCCCTCCGGCGACACCGACACATGCACGAAGCTCACCCCATCCGACAGGCGCGACACGCTATAGCTCAGGCCCGCCGGCCGCTCGCGCTCGAGATCCGCCAACACCTCGCGAATCAGCGCCTCGTTCTCTGCCACGCACTCCGGCTTCAGCGTATAGCTCACCATCACACTTCTCATCTTGCTCATGTCCTTGCTCCTTCAACAGTCCAGGGAAGGCGGCAGCGCCGCCACAGGCAACGGCCTGTACCTGCAAAGACGAATCGCGCGACGAGAACGATGCAGGAATATTTCTGCGACAGGGCGCATCCTTTGCAACGCGCCGGACGTCTACCCTGAAGCAACACCCACGCCCCCAGCATGAGCGGGCCATGCCTGCGACACGACATGCCCAACGGGACCGAGCCCTGCAAGGTCTCCGTCATTCCCGCGAAGGCGGGAATCCAGCGGCGTTCGATAAGTCACTGGATTCCCGCTTTCGCGGGAATGACGAGATTGGGGAGTCTTCCCAAGCAAGTAAGCAACATTGCCGGAATCAAGAACAAGCAACCGAACGCGACACCCAGACCATGGAAAACCACCCCTACGCCAGTGACATCCCCGACCCCGACTTCCCGCAACTCATGATCCAGCTGCGCGCCCGGCTCCATCGCTACTGCGCGCGCATGACCGGCTCCGTGCTCGACGGCGAAGACATCGTGCAGGAGACCCTCATCAAGGCCAACGAAAGCTACAACGCACTCACCGTGCAGCACGTCGAAGGCTGGCTGTTCCGCATCGCGCACAACACCGCCATGGACTTCCTGAGGAAGCGCGCACGCGAGCGCGACCTGTTCGACGAAAACCACAGCGCGGGCGATGACGCCGCCGGCCTCGCCATGGATCGCACCGTGGAGCTGGCAGCGGACCCGCATGCCCATGCCGACAGTCGCGTCGTAGCCGCCACCGCCCTGCGCACCTTCATGCGCCTCGCGCCTGGCCAACGCAGCGCCGTCATTCTCACCGACGTGCTCGGCTACGAAGCCGAAGAAACCGCGCAGGTCATGGAAAGCACCGTCCCCGCCATCAAGGCCGCCCTGCACCGCGGCCGCGCGCGCCTGCGCGAACTTGCTGCCCAAGCGGAAGACGCCATGCCCGCACCCGCCCTTTCGCAACGCGACCAGGCCCTGCTCGTTGCCTTCGCGGATCGCTTTAACAATCGGGACTGGAACGGCCTGCGCGACCTGTGCGCAGACAGCGTGCGCCTCGACCTGGTTGCCCGCCGCAAGGCCTTCGACATGACGGGCGGCGAATATTTCACCAACTACGCGCAGAAGACCGAGGGCCTGCGCCTGTCCCTCATCGAAGTGGACGGCAGGCCTGCGCTATGGATGGACACCACCGCCGACGAAGGCGCAGTCGCTCCGGGCTACCTGGTGCTTGTGGAATTCGACGACGCAGCGCGGGTAGTGGCGATCAGGGATTTTCGCTGGGCGCGGTATGTAGCGGAAACGTAAGCGCGAATGCTCGCCCCTGCCGGCAAGCGGACTTCTCCGCTCGCTGCAACCGCAGCCCGTGACGGCAACGCCGTTCTCTTGATCGTTTCGAATCACCAGACCTCGTCATCCCAGCGAAAGCCGGGATCCAGCTCCACGCGTAGTTACTGGATCCCGGCCTTCGCCGGGATGACGAATCCGCTTTGAAAACGCCTTGAGTGAGCGGCATTCAGCCAGTGACGGCGACTGTCGTTCGGCCGCACCCGCCAGTCCGTGCATGAAGAGCTGACGCCCACGCCCGACGCCATGCGACCCGATGACCCCGGTTACCGTGGCAGCTCTCCGAGCAGCAAGCCACCACGCTCTCGAAGCGCGATCAGCCAGAGCCTCAGTGGCACAATGACTCCCTCGCCGTGCGTTGCACACTGGAATGACAAGAGCGCCTTGATTCCTGCCTGATTGTTATGCACATTGTGTTGCGGCCAAGCCTTGGCAATTGAACAGGCAAGAGTGCAAGGCCACCTCTCTCGAACGTACACCGACGAGCATGCAAGCACAGGCTCCACCCGGCGATTGAAACCATGAATCCTCAAGAAGCGCTTGTCTCTGTTTTTGCTGGCGTCACAGGATTACTGCTGATGGCGAGTGCGGTCGGCGCCGTCCTGAAAGCGCGCCTTGCCCCCGGCACCGTCGACACGACCATCATCAACCTGAATACCCGCATCAAGGCATGGTGGGTCATGATCGGCGCGCTGGCGCTGGCTTTCTGGATCGGCCCTCTGGGCATCGCCGCCCTTTTCGCCTTCATCTCGCTGCAGTGCCTGCGCGAATTCATTTCCCTGACCACTACCCGACAAGGCGACCAGCGCGCCCTGGCCTGGAGCTTTTTCTTTTTTCTGCCGCTGCAGTATTTCCTGATCGCGACCAATCGGTATGGCCTGTTCTCGATCCTGATCCCGGTCTATGCCTTCCTTCTACTCCCCATCGCCGCCGTTACCAGCGCCGACGTCACCCGCTATCTGGACCGGGCCGCCAGGATGCAGTGGGGGCTGATGATTTGCGTGTATTGCATTTCCTATGTCCCGGCGCTGATGACGCTGGACATCCCCGGCTATTCCGGTCGCAACGCACTGCTGGTTGCTTTCCTGGTGCTCACCGTCCAGTCCAGCGATGTTTTCCAGTACATCTGGGGCCGGCTGTTCGGCAAGCGCAAGATCGCGCCCCACATCTCACCGTCGAAAACCGTCGAAGGGCTGGTGGGCGGCGTGCTGACCTCCACCGCGCTGGGCACGGCCGTATGGTGGATCACCCCGTTCACATTCTGGCAGGCCGCTCTGGTGGCTTTGACCATCAACATCATGGGGTTCTACGGCGGCCTGGTCCTCTCGGCCATCAAGCGGGACAAGGGCGTCAAGGATTGGGGGAAGATGATCGGCGGGCATGGCGGCATGCTGGACCGGGTCGACTCCATCAGCTTCTCCGCCCCCGTTTTCTTTCATATCGTTCGCTACTGGTGGGTCCCCTGACCCCCCCTATCCCCACCCTGCCTTCCACCAAGGAGCCTCCATGCGTCATGCCATCCTCATACTACTGTCCATGCTTTGCCTGTGGAACGCCTCGGCAATTGCCCAGGACGACCATGCTGCCGACCGGCAGGCGCTCATAGGCATCCTGCATGACGTCGAGAAAGGCATCAATGACAGCAATATCGATCTGATGGCCAGGCACTTTGACGACAAAGCCGTGATCACCTGGCTCAATGCCGAAACCTCACGGGGCCCTCAAGGCGTCAAGGACTATTTTGCACGCATGGTCGGAGACGCCCCGGGTGCCGTCCTGAGCAAATACGCGACCCATCCGAAAATCAGCGGGCCGGCAACGTTTTACGGCGACGTGGCAGTGGCCAGCGGCACCATGGAAGACGAATTCACCCCACACAAGCGCTCGGTATTCAAGTTCGACTCCCGGTGGACTGCCACTTTGAATAAAACCGGAGGCGAATGGAAAATCGTGGCTCTTCATCTGTCCACGAACAGCTTCAACAACGCCCTGACGGACGAGCTTCGGCAACTCTCCATTTATACCGGGGCAGGCGGCGCGGCAGTGGGACTACTGCTGGCTATTGCGTGGTTCTGGTGGCGGCGCCGCAAGCAGTAGCCCGAATGCAGACACCTTCGTGAAACGGCCATCCTTGCAGCGCCACGCCTGCTCACAAACAACGCCACTGGATTCCCGCCAGGCGTAGCCGGTTCATCCTGAGCCTGGCGAAGGGCGGACATGACGATCGGTGGTCGGTGCTTCCCGTACGCCGTTCGTGTCGAGCCCTTCGACAAGCTCAGCGCGAACGGCGTGCGGGTCTATCACCTTGCAAGTGACTTCGCACCGGGCCTCTGACCCACCTCCAACCTTCAACACCACTTTCCCGAACGGGCCGCGCACGAGATGTTCGAATGCCGCGTGCGCCTCGACCTCGTCGCCCGCCGCAAAACCTTCGACATGCTCGAAGGCGAGTACTTCACCAACTAAGCGAAGAAGACATAGGGCCTGCGCCTCAGCGTGATCGAAGTCGAAGGCGGGCCGGCTCTATGGATGGACACCACCGCAGACGAAGGCGCGGACGCGCTGAGGTACGTGGTATTTGTGGAGTGCGATGATGCCGAGAGGATTGTGGGGATTCGGGATTTCAGGTTTGCGCGGTATGTGGCAGAGGTCGTCCAACCTCACATCACCAAAATGTCAGTTCAGCCCGGATCAGAGCGCAACCATTGAACAATCTCTCTTGCTTTGCGAACCGACTCCCCCTCAAATACCTGCTCATTCAGTCCAAGTTCTTTGACCCTCTCTGCAATTCTGTTTTTTCGCTGATTCATTAGAGTTTCTACCCGCCCCCGTTGCTCTTGTGAAAGAGGAGTTCCATCCGACAAACGCGCCGCATTTGCCACAACAAGATCAAAAGCATCGTCTTTTCCTATCGCGTATGGTTCATATTCGATATCTATTTTCTTCGGCTTAAGAAAATATTTCGGCCGTAGCTCTTCTAAGACATTCAAGAAAACTTCTGGCTTCACATCATTCTCAATTTCGCGTCCGCAAGATGTCTGAACGAGGGCGTGCTGGGGCAAGGATTTTGCTGCCATGACAAGTCGGTCAACGAGGGTGCGCTCATCCTCGTCTGCATTTCTGTCGCGATCACATATGACAATTGCACGATGAGCAACCTTTAACACTTGGACCAGCCTTTCCTCACCGTCTATCTCGTCATCGCCAAAATCCATGTGAGACGAAGAGGCTCCGCCGTAGGTTACAAAAGCGAAATCACGCCCAGCTACCAGCGCATCGTCAACTTGCCTGATTAGTGCCGTCCAATAGTGGATGTCCGACGGCCCCTCCACCCAAAGGACCACTCGGGCCAGAAACAATTGAGATGGTCGAATACCCAGATCAGCAAGAAGCGCCAATTTGGAACTCGTGGTTTCAATCGGCTCAAGCGCCGTACCGTGGTGCGCCGCTCTGGTTGCTCGAAAGGTGCGCCAGTCAGAAGCTACGGCATCGATCAAAGCCGTGGAGTGTGTCGTGACAAGCAACTGATGATTTGGCAAATGTTCGGTAATGATTTTCGCAAGCTCCACTACTGCCCCAGGATGAAGGTGCGACTCTGGTTCATCAATCACGACGAAAAACCGTCTGTCTGAATACAAGCGTAGATATGCCAGTACGATGAGGATTTCGGAGACTCCGGCCCCAAGATCAGCGAGGGGGCAACGTAAAACATCGCGGCCGCGCTTTACTTCAAGCCAGAAATTTTCCGTGTTTATTTCTATACGTAGATAATCCTCACCTAGCAGCAAAGTAAACCACGTCTCCAAATCAGCTTTGCATCTCGTCCAGAACAGCTGATTGTTTCGGTCGTTCTGCTTATCCTGCAATGCACTGATGATGTCTCCACCGTCAGTAGTACCTCGAATCGGCGCAGCGGACTTTCTGCCGGGATCCCTGAGTGGGCGAATCTCGATAATTGACAGAGCAAGACAACGGCACACTGCAAGTCCCAACCCGCGATGGGGGTGAATGAAGGTAACCTGCTCAGAGTAGGCTCCATTTGGCAACATGAGTTTGTAGGTGCTGCCCGTTCGAATCATGATGGGTAGCCCTGTGTCAGTCATCGGGGTTACAGATAAAACACCTGTATCCCCCCCACTCGTCATAGTGATAGACACTCGAATGGATTTGCCGTTGAACAAGGAGCTTGGCAAAGGTGAGGGACAACCTAGGGCGGCTACATCAAGCAGTATTTCTGCTTTGATTTCTCCCGCCTTACGCAGCCAATGGTCAACCTCCTGAGGGAAGAAAGAGATATGCAGCGGGTGGAACCACCCACCATCCGCACGAAGTGCGTTGCTGTTGCTACTTGAGGAGCTCCAAGGATCTGCCTTCTCATAGTCTTGGAGTATTTCCCGCAGACGAACCAAGAACCGTCCAAGGTTAGATTTTCCGACGTTGTTAGCGCCGATCACGAGGTTAACGCGACCAAGTTCGCCAATATGCGCTTCATGCTCAGGTGAGTACGAGCGCCAACCTGAAAGCCGAATTCCTGTAATTAACATGGCTTATTTCCGGCTCTGATCCAGCCAACGCTCGACCACTCCGGCAATCGTATATTCTGCTGGAGGCCCATCGGTCCACGCCTTGTGGAAGCTCACATCGGAGCTTCCCGGTTTGGGGGAGGGCATATCGAACAAGACACGTCCTGGCAGCGTCACACCGTCACCGGATACCACTGCTTCCCCATCCCTAAGAGAACTTAGCAGCCCAGCCTGATTGCCCAACGTATCGGGTAGCAATCGCAAGACGCGGGCTTGATCAATATCCGAGGTCAGTCTTAGAGCTACAAATGTTCCGCATTGAGAAAGAATCGTTGGTGAGACATTGGCAGGTCGCTGAGAAACCACGACTAGACTAAGACCGTACTTCCGGCCCTCCTTGGCAATACGCTCAATTGCTTCAACCGCAATGGCATACTTTGCGTCGGACTCAGCAGGTATATATGCATGAGCTTCCTCAAGAACTAGTGCGACGGGTAGGTTCTCTGCACTGCTATCCCAGTATCTGTAGTCAAAGAACAATCGGCATAAGATTCCAATAGCCGTCGCTCGAACTTCGGCCGGCAGTCCAGAAAGGTCTAGGACAGTCGCATGCACGTCTGACTCGCCAAGCCCAAATACTTTCTCGAAAAAGATCGTCATGGATTGACGTGAATTGCCTGCTTCAAAGAGAAAAGAAAAACGAGGGTCGCGTCTGCGCGACTTCATCTTTTCGACAACTTTTAGTAACGGCTCTCTTTCAGCCTTCGCAGTGATTCCCTCCAACTGTGCTTCCAATCTGGAGATCAGCTCGTCCCATTCGAAGCAGATGGGGGTATCGACGCTAATCTTCTCAGCCTCCAGCTTCGTGCTTACGCCTAGAAACTCTTGTCGAAGGGCCAGCAAGTGGGTTGACAGGAACACTTTCTGATTACTTCCCAATACCCCACCAGTAAAAACATCAACAAACTCGTCGAACGTAAGCAACCAGAACGGAAGATGAAAATCCGACCATCCGATGCAGGATGATCGATCGGAAAACTCTCCTTGAAATGCCGGGCCATACTCGTTGTGAATATCGAATATTACGAGCCGCGGCCGCGCATAGCTTTTGAGGATCGCCTGAGCGAGAGAAGCAACGGTATAGCTTTTCCCCGATCCAGTTGTTCCCAAGACAGCTGCATGGCGTCCAAAGAACTTGTTCAAGTCAAATCGCGCGACCCCTTTGCCCGTACCGACTCTTGTTCCTAGCGGAAACAACCGATTTTTTGACTCCTCGTTAAGAGCAGAATCCAAGAGCGCGTCAAATGCTTCCCCAGTGATGAAGTACGCGGCTGATCCTACTGGGGGAAGATGATCCACTCCACGACGAAAACCTTGAGTTATTGTGCCGACAACAACTAGCTCTACCTTTTTAACGTCGGTAAGAACTCGGTGCCCCTTGCTTTGCGGATCAATGCGCTCCACTAACTCTTGCCATGCCCGCGTCACAACACACAAGACATCGCCATGCCCTCCACCGCAATTCACAAATGACCCTACGGTTATGTGAACCTCTTCCCCTCCCTCAAGAGACACTCTGAGTTGTGTCGCTTCAAGCGTAATTGCCGCGCCGTCAACAGACACAACTTGTCCAATATTCAGTTTTTCATTTCGGATTGACATTCTTCCCCCGACAAGAGATGTGAATTGACTTCACTATCAATCTGTAGAGGGTACACGTCCGTGAGAAGCAACTCAAACGTCATTCTGTGTGAGTTAAACATGTCAACTCACCAAGGTCGGTGTAAGGATTTGAGCTGGACAGCAAATAGTATGCGCGGTGGGTTGCGCTGCGCTTCGAACCCACCCTACGCCGCGCCATGGGGGAAGGCGCGGGCGTCGGCTCGTATCAGCAGAGCCCCGGAGTCGGCTTTGCCTCGTCCGGGCTACGCGTCACCCATTCGTCGTATTGCCCATGGATGTAGCCCGGACGAGCGCAGCGACTCCGGGGTCTGTTGTGCCGCTGGAGTCTCGATTCTTGTTGCGCATTCCCGGCGTACAGAAACGAAACAAAGCCGCCTCCCGGCGGCTGGCGGAACCGCCAGAGGCGTTCCTCCCTACACCCTCACCACCACTTTGCCGAACGGCCCGCGCGCGAGGTGCTCGAGCGCGGCGGGTGCGTCTTCGAATGCGTATTCGCCGGCGATCACGGGTTGCAGCTTGTTGGCTTGCGCGGCGCGCGTGAAGGTTTCGAGTTGCGCGCGGCTGCCGACGCCAATGCCCTGGATGTGGCCGTGGGTGCGGACTAAGTCGGGGAAGGCTGCCGTGAGTTCGATGCCTTCGAGCACACCGATGACGGCGATGCGGCCGCCCTGCGCGAGCGTCTTGAGCGAGCGGCCGAGGTTGGCGCCGCCGACGGTTTCGAGCACGTGGTCGACGCCTTGCCCGTCGGTGAGGCGCAGCACCTCGGCCTGCCAGTCACCATCACGTGCGATGACATGCGCAGCGCCGAGCGCCAGTGTCTTGTCGCGCTTGTCTGCTGAACCCGATATGACGATGACCTTCGCGCCGTGCAGGCGGGCGAGCTGCAAGCCGAAGAGGGCGACGCCGCCTGTGCCGTGAATGAGCACGGTCTGGCCGGCGTGCAGCGCGCCTTCCTCGACAAGCGCGGTCCAGGCTGTGAGGCCGGCGCAGGGCAGCGTGGCGGCTTGCGCGGCGGTGTAGCCGGCCGGCGCGGCGGCGAGCCAGTCCTCATGCAACACGACGTGGCTGGCGAGTACGCCGGGGCCGGGGCCGCCGAGCGGGTTGGCGGTAGCGGGCATGCGGCCGTCGAGCCAGCCGGCGAAGAAGGTGCTGATGACTTTCTCATCACCACGCCAGCGTGTGACGCCTTCGCCGGTGGCGATCACCGTGCCGGCGAGATCGGATGCGGGGGTGTAGGGCAGCGGTGGGGTCCAGCCGTAGTGGTTCTCTACCAGCAGGTGGTCGCGGTAGTTGAGGGCGACGGCTTCGACGCGCACGAGGACTTCGCGCGCGCCGGGTGTGGGGATCGGGCGCTCGACGAGTTGCAGGTTGCTACGGCCGAAGCGTGGCAGTTGCCAGATGCGGGCGGTGCTGTTCATGGCGTGTTCCTTCGATGTGGTGGAGGGTGATTCGAGTCTATTGACGCCAGGCACTCTCCAGTGGATCAATTGAGTCCCATCACTGCATCCCACCAGGAACCAATACAGCCATGAGCGAACGACTGAACGGCATCGAGGCTTTCGTGACCGCCGTGGAGGCGGGCAATTTCGCGCTGGCGGCGGAGCGTTTGCGGCTGACACGCTCGGCGGTGGCGAAGAGCGTGGCGCGGCTGGAAACACGGCTCGGTACGCGCCTCTTCCACCGCACGACACGCACGCAGCGCCTCACGGAAGACGGCCAGGCCTACTACGAGCGCTGCCGCCGTGCGCTGGACGAGCTGGACGCGGCCGACGCCACCATCGATGCCGGGCGACAGACGCCAGCAGGGCGCTTGCGCCTTACATTGCCGACCCTGGTCGGCAATGTGCTGATCGCGCCGCTCTTGTTGGAACTGGGCGGGCTGCACCCGCAACTGACATTCGAGATATCGGCCACCGACCGGCGTGTCGACCTGATCGAGGAAGGCTGGGATCTCGCGGTGCGCTCCGGCACGCTGGCCGACAGTACGGTGCTCGCCGCTCGCCCGCTCGGCCACCAATGGATCGGCGCATTCGCCTCACCCGCCTACCTCGACCAGCACGGCCGCCCTGAGAGCATCGACATGCTGTGCGCGCAGATGGCCGCACACCGCTTCATCAGCTATGCCGGTGATGGCGGCACACATGGCTGGCGCTTCCACGACGCGAACAGACAGGTACGCGACGTCGATATGCCTGAGACATTCTCCAGCAACAACATCGAGCTGAACATGCAGGCCGCCATCGCCGGTCTCGGCATCGCACGCCTGCCGGAATGGCTCGCCGCGTCAGCGCTCGCGCGTGGAGAACTGGTGCGCGTGTTCGATGAGGCGATGCCCTACGGCTTCCCCCTGCACGCGCTATGGCCGAAAGCGCGTGCGATGCCGTTCAGGTTGCGGGTGCTGATCGATGAGCTGGCAGCGAGGATTCCGCCGCTGCTGGCGCCGCCGCAGTTGGCAGCAGACGCGGCAGCGCGCTCGAACTGACCGCGGCGCTGCCAGGGCGCAAGCGCAAGGCCTGGCACCAGAGAAGCAACAGCCCCCTAGCCGCGTAGCAATGCGATCTGCTCGCGCTGCATATTGTCGCAAGCGATGATGTCCCGCTCCAGGTAGTAGTCGGTGCGGAACAGGCGTGATTGCGCCAGGAAGCGTTCGAGCACGCGCAGACGGCCTGCGCGGTAGTCGGCGTCGCTGACCCAGTCGAATTCCTTTCTCACGCCTTCGGCATACGCGTCATAGACCGAAGGGCGCGCGCCGAGGATGGAGAGGTCGAGATCGAGGAACAGCGCGGCGTCGGGTTCCTCATCGAGCACACGTGCGACAGCCGTGTGGTCCGCAGTGGCCAGGATGAGCCGCTCAACACTCGCGACCTGCTCCGCAGCCCAGCCGGCTTCGCGCAGCTGCGTGCCCGCCAGTTCGGCGGAGCGCGCCTCGTTGTCCTGCCGGCGCGTGTCGTAGATGGCGTCGTGGAACCAGATGGCGGCCTCGACCACATCGCGGTCATGCACAGGCACAAGTGTCACGCGCAGCTCCTTCAGCAGGGCGTCGATGTGTCCTTGCGTGTGGTAGTGACGGTGCGGCTCGGCGTAGCGTGTGCGGAGTGCGGCGATGAGGTCGGCGGGGAGCATGGCGTTCTTTCTGTGGGATGTGCCATGGCGATGCTGGCGTTTGGCGCGCGCATCGTACAGGTATTCGTCGGGCGGCAGTCGCCGGGGTTCCACCGTCAGCTCGTGGCCACCACTCTCCGGGCAAACAGGGCGTAGCAAGCGGGGAACGCATGGTGCCCATGAAAAACGGGAGCCTGAGCTCCCGTTGATCCGTTATGCCGTCCGGCTTATTGCAGCCTGCGGCGGCGCGCGATCAGCAGGCCGCCGAGGCCCAGGAACGCCAGCGCCAGGCTGCCGGGCTCGGGAATCCTGTTGCCATCCCCCTCGCCGCCTTCGACGATGGTGATCGAGAAAGGAATGCTGCTGGAGTTGTTGCAGATGCCGCCCCCCACGGCACACTCCCCGGCCGAAATCATCGACAACCCGCCTCGCAAGTAAGTGTCGTAGAGACCGAGCGTGTCGGTGGGCAAAATCGTGAATGTGAACACAAAGGCTCCCGGCGTGAACGTTGTGGATGGCGAGGAGTCATCCAGCCCCTCGCCACCCGCCGTGTACGGGATATCGATGCCCAAACTGATGAATTCGAAACCGGGCGTCAGTGTGTAGCTGCCGGAAAAGCTGGCGGAGGCGCTGCCACTCAAGGGGCGAATCACGGTGAGATTGGCGTCATCCAGCGTCAGCACGATCGCATTGGCCGAGCCGGCGCCAAGGGCCAGGAGGGCGGCCAGTGTGGAGAGAAGTTTCTTGAGCATGTTCTTACCCCGGAAAGCATTGCAGATTCCGGAACGTAAGCACGGATCGCACCACGCCAATCAGGAAGCCATGCTCGGTGTGCCGCACCGGAATGAGCAAGGCGGAGCCGGTGCGTAATCGTAAGATTCTCCGACGCGTGCCCGGCGTCCATCCATGATCCGGCATACCCACCAAGAGAACGCGGTGAGAGCCTGCTGGCTGCGCAAGGCCCGGGTTGAAGCAAGCGCGCAGGGTGGGTTCGGAGCGCAGGGTGGGTTCGGAGCGCAGCGACGCCCGCCGTCGTTGGTGCGCAGGGTGGGTTGCGCTGCGCTTCGAACCCCACCCTACTTCGCGCATACCTCGCGCACGCAGCTGCGCAGCCAGCGATGCGCGAGGTCGCCGTCCATGCGTGGGTGCCAGAGCATGGAGACGCTGATCTCCGGCACCTCGAATGGCAGCTTGAAGCTGTGCATGCCGGCGCGCAGGCTTTCTGTATGGCGCTCGGGCACGCTGGCGATGAGGTCGGTGGCGCGTGCGAGCGCCAGCGCGGTGGAGAACTCGCCGACCAGGGTGATGACATTGCGCTCCAGCCCTAGCGTGGCGAGTGCGTCGTCGACCGGGCCCTTGTCGAGACCGCGCCAGGACAGCAGCACATGCTCGCCCGCTGCATAGCGCGCAGCCGTGACGCGCTTGCCCGCAAATGCATGATCGGCCCGCACGACGCCGACGAAGCGATCGCGGAACAGGGCCTGCGCGCGCAGCTCGGGGCTGGTCGTCGCATTCACGATGCCGGTCTCGAGGTCGACACTGCCTTCGCGCAAGGCATCGCTGGATTTGTCCAGCTTGGGCAGGAAGCGCAAGCGCACATGCGGTGCTTCGCCGCGCATGCGTGCGATGAGGCCCGGGCCGAAGTTCTCGGCAAAGCCTGCGCGCGTGCGCAGCGTGAAAGTGCGCACGAGTTGCGTGAGGTCGAGCTGGTCAGCGGGGCGCAGCACGGCATGCGCGTCCTGCACCAGCTGGCTGACCTGGGCACGCAGTTCGAGCGCACGCGGCGTGGCGACGAGGCTGCGCCCGGCGCGCACCAGCAGGGGGTCGCCGGTGGTCTCGCGCAGGCGCGCGAGGGCGCGACTCATCGCCGAGCTGGACAGGTGCAGGCGATGCGCGGCGCGCGCCACGCTGCCTTCCTGCAACAGCACGTCGAGGGTGTGGAGGAGGTTGAAGTCGGGGCTTGTCATGATCCTAACCATGGCACGCACGACACATGGCGTCAAACGCAATGATTCATTGCATATGAGGCGTCTTCCGCATGCTTCGAAGAGAGCCTAGTCTGCATAGACCACAGCACCAGACAGGCCGTCGTCTCCGCGAACGCGGGGATCCAGCGACGGTGGATGTCTGGTGGCTGCATAACGTCACTGGATTCCCGCTTTCGCGGGAATGACGGATTCGGAGGCATGGGAATGAAAGCAGGCAACGCATTGGCGGTCGACGACATCACAGCCGGCAGTAACGTAAGGAACTCGCGCTGGCCGCTCGCCAGCCTCTGTGCCGCGACGCTGCTTGCCTCGCTCGGCACGAGCATCGCCAACGTGGGGCTGCCAACGCTGGCACATGCGTTCGGTGCGTCTTTCCAGGCGGTGCAGTGGGTCGTGCT
This sequence comes from Uliginosibacterium silvisoli, assembly GCF_036017035.1. NCBI lineage: Bacteria > Pseudomonadati > Pseudomonadota > Betaproteobacteria > Rhodocyclales > Zoogloeaceae > Uliginosibacterium > Uliginosibacterium silvisoli. The sequence continues at coordinate 1,310,977 of NZ_JAYXHS010000001.1, read as the reverse complement.
GGCGTACCTGCTGGCAATCACCACGCTGATCGTCGGCGTGGGCCGGCTCGGCGACATGCTTGGCCGGCGTCGCGTGCTGCTGGTGGGCTTGGCATCGTTCACGCTGGCCTCTGCCCTGTGCGGCCTGGCAGGCTCGCTGGGCATGCTGATCGCTGCACGCGTGGCACAGGGGCTGGGCGCGGCGGCCATGATGGCGCTGACGCTGGCCTTCGTCGCCGACACGGTGCCGAAGGAGAAGACCGGTAGCGCAATGGGCTTGCTGGCGACGATGTCGGCCATCGGCACCGCACTGGGCCCGTCGCTCGGCGGCATGTTGATCTCGATCGCGGACTGGCGTGCGCTGTTCTTCGTGAACGTGCCGTTCGCCGTGCTGGCAGGTGGCCTCGCATGGCGCTACCTGCCACGCGACCCAGCCCGGTCGGCGGCAGCGCACACGCGCTTCGATTTCGCCGGCACCCTGCTGCTCGTGCTGACGCTCGGCGCGTATGCATTGGCCATGACACTCGGGCGCGGTCACTTCGGCCTGCTGAACGTGGCGCTGGTACTGGCAGCCGTTGTGGGGGTGATGTCGTTCGTGAGCGTCGAGCGTCGCGTAACCGCGCCGCTGATCCAGCTGGAGATGTTCCGCAATGCGGTGCTGCGCAAGGGTCTCATCGCGAGCATGCTGGTGATGACGGTGATCATCACCACGCTGGTCGTTGGGCCGTTCTACCTGTCACGCGGGTTGGGGCTGGATGCTGCAACGCTGGGGATTGTGATGTCCTGCGCGCCCGCCACCGTGGCCCTCTGCGGCGTACCTTGCGGCCGCCTCGTCGACCGCCTTGGCGCACAACGCATGGGTCTGCTCGGGCTAGCCGGAGTGAGCGCAGGCTGCGTGCTGCTTGCGGTGTTGCCGACGCGTTGGGGCGTCCCTGCCTATGTGCTGCCACTGATCGTCGTGGCCTTCCACTACGCCCTCTTCCAGGCTGCCAACAATACGGCGGTGATGAAGGACGTCGCACCCAAGCAGCGCGGCGCCACCTCCGGCCTGCTCAACCTCTCGCGCAATCTGGGACTCATCACCGGCGCCTCGCTGATGGGTGCGGTGTTTTCCTTCGCTTCGAATGCGGATGACATCACGATCGCGAGTGCCGATGCGGTTGCGATGGGGATGCGGGTGACCTTTGCGGTGGCGGCTGTGTTGGTGGGTGCGGCGTTTGTTGTTTCATTGCGCTATCTCACCCCAGCATCGATGGTTGCCGGGCAGGTGAAGTGAGCAAGAAGGGATCGATCTCCCGCTACCGCGTTCTGACCTGCAGTCCGTATCGCTTCAAGGCGGTCTGATTCGGAGCATTCGCTGATCCATTCGTCATTTTATTGACACAAACGCGCGGAATACTGGGTCGATCAACCAAGGAGATCACCATGCGTCTTGCCAGTTTTAATGTCGAGAATCTCTTCAATCGCGCAAAGGCGATGAATCTGGAATCGCGGTCGGAAGGAAAACCGGTTCTGGAGAAATTTGCAAAGCTGAATGAGCTTCTTGCTGAAGATGACTATAGCGACACCCTTAAGCAGCGCATGATTAATCTCATGATTGAGCTCGGGTTGGAGAAATCTGACGAAGGCCCGTTTGTCATTCTTCGGCAGAACAGGGGAGGCTTGGTCAAACGGCCGAGGACTGGCGGGCTACAGATCGTTGCCAGCGGCCGCACGGACTGGGTCGGCTCACTGGATCTGATACAGGCCCCGGTAGACGAAGAGGCCATGCGCAATACCGCCCGCGTCATGATGGATCTGCAGGCTGACGTACTCGCCGTGGTCGAAGCGGAGAGCCGTCCCGCCTTGTCAGCATTCAACACGGGTATCGTCGGCGGCCTGGGGGGCATTCCATTTGCGCATGTCATGTTGATAGATGGCAACGATTCGCGCGGTATTGACGTCGGTCTGATGACTCGCGAGAGCGTGTCTATCGGGCAGATGCGAAGCCACGTTGATGATCGCGGCACGAATGGGCAGCTGATTTTTTCGCGTGACTGTCCCGAGTTTGAGCTCCTGCTGCCCTCCCGGGAGCGCTTCCTCTTGTTGGTAAACCATCTCAAGAGCAAGGGGTTCGGAACACCGGCAGCGTCAAGCGCTCGCCGTCGTCTGCAAGCCGAGCGCGTGAAAGCAATTTACGAAGAGCTTCGCGGTCAGGGCGAGAAACATATCGCGATTGTCGGTGACTTTAACGACACCCCCGACAGCCAGGCCCTGGATCCGCTCCTCAAGGGCACGGATTTACGCGACGCGTTTGAACACCCATCTTTTGACGATGGTGGATTTCCCGGCACGTTTGGCTCCTGTACCGCAGCGAACAAGATCGACTATCTGCTGCTCTCTCCCGAACTGTTCGAGAAGGTGACAGCCGGCGGCGTACTCCGGAAAGGGCTGTGGCCTGGCGTCAGACCAAAGCGGTGGGACGTATTTGCCGAGGTCACAAAGCCGGTAGAAGCGGCATCCGATCATGCGGCCGTTTGGGTGGACCTCGATATTTAGGCACGGGCTCGGAACGTTGCCGGCGCATTTGTTGCGTCACTGCGCTTTCCTGACGGTCCACACGCCCGTGGTCCAGCCCATCCTGTCGGCATGCGCCGCTTTCATGCTGCTGTCGAGCAAGCCGCCCGGCAGGTAGGCGTCGCTGGTCGAGTCGTCACTGCGCGCCTGTACATCGATGGCAGCCTTGATGCGTTGCGCAGCGCCCTGTGCGCTCGACATTGGCACCTGGGTGAAGCGTAGCTGGCCGACGTTTGCGGGGCGGGTTTCGTCTGGCCCGTAGCCGTCGGAGTGGAAGGTCGCCATGACATTCACGTTGTAGCCGAGGGTGTACCTGCAGCTGGTGTAGTCGAGGTAGAGCGCAATGCTGCTGAGGTGCTCGTTCACCGCGTCCGGACCGGGATAGAGCACGTTGCCTTTGGCAGTGAGCGTGTAGCCGTTGCCGGGGGTGTAGAGCGAGTCGTCGAGCACGGCGTCACCCGTCACGCTGTCGGTGGTCCACATTCCCCAGCCAGGCAGTTGCTGGCGCGACACGAGGGTGCCATGCAGGTGACCGGACTGGCGCACCTTGACGGTCTCATCAGGCGTCGAGCCGTTGAAGCCGTACTCGGTGAAGTAGGCCTCGGCGTCGAGCCGCGCAGCGGTGCGCATCCAGGCGCAGGCCGTGTCTTCGACAGTGCTGTCGGAGATCTCGATATTGCTGACGAGGATTTCCTGCGCGCTGGAGAGGGGCGGGGTGTACGCGACGGAGACCGCGACCGGATTGCGTGCAGGCTTGCTCGCCGGCGCGGTGTAGACGGCCGAGCCCTGCGTGCGATCGCTGGCCGGTGTCACGCTGCCTGCAGTGGCGGACCAGTTGTGCAGGCTCTGATTGACGCTCGCGTTCTGGTCGCAATCGACGACCCGCGACATGCTGCCGTCCTCGCCAAAGCTGTAGTGGCAATACCTGACGCGCAGGTTCAAGGACTCGCCAACCTTGAGCATGCCGGTCATCGGCAGCAGGCGGGCGCCGGTGATGACGGACCAGTCGCTGAAGTGTGTGGTGCTGACGCTGAGCGTCTTCGTCACGGCATTGCGTTGGGGCGTGTTGTAGACGTGCCACACCTGCTGATCGTCCTGATACGCGATGCTCAGCGCGCCAGCGCTGGTGTCGCGCAGGTCGTCGTCGCTGTATCTGAAAGTGAGCGTCATCGGCACAGCACTGTGCAGCCCTTCCGGCGTGATGCGCCAGGCGCGGCCCGCTGCACCATGTGCTTCATTGGTGATCTCGCGGATGCTCAGACTCACCGTGCGGTCGAAAGCACCGGCTGGCACGCTGAGGCTGATCGCGCCATCGCTGGAAGCCAGCGTACCGCCGCTCGCGCCGATGCTCGCCGTGACCGGGCTGCCGATGAGCTTGCCCACCGCAGTCGCCTGCGGCGTGAGACTGGCACTCACGGACGACGCCGCACTTGAAGACGACCCCGCCGCATTGCTCGCCACCGCCGTCCCGGCCGTGGCGCTGCCCGCCCCGCTACCGCCGCTACAGGCGCACAACACCAGCACGCCCAATACACCTGCTACACCTGCCCACCCTGCTTTCATGACTCTCTCCGCATCGCCGTTGCCCATAGCGCGGAGCGTCTTGCCGCCAGCGCCTGCATGACAGCACTGTGCCGATGCGCAGCTTATGCAACATCGCCCGAGTGGGCCAGTGCAGTGCGTACGTGGAGCCATGCCCCTTCGGGTGAGGAGCCAGTCATGGTGTGGAGAATGCGCAGCTCGAGTGATGGCAGCCGCGTGGCACCTCACTCAAGACCACGAGAGCATCGCGTCAGACCGCGCTCTTGCTCGGACCCTTGAAGATTTCGTCGAGCGACAGCGCTGCCTTGGTCACGGGCTGGGAGAGCGACTGTTCGATCTCGTTGAGGTGACGGCGCATCTCGGTGGCAGCCGCTGCGCCGGGACCTTCTTCGAGCGTCTGCAGCAACAGGCCGTGGCTATGGGCCACGCACATGGCCTCGCCCGGCGCCTTGTAGAGCGCCATGAGCAATGAGGTGGTGGGCAGGAGTTCGTCGAGCACGCGCACGAAGATCGGGTTGCCACTCATCTGTGCCAGACGCAGGTGAAATTCGCCGGAGAGGCGGATCGCCTCCTGCCGGTTGCCCGAATGCACGGCACGGTCTTCCGCTGCGACGAGGCCGCGCAGCTCGCTCATCTGCTCGGCGCTGAGCTTGCCGGCGATGCGACGCACGACTTCGCATTCGATCACGCGGCGTGCATCGAAGACGTGCTCGCCATCGCGGCGCGTGGGCTCGGGCACCTGCGCACCGCGATTGGGGCGCAGGACGATGACGCCATCCTGCGCGAGACGGTGCAGGGCCTGGCGGACCAAGGTGCGCGACACGGCGAAAGTGCTGGCCAGCTCTTCCTCGCGCAGACGCGAGCCAGGCGCGAGGCGATGGTCCAGCACGGCGGCATAGATGGCCTCGTAGACGCGGTCGGCGGCCATCACCGGCGTTGTCTCTTCAGGCGTGTTGTCAGTCTTGCGGATTCTGGGCATGCGCAATTATCAGCCCTTGCGGGGGTTACGGGGCATCGTCGAAGCCTGCCCGGTGCATGTTGTCGGGTAGCCACGATCTTTGAAACACGCCGTCATCCCGGCGAAGGCCGGGATGACGCGCTTCTCCTGAGTGGCCCGTTTGAGCTGATTTCAAGAGATCGCACGCAGACGCTCAGAGCGGCAACTCACCCGCTTCGCGGCCGAGCCACTTCTTCGCCAGACGATCGATCTCGCCGTTGGTCTTGGCTTCGGCAATGATCTCGTTGATGCGCGCGCGCAGCTTCTCTTCGCCCTTGTTGACGCCGATGTAGTTCGGGCTGTTCTTGAGCACGAGCTTCATCTCGATGTTGGCCTGCGGATTACGCTGGATGACGGTCGCCATTTCCGGCGCACTGGTGGCAATGACCTGCGTCTGGCCGGAGAGGAAGGCGGACGACGCGCCGACGTGATCTTCAAAACGCTTCACTTCGGTATTGGCCGGCATCACCTTGCTCAGCTCGGCGTCGGCGGTTGCACCACGCGTGGTCGCAACGGTCTTGCCGGCGAGGTCGGCGAAGCTTTTGATGGTCACGTCTTTCTTGGCGAAGATGGCGATGAAGAACGGCGAGTAGGAATAGGTGTAGTCGATCACCTTTTCACGCTCAGGCGTCTTGCCCAGCGTGGACACGACCACGTCAGCCTTGCCGCTCTGCAGGTAGGCAATGCGGTTGGCAGCCGTCACGGGTACCAGCTCGACCGTCGCACCCAGCTTGCTGCCGATGTAGTTGGCGAAGTCGATGTCGAGGCCTTGCGGCTTCAGGTCGGTACCGATCGTGCCATAGGGCGGGTAGTCGGTCGGGATGGCGATGCGCACCTTCTTCGACTTGGTGATGGTGTCGAGCGCAGCCTGGGCATAGGCACTACTGGTGGCGACGAGAGAGACAGCAGAGATGATTGCGGCGAGGGCGATACGAGTGTTCATGATGAGCTACCTTGTCAGAGAGTTGGGACAGAACGGGTGAGTGGAGGCAGGCTTGCCTGCCGGATTGCATGACTTGTACTTGCGCGCATGACGAACGCATTTATCGGAAAAACCGGGTTCATGATTGCTCTCCCGTACCGAGCCGCGCGAGCTCCGGCGAGACGCCGGACCAGGGCAGATCGAAGCCGGGTTTGCGCAAGGGGCGGCCGGCGCTCTGCTCAGCATGGCGGCGCGCGAGACCCACGATATGGCTGACGCCTGCATCGACGCTGTCAATGAGTGGAAAATCGAGTTCGTCCTGCAAGGTAGCGGCGACACCGGCCAGCCCCGCCCCGCCGAGGATCACGGCACTGGCCGAGAAGTCGCGCGCGGCCTTGCGGCACGCATCCAGCAACAACCTGCGCGCCCATTCGGGGTCGGCTGCGAGCTGGGCGCCGCTGGGTTGCACGGTCTGGATGCCGGCCAGATGCGTGTAGCCAAGGCCGCTGGCGAGTCGCTGCAGCATGGGCTTCCAGCGTTCGCCGCCCGTCACGATGGCAAAGCGCCCGTGACGCGTGGCTTCCTCGAAAGCCGCCTCGGCGAGACTGCTGACGGGAACCGGTGAGCCTTCACGCAGGGCTTCGAGGCCGGGGTCTCCAAAACAACCGAGCATGACGGCGTCGGGCGCCTCCTCTTCCGCAGCCTGGGCGAGCCAGCTGGCCCAGGCATCCAGCGTGGCGTGCGCGGCCACGGCATAGCTTGCCTCGCAAGCGATGTAAGGCGCACCGAAGCGCGCCGTCGCGGTACACACGCGAACCTCGTCGCCCAGCAGCGCCTGCACGCGCGTTTGCAGGAGCCGCGTCACGGACGTGGAGGTGTTCGGATTGATGATCAACAGACGGCGCATGGTTCGCTTGCAACAGATTAGGTTGGACTGATTCGATGTATGCAAACGATGTGCCACTTTGTATGCAAAACCGCGCAATGCCCGCCCGGCGCGGCTCGCGGGGCAGCGGCAGGCACTGCGCGCCCGGATGTGTACAAGATGTCGCACCAAAAGCACACAACAGGCGCACCACAAACGCACCAAACCCAGCCAGAACAGGCGTTGAAGCAGGGCATGGACGCGTACCAGGGCAGCTGACCCGTCGAGAAAACCTCATGTTTTGTATACAAAACAGGAATTGGTAGATTGATCGTCCCGGGGGATCGGCCAGCGCCCGTGGCACGACTGTCATCTTGCGCGGGCAGAATGGGCTGGCCGAAATACCGTGCCGGTCTTGAACGGCAAGTGCGCATCTATACTTGGCTGGATAGCGCCGCACATGACAGGAGCAAGGATGCAGACGATCTCACTCGAAAATGCCGTGAGCATGATCCCGGACGGCGCTTCGCTGCTGGTCGGTGGCTTCATGGCGGTGGGCAGCCCGCAGCGCGTGATCGACGAGATCGTGCGCCAGGGCAAGAAAGACCTGACGGTGATCGCCAATGACTCGGCTTCGCCCGGCCACGGCATCGGCAAGCTGATCACGGCGCGCCTCGTGCACAAGCTGGTGGTGAGCCACATCGGCCTCAACCCGGAGACGCAGCAGCAACTGCTGGCCGGCGACATCGAATGCGAACTGGTGCCACAGGGCACCCTGATCGAGCGCATCCGCGCCGGGGGTAGCGGCCTCGGCGGCGTGCTGACGCCCACCGGTGTCGGCACGGTGGTGGAAGAAGGCAAGCGCAAGATCGAGGTGGGCGGCCGCGACTTCCTGCTGGAGCTGCCGATTCGTGCCGACTTCGCGCTGGTTGGCGCCTTCCTCGCCGACTACCTTGGCAACCTGCAGTACGCACTCACTGCACGCAACTTCAATCCGGTCATCGCGCTGGCTGCCGACACGGTCATCGTCGAAGCCGAGAACATCGTGCCGACCGGCGTGATTTCGCCCGACCATGTGATCACGCCGGGCGTGCTGGTCGACTACCTCATTGCCAACGGTTGAAAGAGTCAGGTGACCGAGATGGATGCACAGGAAATCATCGCCCGCCGCATTGCCCATGAACTGCGCGACGGCATGCTCGTCAATCTGGGCATCGGCATTCCGACCCTGGTGGCCAACCATGTGCCGGCCGGCATGCACGTCTACTTCCAGTCGGAAAACGGCCTGATCGGCACGGGCCCGGTGCCCGAGCCCGGCATGGCGCAACGCTTCCTCACCGATGCAGGCGGCAAGCCGGTGTCCGCCTTGCCCGGCGCCTGCGCCTTCGACAGCGCCATGTCATTCGCGCTGATCCGCGGCGGCCATCTCGACATGACGGTGCTCGGCGGCCTGCAGGTGGATGAAACCGGCCGCCTCGCCAACTGGACCATCCCCGGCAAGATGGTGCCCGGCATGGGTGGCGCGATGGATCTGGTCACAGGCGCGAAACGCGTCATCGTGGCCATGCAGCACACCGCCAAGGGCAAGGCGAAGATCGTGCGCGAATGCAGCCTGCCGCTGACCTCGGCGCGGCGCGTCGATCTGGTGGTGACCGACATGGCGGTCATCGCTTTCGCGGATGGCCGCGCGCGGCTACTGGAAACGGCGCCCGGCGTCAGCGTGGCCGATGTGCTCGCCGCCACCGAGGCGAGGCTGGACGTACCGGAGAGCGTCCCGACGATGGGCCTGTGAGGCTCGCAACCTGAAGCACGCCCTGCGCAGACATGCGGCGCCCGCTCAGGCGGAAAGGAACTGGTTGCGGCCGCCGTTCTTGGCGGCGTAGAGCGCCTTGTCGGCGCGAGCCAGGCATTCGTTGAGGGATTCGTCGTCGCGCTTCTGCGCGACGCCGCCACTGACAGTCACCGCCAGCGAAAGATTGCTGACGACGATGGGCGCGCTGGCAAAGGCTTCGCGCAGGCGCTCGGCGAGTGGCATGGCCATCGACAGATCGGTCATCGGCATGAGGATGAGGAACTCTTCCCCGCCCCAGCGACACGGCAGGTCTTCGTTGCGAAGCTGTTCCAGCAGACGGTTGGCGACTTCACGCAGGACCTGGTCACCAATGACGTGGCCATGCTCGTCGTTGATGAGCTTGAAGTAGTCGAGATCGAAGATGATCAGCGACAGCGGCTTGCTGTGTCGCGTGGCCGCGCTGATCATGCGCTCGGCTTCGCCGAAGAAGCGACGCCGGTTGGGCAGGCCGGTGAGTTCATCCTCATGCGCCATGCGTGCCAGCTTGCGCTCGGCGATCTTCCAGCGTGTGATGTTGATATGCGCGACGACGATGACGGGCTGGCCATCCATGTCGACGCATGGCCGCTTGGAGACGAGGCGGAAGCGCTCTTCACCGGTACGCGGCACGATGTAGTGCTGCTCCTTGTCGATGATCTCTCCACGCAGCACGGCCGCGTCTTCGCTGGCAGTGGCAAGGCTCAGCTCCGGCGACAGCGCCACGGCGGTGGACTGCATGCCGAGCATGGATTCGGGCGTGCGCCCGCGCTCGGCGGCGAAGACTTCGTTGACCATGACCAGCCGGCCGTTACGGTCCTTGATGTAGAAGGGGTCGGGAATGACGTCGATGACGCGCTGGATGAACTCCTGGTTGCGCTGGCGCAGCAGCACTTCCCGTTCGAGCGCCTGGTGTATCTCGCGCTCGGCCTGACGCCATTTGGTGATATCGAAGCGGGCACAGACGATGACGTAGCTGCCATCGGAGTCTTCACAACGCGCCTTGGAAATCACGCGGTACTGCTCCTGGCCGAAGGGACCGTCGGCCGAGTGCTCTTCCTTGTAGATGCGCTCCCCGTCGAGGACCTGCTTGTCTTCGGCGAGGCTCACACGCGTGCGCGCCGCGTCGGGCGCCTGCGCAAAGGAGTGCGTACCGATCACGGCTTCGCGCGGTTGCCCCCATTGGTCTGCCTGGGCGCGATTGACGATGATGATGCGGCTGTCAGCGTCCTTGACGTAGATGGGCATCGGCACGACATCGAGCAGGCGCTGGATGAATTGCTGCGTGGCCTCGTGCTGGTCACGTTCGGCGGCCGCGCGGCGACCTGCCTCACGCAGATTGGAATCATCGCGACGACGCAGCCAGCAAAGCGGCAAGGTGGCGCCAATGGCGCAAACGGGCAGAGCCATCCAGACCTGCCCGGTCAGCCGGAAAACGAGCGCACCGAGGCCGAAGCCGACGATAGCTACGATCAGGCTCTCCTCCAACGCTCTACGCACGATACCCCCCGCTGCCCTGTTCGCTCCTTAACGGGTCTATAGCCCAGAACTTGACACCCTTTGTGGCAATCGCAACATGCCTGTGACGTACGCCACGTACGCAAAATCTTGCAGAAAAGCGGAACGGCGCACGACGGGGTGGAGCGCGGGTTAGCCCTGAGTGCCGGGTGGTTTTCCCACGAAACGCGCGACGTGCTCGATGACGGCAGCGTCGCGCAACAGGCGTGCATGGCCGAGACCTTCAACCGTGACATGCAGCGCGCCGCGCCAGGCGCGCGCGGCTTGCTGGCTACCCGCCAGCGGCACGACACGGTCATCGTCGGAGTGGATGAACAAGGCCGGCTGCGTCAGGCTGGCCGCTTGCGCCGGCATCGAGATGGCCCGCACATCCACGCCGAAACGGCCATGCATCAGGTCGAGCATCAACTCGGTTTCGTGCGCATCGAGGCCATCGCGCGCGCAGTAATCGCGTGCGTAATCGACTGCGTGCGCGGGCGCCGCCAGCAGGACCACGCGGTCGACGCGCAAACCCGACGCCATTGCATGCACGATGACTGCCGCGCCGAGCGAGTGGCCGATGGCAGCATGGAAATTATGCGTGGTGCCGTGCCTGCCACCGGCATCGAGCGCGCATTGCACGTCGAGCAGGGCTTGCGCCGCAAGCGGGATGGAGACACGCTCGCCTTCCGAGGCGCCATGCGCAGGCAGGTCGAGCGCCAGCACGCTGAAGCCGGCCGCCAGCAACGGCGGCACGAAGCCCGCAAGATCACTCGCCGCAAACTCCCAGCCATGCAGCAGCACCACGCAGGGGCCTTCACCCTGCATGCGCCCGACCACCTTGCCGACCGGACCTTCGGCAACGAAGACCTGTGCGTCGGGCAGGAAGGCGGCGGTATTGCGCGTGAATCGACGCGGCGTGAGAAAAGCCTGTGCGACCTGCTCGGGGGTACGGCGTGCGGATGGAGTCATGACAGGATTATCCCGGGGAATGGCAGCCGCCCCGCTCAACCTTCAGCGCGATCGGGCTCTGCCAACGCCGCAATCAGCTGCGGCAACTCCACCGGCTTGAGCAGGTGCAGATCGAGCCCCGCTTCTCTCGACTTGGCGCGATCGGGCTCCTGCCCCCAGCCGGAGATGGCGACAATGCGCAGCTGCGTGGGCGTGCCCGCATTCAACTGACGCAGGCGGCGCGCCGTTTCATAACCATCCATGCCGGGCATGCCGATGTCGAGCAAGACAATCTCGGGGCGATAGTGCGCCACCATCTCCAGCGCCACGGCACCGCTGCTGGCGACGTAGGTCTCATGGCCGAGCGTCTGCAACAAGTGGTGCAGGGACTCTGCGGCATCCGCGTTGTCATCGACGATCAACACCCGCCGCCGCGGCTGGACGGGGCGCCCGGCCGCCTCCGGTGAGGCACTGACGGCGCTGGCCTGCACGTATTCGGCTCGCGGCAGGCGCAAGGTGAAGGTGGAGCCCTTGCCCTTGCCGTCGCTGAACACCTCCAGCGCCCCGCCGTGCAACTCGGCAATCTTGCGGGCCAGCGCCAGGCCGATGCCCAGGCCGCGTTCGGCGCTCTCGAGCGAACCGCGTCCCTGCACGAACATGTCGAAAATGCGCCCCATCATGTCCGCCTCGATGCCTTTGCCCGTGTCGCGCACCTCGATGATGGCGTTGCCGCCTTCGGCGCGCCCGCTGATCGAAATGCGGCCACCGTGCGCGGTGTAGCGCGCCGCATTGCTCAGCAGGTTGGTGACCAGCTGGTTGAGGCGATGGTGGTCGCCGCTGACGAAGACGGGCTCCACTGCGGTATCGATTTCGACCGTGTGCTCGCGCTCCTCGATGGCTGTCGCCGTAGCCTCCAGCGATTGACGAACGATGTCGGCAATGTCGACGAAGGTGTGCTCGACCGAGAGCATGCCGCGGCCGATGCGCGTGACGTCGATGAGGTCGTCGATGATGTGCGTCATGTGCCGGCTCTGACGATCGAGCATGTCTATCATGGGCGCCAGCCGCGGGTCGCCCTCCGGCAACCATTGCAGGGTCTGCGCTGCGGCGCGGATAGGAGCCAGCGGATTGCGCAACTCGTGTGCAAGCGTGGCGATGAATTCGTGGATGTTCTGCGCGGCCTTCTCGAGATCCTGCATGTGGCGACGCTCGGTCAGGTCCTGCGTCACTTTGGCAAAGCCACGCGAACGCCCTTCGCCGTCGTACAACGCGCTGACGACCACACGCGCCCAGAAGGCCTCGCCGTTCTTCCGCAGCCGCCAGCCTTCCTCCTCCGCGCGACCGACCTGCTTCGCCGTCTGCAACTCGTGCCAGGGCTTGCCAGCGTCGATGTCTTCCTGCCGGTAGAAGCGCGAGAAATGCTTACCGAGAATCTCCTCGCGAGCATAGCCCTTGATGCGCTCGGCGCCCGTATTCCAGCTGGTGATGATGCCTTCTTCACTCAGCATGTAGATGGCATAGTCGGTCACCCCTTCGATGAGCAGGCGGAAACGCTCCTCGCTCTGGCGCAAGGCCTCCTCGTTCATCTTGCGCTCGGTGAGGTCGCGCGTGATCTTCGAGAAGCCGAGCAGTTCGCCATTCCCGCCACGCAAGGCAGTGATGACGACACTGGCCCAGAAGCGTGAGCCGTCCTTGCGCAAGCGCCAGCCTTCGTCCTCGAAGCGCCCCTCGGCAGCGGCAACCTTCAGTTCGTACTGCGGCCAGCCGCGATCGATCGCCTCGCGCGTGTAGAAGCGGGAAAAGTGACTGCCGATAATCTCGTCGGGAAAATAGCCTTTGATGAGTTGCGCGCCGAGGTTCCAGGTGACCACGTGCCCCAGCGGATCGAGCATGAACAGGCCATAGTCCTTGGTCTGCTCGACCATCAGTTTGAAAAGCTCCGGATCGATCGGGTTATTGCTGTTATCCATTGTTCTAGCCCGCTATTCGAATGACGCCACCCTGACCTGCTCCCACCGCCCGCGCCCCGCTCCGGGCGCTGCGTCAGGCGGCAAGCCGCATGCCTGACCTGTCGAGTGATTCCTGCGCCGCCTTGCTTTTGGTTTCCATGGAAACCATAATCCACGTACCCGCGATACGCCGAGCCCCCTGATGAGTTCCCGCAAGAAGCCCGCATCCACCCCGAGCATACGCCACAGCACCCACATCAGCGATCTGGAAACACATATCGGTTTCTGGCTGCGTTTCGTGTCGAACCACGTGTCCGGCCAGTTCCGCAGGCGGGTCGAGGCGCACGGCGTGTCGGTCTCCGAATGGGTCGCCCTGCGCCAGCTGTTCACGGCGAACGGAACCTCGGCCAGTGCCTTGATGGATGCGCTGGGAATGACCAAGGGCGCCGTATCGAAGATCGTCACGCGCCTCGAAGCGAAGGGACTGATCGAGCGTGCTGCGGACACGACGGATCGGCGCGCCCAGTCTCTCGTGCTGACAACGGCAGGCCGCGCGCTCGTACCCACGCTGGCGCAGGAGGCAGACGAAAACGATGCGGCCTTCTTCGGCCATCTCACGCCGGCGCAACAGCAACGGCTCATCGCAACGATGCAGGACATCGTCCGCCAGCACGGCCTGAAGGAAATTCCGGTCGAGTAGGTACGGCCATCCATGAACAGGAGCAAAGACATGCACGACAGCACAGGCAAGCCCGTCAGCACGACAGCAGCACAGGTCATGACCCGGTGTGCGGAGGATTCGTATGCCGGCACCGCAAGTTTCGGCGAGATCGTCGGCCGGCTGGTAGCGCTCGGTGCGGAGTCCTATCACGCGGACTATCGCTTGCCCGCAACCACCTACTACATGCCCGATGGCGGCACGCACACGCTGGCGCTGCAGGTGCCGGAGGTGAGCATCCCGTCGGCATTCGATGCAGCGGCCCTGCAGGCAGTTATCCGTGGCGCACAACGCGGCGAGGTGAAGTATCCGGAATTCCTGCAGCGTTCGATGGCTGCGGGCTGCATCGGCTACATCGTGTGGATTGCCGGACGGCATGTGGCTTACTTCGGCCGGCGTGGCGAGGTACATATCGAGCCCTTCCCGTCTTGACACGACACGCTCTGCAAATGGCTGGCGGGAAGCAGGTGGCCTTGTCATGATGTAGCCACCTCTACGCAACGGGAGCAGCCGGTGCATCACGAAACACCACTCACTCCGGCCTTCCCGCTGCAGGCACTCGCGGTCGAGCACCTGCGCCTCCTGCAGGTAGATGCCGCCAGCCACCCGCGCGGCGTGGCGCATCTGAGCGCTGCAAGCGGCATGGTGTGGCGCGACGGCCAGGTCATCGTGGTGGCCGACGACGAGCATCACATCGGCATTTTCGATGTCGCCGGTACCGCACCGGGGCGACTGCTGCGCATGCTGGAGGATGATCTGCCGCCGGACGTATCCGCTCGCAAGCGACTCAAGCCCGATACAGAATCGCTGCTGACCCTGCCGCCGTCTGCGGCGTGGCCCGCCGGTGCGTTATTGGCACTGGGTTCCGGTTCGCGGCCCAACCGCCAGACGGGCTGGCTGATACCTGTCGAGGTGCTCGGGCAGGACACCGGCCGCGCGAGCGGCATCATGCACATCGATCTCGCGCCGCTGTACGAGCCGCTGCGCGAGCACTACAGCGATCTCAATATCGAGGGCGCATTCGTATGCGGTGACGAGCTGCTACTCCTGCAACGCGGCAGCACGAACGTGCAATCGCCGAATGCGAGCATCGCCTTCGCCCTGCAGGATGTGATGCGCTGGCTGGCGGCTGGAGGAGCTGGGGAGGCTGCGCCAGCTTGCCTGCGCATGCGGCGCCACGATCTGGGCCGCATCGGCGAGGTGCCCTTGTGTTTCACCGACGGCACGGCATTGATGGATGGCAGCTGGCTGTTCAGCGCTGTGGCGGAAAACACGGATAACAGCTATGCCGATGGTGTGTGCACCGGTGCAATCATCGGCGTGGTAAACACGGATGGTCGCGTGAGCGACGCGTGGTCGCTGCCCCCGGCCTTGAAAGTGGAAGCCGTCGCCGCGCAGGAGAACGGCAATACACTCACGGTGTTGATGGCGACGGATGCGGACGACCCGGCTCAGGCAGCTCATCTGCTGCGCGCCGTCTTGGTTCGACAACGCACAGACCTGCCATCACCCAAGTCTGCATGCTGAGGGCAGATAATATGGGCAGATCAGCGCCTGTTCACTGCAGGGACCGCGGTTGAACTTGTCCCCTGCGCGACTGTCTTTTCAGCCTGATGTCTTCTATTTTTTGTCGTGTTTTTGCCATGGATACCTTCATGAAATCATTGTCTCCCCTTGCCATCTGCGTTGCGGCCACTGTACTGCTGAGTGCCTGCTCGTCCACCGGACCGGCAGCCCCCGTAGAGAACCGCAATCAACCCGGTGCCGGCTCAGGCCCCGCATCGGGCACAGGCCTCGGGACCGGGAATGGCATTGGCGTGACGGATGCATCGCGTGGCATGGCGGCACGGCCCCCTGCCGCCAGCGCCGGTGCTGATACAGACAGCCAGGGGCGCATTGTTGAAACGCCGGTCGGCAAGAGCGTCTACTTCGACTACAACCAGTTTGCAGTGAAGGCGGAGTACCTGGACATGCTGCAGCAGGTTTCAGCCACAGTGAAAGGCCGCAACGCGGCACCGATCAAGCTGGAAGGCAATGCCGACGAACGCGGCAGCTCGGAGTACAACCTTGCGCTGGGCCAGAAACGCGCGGAGGCCGTGAAGAAGCAACTGGAGTTGCTGGGCGTACCGGAAGCGCAGCTCGAGGCGGTGAGCCTGGGCAGTGAAAAGCCACGCGAAACCTGCCACGCAGAAAAGTGCTGGGCCGCCAACCGCCGCGTCGATCTGATGCGCCAGGGACGCTGAGCAAGGCGATGAATCAGAAAAGGAGGCCACGGCCTCCTTTTTGTTTGCAGGTATCAGGCCGCGGCGGCCTCGGCAAAGTCTGCAGTCTCGAGCTGGATGGGCTGCGGGTAGCCCTGGCGGGCCTTGCGGACGACGACGCTGTCGATGACACGGGCGTTCTTCAGATAAGCGCCTACCAGCGGATCTTCCAGCCCATAGAAACCGGCGAAGCAGTGACACAGGGCTTCGTCGCTGATGCGTGCAGCGATTTGCTGCTCGCCATCCACCGCTACGAAATCCACCGTTGCGGTAGCTTCAACATGTTGCGCGCGCGAACTCATCGGGTACTCCAGTCATTGAACCAGACCCGCATCGTCTCAGATCAGGTGGTCGACTCTCTTGATGCAGGTCTATCAAAGCCGCCACGATTCCACGATACAAGCCTGACGCAGCCCGCGCTCAGCCAATAAAACCACCAAAACAACCGTAAATCGGCAATCACCCGCGCCATCAGACGGCAGAGAAGCGCCTCGCATATTTCTGCCGACGGAACTCCTCGACGATGAAGTCCACGAATGCACGTGTCTTCGCAGGCAGCAGTTTCTGCGCCGCGAAGTAGATCGACAGATGGCCGGCGTCGACATACCAGTCCGGCAGCACGCGCACGAGGCGCTCGCCCTCGAGGTAGGGCAAGGCGTGCAGCATGCTGACGAGGGCGATGCCGAGGCCCATCTCTGCGGCGCGGCACGAGGCATCCGGATCGCTCATGGTCATGCGCTGACGCAGGGCGATGCCGGCTTGCGCGTTGCTCTTGTTGCGCAGCGTCCAGGGGCGCACGCGACCGGTCTGCGGTGAGCGGATGAGAATGCCGTCGCAGCGCGCGAGATCAGCGGGGTCGCGAATTGGCGCCTGCTGCGCTAGGTAGTCTGCAGACGCAACGAGCACGCGATGCGCCGGCGTCAGCTCGCGTGCGACGAGTCCCGGCGGCAGATCGAAGCCGCCACCGATGGCTGCGTCGAAGCCTTCGCCGATGAGGTCGACCTGGCGATTGTCGAAATGCCAGTCGGGTGAGATGCCGGGATAGCGCGCGACGAATGCGCCCAGCGTGGGCATCACGTAGTCGCGTCCGAACACGGTGCCCATGCTGACCTTGAGCGTGCCGCTCGGCAGGCCATCAGCGCTGGCGAGATTCGCCACGGCGCCCTGGATCGTCGCCAGCCCGCTGCCCACTTCGCGCAGGAAACGCTCGCCCGCCTCGGTGAGGCGCAGGCTGCGGGTACTGCGCTGGAACAGGCGCACGCCGACATTCGCCTCCAGCTTGGCCACGTTCTTGCCGACCGCCGCCGACGTGAGGCCGAGGCGCCGCGCGGCTTCCGAGAAGCTGCCGGCCTCCGCACTGCGCACGAAACATTCGATGCTGTTGAGTGTTTCCATTTCGAGCCGCCTCGCCATTTCAAACCGTTTGTATCAACTGATTATAGGTATTCGTGGCTAGTCGCGACATAGTCCGCTGCGGATACTGCACTCCATCAGCAGGCCATTCCGGACTGCGGGCAAATGGAGAATCATCATGTCGAACACCACGCAAAACACCGGCAACTCCCTCAACGGCAAGGTCGCTTTCGTGCAGGGCGGCTCACGCGGCATCGGCGCTGCGATCGTGCGCCGACTGGCAGCCGAGGGCGCTGCAGTCGCCTTCACCTACGTCAGCTCACCCGAGAAAGCGCAACAGCTCGCCAGCGACATCGAAGTCAGCGGCGGTCGCGCGCTGGGCATCCAGGCGGACAGCGCCGACCCGGTCGCGGTGCGCGCCGCGATCAATCGTGCTGCAGAGAAATTCGGCCGCATCGATGTGCTGGTCAACAATGCCGGCGTGCTGGCCATCGCGCCACTCGATGAGTTCAAGCTCGAAGACTTCGACCGCACCCTGGCGGTGAATGTGCGCAGCGTCTTCGTCGCCACGCAGGAGGCCGCGAAGCACATGCAGGACGGTGGTCGCGTGATCAACATCGGCAGCACCAACGCTGACCGCATGCCTTTCGCCGGTGGCGGCGTATATGCCATGAGCAAGTCGGCGATCGTCGGCCTGACCAAGGGCCTCGCCCGTGACCTCGGCCCGCGTGGCATCACGGTCAACAACGTGCAACCAGGTCCGGTCGATACCGACATGAATCCCGACGCGGGTGATTTCGCCGCGACGATCAAGGGCTTCATGGCTCTGCCCCGCTACGGCAAGACCGAAGAGATCGCTTCGTTCGTGGCTTACCTCGCCGGCCCCGAAGCAGGCTACATCACCGGCGCCAGCCTGACGGTCGATGGTGGTTTCGGCGCCTGAGCTGTGAATGTGCGGGCAGGGGTAGCCATCCCTGCCCGCATCATTTCCGGACGATGCGCGTCTGGTCACACTGCGCGCGGTATGCTCACTGCTGAGCGCCTCCGGAGAATCCCCTTGCAGCACATCCTCGAACTCTTCAACCAGCATGGCCCGCTGCTTGTCTTCCTGCAGGTACTCGTCGAGCAGCTCGGTGCGCCCATTCCCGCAGTCCCGACCTTGATGGTGGCAGGTGCGCTGTCGATGGACGGCTCACTCTCGGCCAGCACGGTACTCATGCTGGCCGTACTCGGCTCCAGCATCGCCAATTTCGCGTGGTATCTGGCGGGGCGCAGATATGGCCTGCGCATTCTTGGCCTGATGTGTCGCATCACCATTTCGCCGGATGCCTGCGTGCGTCGCACGGAGAACACCTTCGCCCGCTGGGGCGTTGCCTCCTTGCTGGTCGCGCGCTTCGTGCCGGGCCTGTCGGCCCTGTCGTCGCCGCTGGCGGGTGCCACGGGTATCGGCGCGGCGCGCTTCCTGTTCTTCGATGCACTGGGCACCTTGCTGTGGGCAGGCACGGCCATCGGCGCCGGCATGCTGCTACATCGCCAGGTGGATGCTTTCCTGAATGCGCTGGCCAGCATCGGCAGCGTGGCCATCCTGGTGGTCGCCGCATTGCTGGCCTTGTATATCGCATGGCGCTGGATCGAGCGGCAGCGCCTGCTGCGCTTCGTACGTACGCATCGCATCGCGGTCGATGAGCTGTACGACATGGTCAGCAACGGCAGGGCGCCCATCATCGTCGATGTGCGCTCGGCGACCTCGCGCCAGGCCGATCCACGCCGCATCCCCGGGGCGCTCGAAGTCGAGCTCGGCGAAGTGAAGAATGTGCTCGCCGCGATCCCACACGACCATGAGGTCGTTTTCTATTGCGCCTGTCCCAACGAGGCCTCAGCCGCCCACGCTGCGCGCCAGTTGCGCGAGCTGGGTTTCAAGCGCGTACGCCCGCTGCTGGGCGGGCTTGACGCGTGGATGTTGCATGCAGAGGGCCGCGCCGCCGTCACTCCACCAGCCGTCGCGCCAGCGGAGCAAGTCCTAACCCAGGAATAGTCGATAGGCCGGGTTATTGGTTTCTTCGACGCAGTCGTAACCGACGCGCTGCAGGAAGCTTTCGAACTCGCAGCGCTCTTCCGGCGGCACCTGCATGCCGACCAGCACGCGGCCGAAATCGGAACCATGATTGCGGTAGTGGAACAGGCTGATGTTCCAGTTGGAATGCAGGTTCTCGAGGAACTTGAGCAGCGCGCCGGGACGTTCCGGGAACATGAAGCGGTAGATCTGTTCGTTGTCGGCTGTCGGCGCGCGCCCGCCCACCATGTAGCGGATGTGCGACTTGGCCATTTCATCGTCGGTCAAGTCAAGCGCAGGCAGGCCCTGTGCAGCCAGTTGTTCGACCAGCAAGGTCGCATCTGCCCGCTGGCGGATGGCGACGCCGACAAAGATGTGCGCCTGCTTCTCGTCTGCAAAGCGGTAGTTGAACTCGGTGATGTTGCGACCACCCAGTTGCGAGCAGAAGCGCTTGAAGCTGCCCGGTTGCTCGGGGATGCTGACGGCCAGCACGGCTTCACGTTGCTCACCCGTTTCGGCACGTTCGGCAACAAAACGCAGGCGATCGAAATTCATATTGGCGCCGCTGGCCACGGCGATCAGCGTCTTGCCCTGCACGCCCTCGCGCGCAGCCCATGCTTTCGCGCCGGCCAGCGCCAGCGCACCAGCGGGCTCAAGGATGGAGCGCGTGTCTTCGAACACGTCCTTGATGGCGGCGCAGATGGCATCGTTGTCGACGCAGATGATTTCGTCGACATACTTCTGGCACAGGCGGAAGGTCTCCTCGCCCACGTACTTCACGGCGGCGCCATCGGCGAACAGGCCGACATGCGGCAAGCGCACGCGCTCGCCTTTGGCGAGTGACTGTGCCATGGCGTTCGCATCGATCGCTTCGACACCGATGAGCTTCACGCCGGGGCGCACCTTGCGGATATAGGCCGCCACGCCAGCGAGTAGTCCGCCGCCGCCAACACAGCAGAACACGGCGTCGATCGGCGCTTCGTGCTGACGCAGGATCTCCATGCCGATGGTGCCCTGCCCGGCGATGACATCCGGGTCGTCGTAGGGGTGGACGAAGGTGAGCCCTTGCTTTGCCTCGAGCTCCAGGGCGTGGGCGTAGGCCTCGTCGTAGGACTCGCCGAACAGCACGGCTTCGCCACCACATGCGCGCACGGCATGCACCTTGATGTCGGGCGTCGTCGTCGGCATGACGATGACGGCACGCACGCCCATTTTCTGCGCCGACAGGGCGACGCCTTGCGCATGGTTGCCCGCCGAGGCGCAGATGACGCCACGCGCGAGTTGCTCGGCGCTGAGCTTGGCCATCTTGTTGTAGGCACCGCGCAGCTTGAAGGAGAACACCGGCTGCGTATCTTCACGCTTCAGGTAGATGCGGTTGCCGATGCGGCCGGAGAGATTGGCGGCGAAATCGAGCGCGGTCTCGACGGCGACGTCATAGACCTGGGCGTTGAGAATACGGACGAGATAGTCGTCGGACGGAACGGAGGGGCTGGAAGACATGTGGTGAATGCGCACAAGCGCGGCTGGCGAAGCGAAGGCCTGATTATCCCGCGCGAACGCCACATGACAACACACCCATGAAAAAGGGCGCCCCGCAGGGCGCCCCGGAATAGGTCCGCCCGGAGGCGGAACTAAAGACGGACTCAGTAGTGGTAAGCGGACTCACCGTGGCTGGAGATGTCCAGACCTTCGCGTTCTTCATCTTCCGGAACACGCAGACCGACGAACATGTCGACCAGCTTGAAGGCGACGTAGGCCACGACCGTGGTCCACACAACCGTCAGGCCCACAGCCTTCGCCTGGATCAGGACCTGGTCGATGATCGAACCGTAGCCTGGCTTCATTTCAACCCAGTTGTTGTAGAAGCCTGGGCCGCCGAGGCTTGGCGAGTTGAAAACGCCGGTTGCCAGTGCGCCGAAGATACCGCCCAGGGCATGCACGCCGAACACGTCGAGCGAATCGTCTGCACCGAGCATCTTCTTCAGGCCATTGACGCCCCACACGCACAGCGGGCCAACCAGCGCGCCGATGATGAAGGCGCCGCCGATACCGACGTTACCTGCAGCAGGCGTAATCGCAACCAGACCAGCCACAGCGCCGGAAGCGGCACCCAGCAGCGAAGGCTTGCCCTTGATCATCCACTCAGTGAAGGTCCAGGTCAGCACGGCGCAAGCGGTTGCCAGGAAGGTGTTCATGAAGGCCAGCGCTGCGGAGCCGTTGGCTTCGAGTGCGGAACCTGCGTTGAAACCGAACCAGCCGAACCACAGCATGGAGGCGCCGATCATGGTCATCGTCAGGCTGTGCGGAGCCATCGATTCCTTGCCGAAACCAATACGCTTGCCGAGCACATAGGCACCCACCAGACCGGCAACACCGGCGTTGATGTGAACCACGGTACCGCCAGCGAAGTCCAGCGCGCCCCACTGCCAGAGCAGACCTGCCTTGGCGTTCATTGCGTCGATCACGGCAGGGCTGGTGTAGGCATCAGGACCCATCCAGAACCAGACCATGTGCGCGACAGGCAGGTAGCTGAAGGTGAACCAGATGACCATGAACAGCAGCACGGCGGAGAACTTCACGCGTTCAACGATGGAGCCGAGGATCAGGCAGCAGGTGATACCTGCAAAGGTTGCCTGGAAGGCTGCAAACACCAGCTCATACATTGGCGTGCCCTTGCTGAAGGTAGCGCCCATGGAGAAGGAGCCATCTGCCGCGTTGAACAAGCCAGTGAGGAACAACCGGTCGAAGCCCCCTATGATCGAGTTGCCCTCGGTGAAGGCCAGCGAATAGCCATACACACACCACAGCACGACGATCAACGAGAAGACGACGAAAACCTGCATCAGCACGGACAGCATGTTCTTGGTGCGAACCAGACCGCCGTAGAAAAGTGCCAGCGCGGGCACCGACATCAGCAGCACGAGTGCGGTGCTGGTCAGCATCCAGGCCGTATCGCCCTTGTTCGGGACGGGTGCAGCGGCAGCGGGTGCGGCTGCTTCAGCAGCGGCAGGTGTCGCAGCAGGTGCAGCAGCAGGCGCAGCCGGTGCCGCAGCATCAGCAGCTACCGCGGCGGGCGCACTCGCGTCCTGGGCGAAGACACCGCCAGACAGCGTGACAGCACAGGCTGTCAGCACAATGGCGAAGAGTTTTTTCATTTTATGAACTCCCTGATTGATTACAGTGCGTCCGAGCCGGTTTCACCGGTACGAATGCGGATGGCTTGTTGCAGATCGAATACGAAAATCTTGCCGTCGCCGATCTTACCGGTGTTGGCAGCCTTCTCGATGGCTTCGATAACCTGGTCGAGCAGGTCATCAGCGATCGCCACTTCGATCTTCACCTTGGGCAGGAAGTCCACCACGTACTCCGCGCCGCGATACAGCTCGGTATGGCCTTTTTGACGACCAAAGCCTTTGACCTCGGTTACGGTAACCCCTTGAACGCCGATGGCTGAGAGCGCTTCGCGCACTTCATCGAGCTTGAAGGGTTTGATGATTGCAGTCACAAATTTCATGGCAGCTCCTTTTTTGACGCAGCCCCGGAATGGAGCCGCGCCTCGTTACTGGTTTAGAAGGTCTTGGTGAAGTTCAGGACCACGCGGTCGCCGCCGGTCGCATCATTGACGGTGTTGTAGTAGTAGCCGTTATGCGCGGTCGTCGTCGAGTAGGTCAGACCCACCACGCCGAAGCCCACATCCTTGGTCACGCCGAGGCGGTAGTCAGCGTAAGCACCGTTGTAGGTGTTCTTGACTTGCTGGTAACCAGCGTGGCCGACAACGCTGAAGCCGCCGCCGACATCGACCGTGGCGTTAGCTTCGCCGTAGCCCGAACCCTTGGTGTTGTACTGGCCGAACAGGTTCTGGAAGGCGTACGAGTACTTCAGGGAGACCCACTTGTAGCCAACCGAGACGTAACCTTCGAGCGTGCTGGGGTTGTCATAGACATCCTTCCAGGCTGCCGTGTAGTTGCCCGGGTAGTAGTAGTACAGAGCGCCGACGTCGAACGTGAAGTCGCCGAAGCTCTTCTTGTAACCACCGTAGAAGTCCATTTCCAGGCTGGCACTGGCGCCAAGGCCGGCGTCACCGATCCAGGAAATGCTGGAGTTCCAGTTGCCGATGTAGAAACCCAGTGGCAGGGCATAGTCGAAACCGCCTTGCAAGGCAGGACGGTTGTTCGATTGGGCGATACCGCGATACAGGTACTCGCTGGTCAGCGTGATGTTGCCAGTCAGGGGCGACGGTGCATCTTCGGCCAAGGCCGGAGCGATGTTGAGTACGGACAGCAGGACTGCGGCGATCAGGGACAAACGCATGTTGTGGGCTCCTCGGATTGGGAAACAAAAAAGGCAAGGGCCTCTAAGCGGGATTCGTGCCAAAGATTGTGGCACCGCGCCAGACCCCGTCCGACAAGGGTTTCACCCAGACCGGGGCGAAGATGGTGCATCAGTAATGCGCTGCGCACCATGACGCCGCACGTTTGTGGTGCATCAACGCAGGGCACGCGCAGAAGGGCATGCACCATGCTGTGCTAAATTGGATTGACGCGATTTCTACCCCTAGCGAACGAGAGGATGTACAAGATGATCAACACGAAAATGCTCGACGAACTGGGCGCAAAGTTCTCCGAAATGCTGGCCAGCAGCCCGGCCAAGGACATCGAAAAGAATGCCAAGGCAGTCTTTGCAGGCGTCTTTTCGCGCCTCGATCTGGTCACCCGCGAGGAGTTCGAAGTGCAGCGCGAGGTACTCACGCGTACCCGCGAACGCCTTGCCCAGCTCGAAGCACGCGTTGCCGAACTGGAAGCGCGCAAGGCCTGAAACCCCTGTCAGTCCGCCCCCTCGCCCTGAAGGGCGAACCGGGCGGGCGCATTGTGGTGCGCTGCTAGACTGCGGCGCATGTCACTCGCCCTGATCAAGAGCCGCGCCCTGGCCGGCATGGACGCCCCGCAAGTCACGGTCGAAGTCCATCTCGGCAACGGGCTGCCCGGCGTCTCGCTGGTCGGCTTGCCCGATACAGAGGTAAAGGAAGCGCGTGACCGTGTCCGTGCAGCGCTGGCCACCAGCCAGTTCGACTTCCCCAATAAACGCATCACGGTCAATCTGGCCCCGGCTGACCTCCCCAAGGAGAGCGGCCGCTTCGACCTGCCTATCGCCTTGGGCATCCTCGCCGCCAGCGGACAGATCCGCACGGCCGAGCTCGATCAATATGAGATGGCCGGCGAACTGTCGCTCAACGGCGAGCTGCGCCCGGTCCGTGGAGCCTTGGCCATGGCCTGGTGCGCAGCACGCGCTGGCCGCACGCTGATCCTGCCAGTCGAGAACGCGGCCGAAGCCGCATTGGTAAAGGACGTGCAGGTCCTGCCGGCACGCACCCTGCTGGAGGTCGCAGCGCATTTCAACGGCCACTCGCTGATCCAGCCCTACATCGGCGAGCCGCTGATGCATGAGCCGAGCTACCCGGACCTGGCCGATGTAAAAGGTCAGCAACAGGCCAAGCGCATGCTCGAAGTCGCCGCCGCCGGACTACATTCTTTATTGCTGTATGGTCCCCCGGGAACAGGCAAATCCATGCTGGCCAGCCGCTTGCCGGGCCTTTTGCCAGGCCTGTCCGAAATGGACGCGCTTGAAGCAGCCGCCCTGCAATCGCTCGAGAATCGCTTCGACCCCGCTCGCTGGCGCGTGCGCCCCTTCCGCTCGCCCCATCACTCGGCAAGCACGGCCGCCCTCGTAGGCGGTGGCATGAACCCGCGGCCCGGCGAGATTTCGCTGGCGCACCACGGTGTGCTTTTTCTGGACGAACTCCCGGAGTTCGAGCGCCGTGTACTCGAAGCGCTGCGCGAACCACTGGAAACAGGACGCGTCACCATCTCGCGCGCCGCACAGCGCGTGGATTTCCCCGCGCGCTTCCAGTTCGTGGCTGCCATGAATCCTTGCCCCTGCGGCAGACAGGGCTCTGTGCCACCGCAGAAGCTCTGCCGCTGCACACCAGACCAGATTGCGCGCTATCGCGGAAAACTCTCCGGCCCGCTGCTCGATCGCATCGACCTGACGCTGGAGGTCGCCACCGTCGACGCAGCCGCGCTACAAGCGGCGCCCGGAGGCGAGTCGAGCGACGTGGTGCGCGCCCGCGTCATCGCGGCCCATGAACGCCAGCTGGCGCGGCAAGGCAAACTCAACGCTCACCTCGATGCCGAAGGCATAGAGGAGAACTGCGTGGCCGACGACGGAGCGAAACAATTGCTCAGACAAGCCATCGACAAGCTCGGCCTGTCGGCACGCGCTTACCACCGTACGCTCAAGGTAGCGCGCACGATCGCCGACCTTGCCGGCCAGGAAGTCATCGGCCGCGCACAGATCGCCGAGGCCGTGCAGTATCGCCGCGGGCTGCCGGAACGCTGACAACAGCCCTGCCCTGCTGTCACGATGTTGCACGCATTCGCAGTTACACTGCGCCCAACAGATATCTCGCCACAGAGGCCAACATGCATAGCCAGACGCCATCGCAAACCATCAGCCGGGCTTCACGGCAACGCGGCAAAGCACTGCCGATCATCATCGGCGCCCTCATCCTCGCGCTGCTCGTGGCCGCATATTTCGCCATCGTGCTGAACTGGAGTTACTCGGATGGCGAGCGTGCGGGCTACGTCCAGAAGTTCTCTCGCAAAGGCTGGATCTGCAAGACCTGGGAGGGCGATCTCGCCCTGGTCAATCTGCCAGGTCAGCTCGCGGAGATATTCCACTTCACCGTGCATGACGAAGCCGTTGCAGCGCAAATCAACGCCGAGATGGGGAAACGGGTGACGGTTCACTACGATCAGCGCATCGGCCTGCCGACAAGCTGCTTTGGCGACACGCGTTACTTCGTAGACCAGGTACGGGTCGTCGAAGGCGTGCGTTGAACCACGTGTAACCACGCACGCTTCAACGTCGGCCATGCGCAATTCCCATCGTAGCCTCCACGCGCTCGAAACGCCGT
Source organism: Uliginosibacterium silvisoli (assembly GCF_036017035.1). Lineage (NCBI taxonomy): Bacteria > Pseudomonadati > Pseudomonadota > Betaproteobacteria > Rhodocyclales > Zoogloeaceae > Uliginosibacterium > Uliginosibacterium silvisoli. The sequence goes on along the minus strand of NZ_JAYXHS010000001.1, from coordinate 1,284,533 downwards.
GACCCAGTGGCTACGCCGCGGCTGGCTACCGCTGATCCTCGTCATAGCGATCGCTTACGGATCGTTCTACCCGTTCGATTACGCTACCGCACTGGCCCCTCCCGATCCATGGCTGGCATTACTACGCGAAAAGCTTGTCTGGACGTCGTTTGCAGACGTCATCGGCAACGTCGTCCTCTTCATTCCCATCGGACTCAGCGCTCGACTGATCGACGGTAAATTACGCTTGAGTGTCGTTGCAGCACTGACGGCTCTCATTGTTTTCTATGCCTACGCCATACAGGTGGGGCAGTACTACTTTGCAGGCCGTGACCCATTGCTGTCGGATGTGGTCTGGAACAGCGCTGGCTGGATGTCAGGCGTAGCGGGCGCATATCTCTTGCGCCGATGGCAACGGGCAATGCCACGTGTCACGCACAATGCTTCGCGCGCAATCGCATTGACAATACTGGCGCTCTGGCTAGGCTCTGAGCTTGCCCCCTTCGTCCCGTCGCTGGACGTGCAACGCCTGAAAGACGCGCTTAAACCACTGCTGCATCCCGAAGATGTGGTTGTGGCCCGCGCATTCGCACTTTCATGCGGGCTTGCGACGTGCGCCGAACTAATGCTGATTGCATCAAGAGAGGATCGCCTCTGGCGTAATCTTGCGATGCTCGTTGGCGCCACACTGCTTGGCAAGCTTCTGGTGGCAACCCATGCCTGGCACTGGGCGACTTTCCTGGCGATTCCCTGTGGCGCGTTGCTGACCCGCCTTACACAGCGCATGCACGAGAACAACAGGCATCTCGTACTCGCCTTGCTGCTGTTGGCTGCGTTCACCTGCAATGAGATTTTTCCGCTACAGCTTCGCGAGGAGCAGGTAGCCATGCAATGGATTCCCTTCGCAGCACGCCTGGGGGGCAACATGCTCACGAACATGGATAGCCTGTTCCTGTCCCTGTTCCAGTACACGGGCATCCTGTGGTTCCTCACCCAACAAGGCGCTCGCCTTGTCGGCGTAACCCTCGCCTTGTCGGTATGGGCGTTCGCCATGGAGTGGGCACAGACCTGGCTCGCGGATCGCACGCCGGACGCGACGGAAGTCCTGCTCGTCATGTTTTCGGCGGCCCTGATCAGGCAAATGCAGCGCCATGCGGCGCCAACCACGCACCTGCAAGGGAAAGGCCTGCCGGCGACTCAGAAGCCCTGAGTCTCAAGCCACTGCGCGATGCGCTCGGCGGGCCCTTGCCAGTTGTCTTCCAGCATCATGCCGTGACCCATGTCGGCGAAAATTTCTGCTTCGAGGCCATACACGCTTGCCGTGTGTTGCACTTCACTGACGGGAATCAGACGGTCATGCTCGGCGCCGAGCACCAGCATCGGCGGGCGCCGCATGCGTGCCGTGCGCGGTAAATCGAAGAGCGTCATGTCCCAGATGGCGCGCATGGATTCGGGCTGGCAGCGCGCCATGATCTCCAGCAGGCGTTGCTGTGTGACCGGCCCATGGAACAAGGCGTCGCGCAGGGTATCGAGATGCGGCGACCCGCCACCCATGATGTTGTTGAGTTCGAAGATGAGTTTCGGCTTCTGCATCAACAAGCCGAGTGAAGCGCTCATCAGGCCACGCGGTGGCACTGCCGCCATCAACACTGCGCCGGGCAGATCTTCGTGCTCAAGGAATTTCTGCACGACCATGCCGCCCATCGAATGGCCGATAAGCACCGGCCGCACAGGCAGCGTCGATGCCACCTCACGCACATCGTCGACGTAGTTCTCGATCGACAACGCATCCAGATATTCGCGACCACGGCTGCCGCCATGCCCCGACAGCGACAGCGCATGTGCGGCCCAGCCACGCTCTGCAAAAAAGGGCAGGTAGTACTCCTGCCACAACCACGCGCCCGCGTAGGCCCCATGCACGAAGAGTAACGGCGTCTTGCGCGCAGTGCCTTGCGGCAGCACCGAGAGGACTTCGATATCCGGCTTGCTGTGTGTGTTCACGGGCTCATGGGAATCGTTACTGATTCGACATGATACGGAACATCAGATCGGTCGACTCCGGAGTTTTGAGCGCTGGCGCATAGATGTCTTTCATGCGCGCCACGAAGTTCTCCGAACCCTTCAACGCAGAGAACTTCACGCCGCTTTTCTCGAGGCGCGCCTTGACCTTGGCTTCGAGATCCGCGCGTTGCTTGCGCATATAGCTTGCAGAATCCTGCGCGGCAGCGCGCACCAGTTCGCGATCAGCCGCATTGAGTGCGGCCCAGCGCTGGGTGGATACCACGAGTGCTTCAGGCAGGACGTTATGGTGGCTGAAGATGTAGTACGGCGCGAACTTGTAATGCTCGGAGATTTCGTACGACAGGAGGTCGTTCTCCGCCATGTCCAGCTCGCCCTTTTTCAAGGCATCGCCAACCTTGTCGTAGGCCAGCGTGGAAGGTTCGGCGCGCAGGGCCTTGACCATCGAAATCATCGTCTCGCGATTGGCGACGCGGATACGTAGCTTCTCGAACTCGGTGGAGTAGTGGGGGGGCTTGGCCCGTGAGTAGAAGGAACGCGAGCCGCCGTTGTACCAGCCCAGCACGATGAAGCCGCGCGCGGCCAGCTTCGTTTCCAGCGACTTGCCGATGTCGCCATCAAGCACGGCCAGCATGTGGCCCGTATCGCGGAACAGGAAGGGCAGCGACAGGACCTCCATCTCCGGCACCGCTTCGGTCAGCGCTACATTGCTGAGGATGGCGAAATCGAGCTCGCCCTTCTTGAACTTGGGCAAGATGTCTTTCTGCGCACCGATGTCCTGACGCCACAGCACCGTGCCTTCATAGCGCCCTTTGCTGGATTGCTTGAGCTCGCTGAAAAACTGCAACAAGCCCTGATGGTTGGGATAGTCGCTGCTCTCCAGAACCCAGCCTTTGAGCGGAACCGCCGCGGCGCTGGCAATCTGCATGAAACAGCCGAGCAGCCCGGACAGGAGCAGCAGCAAAACGCGTGAACGCATGATGTAAACCTTTCTGTGACGGCCTCGCTGCGCCCTGCTCGCCAGCTGCAACAACAGCCTGCGCGGGTGGCTCATCCGGCCGAGAGGCGAAACGAATGACTGTCTTTACAACAGTGGTGGTATAGACCGCTTGCGGGCAAGATCAATTGCGCCTGCCACAAAATTTGTCGATTACTTCAAAAACGATAATACGGCGAATGCATAGGCCCAATTGTAAATTTGGCGTTTTCCCATTGTTTTCATCAGCTTGGTGCCTGTTCTGAGAGCCCTCGCAGGCGATCCGGCAGTGCGCCCCATGTTGCGATGCGCTATCCTGCCGCCCATTCATTCAAGGAGCCCCTCATGTCCGCATCCACCCCTGTCACCACGCCGACCGGCCTCGTCATCGAAGAGCTTGTCGTTGGCGATGGCACCGTCGCCAAGGCGGGTGACCGCACTGTCGTGCATTACACCGGCTGGCTCACCGACGGCACCAAGTTCGACTCCAGCAAGGACCGTAACGATCCCTTCACCTTCTCCCTCGGCCGTCGTCAGGTCATTGGCGGCTGGGACGAAGGCGTGCAGGGCATGAAGGTCGGCGGCGCGCGCAAGCTGACCATTCCGCCAGAACTCGGCTATGGCGAACGTGGCGCAGGCGATGACATCCCGCCGAATGCGACGCTGGTCTTCGAAGTGGAGCTGCTCGAGGTCATCGAAAGTGGCCTCATCATCGAAGATCTGGTCGTGGGTGACGGCGCTGAAGCTGCCTTAGGCGACCGCGTGGTCGTGCATTACACGGGCTGGTTGACCAACGGCACCAAGTTCGACTCCAGCAAGGATCGCAACGACCCCTTCACCTTCGCCCTCGGCTATCGCCAGGTCATCAGCGGCTGGGACGAAGGCGTACAAGGCATGAAGATCGGCGGCACGCGCAAGCTGACCATTCCGCCGGACATGGGCTATGGCTCGCGCGGCGCAGGTGGCGTGATCCCGCCGAACGCCACGCTGGTGTTCGAAGTGGAGCTGCTGGATCTGAAGTGAGTGTGAAGTGAGCGATCGTCTCGCCGCCACGCTGGCGGGCATCATCGTGCTGGCCCTGGTCCTCTCGGGGCTGGCACCCTTCGACCGCACCACCTGGGGGCTCGAAGTCGCGCCGGTGATCATCGCACTGCCGCTGCTGATCGCAACGCGCCGCCGCTTCCCGCTGACGCCACTGTTGTACTGGGCGATCTTCGTGCATGCCGGCGTATTGATTGCCGGCGGCGCATGGAGCTATGCGCGCGTGCCGCTCGGCTTCTGGATCGAGCATGCCCTGTCGCTGTCGCGCAACCCCTACGACAAGATCGGCCATTTCATGCAGGGCCTGACACCTGCGCTGCTCAGCTGTGAAGTGCTGCTGCGCGGCGGCTATATGCGCCTCAGCAAGGCGCGGCGCATGACGGCCTTCCTCGCGGTGTGCGTGGCGATGGCCATCAGCGCCTGTTACGAACTCATCGAGTGGGGCGCCGCCGTGGCACTCGGCCAGGGCGCGGATGAATTCCTCGGCACGCAGGGTGACCCCTGGGACACGCAATCCGACATGCTGATGGCACTGCTCGGGGCCAGCTTCGCGATGCTGTGCCTGCGCAAATGGCACAGCCGACAGATGCAGGAAGTAGGTTGAGCATGGCCGACAAGACACCCGTTACCGCCGCCGTCCGCCTGTTACGCCAACACAAGGCCGACTTCAGCGATCACCTCTACGACTACGAGGAAAAGGGCGGCACAGCCGTCAGCAGTCGCGAGCTGGGCGTGGACGAGCACGCCGTGATCAAGACGCTGATCATGGAAGACGAGAACAAGCGGCCGCTGATCGTGTTGATGCATGGCGATCGCGAGGTGTCGACCAAGAATCTCGCGCGCCATATCAGCGTCAAGACCATCACGCCCTGCTCGCCCGACACGGCCAACCGGCACTCCGGCTACATGGTCGGCGGCACCAGTCCGTTCGGTACCCGCAAGGCCATGCCTGTGTACATGGAAAGTAGCATCCTCGAACTACCGAAGATCTACATCAACGGCGGCAAGCGTGGCTATTTGATCGGCATAGCCCCGCAAGTCGTCGTCAACATCCTCAAGCCCGAGCTGGTCAGCGCAGCGGCCTAGCTGCTCAGGCGCTCCACCAGCCCGATCGTCTCAATACTGTTTGTCCTGCCCCGGCCTTGCGTGCCACGCACCAGGCCAGGTATTGCTGCGCCGAGTGGCGTGCGCTGAAGCGACTCAGCTGCGCCTCGGAGATGGCCGGATAGTGCAGCAAGGCCTGATCGATCAGGCTCGTCAGGGCTTCGGCGTTGTCGCGCGGGCACAGGAAGCGCGCCAGCGGCCCCGTAAGGATTTCGCTTGGCCCCGTCGGGCAGTCCGTACTCACGACGGGGGTGCCGAGAATCAGCGATTCGATCAGCACGGTGGGCAGCCCCTCGCTGTCGGATGACATGGCAAACAGGGCTGCATTGCGGATCCACGGATAAGGGTTGGTCTGGAAGCCCGGCAACACCACGCGGTGTTCGAGACCGAGCTTCGCGATCCGCAGCTTCATCTTGTCCAGCCAGTCACGCTCCGACGCCGTATAGGCATCGCCGATCAGCACCAGCTTGTGCGTCGTGCGTGCCGCGCTGCGCGCGTACGCGTCCAGCAGCAAATCCTGTCGCTTGCGACTATTGAAACGCGCGACATAGACCACGTAAGGCTCCGCCATGTCCGGCGTATAGGCATCAGCCTCACGCCGGATCGCGTCGAAATCGAAAGGGTTGTAGATCGTGCGCAGCGAGCGTGGCTGCACACCGGCGCCATTGATGATGTCGTCATGCATCGCGTCGGACACGGTGATGATGTCGCGACCGCCATACACGGACTGGAAATGCGCGCGCCACTTGAACTCGCGCCACAAGCGCTTGAGCCCGGTCTTGTGGCCGATCTTGTGATGCAGGTACTCGACCATCGAGTTGCGATAGCGGATGTAGACGTTCGTCAGGCCCGCCATGGCCGACAGGCGATCGGAATCCTCCGCACTCGACACGAAGAAGTCGAATGGCTTGCCATCCTTCTCCAGGCTTGCGACCAGTGCGCGCATGCGCCACGCCAGCACCAGCTTGTCGATGAACTTGCTGCCCGAAGAGTGCGCCGACTGCTGCAACACGTGCACCGGAATACCGGCTGGCAGTGTGTGCTGGATCTCATTGCGTACGACGATGACATGTACCTGGTGGCCCAACTGATGGAAGGCCGCCGCCAGATTGAGTACGACGCGCTCGGCACCACCGCCGATCAGCGAATCGATGAGCAGGCCAATGCGTCTGCAAGGTGTTCGACCTGTTGGTGAGCGCAGCTCGACAGATGCCGGCAGCCGCTCGCCAGCCAATCCGGCGCGCGCAGGCGAAAACCCATGAGCATGTTCGGGGAGTGCAGTTCTGCGGAATTCCATGCATGCCAAACCCATAATCCGGGGTGCTGATATTGCACCGCAACACGGCATGCTGTCCAGTTAGTATTTGTAACGGAATAATGTTTTCGGACAAGCGCCGACTACTGGGCTATCAGCGTCGGCCCTGTGTTGCGAAAACAGCAGCCCAGCATCCTTTTTGTGCCGGCAAGCAGAACAAGGACTATTCAACGACACTGCGCAGCATGCTGCCGATGCCCTCGCCGACATCGAGCGCCCCCTTACCCAGGCTCTCGATGCTGACACCCAGCGATGTCGCCAGGGCGGCGACCACCCGTGTATGCAGCTCTTCGTTGAGGGAGAACTTCGGGTCAGTCAGCTTGCCCGACAGGGTGAATTGCAGATCAATGCGGTCATTCTTGTCGGCCAGGATGGCCAGTGTGAGGCGTCGGGTCAGCCCGCCGGACGCCAGCCCGCCCTCCAGTTTCAGCCCATGCAACACCATTGAGCCCGGCGCCTGCAATGTGTGATCACGCACGGTAGATGTGATGTCCATATCGAGTGTGCCGGCCTCGATTTGGGCACGGGTTGCCTTGATGAAATAGGGCTGGAGCAGGCGCAGGTCCACACCCCGCAATTGCAGCTTGAGCCTGGAGTCACGCGTGTGCGGCACGAGCCTCCCCTGCAGGCTCACCTTGCCCACATTTCCGTTGGCCGATGCCTGGCCTTCAAGATCAATCAGCGCCTCCTCATCCAGCGTCGGCAGCTTGAGCTTGTCGACGCTGCCCGCGATATGACGCAAGGGCACCAGGTAGGGCTTTTTTGCTACGGTCGCATCGTAGTAATCGATTGCTGTGTCGACCAGCTCGACGTGTGCGATGTGGACATACTTCTTCGGCGGCAGACCTTCCGGCTCACCCTTGGCTGCGCGCGCCCGACGCCTAGACTCCAGCAAAGCGGGCAGGAAACGCACGCGGCCATCGACACGCATGATGGGCAGCCAGGCCTGCTCGAAGCGCAGCTTCCTGATGAGGATATTGTCGGACAAGAGGCTGCGCAGATCCGGCTCCACCTCCACACGTGCCGCGCGCAATTCATCCGGCGTTGGCCAGCCGTCAACTGCGTCAGCCTCGGCGTCGCCGTGAATCTGCAGATCGGTAATGACAATGTGCCGCAGGCTGACCAGCAGGCTGCCGTATTCGCTGCGCTCGCCGAGCAGCTTGATCACCTCGCGCTCCAGGGTGTGTAGCGCGAGGTAGTAGGCACCGGCAGTCAACGCCAGCAGTAGAGCGGCAGTTACACCGCCCCAACGCAGGAAACGCGATGCGTCTATTCCGCGTCTTCGAACCATGAACGCCCATCGCGTTCGATCAAAGCCACCGAAGCCGATGGCCCCCAGCTGCCTGCCGGGTAGGTATGCATGCGTTGATCGTTATGTGCCCAGGCTGCGTGGATCGGGTCCACCCACTGCCAGGCGGCCGCCACTTCGTCAGCCCGCATGAACAGGGTCTGGTTGCCGCGAATCACGTCCATCAACAGGCGCTCATAGGCATCCGGGTTGGACACGCCGAAGGTTTCGGCAAAGCTCATGTCGAGCGGGATGCTGCGCAGGCGCATGCCGCCCGGCCCCGGATCCTTGATGGTGACCTCCAGCGTCACGCCTTCATCAGGCTGCAGGCGCAGGATCAGGCGGTTCTGGCTGACGTGGCCTGCCGTCTGGTCGAAGATGTTGTGCGAGATCGGGCGGAAGTTGACGACGATCTCGGAGGTGCGCCGCGCCAGGCGCTTGCCCGTGCGCAGGAAGAACGGCACGCCCGCCCACCGCCAGTTGGCGATCTCGGCGCGGATGGCCACGAAGGTTTCGGTCTTGCTCTGATCCTGCCCCAGGTCTTCAAGGTAACCCGCCGCCGACTTGCCACCCACCGAGCCCGCACGGTACTGGGCACGCACCGTCATCTGCTCGGCATTGCGGTCGTCGATGCGCTTGAGCGCCTTGAGCACTTTGAGCTTCTCGTCGCGCACGGCATCGGCCTCGAAAGCGTCTGGCGGCTCCATGGCGGTGAGACAAAGCAGCTGCATGATGTGGTTCTGCAGCATGTCGCGCATCGCGCCCGATGTGTCGTAGTAGCCGCCACGATCGCCGACGCCGATGTCTTCGGCCACAGTGATCTGCACGTGATCGATATGTGTGCTGTTCCACACCGGCTCGAACAGGCGGTTGGCAAAGCGCAGCGCCATCAGGTTCTGCACCGTCTCCTTGCCGAGGTAGTGATCAATGCGGAAGACCTGGCTTTCGTTGAAAACCTCGGCCACCGCGTCATTCACCGCGCGGGCGCTTTCCTCGTTCTTGCCGAGCGGCTTTTCGAGCACCACGCGGCTCTGCGGCGTCACCAGCCCGAACTGGCGGATGCGCTGCGAAATCGGCGCAAACAGGTCAGGCGAAACTGCGAAGTAGAAGGCGCGCACACGCTCGGCGCCCGCCGCGAGCAAGGCAGCCAGCTCACTCCAGCCCTCATCCGAACCAGCGTCGGCGGGCTGGTAATCGGTACGCGCCACGAAGCGGTCTATCGCAGCAGGATTCTTGTCCGCCGCCTTGACGAACTGATCGAGCGACTCGCGCACGAAAGTACTGTAATGCTCGCGCGACAGCGGTCGCCGCGACACGCCGATAATGCGTGCATCGTCTGGAATCTGCCCCGCGAGATCGCGGTGATAGAGCGCAGGCAAGAGTTTGCGTGCGGCCAGATCGCCGGTTCCACCGAAGACAACCAGATCAAATGGGCTGACTTGAATCGTGCGTGAAGACATTAACAATTCCTCCGGCTAAAAACTCGACAGAGCAAGTTTAGCGCCTGGGAACCTGTTCAACCGCTTTTGTGAAAAATGTCAGTGCCATGGGTGGTCGTGGCGCGCCGCCACAACGCACAGCCATCTCGCGACCGGAATCCGGTCAGGCTGCGCAAAAACGCCCGCAGGCGCCTTGAAGCGCTGTGGGCCATCGGGGTCGGTACCGACTGCGTTGCTGGCGAATCACACACTGCCGCGGGCACCAATATGTCCAAACCGCGGGACCGTGTTTCTCCGGTCTGCACCAGCTTCATGCAAGTCCGTTGATGTGTTCGTCGAACCCGTCCTGCTCGTTCACGGCCTGTGCATGGCGCGGCCGGAACAACCAGGTCAGCAGCCAGCTCAGCGGTGCTGGCTGGAATTGCTCGGAAAAATCGTCGTCGGCGCCCTGCGCCGCAGGAGAAGTATTCTGGATTGCCATGATCGACCTCGCGATACCCGGATAGGGACATCTCTGTGGACGTCTTGAAGTTGCACGGATTCTTCAACTTATGAAGGATCCGGCCGGATTTCAAATCGGAGTAATTGATGGCGTGATAAATACCCGCATGATCGGCCCGGCCGGCAGACCCGATCGGGCTGGACTTCACGAAGCCGGTTTGGTGCCGAACATCGCCTGCAACTTGGCCAGTTTGGCCAGCGCGTCCTGCTGCGACACGGGTTCTGCCTTCTTGCCGCCGGTGTATTTGAGCCCGTCGCCCATTTCGCCGATGAAGCGCGAGGGTTCGACGGTGCGGATTTCCTTGCCCGATTTGCGACGCTCGCAATAGCTGATGGTGAGCGTGCGCCGGGCCCGCGTGACCCCCACGTACATCAGGCGCCGCTCTTCCTCGATGGTGTCGCCGTCGATGCTGCTCTGGTGCGGCAACAAGCCCTCCTCGACGCCGACGAGGAACACGTGCGGGAATTCCAGCCCCTTGGACGCGTGCAGGGTCGCCAGTTGCACGGCCTCATGGCCTTCCTCGCCTTTGTCGAGCATGGAAATCAGCGCTACCGTCTGCGCCAGTTCCAGCAAATTCTTGCTGTCGGCCTCGCCCTTGCGGCTGAGCCAGTCGACGAAATCGCGCACATTGCTCCACTTGCTCTCCGCCTCGCGCTGCTCGCAGGTTTCGAACAGGTGTGCCTCGTAACCAATCGCACGCAGCAGGTCTTCGAGCACCACGGCCGCACTTTCGCGTTGCGCGCGGTATTCGAGCTTGTTGATGAAGTTGCCGAACTCACGCATGCCCTCGAGCTGGCGTGCCACGACGTGTTCGGTTGCGCCCTCCTCGAACAGTGCCGTGAACAGGCTGCTGCCACGTTGCGCAGCATAAGTCCCGAGGGATTCCAGCGTCGCCGCGCCAATGCCACGACGCGGCGTGGTGATGGCACGGATGAAGGCCAGATCATCATCGCCATTGAGCATCAGGCGCAGATAGCTCATGACGTCCTTGATCTCGGCGCGGTCGAAAAAACTCTGCCCGCCGGATATGACATACGGAATTTTGTGATTGCGCAGCTGCTGCTCGAACAGACGCGCCTGGTGATTGCCGCGGTACAGGATGGCGTAGTCGCCATAACTACCTCGGTTCTCGAAGCGATGGCTGGAGATCTTCATCGCCACCAGTTCCGCTTCCTGCTCGGCAGATGGCGCGGCGACGATGCTGATGGCATCGCCCATGCCATGGTCCGACCACAGCTTCTTCTCGAACAGCTTGGTGTTGTTTGCGATAAGCGTGTTGGCCGCATTCAGGATGCGATTCGAAGAGCGGTAGTTCTGCTCGAGCTTGATGACCTTGAGCTTCGGGAAATCCGTCTGCAACGAGCGCAGGTTTTCGACGTCAGCACCGCGCCATGCGTAGATCGCCTGATCGTCGTCACCGACCGCCGTGAACGCGCCGCGCACGCCTGTCAGCTGGCGCAGCAGCTTGTACTGCGCGCCATTCGTATCCTGATATTCATCGACGAGCAGGTAGCGCAACTTGTTCTGCCAGCGCTCCAGCACCTCGGCGTGTTCGTCGAACAGTTTGACGGGCAAGGCAATCAGGTCATCGAAGTCCACGGCCTGATAGGCGCGCAAGGTCTTCTCGTAGGCCGGGTACAGCGAGGCAGCAAGCGCCTTGGTCTCGTCATCCGCCAGTTTCACGGCTTCGCTCGGCGTGATCATCGCGTTCTTCCACGCCGAGATCGCCCACTGCACACCTTTCACCACGCTCTTGTCGTTGGTGCCTGCAATCTCCGCAACGATCTGCATGATGTCGGAGGTGTCGAGAATGGAGAACTGCGGCTTGAGACCGGCGAACTTCGCCTCCTGGCGCACGATGCGCACGCCCAGAGCGTGGAAGGTGCACACCGTCAGCCCCTTCGCTAACCCGCCTTCGAGCAGCTTACCGACGCGCTCCTCCATCTCGCGCGCCGCCTTGTTTGTGAAGGTGATGGCCGCGATGTTGCGCGCCTCCATGCCGCATTCGCGCACCATGTAGGCAATCTTGTGGGTGATCACGCCCGTTTTGCCGCTGCCGGCACCTGCCAGCACCAGGCATGGGCCGTCGAGGTATTTCGCGGCTTCGCGTTGCGGGGGATTGAGATGAGAGAGCATTCGGACCTGCTGGATTCCGGTCGCACGGAGTGCGGACCAGGCGCGATTTTACCGGAGCCGTCTCGCCATCAAGGAAATGCTTTGTACTTTTGATTCGCCCCGTAGGGAGAGCCAGGGCAAATGGCGCGAGCGGGGCAACAACGCCAGATGCGGGCGCAACTCGTTTGCGCAAGCGCTCTACGTCGAATGACGCATGGGGGACTGCTCATGTTCCGGTTCCAATGGCCGTAATGGGGTTTACACCGATCACGTTATTGCCAGCAGATGTCCCACAGCAGTCCTTTCCTTGCCGGGCTCCCGCCTGAATTCAGGCACTTCACCCCCGGCGCCGAACTCGACAACGACCGCATGAGCCTGCGCTGGCGCGACCTGAGCATCCGCAGCGTGTTCCAGCCCATCGTCAGTTTCAGTCACAGTCGTGTGGTCGGTCACGAAGGCCTGGTGCGTATTGCCGGCAATAGCGCCACCACCATTTCGCCGCCCGATTTCTTCCGGCTGGTCGACGCCACCGGCGAGTTGCCGCAGGTCGATCGCGCCTGCCGGCTGATGCACGCCTGGAATGCCCGCTCGGCTGGCGGCTGGCTGTTCCTCAACCTCCACCCGGCACTGTTCGGCCGTTTCGACGCCGACGACAGCGCACGTATGGTCGCCGCAATGGTCGCTGGTACGGGCGTGCCGGCCCATCGCTGCATCATCGAAGTCGTGGAGGAGGCCGTCATCGATCGCGTGCGCCTCGAAGAGGGCACGGCTGCCCTGCGTGCGCTGGGCCTCGGGCTGGCCCTCGACGATTTTGGCGCGGGCCATTCCAATTTCGACCGTGTCTGGCGCATCCAGCCCGATGTCGTGAAGCTCGATCGCTCCTTTGCCGTGCGCACCGAACACGACGCCGCTGCGCGCCGCGTGTTGCCACGCCTGGTCAGCATGCTGCACGAGACGGGTGCGCTGGTCCTGCTGGAAGGCATCGAGACGCTGGATCAGGCGCTGATCGCCATGGACTCGGACATCGACTTCGGCCAGGGCTGGTTTTTTGCCCGCCCGGCCCCCGATGTCCTGCAGGATTCGCAGCCGGTTGCGCCCGCGCTGGACGCGTTGTGGAGCCGTTACGAAGAGCATATCCATGCACAGGAAACGCAGCATCACCAACGCATCGCGCCCTACCTCAACGCCATCGGCTACGCCGGCGTGCTGCTTTCGAGCGGCGTGCCGCTGCAAAACGCGGCAGGTGGCTTCCTCAGCCAGCCTGCGGCGGAGTGCTTTTACCTGCTGGATGCGGAAGGGCGCCAGGTCGGCACCAATATCAGCGCACGCGAGCAACGCGGCCAGGGCGTGCTGCGCGAACTCGGTGTCATGCCCGGTGCGCGCTGGTCACGCCGCCCCTACTTCCGCCGCGCCCTGCAACACCCGGGCAAACCGCAAGTGACACGCCCCTACGTGTCGATCAGCAGCGGCAATACGTGCGTCACGGTCTCGGCGCATGTTCGCATCAACGGGCATGAGCACGTTATTTGCGGAGACGTCGATTGGGATCTTCTGCTGCAGGGTGAATCGGCCCCGTCCGTTTGTAGGCGCTGAACGGCTCGCCCGTGTGGACATAAGCTGTTTTTTGGCTTGCGTGGCACAAAACTCATCAAATTCATCAACCGCGCTTTATCTGTCTGCGGATCTCCGTTTTCTTGTTACGTCGCATCAGAATCATTGATTCAACAGATGCCGCTTCATGACGCAAATTTAGAAGAACACAACTATTCCGGTGGCAGCTGTTTTTACCGGCCACCCACGTTTGTCGCATTACCCGCTGTCGTTCCTGTCTCCGGAGAGCATCGCCATGCAAGCCAACCTCGCCACTTCCACCACAGCAGCCGTGCCAAGTACCAGCGCTGCCTTCATCCCGCAAAAGACTTCGCTGGGCGCTGAAATCATTACGCAACGCGATGCAGGGCTGACCTACACGATGCGACGTGTCTTGCTGCTGGCGAACGGCGTGCGCACAGTCGGAGAGCTGGTCAGCATGCTGCCCGGCCAGAACGTGATGGCCGAACTCAACGAACTCGTGGAGCGCGGCCTGGCCGAAATCAGTGCCACTCCTCACACAGCAACATCACATGCCGTGCGCCCCGCCGCCGACAGCGGCCTGACGGATGACTGGATGACGGCCAGCAACTTCATGATGGCGCGTGCCCGGGAAAACCTCGGCGTAATGGCGGCTGGCGTCATCAACGATCTGGAACAGGTGCAGGATCAGGAAGCCGCGCGGCAAGCCATGTCGCGCTGGTATCGGGCCCTGCGAGGTTCGCGCAACGGCCGCTCGCAAGCGGATGCGCTGCGCGTTCAGGTGTCGCAGATGCTCAAGGGCTCGCTCGGTACTTGAGGGCCTGACACACGCAACACGGAGCGCCATTGCCCGAGCGGTTCTGGCGCTTTTTTCATGGGGTTATCGCCGCTGACCCCGCTCGGCGCAGCGTGCTAGTCTGAGCGCCCGCCAAGACTGGAGCTGGTCATGTCCCTGCCCACAAGCTTTCGCAGCGCACTACGCCTGCCCGCGATCGCCGCACCGATGTTTCTCGTGTCCGGCCCTGAGCTTGTCATTGCAACCTGTCGCGCCGGCGTCGCCGGCAGCTTGCCCGCGCTCAACGCGCGCCCTGCCAGCCAGCTCGATGAGTGGCTGACACAGATCGAAACCGCCCGCAGCGAAGCACAGGCTGCGCAAGGCAGCTTTGCGCCGTACGGCATCAACCTGATCCTGCACGCCAGCAATCCACGCCTGCAGGAGGATCTCGACATCGTCGTACGCCACCGCGTGCCCTTCGTCATCACCAGCCTCGGCCATCCTGGTGCCGTAGTCGAGGCCGTTCATGGGTACGGTGGGCTGGTGTTCTCGGACGTGATCCACGCCCACCATGCGCGCAAGGCCATCGCTGCCGGTGTGGACGGCATCATCGCCGTCGCCGCGGGAGCGGGCGGACATGCCGGTACGCAGAGCCCCATGTCACTGGTGCGCGAGATCCGCGAATTCTGGGACGGCTGTCTGATTCTCGGCGGCGCAATCTCCGACGGCTACGCCATCCGTGCCGCAGAAGTCCTGGGTGCCGATCTCGCGTATCTCGGCACACGCTTCATCGCGACCGCCGAGGCACGCGCTCAGCCGGCCTACAAACAGATGCTGGTCGAAGCCCGAGCACAGGACATCGTCTATACCGACGTCATTTCCGGCGCCAACGCCAATTTCCTGCTGCCCTCACTGACGGCTGCCGGACATACGCGCGAATCCCTGCAAGCGGGCATCGGCAAGGCGGTACTCAAGGATCTGGCGGAGGAGGCCAAGGCCTGGCGTGATGTATGGAGCGCGGGCCACGGGGTGGCCACCATCCATGACGCGCCGGAAGTTGCGACCCTGGTCGGGCGTCTGCGCGACGAATACCTCGCAGCTTGCCGCACACCGTCAATGGTCTGAGCCCCAGACCGGCAAGGCAGGTTCAAATCTTGCGAAGGGGGAACATTCTGCTGCAGGGGAAATCCGGCGCAAGGGAGGACAAGGGCACGTTTGGACCCCCAATTTGCGCCTTCCGTCCGCTGGGATACCAACTAAAATCCGCGAGCTGGTCTTTTCGGCCATGTCGTGACAAATTCGAGGCTGTTGGCCATCATTGATCACAAAGGAGGACTCTTTGTGCGTTGCGCCAATCATATAATTCAAAAAAAGCTAGCCCGCCTGTGAATCATGGAAACTGTCATCGACCAACCCGCCGCTGCACCGGAGCTCTCAAGCACCGTTGAGCGCCTCAAAAAACGCCTGACGCGCTCGGTTGGTCAAGCCATTGCCGACTTCAACATGATCGAAGAGGGCGACGTCGTCCTCGTGTGCTGTTCAGGTGGCAAGGATTCTTATTCGCTGCTTACGCTGCTGATGGCCATGCGTGAACGCGCGCCAGTAAAGTTCCGCCTCATCGCGATGAACCTAGACCAGAAGCAGCCCGGCTTTCCCGCCGACGTGCTGCCCAGGTACTTTGAGTCAGTCGGTGTCGAATATCACATCGCCACTGAAGACACCTACTCCATCGTCAAAGAGAAAATCCCCGAGGGCAAAACCACTTGCTCGCTGTGCTCTCGCCTGCGCCGCGCGATCATCTACCGCGTCGCCAAAGAGCTCGGTGCGACCAAGATCGCGCTCGGTCATCATCGCGAAGACCTGATCGAGACCATGTTCCTCAACATGTTCTTCGGCGGCAAGATCAAGGCCATGCCGCCGAAGCTGGTCAGCGACAACGGCCAGCACATCGTGATTCGCCCGCTGGCGTACTGCTCTGAAGCCGATCTCGCAAAATTCGCGCGCGCCATGAACTACCCGATCATTCCCTGCAACCTGTGTGGCTCGCAGGAAAATGCGCAGCGCAAGCAGATCAAGGCCATGTTGCGCGACTGGGACCGCCTCTATCCCGGCCGCATCGAGTCCATCGCCACTGCCCTTCAGAACGTAGTGCCAAGCCATCTGGCCGATGGCATGCTTTATGACTTCAAGACATTGGAACGTGACGCGCCGCTTGCGGAAGGTGATCTCGTGTTCGATGAGCCAGATCTCCCGACCAGCCCGGGCATGAATGAAAGCCCTGTCCGCTGGATGACATGGGGGGCGCAGTAATGGCAACGGAGCCGGGAAAAATGATGCGCGATGCGGTTGGTGAAACGAGTGTATTGGTGGCGGAAGTCACCGGCGCCGCGCCGCTGGCCGAGAAACTCGGTGCAGCTGAAGCTGCCCGCGCAGTAGATCGCGCCCTGGCGCGTGCCGAACGCTCGATACAAGCCTATGCCGGCAGTCTCCTGCCTGCAGAGCCAGGGCACATGATCGCTTCGTTCCCGCGCAGCGACAGCGCGGCGCTGGCAGCGAACGATATGATCAAGCGCATCTCGCAGCTGCCACCCGTGTCCGGCATCAATCTCGCCGTACGTGTGGTGCTGCATGCCGGGGCTGGCGCGAAGCTCAATCCGGCCGATACAGATATGGCGCTCGGCCTGCTGCCCTTCGCCGCAGCCGGCCAGATCCTCGTTTCGAACGATGCCGTGTCGCATTTTTCCGAAGGCATGCGCGCCAATCTGAATACCTCTGCGCAGATGTCGGTGACCACCGGCGGTCTCGAAATGCCCTTGCAGGAATTGCAACCTGGCAACCTGCAAGCACTCAGCTCGCTCGGCCCGCTGACCGTGCCGCCGCCGCAACCTTCCATCATGCCGTCGTCGCGACCACGTCCGGTGCCCAGCGCCGCGCCGGAAGGCGAGGTCGCACGCACCCGTCTGCTGCTGCGCTATCACGGCGCCAGCATGCTGGTGTCCGAACACAAACCTGTGTTGCTTGCCGGACGTGAAGAGGCCAACGATCTGGTCGTCACCGATCGCCGTGCCTCACGCCAGCATGCGCGCATCGAATGGCGTCACGGTCACTTCGTGCTCATCGACAGCAGTACCAATGGCACCTACCTCGTCGACGAGCACGGCGTTGAAGTCCTGCTCAAGCGCGGCGAATGTGAATTGCCACCGCACGGTCGTATCGGCTTCGGCTACTCGCCACTCGAAGCAGGCTGCGAGCCGATGGTGTTCGACATCGGCGAGCGCCAATAAGCGCTGCTCCGTTACCAATAAATGAAAAGGGCGCCGCGGCGCCCTTTTCATTTGCTGTGGTCGACTGTCAATGCTCGAAAGGATCTTCGCTATCAAGCGCATGGCGCTGGCGATCGACAAACTCCTGCGCTGAATCGATGCCACGCAGCTGCAGGATCGCGTTGCGCACAGCCGCCTCGAGCAGCACGGCAAGATTGCGGCCTGCCGCCACGGGCAGCACAATGCGGCGAATACCCACTCCCAGCACATCCTGCTCTTCGTCTTCCAGGGTCAGGCGCAAGGGCTCGTCATGGCCCGGCGTGCGACGCTGCAGATGTACGATCAGACGCAGACGCATCTTGCGGCGACAAGCTGTCTCGCCAAAGATCGTGCGGATGTTGAGGATGCCGAGACCACGCACCTCGAGGAAATCCTTGAGCATTTCCGGGCAGCGGCCTTCAAGCACGCCAGCGGCAATGCGCGAAATCTCCACCACGTCATCTGCAACCAGACCATGGCCGCGTGAAATCAACTCCAGCGCCAGTTCCGATTTTCCCGCGCCCGAGTCGCCAGTCACCAGCACGCCAAGACCCAACACGTCCATGAATACGCCATGCAGCGAGACCCGCTCGGCCAGCTTGCGTGCAAGGTAGGAGCGCAGAGCGTCGATGACGCGGGCGGACTCCAGCGGCGAAGCCAGTACCGGCACGCCAACGTCCTCGCAGTTGCGGCGGATGATGTCGGGCACTTCGCAGTCGTCAGCCACGATGATGCCGGGCGGTGGTGCCGCGAGAATGGCGAGCAGATGGTGTTCGAGCTTGTCGCGTGCCTGACGGCGCGCCCAGGCGAACTCGGTCTCGCCGATGACCTGCAGACGCGTAGGGTGAATCATGTTCAGGTGGCCAACGAGATCTGCGGCCCATACCCGATTGTCATGAACGGTGATGTGCGTGTCGAGGCGACCGCCTATATGACGAAGGCGCAGGCCTGCCCGGTTGGCCTCAAACAGCTGGGCGACGCTGGTTCGCCGCATTCGGGTTCCATTCGGCAAAGAGACTGTGCAGGGCATGCGCATCGCTGGCGGCGCTCAGCGCATCACGGAATTCACGGTCGCTGAACATCTGCGCAAGTTCAGAGAGGAGTTGCAAATGACTCTCGTTGGCCTGTTCCGGCACCAGCATGATGAAAATCAAGCTGACAGGCTTACCGTCAGGCGCGTCGAAGGGAATGGGCTGCGCCATGCGCACGAATGCCCCCAACGGCGCCTTCAGGCCCTTGATACGCCCATGCGGAATGGCAACGCCCTGTCCGAGCCCGGTCGAGCAAAGTTTTTCGCGCTGGGTCAGAGCATCGGTCACGAGCTTGCTGGACATGCCTGCCTGGCGCTCGAACACCACACCAGCGGTTTCAAATACCGTGGTCTTGGCGGTGGCCTGGAAGTCCACGAGGACGTTGGCAGTGGGAAGGATCTTCGAGATCAGATTCATGCAGGCAAGCGATTGAGCCTCTGTGGCGACGGCGATTCGATGATGTCGGCAGCGGCGCTAAATGGCATGGATTACACAATGAGGCGGGCGGCAACGCCCACTCCGTGTTAAACGTTTATGTCAGAAACGACGTTGACTCAAATTATATGCCTGACACTCGGCGTGAAGTCGAGAACTGCGCGAGAACTCCCCTGGATCTGCGCAAGAAGCGTGCGGAGATCGCGCATGATCGGCAGAAATGAAGGTTCGGGGCGTCTTGCCGCCCGGTCAGCACCCGCATGAACCGGGCGCCGTGGGCGGTCATGTATTGCAGATGAGGTAGCGCGCGGCTTGCCTCAGAGTTCAGCCGTCGGCTGATGCTTGATGGCGTCACGGGTGTGATCGGCCAGTTTCTCCTTGTGCTTGACCACCTGTCGATCAAGCTTGTCGATCATGCTATCGATGGCGGCATACAGATCCGCTTCTTCGCTTTCTACAAAAATGTCTTTGCCGCGTACATGAACCGTGATTTCTGCTTTCTGCTTGAGCTTCGCCACCGAAAGAATCACGTGGACTGCTGTCACGTGTTCAAAGTGACGAATCACCCTGTCGAGCTTGCTGGTGGCGTACTCGCGAATGGAGTCCGTCACTTCGAGATGATGACCGGTGATTTTCAGATTCATGGAGCACTCCTTTTAGGAACTAACCCTAGATCGACTTGCGCTGACTGACCGGCGGGATATTGAGTGACTCGCGGTATTTGGCAATTGTTCTGCGCGCCACGACGATACCCTGCTGGCCCAACATTTCGGCAATCTTTGCGTCGGACAGCGGTTTCTTGCCGTCCTCACCTGCCACCATCTGACGAATCAGCGCGCGAATCGCCGTCGCGGAGCAGGCACCGCCAGTGTCCGTGGACACATGACTGCCGAAAAAGTACTTAAGTTCAAAGATCCCCTTGGTGGTCGCCATGTACTTCTGCGTGGTTACACGCGACACGGTCGATTCGTGCAGTTCGAGCTCCTCGGCAATTTCACGCAATGTAAGGGGGCGCATGGCCACCTCACCGTGATCGAAAAACTGCCGCTGTCTTTCAACAATAGCCTGCGATACGCGCAAGATCGTGTCAAATCTTTGCTGGACGTTCTTTATCAGCCATTTCGCCTCTTGCAGCTGATTCGAGAGTGAGCCGTTGATGCCGCGATTCTGGTGCAGGATATCCGCGTACACGCGATGGATCCGCAGTTTCGGCATCGCTTCTGGATTCAGGTTAGCCGTCCACGCACCGCGATATTTGCGCACGATCACATCCGGCACGATATAGCGCGCATCCAGCGGCGTGAATGCCGAGCCGGGGTGCGGGTTGAGGCTCAGGATCAAGGCGTGTGCGGCCTTCAGTCCGTCATCGTCGCAGCCGAGGCGGCGGCGGATCTTGACGAAATCACGTGCGGCAAGATTCTCCAGGCAGTGCTCGACGATGCCGCACGCCAGATCGCGCGTCGCAGCTTTCGGCATGGCCTTGAGTTGCAGCAGCAGGCACTCCTGCAGACTGCGTGCACCTACACCGACCGGGTCGAAGTGCTGCACATGGCGCAACGCCGTGACCAGCTCCTCCAGCTCGATCTCCCATTCTTCGGGAATGACCGGCAGCAACTCTTCCAGCGTCTGGGCGAGATAGCCATCTTCTTCGAGCGCTTCGATGATCAGGCGTACCAGTGCGCGATCACGATCGGAAAGCGGCATGAGCGCCACCTGGCCGTCGAGATGATCGCGCAGCGATGTAGCGGTCGTCTGGTATTCCTGAAAATCGGAATCATCGTCGCCATCATTGCTCTTGCTGCCGCTGCCTGCCTCCGAGCGCCATTCAGCGGCCTCGCCGATATCGTCATCGGAGACGCTGTCGTAGGCCTCGGTGATCGTGTCCGGCATCTCTACCGTCGTTGCTGGCTCGAAATCGCCCTCGTCCATGGAAGCGATGCGTTCGGCAGTGAAATCCGTCTCGGCGGCCACGGTTTCCGTGCCTGCCAGTTCGACGGCAGGCGCTGGCTCGCCGCCTTCGTCGTCACCACCCTCGCGTTCAAGCAGCGGATTGTCGAGCAGCATCTTCTCGATCTCGGAATTGAGTTCGAGCGTGGAAAGTTGCAGCAACCGGATGGACTGCTGTAACTGTGGCGTGAGCGCCAGATGCTGAGAGAGGCGTAGCTGTAGCGATGGTTTCATGCTGGGAATCTATGCGCCGGGCTATAGCCTGAAATGTTCGCCGAGATAAATCTGCCGGACCTGGTCATTGTGCACAATTTCCTGCGGACGGCCGCCGGCAAGCACTTCGCCAGCGTTAATAATCCACGCATGGTCACAGATGCCGAGGGTCTCGCGCACGTTGTGGTCGGTAATCAGTACGCCAATGCCGCGTGCCTTGAGGAAGCCAATGATCTTCTGGATGTCGATCACGGCAATCGGATCGACACCAGCAAACGGCTCGTCGAGCAGGATCAGCTTCGGCTGCGTCGCCAGCGCGCGGGCAATCTCCACACGGCGGCGTTCGCCACCCGACAGGGATATGGCAGTGGCATCACGCAGATGACCGATGTTGAGCTCTTCGAGCAACTCATCGAGCTGGCTTTCCTGCTCGGCCGTCTTCAGCTTCCGCAGTTCGAGCACGGCGCGGATGTTCTCGGCCACGGTCAGTTTGCGGAAGACCGAGTTCTCCTGCGGCAGGTAGGACAACCCCAGCTGCGCCCGGCGATGCATCGGCAGATGGGTCAACTCGGTATCGTCGAGATGGATGCGCCCACCATCGGCTTTGACGAGGCCGACGATCATGTAGAACGTGGTGGTCTTGCCCGCGCCATTCGGTCCAAGCAGGCCGACCACTTCGCCGCCACCGACCTGGAAGGACACATCCTTAACCACGGTGCGCGACTTGTAGCGCTTGCGTACGCCTTCAACCTTCAGCAGGCTCATCGAATCCATCTCTCAACAACTTGCGGATGACTTCCGCTGAAAAGCCGCGCGATTGCAGGAAGCGCGCTTGTCGCGCCCACGCCTGCCTGTCCTCGGGCGGCTGCCCGAATTTTTTTGACCACACGCCACGTGCGCGTGTCAGTTCATCTTCTTCCAGCACTTCACTCAGTGCCGTATCGGCCACGTCTGCCGTCACGCCGCGCTTGATCAGCTCGTACTGCAAGCGGTTCGACCCCAGGCGCCCGGCGCGGGAACGTACATAACTTTCGGCAAAACGCTCGTCTGACTGAAGCCCTGTCTCGGCCATGCGGTCCAGCACGGCCTCGACATCATCACCTTCTTCCGCCCTGGCGCTCAGCTTGCGCTTGAGTTCGGCGCGCGAATGTTCGCGAGTCGCGAGCATCCGCAGCGCCTTGGACTTGAGCGAAGTAGCGGGCTGCTTTTTCACTGCGGCGCCGGGGCTCGGAAAGGCTTTATTCGGCGATCGCCTGCATCGTCTTCACACCCACCGCATCGCGGATCTTGTTCTCGATCTCGCGTGCCATTTCCGGGTGCTCACGCAGGAAGTCGCGTGCGTTGTCCTTGCCCTGGCCAATCTTCTCGCCGTTGTAGGCATACCAGGCGCCGGACTTGTCGACGAATTTGTGTTCGACGCCCATGTCGACGATTTCGCCTTCGCGCGAGATGCCTGCGCCGTACAGGATGTCGAAGTGCGCTTCCTTGAACGGTGGCGAAACCTTGTTCTTGACGACCTTGACCTTGGTTTCAGAGCCAATGACTTCGTCATTCTTCTTGATCGTGCCGGTGCGGCGGATGTCGAGACGCACAGAGGCGTAGAACTTCAGCGCGTTACCGCCGGTAGTCGTTTCCGGGCTGCCGAACATGACGCCGATCTTCATGCGGATCTGGTTGATGAAGATGACCAGGGTATTCGTGCGCTTGATGTTGGCGGTGAGCTTGCGCAGCGCCTGCGACATCAGGCGCGCCTGCAGGCCGGGCAGCTGGTCGCCCATTTCGCCTTCGATTTCGGCCTTTGGCGTCAGCGCCGCAACCGAGTCGATGACGACCATGTCGACGCCACCGGAGCGCACCAGCATGTCGGCAATTTCCAGCGCCTGTTCGCCCGTGTCCGGTTGAGAAATCAACAGTTCGCCAACATTCACACCCAGTTTCTGCGCATAGGTCACGTCGAGCGCGTGCTCGGCGTCGATGAAGGCTGCGGTGCCGCCCATCTTCTGCAGTTCAGCGATGACTTGCAGGGTCAGCGTGGTCTTGCCGGACGATTCCGGGCCGTAGATTTCAACGACGCGGCCACGTGGCAGGCCGCCGATGCCCAGCGCAATGTCGAGGCCCAGCGAACCGGTGGAGATGGCTTCGATGTCGGAAACGACTTCGCCATCGCCCAGCCGCATGATGGAGCCTTTGCCAAACTGCTTTTCGATCTGAGCCAGCGCGGCGGTAAGCGCTTTTGCCTTGTTGTCGTCCATGAGTGTCCTTTTGTGGTGCCTTGTGTTTAGCTGAAGATGATTATGGCACAGACCTTGCGTATGCTGCGCCGCACTGGTCTGAGGAAAAAATACCGGGATCGAAAGCCGCTGTTTGATCAGTACAACAACCCAGCTGGAGACGGCGCCAAACGCGACAAATTCACGCGGGCGATCCGGTGCAGCGGATACCATCCGCCCAGTTCCTGCCCGGCCTTCAGGGGGTTCATGAGCCAGGACCGGGGGCGACCGTTCAGGCGACGTCCGGCAATAGCAATTTGTAACACCTTGATCCGGACGCTTCTGTTGAAATTCCGGAAAAATTCGCAACAAAACGTGGCGCGCCCCGGTCTGAGTTCGGGGCTTTCTCAAAACATCGGGGTTGATCAATCTGTGGCGCCGTCGCGGCAACGTGGCAGCGGTTTATTTCTTATGTCGTTTCGTTCCGTTGCTCGTACTGCAGTTCCCTCTTTGGCCCTTGCCCTCTGTGTGATGGCGCTTGCCGCCTGCGGCAAGAAAGACGCGCCAGCCGGCAGCGCCACGGCCGAGCAATCTGCTCCCAAGGCCGACAAGGCTGCTGCAGGAGGCAATGCCGGCCGCGGCAACCGCCCGACAGCCGTAAGCGTGACCACCACGCGCCTGGAGTCGGTCACCCTCTCGCTTGAAGCGCAAGGCAACGTGATCGCGCTGGATGATCTCGAGATCCGGCCGCAGAAAAACGGCACCGTCAAACAGATCCACTTCAAGGAAGGTGACGAGCTCAAGCGTGGCCAGCTGATGTTCACGCTGGACGATCGCGATGACGTCGCCAATGTGGCCCGCCTGGAGGCCACCGTACTGGGTACCGCCGCGCTGGTCTCGGCGGCAGAACGCGATCTGGCGCGCTCCAAGGATCTGGCAGAACGCAATTTCGCGTCGACCGCGGCAGTCGATGCGTCCCGCGACAAGCTGGACGCAGCCAATGCGCTGCTGTCGCAGAACAAGGCCGCCGTCGAGCAGGCCCGCGTGAGCCTCTCCTATACGTATATCCGCGCGCCTTTCGATGGCCGTGCCGGCGTGATCGGCGTACGCCCGGGCAGCCTCGTGACCTCCAATGCCACCTCGACGGCGATGGTGAAGATCACACGCATGAATCCCATTGGCGTGACCTTCGCGCTGCCTGAACGTGATCTACCCATCCTCCTGGCCGGCCAGCGCCAGGGGCCGATGAAAGTCAGTGTCGATCTGGATACGAGTCATCGCTTGAAGGGTGAAGTGACCTTCATCGACAGTGCTGTAGACCGCACCTCGGGCACCATCCTGGTCAAAGCCAAGCTGGAGAATGACGAGCGCCGCGTGTGGCCCGGCCAGTACGTGACGGTGAAAATCGTCGCGGGCGAAGTGAAGGATGCTGTCGTCCTGCCATCGCAAGCCATCGTCAACGGGCCGAATGGCCGACTGGTGTATGTGGTGAAGGAAGACGAGACCGTTGCCGCCCAGCCCGTCGATCTGGTGCGCATCATCGATGAGAAGGCCGTGCTCAAGGGCATCGGCCCGGGCGTCAAGGTTGTCCTTGAAGGCGGCCAGAACCTGCGCCCCGGTGGCAAGGTGCAAGAGGTCAAGAGCGACGACGGCAAGGGCGGTGGACGCCGCGGAGGCGGTCGTCGCAATGGCGATCAGTCCGCACCACAGGCTGGCGGGGAGAGCGCACCAGCCGCCAACGGCGACAAGCGCTGGCAGGACGCCGGCAAGGAGTCCGCGAAGGCTCCAGTCAAGGAAGCAGGCAAGGACAAGCCTGCCGGCAAGACTGGCGCCGCTACGGTTGCGGCCAACGACAAGTTGCCGGAAGGCTTCACGCCGCGTGATCCGGAAGCCTGGGCACAGATGGATGACACGCGCCGTGCCGAGATCATCCAGCGCTGGCGCGAACGCAAGGCTGCAGGAGCCGGCACACAATGAGCATGAGCTTCTCCGAACTGTGCATCCGCCGGCCGGTCGGCACCACGCTGCTGTGGATCGCCATCATGATCGCGGGCTTTGCCGCCTGGTTCAAGCTGCCGATCTCCGCGCTGCCGTCTTTCAACCAGCCCACCATCAACGTCTCGGCGAATCTACCGGGCGCCAGCCCGGAAACGATGGCCTCATCGGTCGCAACGGTCCTCGAGCGCCAGTTCTCGACGATTGCCGGCCTGCGCGTCCAGACCTCGAGCAGCACGCTGGGCAGCACCTCGATCACGCTGGAGTTCGACCCCGCGATTGATATCAACGTCGCCGCCATCGACGTGCAGGCGGCACTGTTGCGCGCCAATCGCCAGCTGCCGCGCGACATGACCAATCCGCCGAGTTATCGCAAGGTCAATCCGGCCGATGACCCGATCCTGTTCATCACGCTCAACTCGCCTTCGCTGTCGCTCGACCAGCTCAACAGCTTTGCCGACAACCTGATCTCGCCCAGCCTGGCCACGCTGCCCGGCGTCGCGCAGGTCACCATCAACGGCCAGAAACGATATGCCGTGCGCATCAACGTCGATCCGGGCAAGCTGGCTGCGCGCGACCTGTCGATCACCGAGCTGGCGACAGCGCTGGGGAACGCCAACGCGAATACACCCATCGGCACCCTGCAAGGCACGCGCCAGACCCTGGTGCTGAGCACCAATGACCAGCTGACCAATGCCGCCGCGTTCGCCAGCCTGATCGTGGCCACCAAGAACGGCCAGTCGGTGCGCCTCAGCGATGTCGCCAACGTCGAAGACAGCGTCGAGAACATCCGCAGCTCGAGCTGGACCAACGGCCAGCGCGGCATCAATCTGCAGGTCTTGCGCCAGCCGAACGCCAACACGGTGGCCGTGGTGGATGCGGTGCGTGAAGCCCTGCCGCGCCTGCAGGAGCAACTACCGGCCTCGGTGCAGATCGACATCCTCAACGACCGCTCGATCTCGATCCGCGAGTCGATCCACGACGTCAACCTGACCATGCTGCTGACCATCGGCCTGGTGATGATGGTCATCCTGATGTTCCTGCGCCGCCTGCCGGCGACCTTGATTCCATCGGTCTCGCTGCCTGCCTCGCTGCTTGGCACCTTCGGCCTGATGCTGTGGACCGGCTACAGCCTCGACAACATCTCCTTGATGGGTCTGACCATCGCCATCGGTCTGGTGGTGGATGACGCCATCGTGGTACTCGAGAACATCGTGCGCCATGTCGAAGAAGGCATGGAGCCATTTTCGGCCGCCATCACCGGTGTGCGCGAAGTGGCCTTCACGGTGGTTTCCATCTCCATCTCGCTGGTCGCGGTGTTCATCCCCATCTTCTTCATGCCGGGCACTGTCGGCCTGTTGTTCCATGAATTCGCCGTGGTCGTGACGCTGGCCATCGCCGTATCGGCCGCCGCCGCGCTGACCATCATCCCGATGCTGGCGGCACGCTTCATCAAGCACGAGCCGGAAGATCATGTCGTCCCGGCCTGGAGTCGCTGGTTCGAGCGCGGCTTCGACCGTGTCCTGAACACCTATACGAGCAGCCTGGCATGGACGCTCACGCGCCGCTGGATGATGCTCGCACTGGCGCTGGCGACCTGCGTGGCAACGGTGTGGCTCTACATGATCATGCCCAAGGGCTTCTTCCCTGAAGAAGACATCGGCCAGATCCGCGCTCCCGTGCAGGCCGCGCAGGACATGTCGTGGCCTGCCATGCGCGAGCTGCTGGTCCAGCTGGATACGAAGATCCGCGCCAATCCCTATGTCAGCGACGTCGTGGCGAACTCCGGCAACGGCAACCGCGGCTTCATCTTCATCACCCTGAAGCCGCGCAGCGAGCGCCCATCGATGCAGAAGGTGCTGGAAAGCCTGCGCCGCGATACGGCCTCCGTACCGGGTGCCCAGGTCTCCTATTCGGCGATCCAGAATCTGCGCCTTGGCGGACGCCAGGCCAATAGCCGCTTCCAGTACACCCTGCAGGCCGTCGACTACGCGACGGTCGCAGACTGGGCCGATCGGCTGCAGCGCAAGCTGCGCGAATCATCGCTGCTCAAGGACATCAACAGCGACGCCGAGCGCCGCGGCTTGCAGGCCAAGCTGGTGGTCGACAAGGACAAGGCGCTGTCGCTGGGTGTCGACATGGCGAACATGCGCACCGTGCTCAACAACGCCTTCGGTGAGCGTCAGGTTGCAACCATCTATGCCGCGGAAGACAACTATCCCGTCATCATGCAGTGGGCCGACAACTACCGCGCCGACGAGTCGGGGCTGGAGTTCCTGAAGCTGCGCACGAAGACCGGCCAGCTCATCCCGATCTCGTCGTTTGCACACGTCGAGCGTATCGCCGCCAACAACTCGGTGAACCATCAAGGCCAGATTGCTGCCGTCACACTGTCCTTCAACCTTGCCGATGGCGTCACGCTGTCGCAGGCCGTCGAAGAAGTGCAGAGCCTGAAGGACTCGCTGAACATGCCGTCGAACATCTTCGGCGCGTTTGCCGGAGATGCCGCGGTCTATCAGAGTTCGCAGACCAGCCAGCTGTGGCTGATCCTGGTGGCCATCGCCGTCATCTACGTGGTGCTCGGCATGCTGTATGAAAGCTGGATACACCCGGTGACCATCCTCGCGGGTATCCCGTCGGCAGCCGTCGGCGCGCTGCTGTCGCTGCAGATCGTCGGGCTCGAGCTGACCTTCATCGCCATGATCGGCATCCTGCTGCTGATCGGTATCGTGAAGAAGAACGCCATCATGATGATCGACTTCGCGCTGGAGGCCGAGCGCGAGCGGGGCCGCACGCCAGCGGAAGCCATCGTCGAATCCTGCCGCCTGCGCTTCCGGCCAATCATGATGACCACGCTGGCGGCCGTCATGGGCGCCTTGCCGATCGCGCTGGGGCTCGGCGCCGGTGCCGAGTTGCGCCAGCCAATGGGCGTGGCCATCGTTGGCGGCCTGATCTTCTCGCAGCTGATCACGCTCTACATCACGCCGTCGCTGTACCTGTCGTTCGACTGGTTACAGCACAAGCTTGGGCTGATCAAGCCGAAGGAGGCGGAGCCTCTCTCCGAATCGGAGAAGCAGTCAGCCTATTGAAATACCGTCGCCCGTCATCGAGCCTCAAAGCTTGAACGGGCGAGCCTGCCGGACCTTCGATGCCACCTGATCGACGCGCAATGAAAGCGCGCAGACAGGTGGCATTGCTTTGTGTGCGGCGCGCACGCTGGCGCCACACGGCCCGGCCGCGTAACCTAGCCGCTCTCGTACGAAGCGGAGCAAGGCATGGAGGAAGCGCAGGTCCAGCAATTGTTGCGGCAGGGCGATGTCCTGGCAGCACGCCGGCTTGTCGACGCGTGGCTGGCAGCGCAGCCCGACCATCTGCTTGCCGTGCAATACCAGGGACTGACGCGGCTCTACTGTGGTGACGCTCCAGGCGCGGAAGAGAGCTTCCGCCATGCGCTGGCGCTGGATGCGGCCTTGCCGCGCAACATCGCCAACCTCGGTATCGCGCTCATGGCTCAAGGCCGCTACGCCGATGGCCTACCACTCTACGAGTCGCGCTATGCCAGCAACATCGTCGCCCACGATCGCGTGAGTTTCCCCGGCCTCGCTGCCGGACTTCAGTGGCAGGGCGAGCCACTCGCCGGGCGTCGCCTCCTGCTGGTCCGCGAGCAGGGCTTTGGGGACCAGATCCAGTTCATCCGTTTCGCTCCTCAGCTGCATGCCCGCGGTGCCAGTCGGGTACTCGCCTGGGTCTCGCCAGGCCTTGGCGCCCTGTTCAGCAGCGTGCGCGGTCTCGATGTCGTGACCGAAGCTGCGCCTGCGGCAGACAGCTACGACCTGTGGTGCCCGCTGATGTCATTGCCCCTGCTGCTCGGCCTGAACGCGCCGCAGGCTGCCGACGAGCTCGCCTATCTGCGCGCACCTGCCCGTACGGCGCATTGGCAGCAGCAGGTCAGCGGCTGGACTCAAGGGCGGCCCACAGTCGGCGTCGTCTGGGCAGGCAATGCAGGCAACTCGGTCGACGCGCGACGCTCGTTACCCACGGAGCTCATGCTGGACATGCTGGCCCAGCGCAATGG
Organism: Uliginosibacterium silvisoli; assembly: GCF_036017035.1. Taxonomy (NCBI): domain Bacteria; kingdom Pseudomonadati; phylum Pseudomonadota; class Betaproteobacteria; order Rhodocyclales; family Zoogloeaceae; genus Uliginosibacterium; species Uliginosibacterium silvisoli. Next base: position 1,255,200 of record NZ_JAYXHS010000001.1, on the reverse strand, counting down.
CCGCACAGCGCTGTCCCTGCAACTCGCCCCCGGCGGCATGGATCAGCTCGAGCGCCAATGCCGCGACGGCATCATCCCGTTACTGGACATGTTGAGTGATTTTTCCGAGACGGCCGCGGTAATCGAGCAGCTGGATCTCGTGATCAGCGTGGACACCGCCGTCGCCCATCTCGCTGGCGCGCTCGGCAAGCCAGTCTGGCTGCTGCTGCCCGCCGGGCCGGACTGGCGCTGGGGCCGCGCAGGCGAACGCAGCGACTGGTATCCAACGATGCGACTGTTCCGACAACCGGAGCCTGGCGACTGGAGAAGCGTCGTCGACGCCGTAAAGCAGGCCTTGCTGACCTGAACGGGTACCGGGGGCGCATTCGCTCTTGCCTCCAGCACCTCGACAAGCCCTCAGCAACTGCATCCCCCTCGCGCGCAGCACCCTGCTTATCCCGCAAGCATGCGTCTATCGCTTGCCGGCTGAATGGGCTTTAATACCAGCACAGCGCGCATGCGAGGGGTTCGCAGCGGCGCCAGGCGTGACAGCAGGGCCCTCGCGCAAACAGATGCTTTGTGGACGCCGGCCTGACCAGGAGATGAGCAGCGCTGTGCGGGGGCGAGATGACGGGGCACAATCGGACGGGGCAAGTTCGCAGGGCGAAAATCCAGAGTCTTGAAGCCGGCCGCGGCATCGCCGCCTTGCTGGTCACCGTGTACCACTTCCAGCAAACCATCTCCCACAACACGTACGCGCCGTTCTGGGGACTCTTCGAGTTCGGTAGCGCGGGCGTCGATTTCTTCTTCGTCCTGAGCGGATTCATCATCTATTTCGTCCACTCCGCGGACGTCGACTCGCCCCATCGACTGGCGCACTACGTCTGGAAGCGCGTCACGCGGATCTATCCGCTATTCCTCTTCGTCATGATTTTCGTGGCGGCGAAAGCAGTGCTGAAGCACGAATTCGCGTGGGACTACTTCATCAAGAGCCTGCTGCTGATTCCCCAGCAAGGGTTTCCAATGCTTGGTCCCTCCTGGACGCTGGTTCAGGAGATGCTCTTCTACGGTGTATTCGGCGTCTTCATCGTCAGCCGGAAGGCGGGTTTCGGCGTCGTGGGACTATGGCTGGCCTTGAACATCTTCAGCCTGACCGTTGCCCGCCCCGTCCCGGGCAGCCTCATTCAGGACAGCTTTCTGGCCCTGACCTCGAAGTACAACCTGTTGTTCGTTTTCGGTATCTGCGTCGCGTGGCTGGTCACGCGGCGGGAGATCCGCGCCTGGCGGGCAATTGCCACCACGGGCCTCGTCCTGTTCCTTGCCCTCGGGATTGTTGAAAGCACTCGCTCATTCAGTGGCAGTGATTTCTCCAAGGTCGTCCTGTATGGCCTCGCCTCGGCCATGATCATCCTCGGCCTGGCGTCCGGCGAGCTGTCCGGCCACATCAGCGCAGGAAAATACTGGAGCCTGCTGGGCGAACTCTCCTACCCGCTCTATCTCTCGCATATGGTCCTGTTCGGTCTGATGCAGGCCACGCTGACCTCTCTCGGCCTGCGCCACCCGGACCTTCTCCTGCTGGTGAGCGTGGCCCTGAGCTGCGGCGTTGCCATCATCCTCAATCGCTACGTCGAACATCCCCTGTCATCAGCGCTACGCACGCTGTGGGCACGGCGCACGATGCTGCTGCCGCGACACCCCTGAGCTCCGGCCGTCACAGGCAACAAGACAGGTAGCCCTCGGCATCGCCCTTGCTTGAACAGCCCATGTTCAGCGACCTGCACCAGCTCTCACATCACCACGCCTGGCGGCGGCAACTGGAGTTGCTGCTGGAGTCCGCCGGTGAGGGCATCTACGGCATCGACCTGCGAGGTCGCTGCATCTTCATCAACCAGGCCGGTGCGCAGATGATCGGCTTCAGCCCTGATGAGGTGCTTGGCCGCAACATGCATTACCTGATGCACCATTCGCATGCAGATTCGCGCCTCATGCCCGTGCATGACTGCCGTATCTTCCGCGCCTTCCAGCAAGGCGAAGGCGTGCGCGTCGACGACGAGGTGCTGTGGCGGCGCGACGGCACCGCTTTCGACGCCGAGTACGCCAGCTACCCGATCCGCGAGGGCGACAAGGTCGTCGGCGCCGTCGTGACCTTCAACGACATCAGCAGGCGCAAACAGGCTGAGCGCGCGCTGGAACAGACCCACCAGCAAGCGCACATCGAGCTGGAACGGCGCGTGGCGCAACGCACGGCCGACCTGTCCGCAGCCAACGAGGAATTGCGTCAATCGCACGTCGCGCTGCAACGCCTCTCGTCCCACCTCAACAGCGTGCGCGAGGAAGAGCGCCGCAGCGTAGCGCGTGACATCCACGACGAACTCGGCGCCTCGTTGACGGCCCTCCAGCTCGAGCTGAACTGGTTGCAGCGACGCCTGGCCGACGAGCCCGCCTTGCAGCCCAAGCTCGAAACCATGGTTGAGGTCACGCAGACCGCCATGGGCGCCGTGCGCCGCATCCTCACCGATCTGCGCCCCGGCGTGCTCGACCACCTCGGCCTGTGGGCGGCGCTGGAATGGCTGCTGCAGGACTTCCAGGCGCGCAGTGGCGTGCAGTGCCGCTACGACTGTGCTGCCGCGCTGGAGCGCTGCCGGCTCGGCCGCGATGCAGAGATCGCCGTGTATCGCATCGCGCAGGAGGTGCTCACCAATGTGTCGCGGCATGCCGCCGCAGGCAGCGTCGAACTGGGCGTGCAGAGCGAGGGGCGCGATCTGCTGATCGCCATCCGTGACGATGGCCGCGGCATGCAGGTCCCTGCACAGGCCAACAGCTTCGGCCTGCTCGGCATGCAGGAGCGCGCCCGAGCACTCGATGGTGTCCTGCATATCGACAGTACGCCCGGTGCGGGCACGACGGTCACCCTGCGGCTGCACAACGTGCTGACACAGCAGGAGTGCGCGCATGATTTCACGCTGCCGGAGCAGCCGGTCGCGCAGGCAGCGGAAAGGCCCGCGAAATGAGCAAGGACCTGCGCGGCGCGATCCGCCTCCTGATCGTGGACGACCACATGATCATCCGCCGCGGTCTGATCCAGATCCTTGGCGAGAATCCACGCCTGCACATTGCCGGCGAGGCGGCCGATGGCGCCACCGCCTTGCGCGTCTTGCGCAGCACAACCGTAGACGTCGTGCTGCTCGATATCGCACTGGGCGAGCGCGATGGCATCGACGTGCTGGGCAGCATCCGCCACGAATTCCCGCAGCTCGGCGTGATCATGCTGTCGGTATATCCGGAGAGCCAGTTCGCGCTGCGCGCCATCCGCAGTGGTGCCAATGCCTATCTCAACAAGGGCTGCGCCCCCGAAGAACTCTTCAGCGCCATCGAGCGCGCCGCCGCCGGTGGCACCCACGTCACACCGGCCATCGCCGAGCTCATGGCGCAGGACATTCGCGGCAATCGCACGCGCGCGCCGCACGAGACACTATCCAATCGCGAGTTTCAGGTACTGCAATTGCTAGCACAGGGCGAAAGTGTCTCGGGAATCGCCCAGCAACTGTCGCTGTCGGCCAACACCATCAGCACGTACCGCGCGCGCATTTTCGAGAAACTGGGTCTGCGTAACAACGTCGAACTGGCCGCCTATGCGGGTCGCCATCAGCTTCTGGCCATGCAGTAAGCGTCGCCAGCGTCGTGAAACAGCGACGTCGGCCGGGCAAGTCAGGACGAACGTTGTTGCAAGTACGCAGCAGGTTTTTCAAAATTTTCTGGATACGCAGACAAGCTCGTGACGAGAGACTCCCGCCACAAGGCCCGCCATCGGGCACGACTTCCACTCGCATTGGCCATCCTGGCCACGGCCCTCGTGCCGTCCCTGAGCCAGGCATTCAGCTTCGACGATGTCGCAGCGCGCGCGCAGAAGCTCGCCGCAGAATCCTGGCGCAGCGACGAGGGCAAGATCCCCGACAGACTGAAGCAACTCGACTACGACCAGTATCGCGATATCCGCTTCCGGCCCGACAAGGCCCTGTGGCGTGATCGCAAACTGCCGTTCGAAGTGATGTTCTTCCATGTGGGTGGATTCTTCACGGCACCCGTGCACATCAACGAGGTCGACGAGAAGGGCGCTCACCCGATCCGCTTCGATCGCAAGACATTCGATTACGGCCCGGTCACGGGTCTCACGCCGCGTGAAGAGGACAGCTGGGGAGATGTCGGCTTTGCCGGCTTCCGCGTCCATTACCCGCTGAACAATGCAGCGTACAAGGACGAGCTCTCCGTCTTCCTCGGCGCGAGCTATTTCCGTGCCCTCGGCAATGGCCAGCGCTATGGCCTGTCTGCACGCGGCCTGGCCATCGACACCGTCGGCGGCAAGGGCGAAGAGTTTCCGCGCTTCAAGGAGTTCTGGATCGAACGTCCGGCGAGTGATGCAAAAAGCCTGACCCTGTACGCGCTCCTCGACTCACCCAGCGTCAGCGGCGCCTATCGCATCGTCATGACGCCGGGCAACGAGACGATGATGGAAGTGCAGGCCCGCCTGTTCCTGCGCAAGCCTGTCGCCACGCTGGGCATTGCCCCGCTGACGAGCATGTACCAGTACGGCGAGAATCAGCCGCTGAGCACGAGCCAACCGGGCAGCACCAACTTCCGCCCGGAGGTGCACGACTCGGACGGCCTGTCGGTCCAGACCGGCGATGGCGAATGGATCTGGCGCCCGCTGATAAACCCGCAAGCGCCCCTCACCACCTCGTTCAGCATGAAAACGCTGGGAGGGTTCGGCCTGATGCAGCGCGACCGCGCCTTCTCCAACTACGAAGACCTCGAAGCCCGCTACGACCTGCGCCCGAGTGCGTGGGTCGAGCCGGTCGGCAACTGGGGGCCGGGGCGCGTGGAACTGATGCAGCTGCCGACGCCCGACGAGACCAATGACAACATCGTCGCCTACTGGGTACCCCAGACAGCGCCCACCCCCGGCAAGCCACTCGACCTGACGTGGCGCATCCGTATGCAATCTGCAAAGGAACAACGGCCGCCGAATGGCTGGACCGTGCAGTCGCGATCCGGCGGTGGTGGCTACACGAAGCAGGCCGACAAGGACGAACGCTACGTCGTGGACTTCGCGGGACCGGCTTTTGCTGCACTGCCAGCGAACGCACCGGTCGAAGCCGTCGTCAGCGCCGTCTCCAACGCGCAGATCGTCGAACGCACCGTCTTTCACAACGAAGTTACCGGCGGCTGGCGCCTCGCCATGCGCATACAGCGCACGGACCCGACGAAGCCTGCCGAGCTGCGTGCCTATCTGAAACATCGCAACGACACTTTGACCGAGACATGGAGCAACGTCATACCGCCCCGCTAGAATCCAGCGCTGCGCGCCTCGCGTCACACGACGTATTGCGCCTGCTGGCCACCGATCCGAGCGTGCCGCCGGTAAATCGCGGCTCGATGATCGCGCACCCCTGGCACGGGCTCACGCGAGGCCTGCTACGCATGCTCGGCGGCTATCGCACGGCACCGCCCCCGCAGCACCACGCCAGCTGGCAGCATGCCGCCCACCGGCGGCGCATCGCACTGGTCATGCTGGTTGCATCGTGCACGCTGGCGGCCGGCAGCCTGATGGCTGGCGCCCTGCCCTTCGAGACCAGCCCGATACTGTCGGGCCTGCAGCTGGCACTCTTCAGCCTGCTCTTCTCATGGGTTTCTGCCGGCTTCTGGTCGGCCATCATGGGCTTCGTCGTCACCCTGCGCGGCGATCGCCACAGCCTCTCCGCACGCGACCTGCCACGCACGCCGCTGGAGAGCAGCGCGCGTACCGCCATCGTCATGCCGATATGCAATGAACATGTCGCCACGGTTTTCGCCGGGCTGCGCGCCACCTGTGAATCGCTGGCGGCAACGGGCGCGTTGTCGCTGTTCGACTTCTACGTACTCTCCGACACGCGGGACGAAGCGCTACAGGCAGAGGAGTACCGCGCCTGGCTAGGCTTGCGTGAGGCGCTTGGCGATAGCGGCGGCGCATCACATGGCCGCGTGTTCTATCGCGTGCGCAAGCGGCCCGGCAAGCGCAAGGCCGGCAACCTTGCCGACTTCTGCCGCCGCTGGGGACGTAACTATCGCTACATGCTGGTGCTGGATGCAGACAGCGTGATGAGCGGCGAGAGCTTCATCAATCTCGTGCGCCTGATGGAGACCCACCCGCAGGCAGGCATCATCCAGACCGCGCCGCGCGCCTGCGGCCACCAGACCCTGCACGCACGCGCGCAACAGTTCGCCTCGCGCATCACCGGCCCGCTGTTCACCGCCGGCATGCAGTACTGGCAGCTGGGCGAATCGCACTACTGGGGCCACAACGCCATCCTGCGCGTCGAGCCGTTCATGAAGCATTGCGCGCTTGCCCCCCTGCCCGGCAAGGGGCCACTGTCCGGAGAAATCCTGTCGCACGACTTCGTCGAGGCAGCCTTGATGCGACGTGCCGGCTACGAGGTCTGGGTCGTCCCGGACGTGGAAGGCAGCTACGAGCAGGTACCTCCGAATCTCATCGCGGAGCTGGAGCGCGACCGCCGCTGGTGCCAGGGCAACCTGCTCAACGCGCGCCTCGTCGCAGAGCCCGGCATTGCGCCCGTGCATCGCGCCATGTTCCTGACCGGGGCGATGGCCTACCTGTCGGCACCGCTGTGGTTCGCCTACCTGCTGACTGGCACGCTGTACTGGTTGTTCGGTACGCCCGGCGTCGACTTTCCCGACGGTGCAATGCCCGACGTGTTCGCAGGTCTGTGGCTGTGCACGGCGCTCATGCTGATGCTGCCGCGCGCACTGGGTGTCTCGGTCATCCTGCTGCGCGGGGAACAGAGGCTGTTCGGCGGTGCGAAGAAGCTGTGCCTGAGCGCCATGCTGGAGGCTTCGCTATCCATCCTGAAAGCGCCGATCCGCATGTTCGCGCACACCTGCTTCGTGCTGGCCGCGCTGACCGGCTGGCGCGTGGACTGGCTGTCACCACCACGCGAAGCACGTGCCGTGAGTTTCCGCGAGGCCAACAACTGGTTCCTGGGACACACGCTGCTGACGCTCGAATGGGCCTTGCTGACCCTGTTGGCCAACCCGATGGCAATCGGCTGGCTGCTACCGGTTTTCGTACCCCTGATTCTCGCGGTACCGCTCACCGTCGCCACGGGCAACGTCGCGCACGGGGAGACGGTACGCCGTAAAGGTCTGCTACTCACGCCCGAAGAGAGCAGCCCACCGGCCCTGCTGCGCGCAGCGTGGAGCCACGCGCGCCGCAATGCGCCGCCTCAGCCGACACCCGCGCCCCAGCATCCCACACGCATCACACCCGAGCAGCTGGCCGTCTCGGCAGCCTGACGCGCCACCCGCCTTTCAGCACGGCAGAACAGCCCCGCAGCCCCCAGCATCAGCATGCAGGACGTCGGGGGTTCGTATGCTTCTGGCAAATCGCCGACGCAGGCTGTGGCGCCTCTCCGTAGCAATCACCGTCGACAGCGAGAAGCTGCGCCTGTGGCTCCCGCCACGCGCAGGCAATCACTCCAGCAACAGGGAATCCGCACGCAGGTTGTCGTTGCGCTCGACCGTGAGCTGCGCAGGCCGCTCTTCGCTGGGCAGGGCCAGACGGAAGCGCTCGGCCCAGTCGCGCACGGCCTCGGATTGCGGCGTGGCGGAGAAGATGCGCGGTGCGCGCGCGAGCCCTTTTGCGCGCCACCGGGCGGCCGCCAGCGGCGGCGAGACACTGCGGGACAGCAGTAACGGACTGCTGCTGCGGTCGTCTGCGGGCTTGGCGGCGGAGGCCACGGGCGCAGGGGCTGCGGCTGCAGGCTCCATGGCTGGAGCCGGAGCCGGAGCCGGTGCTGGCGCTGCGGCCAGGCGAGGTGCCTGACGGGCGGGCTGCGGCGTGCTTGCCATGCGCTCCTGCGGGGCGATGGCCGCTGCGGGAGCTGGCGCCGCAGGCGGGGCGGCGGCGGGGCGCTCTTCGGCGATAGCCGCAGCCTTGGCGAAGGCCTGTGTGTCGGCGCGTCGTTCGAGTTTCTGCTCCTGTTCGCGCATGCGCTCCTGCACGGCATCTTGTCGTGCCCTGTCGCTCGCGCCTGCTTCCGTGGCGGCGCTGTCGGCGAGCTCGGCCTCGCCGGCGACGCGTCGGGCTTCGGCCGTTTGCTCGCGCACGCGTTGCACGACGCTTTCCCTTGCATCGCCCGCAGCGGACACGGCGGGCGCGCGGCCAAGCCCCGACACCCGCGCTATCGGATCGACCTGCAGCGCTATCGTCGTCGGTTGCGAGGCCTTGGCTGCCGAAGCTTCGGCAAGGGGCGCTGCGCGCTTCGCCGCATCGTTCATGGCAGCGTTGATCGTCTCGGGTCGCTCGGCGCGCTGCGCCAGCCACAGGTTGGTGGCGATCACGCCGACAGCCACCGAAGCCATGACAAGACCGATGCGTTGCCACCACCTGTGCGTTTCCTGCTGCGCTGCCTTGCGCGAATCGGTCGCCTTGTCGGCAATGCGTTGCGGGCGACTCTCCAGCCAGGCGGCAGTGCCGGCCGTCACGTCGTGGCCAAGCACCTCGGCTGCGGTTCTGCCGGACTGGATCTGTTCGATGACTGCGTCATGCCGTGGTTGCTGTGCCGCCTGGATGCGTGCGGCTTCGGCGAGGAAACTCACTTCGAGACTGGCTGGCGGCTCGAACATCGGTAGGGCAGCGGGCGCAACTTGCGGCACAGCCGGGTATGCCTCCTGGGCGACGCGCGCAAGCCCGGCAAGGCGCGCGGCCATCGCAGGCGGAGCTTCGTACACAGGCAGGGTGCGCAGCAAGGCTGCGAGCCTGTCTTCGCCCGCGATGAAACGCTCGAATGCGGAATCCGCCTGCTGCGCGCTCACGCCTGTGCCTCCAGCTCTTGCCGCAAACGCGCAAAGGCATAGCGCAGGCGACTTTTCACCGTCTCGAAACCCTCGCCGACGGTATGGGCGATTTCTTCCAGGCTCATGTCGCTGAAGAAACGCAGGGCAACGACTTCGCGTTGCACGGCGGGCAGACTGAGGAGCGCCTTGTGCACGCTCTGCAGGTTCTGTCGCAAGATCAGTTCCGCGTCGGGCGAAAGGTCTTCGGCAGGCAGTTGCAGATGCGTCTCGTCAATCGCGTCCTTGCCCTGCTCGAAGGCACTCTTTTTCACGTCGAGCCAGGTATTGCGTGCGATCTGGAACAGGAAGGTGCGGAAGGCCGATTGCGGGCTGTAGTCCGCACAGCGCGTCATCAGCTTTACCCAGGCCTTCTGCGTCACGTCCTCCGCCTCGGCCGTGTTGCCCTGGCACAACCAGGCAACGAAGTTGAACAGTGCGCGGTTATGACGACGGAACAGTTCGGTGGCCGGGCGCTCGATCACGCCATTGGCCACCAGCACCATCAGGTCCTCATCGGGAATCTGGCTCAGGTCCTCATTCATGCAGCAAGTATAAAGCGGGGGCCTGTTCTGCGGCCGGCCGGACTGTCGGTCGGAAAAGCCGCAGGCACCTTCCCACATTCCTGACGTGGGCCGTGCCCCGCCGCGTCGGAAGGCGCTGCGCTTTTCCGACCTGCGTCCTCACTCTCTCGCTGCCACTGTCCTCGTGCTCAGCGCTTGCGCCAGATCGACCAGACGCAGGAACTCGCCGCGATAGCCGTAGCGGTCTGCACCGATGCTGCTTGCTGCCAGCGTGCGCGCATCGGCGTAAGACCACTGGCCCGCATACTTGCCGCCGCGCAACAGCTGACCGTAGCCGGCAACAGCGGTGGCGAAGCGGAATTCATTGCTGGCCTCCTTCAGCGGGCGCACTGCATCGCGACGCACGACCGTATCCATCAGGGTACTGGTCTGCAGATCAGGCTGCTTGTAGCGCAGCTTGATGTGCGCCAGTTCGCCGGGGATGCCCACAGCCTTGCGGTCGGCCACTGCCGCAGCAGCGCCCGATACACCGTAGCGCAAGGGATCGACGAGACCTTGCTGGCCGTTGAGCGTGAGTTCATACAAGGCCGTCACCGTATGGCCCGCTCCAATGTCGCCGGCATCCACCTTGTCATTGTTGAAGTCTTCACGCGCCAGCAAACGGTTCTCGTAACCGACGAGGCGATACTCCTTCACCGTCGCCGGGTTGAACTCGACCTGGATCTTCACGTCGCGGGCAATCGTCGCCAATGACGAAGTCATCTCGTTGACGAGTACCTTGTGGCCTTCCATGAGATTGTCGATGTACGAGTAGGCACCATCACCGGCGTCGGCCAGTTGCTCCATCAACTGCTCGTTGTAGTTGCCGGTGCCGAAACCCAGCGTCGACAGCGACACGCCCGACTTGCGCTTCTCCTCGACCATGTTCTTCAGTTGCTCGAAGCTGGTGATGCCAACGTTGAAGTCTCCATCGGTCGCCAGCAGGATGCGGTTGATGCCGCCCTTGATGAAGCCCTGTTGCGCCATCTGGTAAGCCAGCGCGATACCGCTGGCGCCATTGGTACTGCCGTTGGCATTGAGCCCGTCGATCGCCGCGAGGATGCGACCGCGCTCCTTCAGCGAAGTGGGTGGCAGCGTGACGGCCGTGGTGCCCGCATAGGTCACCAGCGTGATGTGGTCCTGTTCGCGCCGCTGTTCACTCATTTCGTTCACGAGCAGCTTCAGCGAAGACCTCAGCAGCGGCAGCTTGTCATTGCTGTTCATCGAGCCTGACACATCGACGAGGAACACGAGGTTGGCTGGCGGCAGGTTCTGCTTGGCAATGTCCTGCCCCTTGATGCCGATGCGCATCAGCACCTTGTCGGCACTCCACGGTGCAGCCGACAGCTCGGTATGAACGGCGAAGGGGCGACCGTCTTGCGGCAAGGCGTAGTCATACGGAAAGTAGTTCACCAGCTCCTCGACGCGCACGGCATCGCTCGGCGGCAGACGCCCCTGATTCAGGAAGCGCCGCACATTGCTGTAGCTACCTGTATCCACGTCGATGCTGAAGGTCGATACCGGCGTTTCTGCGGCAAGGTGCACCGGGTTATCGCTGAGCGCCTTGTACTTCTCGCGCTCCTGGGGTTGCGGCTCGTAGCCATGCGGTGAGAACGGCATCGGCGCAGCAGCGATCTTCGCCTGCATGCCGGCACGCTCGCTTTCCTTTGCCATGCGTCGTGCATCGGCAAGGGCCGGTGCGGGAGCGGGAGCGGGAGCGGCGGGCTTGACGGCGTCAGTGCGTACCGGGCTGGCCGACGGCTGCACGTTTGTCACCGCTTCAGGCACCCGGGACGCGTCCACCGGGATCGTGGTTGTCTGCTCTACAGGCGGCGTCACCTGCTGCGCGCCTGCGTCCTCCTGCTTGATGCTGCCGCAGGCAGCCAGGCCCGCGGCCAGCCCGATGGCGGCAAGCAGGCGGATCAACAGCGCGGCGATGGATATCTTCTTCATGGCGGGTTCTCCGTTCGGGTTTGTTTCAGCTTCGCACCGGGCATTTCCCGGGTGGCGTGTGACTGAAACGAGGCAGAACGGAAAACGGGGTTGATGATCTGGAAATAAATTGCGGACGGGCCACCGCGGGGCGATGGCCTAGCCGCCCAGCGTCATGCGGACCTTCGAGTCCCAGACCACCCGGCAGAACTTGCAGACGAACTTGCGCGGTGCCTCGGGGTTCACGGGTTTCGGCTGGTAGCTGAGCCAGACGCCGCATTGCGGGCATCTGCAGAGGTAGGCCCGCAGCACGAGCAGGGCCATGGCCATCAAGCCAAGCACGATGAAAGCCACGGCGAAAAAGAGGTCTGTAGTGGACTCGCGCGACCCATCTCCGAAGTAGAGCCCGGCGCAGAGCACGACAGCGTCGAGCCCAAAGAGCGCAAGAATGGCCTTGAGCGTCGTCCGCGCGTGTGAGGGATGCGGCAGCAATTTCATGTTAACCCCGTGATCAAGCACTGGAACGCCAGCCTTGCCTCGACAACGAACAGGATTATGCCGGGCAGCTCCCGCTCAGTTCAGCAGACCAACAGGCAGGGCGGCCCATCCTGTCACGGCTCGATGAGTATGTAGCCGCGATTCTCGACCGTGTCGAACGTGCGCATGCCCTTGATGAGGGTTGTGGCCGGCATCCACACCCAACCCGCGCTGGCGGGATTGACGTCCATGACGAGAAACGAATCCGAGTCTGCATCGTAGGCACCCAGTGGCGAGATGTGGCCGCTGCCTTGCTGGCCGACGGCGGCACGCTGGTAGGCAACGATGACGTAGTCGCCGCGTCGCTTGAGGTTGTCGATCAGCTCGTTGCGGATGTCCTGCTCAGCCTTGCCGTCATCGACGATAACGAGCCGCGTGGCGAGACCATTTGCCTTGAGCATCTCGTCGAGCTGGCGTACCTGATAGCCGACATCCCGGACCTGCCTGCCGTTGATCGTGACGAGCTCGCCCAGTACCTGCGCACGCGTCTTCTTGCCGCGGAAGATGACGTTATCCTGCGTGAAGCGCGGCATGACAAGGTCGATGCTGGGGGGAAAGTACTGAAGGTCAGCGGCGTTCAGTCGCGTCCGGTCGCGCGGCAGGTCGGCGCTGCGGCCACGCACGGCATTGAGCACGATTGCCGCCGAGGTCGGGCCGCAGAATGCCGCGTTCGATTGCGCTTCGAACTGGTTGGCCAGCGCCGGAAAATCTACGCGCGCCATCGAGCGCGTCAGGCGGGCCAGGCCTTCGTCTGAGGAAAAGGGAAGCAGCTCCGTGGCAAGGCTTGCTGCAGGCTCATCGCGCGCAAACGCGCCAGGCAGTTGCAGCGTGATCAACAGACAGGTGAGTGCAGCGCGCGCGACGAATGACATGCTTCTCTCCGGAGTGCGGGCTCGCTGCGCGTCAACAGTGCCGGAAACCGGTGCCAGAAGTGAGCGCTTGCGAGAACGATGGCCGGAGCATGCTGGCAGATCACAAGGGGCGATACAAGCCAGCAGCACAGGGAGTCCGCCTGGGCACGCCGCGCCGCAGGCCGAAGCTGCAGGGCGGCGCTTTGCGACAGGTTCAGGTGCGCAACATGTCGACCAGGGCGCGGAAGGCTGCGTAGTAGGAGTGCGGCCCCAGCCCCTGCACCGTACCCTTTACTGCGGGCGAGATGATGGAGTGCGAACGCCACTCCTCGCGCGCCGCAATGTTGGACATGTGCACCTCGATGACCGGAAAGGGCATGGCCTTGATGGCGTCGTGCAGGGGCACGCCATGCTGGGTCAGCCCCGCCGGATTGATCAAGGCGCCGTGAGCGTCGTCGATGTGGGCATGCAGGAAATCGAGCAAGACGCCTTCATGGTTCGACTGGATCAACTCCAGCTCGGCGCCCAGCTCCGCCGCCAGTGCCGCGAGGCGGGCGTTGATTTCGGTCAGCGTGGTGGTGCCATAGATGTGCGGCTCGCGACGGCCGAACAGGTTGAGGTTGGGGCCGTGCAATACGAGAATCTTCATGTCTGCTCCGCTCACTGCTTGCTGATGCGGGCGAGTTCGTCGCGATACAGCTTGACGACGGCCGGGTCGTATTGCGCGGCGAAGCGTTCGGTCACGGGCTGGGCGATCTGGCGCATGCGTCCGAGTTCGGCCGGGCTGATGTCGTTGTACTGCATGCCGGCGGCCTTGAGATCGGCAACTGCTTTCTGCGCAGCCGCGCGACTCACCTGCCGCTGGTAGGCGCGGCTTTCGTCAGCGGCCTCCTGCATCCACTTCTGCTCCGTCGGCGTCAGCTCATCCCAGAACTTCCTGCTGACGAGGATGATGTTGGCGGCATAGACATGGTTGGTGGCGCTGACGAACTTCTGCACCTCGAAGAACTTGTTGGAGAGGATCACGGCAAACGGGTTCTCCTGTCCGTCGACCGCTTTCGACTCCAGTGCCGGGTAGAGCTCGGTGAAGGGCATGGGCAAGGGGTTGGCCTTGAATGCCTTGAAGGTATCGATGAAGACCGGGTTGGGAATCACGCGGATCTTCAGGCCATCCATGTCTTCAGCCCTGGTGATGGCGCGTTTGCTGTTGGTGACGTTGCGGAAACCGAGGTCCCAGTAGCCAAGCGCCACGAGGCCTTTCTCGGGCAGTCTCGAAATAAGGTTCTGGCCCAGGGGGCCATCGAGCAAAGCGTCGGCCTGCGCGAACGAAGTCACCGAGAAGGGGAAGTCGATCAGGCCGAACTCCTTGACGATGCCTGCCAGCGAGGTCGTAGCCGGCGCCGACATCTGCTGCACGCCGCCCTGCAAGGCGGACTGCTGCTGCAACTCATTGCCCAGTTGCGAGGCGGGGAACTCCTGCACCTTCATCTTGCCGCCGCTTTTCGCCGCCAGCACTTCGGTAAAGCGCTTCACACCCATGCTCACCGGGTGATCGGTGTTGTTCAGATGGCCAAAGCGGATGACGCGCTCCTGCTGCGCCCAGACGGGTGTGCTGATGACCGCAGCGAGGCTGACAGCAGCGCTGGTAAAAAGCAGCGAACGAAGAAAGGTTTTCACGGGTGAAGTCTCCTGTTTTGGTTGGAACGGCCGGCGACAACCCCGGTCGGCGACATGGCACATCAGCAAGATAGTAAAAAGTGGAAATGTTTTCCAGTTTTGAAATATGTTCCATCCGAGGGGTATGATTCAAGCTCGGGAAACCCCTATGCGGTACTTGAGGCAGACATGAGCGGAGCACTGGAGCGCGCCTTCAGCGTGCTGGAATACCTGGCGGAGCGGCCCGATGGCAGCCCGATCTCGACGCTGGCAACAGACCTGCAGATCCCCCTCAGCGCCAGCCACCGCCTGCTGGCGGAGTTGCAGCGCTGCGGCTACGTGCGGCAGGACGCGCACAGCGGCTTCTACGTGCTGAGCGTCAAGCTGGTGTCGATGGGCCTGTCTTTCCTCAGCAAGTCCGGCATCGTCGACGTTGCCCAGCCACTGCTCGACCAGCTCGCGGCGGCGTCCGGCGAACTGGTGCGACTGGGCGTGGTCGATGGCGAGGCGCTGGTCTTCGTAGCGCGCGCGCAGGGCGCCAAGAGCGGCCTGCGCTATGACGCAGACATGGGCATGTCGGTACCGCTGTCATGCAGCGCAGCGGGCCATGCCTGGCTGTCGAGCTTCACCGACGACGAGGCCATGGCGCGTATCGCGAGGGCCGGCATCGCCAGCGCGGCCGAGTACGGCCCGCGTGCACCGACGTCGATCAAGGCCGTCATGATCCTCGTGCGTGCGGCACGTCAGCGTGGCCTCAGCATGATCAACGAGATGTTCGCGCCCGGCATGTCGGCCATGGCCGCCCCGGTACTGGCGGCGGACGGCAGCGCCATCGGCGTCATCACGGTGGCCGGCCCCAACGTGCGGCTTACATCGCAACGCATGGAGTCGCTCGGCCCGGTGCTGCTCGACATCGCCGTACAGGTCGGCAAGGCCAGCGCGGCTTCCAGCCTGTTCAAGAAGCGCCCGGTCGCCGTCGCCTGATATTCCTGCACGGCAGGTCGAAAAGCTTCTCCAGACGGCAAATGCCATCTGGATCATCGGTTCATGCCACGCTTGTAGCGCGTGACATGCCTCGCTAAGATCTGACTCCCACCCCGATATCTGCTTGACGTCGGATAACGCAGGAGTCCCGCCGGAGAGCCCATGCGCAGGAATGCCATTCGCTGTATCGCCATTGCAATTGCATGTTGCACATCCATCGCAGCGACTGCGGCCGATGCATGTGACGCCTCGGCGGAGTGCGTCAAGGCGGTGTCCATGATCGGCCCGATCGATTCGCTGCTCAAGCGCTGCGTCGTGCTGAATCCCGACAAGGCTGACGCCTATCGCGCAGTCCTGTTCCGGGCGATGAACAACCCGTCGCCGGAAATCCTGGAGATGATTCGCGCCTCGGACATTTACGCCAGAACCGCCGTTCAGGTGGACGCCAGGCTGGACAGGCTGAGCCCGGACAGATTGCGGGAAGCTTGCGAGGCGACGTTCAAGCCAGCAGCATAGCGGCCCTTGCAGGCGCCCCTCACATCAGCCCTTTTACTTTCAGGTTACTGCCCCCATGGAAGCACAACTCAAACACTATTCGGACAAGCTGGCTTTCGAGATCGACGCGTGGGACCTGAAAGTAGCGCTCGAACGCGGCGAGAAGCTCGTCGTCATCGACGCGCGTTCACCCGCGGCTTTCGCGGCAGGGCACATCCCTGGCGCCATCAACCTCCCGCATCGCCAGATGGATGGCGAGACGACTGCAGGCCTCGACAAGTCGTCGACGGTCGTCACCTATTGCGACGGCATTGGCTGCAATGCCTCGACAAAGGGCGCGCTAAACATGACGAAACTCGGTTTCAAGGTGAAGGAGCTGATGGGCGGACTCGACTGGTGGAAGCGCGACGGTCATCCGACCTCGGAAGATCCCAGCAGCGCATCGAGTGCCGCCGCCTGCGGCTGCGACTGAAGCCGCAAGTCAGCTCGCGCGCGGGACGAGGACATGACAATGGAAACCACGGACAGCATTCTCGATTTCTGGTTTGGGAGTAGCGTCGACGATGCCCTCGTCGCCAAGGAAAAATCCGCGCTGTGGTGGGCCAAGGATGGAGCGACGGACCAGCTGATGCGCGAACGTTTCGCGTCTTTCCTGCCACTGGCCGCAGCAGGTGCGCTGGATGACTGGCTGGGCAAGCCGCGCGGGCGCCTGGCGCTGATCCTGCTGTGCGACCAGTTCTCGCGCAATATCCATCGCGGCACGCCGCAATCTTTTGCTTTCGACGAGCAGGCGCGAGCGTGGTGCAAGGCAGGCCTGCAGGCGGGAGATGACAGGCGGCTACGCCCGATAGAGCGGGTGTTCTTCTATCTGCCGCTCGAGCATGCGGAGTCGCTGGACGAGCAGCACGAGGCCGTCGCACGCTATGCCGACCTGTGCGACGCTTTGCCGCCCGCGCAACGCGAGGACTTTGCAGGCTATCTCGATTTCGCGCGGCAGCACCGCACCATCATCGAACGCTTCGGCCGTTTCCCTCACCGTAACGCAATACTCGGGCGAGCCTCGACGGCCGAGGAAATCCTGTTCCTGCAAGGGCCGGGTTCGTCTTTCTGAGCACTGCCGCATTGCGTCAAGGGCGCTCGCAGCGACACTGGCACCGGGCACATGTGACTTCGTCCCGCCTTCGACGCAATTCCCCGTGACGCGCCGCACTCCTCAATCAAGCGTGTTTCCGGTCATGCCGTTAGACTATGCATGACAACAAGAAGGAGACACGGTGCGATTCTGGCTGGCAGACATGCTTTTTTCCCTTGCGGGGCTGGTGCCCGGCGCAGGGGCGTGGTTGCTCACCGGAAATGTCTGGATCGCCCTGCCGCTTGGCATCCTCTCCGCCACCTTGCCCCTCGTCGTACTACGCCACCGCAGTAGCACACGGGAGAGTTCCGCCGTCCATCTGGCGGCACGCCTCAGCAACGAGCAGGAACAGCATGAGGCCACACGGCAATTCATCCAGCGCCTGCTCGACGTGGTGCCCATGCCCATCTACGTCAAGGATGCGGACAGTCGCGTCATCATCGTGAACCGCGCGCAGGCCGAACGCTGGGGGCAACCTTGCGAGGCAGTGGTTGGCACCCGCTCTGTCGACCAGATGCCCGATCCGGAACGCAGCCGCCTGACGCTCGAGGAAGATGCCCGGGTGCTGGCTGGCGAGCAGATCTACAAGGAAGAATGCGTCAGCGAGGAGGCCACCGCCCGCGAGCGTTTCAGTGTCATTGCCAAGGGCCACTGCACGGACGCGGAAGGCAATTCCGTCATCGTGTGCGCGCGCTTCGACACGACGCAATGGCGCCAGGCCGAACGCGAGTTGCAACAGGCACTCGAGCGCGAAAAGCTGCTGCGCCAGCGCAACCAGGATTTCATCCAGCGCGTGCTGGACGTCATCCCCGACCCGTTCTACATCAAGGATGGCGAAGGCCGGCTGGTGATGGTCAATGAGGCTTACGCACGCGACCGCAGCCACAGGCCGGAGGCCATCGTCGGCAAGCTCGCGACGGCCGTGGCACTCAATCCCGAATTGTCGAAGGACGTCGCCAGCGAAGATGCTGCCGTTCTGAATGGAGAAACATTCGACAAGGAGCAACGTCACATCGTGCCTCTCACCGGCGAGGCGCGCTTCCGTCTCGTCAGCAAGCGGCCCTGCAATGACATGGATGGCAGGCCGCTGATCGTCGTGGCCCATCTCGACATCACGCGCTGGAAGGTGGCAGAGGCCAAACTGGCGCGCCTGGCGCTCGAAGACGAACTGACCGGCTTGCCGAACCGGCGCCACTTCCTGCAGGAAAGCGAGCGCCTCGTGAGCATTGCCAACCGTCATGGCAGTCCGCTGGCGCTGATCCTCTTCGACATCGATCACTTCAAGCACGTCAATGACGAGCACGGCCACGCCATCGGCGACCTGGTCCTGCAAGAAGTTGCAAACCGCCTCAAGACCCATCTGCGCAGCGAAGACCTGCCCTGTCGCTGGGGTGGGGAGGAATTCATCGTGCTGCTGCCGCTCACCGAGCTACCGATGGCCATCGCCGCGGCAGAGCGTTTGCGTGAAGCTTTTTCAGCAGCCCCCGTCGAAGTGCGCGGCCACGCGCTGACCATCACCATCAGCGGCGGCATCGCGCAGAAGCATGACAACGAGGCCCTCGGCGAATGCCTGGCCCGTGCCGACAAGGCGCTTTATACCGCCAAGGGCGCTGGCCGCAACCGCTTCCTGTCGGCCTGATTCAGGCCTGCAACACCCAGGCTACAGATCGGAGCGTCACGCCATCCGTGCGGGCCGCTGGCCGTGTCTCTATGCGGGGAACGGAGGCCGGCATATTGGCGGGTGTCGCTGCCGGGCGCGGCGCAGGCGCGTTGGCGCCCGAGGCAGGATCGCGCCCCATGCCACCGAGGACCTTCTCCAGCTCCTCCGCGCTCCTCGCGGGCCGCGGCTCGCCCACCGGCGTCACGCTGACATTGCCGTCGCGCACGTTCTCGATGACGACACCATTGGCATCACCGCGGATGATCACATTGGCCGGCGCATGGGTTGCAGTGTCGGCGGGCGGAGTGCCATCCACAACGGCACCCGCCTCGTTCTCCCAATCCTGTTGCTGGACTTCGTAGCGCGCCAGCAAGCTTGAACTCGGCGCGGCCGGGAATTGCGCCTTGGCGTCGACGATTCGGCGCTTCATCGAGTTGCTGAAGAAGTCGCCGACGATGAGGATGGCGTTGTGCCCGCCTTGCCCCCAGTAGTTGCTGCGCATGGTGACGCGTTGATCGTTGAAGCCGACCCAGGCACCGGCGACGAGATCGGGGTGCATGAGGATGAACCAGCCGTCAGTATTGTTCTGCGTCGTGCCGGTCTTGCCAGCGATGTCGGCGACGACACCGAAGCGCGTCTTCACTGCCGTGCCGGTGCCACGATTGACCACGCCACGCATCATGTCGATGAGTTCGAGCGCCGCGTTCTGCGACATCACTTGCGTACCCGTGCCTGCATCCCCCGTGCTGCCGGCAGGGTGGCCGAACTCGGCCAGAACCTTGCCGTGGCGGTCGGCGATGGAGCGGATGAACACCGGCTTGTGATACTTCCCCTGGTCGGCAATGGTCGAGTATGCCGTCACCATTTCCATCAGGGTCACCGGGCTGGTACCCAGCGCCAGCGAGGGTACCGGATCGAGCTTGCTCTGATTCACGCCCAGCGACTGCGCGAGTCTGACGACGGACTGCACGCCGACGTCCTGCATGACTTGCGCGGTAATCGTATTCTTCGAATGGATCAGGCCTTCACGCAGGCTCATCTGCTCGCCCGTCGAGCCATCCATGTCGGTCGGGCGCCACACCGAGCCGTCGACCGCGCGATATTCGATCGTCTTGTCCTCGTACTGCCTGTCAGGCGTCATGCCACGCTCGAGCGCCGCGCCATATACGAAGGGCTTGAAGGTCGAGCCTGGCTGACGCTCTGCCTGTATGACGTGGTCGTACTGGTCGGTACTGAAGTCACGGCTGCCAACCCAGGCACGGACTTCGCCGGAGCGCGGATCCATGGCCAGGAAGCCCGCCTCGAGGCGCGTCTTGCCCGCGCGTACGGCTGCCAGCAGCTTGTCGTCGCGCGATAGCGTCTCGATGGCGGCAGCCGGCGTCGCGCCGTCGGCAATCGCCTGGCGATACTCCGGTGTCTCGCGCAGGAAGGCGGCCTGCAGCTCGGGATGCGTGCGCCAGAAGTGGCGGAAGGGCTCGACCTTGCGACGCATGCTGACGTAGCTCGCCGTGGCGCTCGACTGCGGCGTGGCGCTCTGGCTCCACTCCACGTCGGCGATGGCCTGCAGCGCCTGCGCCTGACGCTCGACGGCATTGGTCGCGGCTTCCTGCAGCCTCAGGTCTATCGTCGTCTGGATAACGAGGCCATCGCGATACAGGTTGAGGTCTTGCTGGTCGGCCCACTCGACCAGCCATTTGCGTACGTGCGTGGCGAAGTGTGGTGCAACGCCGGTGATGTCGTTGGGTCGGCTGAAGCGGATGTTCAGCGGTTTGTCCTTCATCACCGCGCGGTCCGCTGCAGGCAGGCTGTCGTACTTCACCATCTGGCCCAGCACGACATTGCGCCGCCGCTGCGCGCGCTCGGGATTGGTCACCGGGTTGTAGTAACTCGCACCCTTGAGCATGCCGATCAAGGTGGCGCTCTCGAGCACGTCGAGATCCGCTGCCGGCTTGTCGTAGTAAGTATGCGCTGCCATCTCGATGCCGACCACGTTGTAGAGGAAGGGCACGGTATTGAGATAGGTCTCGAGGATCTGGTCCTTCGTATAGGCGCGCTCGATGCGCAGTGCCGTGATGAGTTCGCGCACCTTGCGGTTGAGGGTGCGTGCCCGCCCGATCTCTTCAGGAAAGAGGTTGCGGGCGAGTTGCTGCGTGATCGTCGAGCCGCCCTGCATGTCGCCGGTCAGGGTGTGACCGACGGCCGAGACGGTACGGCGCAGATCCAGGCCGTGATGGTCGTAGAAGCGGCGATCCTCGGTCGCCAGCAGGGCCGCCACGACATGCGGCGACACCTCTGCCAGCGTCACGCGTTTCTGCTGCTTCTGGCTGAAGCTGGCGATGGGCGTGCCGTCGAGGGCCAGCAGCACGCTCGGCTGCGCATTGCGTGCCTCATGCAACTGATCGACACCGGGTAGGCCGGGAATCAGCACCAGCACGTAGACAACAGCAATTGCACAGACCGTGAAGGCCGCCGCCAGGGTGACTCGCAAAGTCTGTCGCAAGAAGGCGCGCACGGAGGGATTCATGACGGGCTCGAACTCGGGAAATGGAGCCCAGCTTCTCGCAAGCCACGTGCCCATGACGCGGGATCGAGGCGGGCACTCGCTGCGCGCCCTGTCGGGCGTTACGCCCTGCGATGCTGGCAAATGGTCAATTCCGCCACCGCTGCGGCGCGCCTTACACGCTGCGCCGGCAACGCAGGTCTGCCCTTAGGTACCGGCGCCCCCTGGCGGCGGCCGCCCTATCCTGAAGTCACATGCCGGCATGTGTCCGGATCGTGCAGGCGCTCTCAAAGGGGAAACAATGCAAGCATCCACAGCGTATGTCAGCCATGCAGGGGCCACCAGATTGCGTCCCTTCCGCGCCCTGCTGGCATGGTTGAGTCTGGCGGTCATGGCGGCCTGCGTCGCCATTCCCGTGTCCCGCTACGACGCAGGCACCTACGCCCACCTGACGAGCCTGAAAGCCGAGACCGCCGTACTGCTCGAGAGCTTCGACAGCAAGCCGGTGAAGGCGAACGAGGCACGCATTGACGAGGTAAGCCTGAGTCTGCGCAAGGCGTACGAATACGAGCGCGGCAAGGGTGCGGACAATCGCGATACGACAGCCCAGCTCACCAGGATCCTCGATCTGTTCAAGGAGGACGTAAGCACCTATCGCGAGAACGGGCCGGGCACGCTGGGCAAGAGGTACTTCAGCGAGGCGGCCATCGTGCTCGAACAGGCGTTCGACATCGTCATCGCCAGCGAGAATGCGAAGAACAAGGACAGGCGCCAGGCACCGTGAGGGAGACATCATGAGCAAGTTCACCGATTTCATCGACGGCATCGCGGATGCCAGCGGCAAGCTGGCAAAGGATGAGCTGAAGACGCTGATTGCCACGGCAAAGAAGGACAAGTCCGATTTCGTCCGGCTGCAGGCGGAGAACTTCGAGCGCTGGACCAATATGCTGGCCGATGGCGATCTCACGCCAAAGGGCTACAAGCTGCTCGTCAGGAAAATGGAGGTGCTGACACAGCTGGAGGTCATCAAGCTCAAGGTCGAGGCCAAGGCCAGCGCGCAGCGCCTCGCGACCGGCCTGCAGGACATCGTCATCAGCGCGCTGTTTGCGTTGATCTGATCACGCCTTGCAGCACGCCCGGGCGACTGCGGCGGCTTGCTCCCCGATCAGGCGCTCAGTAAACTCGTTTGCAGTCTCAGGGAATCAGGGACCGCTCGAGGATGCATGCGATGGCAACGACGACACCCGGCGCAGGACTTGACGACGCAGCCCGTCAGGGCGCGGACGAGGCTGGCAACAAGGCCGCCTCGCAGCCAGAGGTCTTCCGCGATTTCGCCGCGTCGGTGTTGCCGCAATCGGCATTGCGCGCCGCCATCACCTTCGCCTGGCGACGCCCCGAACCCGAAATGATCCCCATGCTGGCAGATCTGGCGCGTCTGCCCGAGGACATGCGCCTACCGGTCCAGCGCCTGGCGCGCCAGCTCACCGAGAGATTGCGCAAGCACAAGAGCGGCGGTTTCCGTTCCGGCATGGTGCAGGGGTTGCTGCAGGAGTTCTCGCTGTCCTCGCAGGAAGGCATTGCGCTGATGTGTCTCGCCGAGGCCTTGCTGCGCATTCCCGACGCCGCCACGCGCGACGCGCTGATCCGCGACAAGATCGGTGGCAGCAACTGGCAGACACATCTCGGACACAGCAGCTCGCTCTTCGTCAACGCGGCGACCTGGGGCCTGCTGCTGACCGGCAAGCTGGTTGCCACCCATAACGAGGCGGGTCTCGGCGCGTCGCTCAACCGCATCATTGGCAAGAGCGGTGAGCCCCTCGTACGCAAGGGTGTGGACATGGCCATGCGCCTGATGGGCGAGCAATTCGTCACCGGCGAGACCATCGTCGAGGCGCTCGCCAACGGCGTTGCGCATGAGGCGCGGGGCTTCCGTTACTCCTACGACATGCTGGGCGAAGCCGCGCTCACCGATGCGGACGCGCAGCGCTACCTCGCGGCCTACGAACAGGCCATCCATGCCATCGGCAAGGCGTCGAACGGGCGTGGCATCCACGCAGGGCCGGGCATCTCGGTCAAGCTTTCCGCGCTGCAGCCGCGCTTCGGCCGCGCCCGCCATGAGCGCGCGATGAACGAGCTGTATCCGCGGCTGCTGTCGCTGGTGACGCTGGCGCGTCAGTACGACATCGGCCTCAATATCGACGCCGAGGAGGCCGACCGCCTGGAGGTCTCGCTCGATCTCATCGAGCGTCTGTGTTTCGAGCCGGCACTGGCAGACTGGAATGGCATCGGCTTTGTCGTGCAGGCCTACCAGAAGCGCTGCCCGTTTGTCATCGACCACCTGATCGACCTGGCCCGGCGCAGCCGTCGCCGCCTGATGATCCGCCTCGTCAAGGGCGCCTACTGGGACAGCGAGATCAAGCTCGCTCAGGTGCAGGGCATGCAGGGCTACCCGGTCTACACGCGCAAGGTTTACACCGACATCTCCTATCTGGCCTGCGCACGCAAGCTGCTCGCCGTACCCGAGGCGATCTATCCGCAGTTCGCCACCCACAATGCACACACGCTGGCGGCCATCCATCACATGGCTGGCCAGCGCTATTACGCGGGTCAGTACGAGTTCCAGTGCCTGCACGGCATGGGCGAGCCGCTCTACGAACAGGTGATCGGCCCGACGTCGGAAGGCGGACTCGATCGCCCATGCCGCATCTACGCACCTGTCGGCACGCACGAAACGCTGCTGCCCTACCTCGTGCGCCGCCTGCTCGAGAACGGCGCCAACACCTCTTTCGTCAATCGCGTGGCCGACCCCGAATGCTCGCTCGACGCGCTGGTTGCCGACCCGCTGGAAGTCGCCGAGCGCCTCGGCGAACAGGAAGGACAAACGGGCCTGCCGCATCCGGACATTCCCTTGCCGCCCGCCCTGTATGGCGACGGCCGTGTCAATGCCGCAGGCATGGATCTCGCCAACGAGCAGAGCCTCGCAGCGCTGTCGACAGCGCTGCTCGAGAGCACGCACGCGAACTGGCGCGCAGCGCCACTGCTCGGCTGCAGCATGCCGGAGCGCACCCCCTGGCAGGTCATCACCAATCCAGCAGATCGCCGCGACATCGTCGGACATGTGCTCGATGCCGATACGGCTGAGGTGAGCGCCGCGCTGCAGTGTTCGGTCAAAGCGTGGCCGACGTGGCGGGCCATCGCACCCGCGCTGCGCGCCGGCATCCTGCGCCAGGCAGCCGGCCGCATGGAAGGGCAGATGCCGCGCCTGATGGGCTTGCTGGTGCGCGAGGCGGGCAAGAGCCTGCCGAATGCCGTGGGCGAAGTGCGCGAGGCGGTCGACTTCCTGCGCTTCTATGCGGCGCAGATCGACGCGGATTTCGCCAATGACAGCCATCACCCGCTGGGGCCGGTGGTGTGCATCAGCCCGTGGAATTTCCCGCTAGCCATCTTCACCGGTCAGGTCGCAGCTGCGCTGGCGGCCGGCAACACCGTGCTTGCCAAGCCGGCCGAGCAGACGCCCCTGGTGGCTGCTGAGGCCGTGCGCATCCTGCTGCAAGCCGGCGTACCGGCCGGCGTGCTGCAACTGCTGCCCGGGCCAGGCGAGACCGTCGGCGCGCAGCTGACCGCCGATGAGCGCGTGCGGGGCGTGATGTTCACCGGCTCCACCGCGGTGGCACGCCTGCTGCAGGAGAGCATCGCCGGCCGGCTCGATGCACAGGGTCGCAATGTGCCGCTGATTGCCGAAACCGGTGGCCTCAACGCCATGATCGTGGACTCTTCCGCGCAGACGGAACAGGTCGTCAACGACGTCATGGCCTCGGCCTTCGACAGCGCCGGTCAACGCTGCTCGGCGCTACGCCTGCTGTGCCTGCAGGAGGATGTCGCCGAGCACATGCTGGCAAACTTGCGCGGCGCCATGGCCGAATACCGCCTCGGTTGCCCGGAGCGCCTCGATGTCGACATCGGCCCGGTGATCGATGCCGAAGCACAGGCCGGCATCGAGCGTCACATCGAGCAGATGCGTGCGGGCGGCAGGGCGGTCTTCCAGGCAGCGCGCAGCGTCAGCGACGAGCGCGCATACGGCAGCTTCGTGATGCCGACCCTGATCGAACTGAAGCACGTCAGCGATCTGCAGCACGAAGTGTTCGGCCCGGTGCTGCACGTGCTGCGCTATCGCCGTGAAGACCTCGGCGAACTCGTCACGCAGATCAACGCCACCGGATACGGCCTCACCCTCGGCGTACATAGCCGCATCGACGAGACCATCGCACGCGTCGTCGAGCATGCCCGGGTCGGCAATGTGTACGTCAATCGCAACATGGTTGGCGCCGTGGTCGGCGTACAGCCCTTCGGCGGTGAAGGCCTGTCCGGCACCGGCCCCAAAGCGGGCGGCCCGCTCTATCTGTACCGCCTGTTGTCGGCGCGACCCGCCGCTGCCGTGAGCAGCGTGTTCCGTCGCGACGACAATCGCGCCAATGCCTCGCGCGAGCCTGCGCTCAAACCGCTGGCGCAGTTCCGCGAATGGGCTGCGAGCGTGGGCGACACGCGCCTGGCTACCCTCTGCACTGACTTCGCGCAGCGCAGCCTGCTGGACTACACGCGCCAACTGCGCGGCCCGACCGGCGAGCGCAATACCTATCGCCTGGCGCCACGCAGACTGGTGCTGTGCCTGGCCACCGACGAAGGCGACCTGCTGGTCGAGATCGCCGCCACGCTGTCCGTTGGCGCACATGCCATGGCACTCAAGGAAGGACCTGCCGCCACACTGGCCCAGCGCCTGCCACCAGCACTGCGCGCATATCTCGCGCTGGCCACCGACTTCGAGGCCGCCGCACGCGCAGCCGACGTCGCACTGTGTCACGGCGATGCAGGACTTCTCGGCGAAGTCGCCCGCCGGCTTGCCGACCAGCCTGGCGCCATCCTCCCGCTACACGGCCTGCCACCTGGCGATACCGCCGTGCCACTGGAGTGGCTGCTCGTCGAGCGCAGCCTCAGCGTCAACACAGCCGCAGCCGGTGGCAATGCAACGCTGATGACGACGGGCTGACAGCGGGCAGCCCGCCGGACGATGCCTTCGTCATCCTGGCGAAGAGCATGATCAGCATGCCCTTAGGTACGAAGGCGGTGATACCAGCCAGCCTCTATGTTGAATCTTGTCGCGCAGGGCAGGAGATCGTCGTGGCAGAGAAAACGACCGACAGCACAGTGCAGCCGCTCCCCAGCGGCATGGCAGCCGCCGCCTGCCTGGCAGGCATTGCGGCATTGATTGCGCTTTATGAGACCGGCCTGCTCAGGCCGGACCCGCCAGCACCCGAAGACGCCGTCGCAGCCATTCTGGCGGCCGACCCTCCGGCTGCCGGCCTGCGCACGGAGCCGGCCCTGATCGCCCCGGGCAACGCCACCGACCGCTTCGGCGAACTCGATGACAAGGCACTCCGGGAAGCGCTCACCGAGGCCAATATCCACAACAGGGTGGGACAGGAACCGATGCCGGACTGGCTGGCCGACGATTACCGCACCTTCCGCCGCATCGGCCGGGCTGCTGCACGCCTGCTCGATGGCTGGCGCCTGGCGGGCACGGCGACCGATCTGGAAGTCATCAAGCATCGCTATCTCGAAGCGATCGGCCGCGATGGCAACAGCCCGCTCCCCTTCGATGCGCGCATCGACAACGCCCGACTGAGCCAGGCCATCGTGGCCGCGTTCAACGCCCAGAACGGCACGCGTGCCACACGCATGGAAGGCATCGTCGAGGCGCGCTAGACGATCGCTGCACACGCCCCGGCATACTCGGGCGCGCGGCAAAACTGCCACGCCCACAGCGCTCTGCCCTTAGGTACAAGGGCGCCGACACCACCCAGCCTCTATGTTGAATCTGCCGTGCCCTGCGAGAGGCATGCCGGTGCGCACCATTTCAACGACGGGGCTCTCATGAATTCCTGCATCCAGAAGCTGATCGACATTGCCCAGAAGGAAGTCGGCACGCGCGAACAAGGTGGTAACAACACCGGCGCGCGCATCGTCGAATACCAGGGCGCTACCTGGCTGGCACCAGGCGCGTGGCCATGGTGTGCGGCGCTGACCTCCTGGGTGATGCGCGAATGGCTCGAAGACGAGGAGGTGCGCAGGACGCTGCAGCTGGCATCTTTCTCCCTCGCGGACAAATGGCGCTGTCGTGACGCAAGCGCCTTCGGCTGGGAGAAGTGGGCGGTACAGCGCAAGCTGAAGCTGCTGCCGGAAACCGAGAAGGCGCGCGCCGGTGACTTCGTGGTCTTCGACTTCTCGCATATCGGGCTGGTCATCGAGGATCAGCCCAGGCCGACGAACAAGATCAGGACCATCGAAGGCAATACCAACGGCAAGGGCGAGCGCGATAGCGTGACCGGCGACGGCGTGTGGCTCAAGGAGCGCGTGCCGAGCCTGGTGAAGAGCTACATCCGGATTTTTGATTGAGCTAGCCCGGCAACGGCAGCGCCGGGCTCGGGAGGAGCGTTATGGCAGAGCAGACGACACAGAGCTGGTGGCAGACCTTGCCCGGCATCATGACCGCGGCGGCGGGGTGCATCTCGGCAATTACCGCGCTGATCATCGCCCTGCATCAGGCCGGCCTGTTCAAAGCGGAGGACAAGGCAGCCGAGCCCTCGCCAGCCGCCGTGCTGGCTGCGGAGCCTCCCGCCGCCGGGGTACACAAGGGCGGGGCCGACATCGCGCAACCCGCGGGCCAGCCAGGTCCGGCGACGGGCCAGGACACAAGCGCCGAGCACGGCAACGCGCCTTCGGGCCGTCTCGGCGCGCCCGATGACAAGGCCTTGCTGGCCGAGCTCGAACAAGCCAATGTCGGCAATAGCGTCGGCAAGGGGGCAATGCTCAGCTGGCTGGGCGATGACGACCGCACCTACCGCCGTATCTCGCTCGCCTCGGCACGTCTGCTCGATGGCAAGCGCCTGAAGGGCACGGCCACCGATCTGGACGTCATCAAGTACCACTACCTCGAAGCCGTCGGCCTCAGTGGTGACGGGCAATTGCCGGTCGATGCGCAAGTCGATGATGCCAGGCTGCGGCAGGCCATCATCACGGCATTCAACGATAAGAACGGTACCAGTGCCAGGCGCCTGGAAGCCATCGTCGAGGTGCGCTGACCCCCCCGGCACCAGCTCCTGTAGTTCCAGCACTACAAAACAATCACATTTGTCGTGATACCGCCGTGGCGTCGTAACGCAGAAGATGCGTTCGACACACGGGGGTTTCATGCCACGCTCTGCAACACACACCACTCATATTCCAGGCTTCCGCCTCGGCATCTACGTCTTCAGGGACGCAGAGGTGCTCGACTACGCGGCGGTGGCGGGGGTGTTGTCAGTCGCGCGTCGTATCGACCCCGAGATCGACGTCTTCCTCATCGGCGAAGTGTTGCGCCCGGTGTCGACGCAGGCCGGCATCAGCGTGCTGCCCAGCTACGCGCTGAGCGACGCACCCGCCATCGATGCGCTACTGCTTCCCGGCGGCCCCGGCGCGCGGCCGGAGATGCACAACCGCAAATTGCACGACTACATCCGCAGCCTGCCGCCGAGCTGCCTGCTGGCCAGCGTCGGCACCGGCGCGTGGATCTATGGCCGCATGGGCTTGCTCGATGGCCTGTCGGCCACGTCCCGCAAGGAGGCTGATCGGCTCGAGGCCTCGCACATGGGCAAGACGCCGATCGACCGCCTCGCCGAGATCGCACCGCGTTGCCGTGTCAGCCGCGCACGCGTGGTCGACGCCGGCCGTCTCATCACCAGCAGCGGCATCAGCTCGGGCGTCGAACTGGGCCTGCACCTTTTGCGCCGCGCCGGCCATGACGAACGCGTCATCGAGGAGGTGGTGCGCGTCATGGAGTACCAGCGTGGCTACGCCGTGTATCGCGACGACATCGAATTCATTACGCCCATTTCCGAACCGGACGCGTCCGTCCACGCGCCTGCCATCCAGTCCGTGCCAGCCTGAAACGAAAGGAATCCGCATCATGTCGATCTTCCGCAACCCCTTTGATCCCGAGGTGCGCCTGCACAAGGGCTGTAGCTGCGGCCAGCACAGCAGCCAGGCCGAGCACGACACGAGTGTGCAGACGGCACAGGACAGGGCGGTGGAAAGCGCCGTGATGCGCGCGCTGTTCCCCGACGACAATCTGCGGCGCAACTTCCTGCGCTCGGTTGGCGCGGGCACGGCACTCGCAGCGATCTCGACACTGTTTCCGCTGGGCAGCGCCAAGGAAGCCTTCGCGCAAAGCGGCGGCAAGCTGGAGAAGCAGAAGCTGAAGGTCGGCTTCATCCCGATCACCTGCGCCACGCCCATCATCATGGCTGCACCGTTGGGCTTCTATTCGAAATACGGCCTCGACGTGGACGTGGTGAAGACGGCGGGGTGGGCGGTGATCCGCGACAAGGCGATGAACAAGGAATACGACGCCGCCCACATGCTCTCGCCTATGCCATTGGCAATCTCCATGGGTGTCGGCTCGACGCCCGTGCCATGGTCGGTACCCGCCATCGAGAACATCAACGGCCAGGCCATCACGCTGGCGATGAAGCACAAGGACAAGCGCGACCCCAAGCAGTGGAAGGGCTTCAAGCTGGCCGTGCCGTTCGACTATTCGATGCACAACTACCTGCTGCGCTACTACCTCGCCGAACACGGCATCGACCCGGACAGCGATGTGCAGATCCGCGCCGTGCCGCCGCCGGAAATGGTCGCCAACCTGCGTGCGGAAAACATCGACGGCTTCCTCGGCCCGGACCCGATGAACCAGCGCGCGGTGTATGACGGCGTGGGCTTCATCCACATGCTCACCCGCGACATCTGGGACGGTCACCCATGCTGCGCCTTCGGTGCCAGCAAGGAGTTCGTGACGACGATGCCGAATACGTATCAGGCGCTGCTGAAAGCCATCATCGACGCCGCTGCGCATGCCAGCAAGGCCGAGAACCGCAAGGAGATCGCCACGGCGATTGCACCGGCCAACTACCTCAACCAGCCCGAGACGGTGATCGAACAGATCCTCTCCGGCACCTTCGCCGACGGCCTCGGCGCAGTGAAGAAAGTGCCGGACCGCATCGAGTTCGACCCCTTCCCCTACGAGTCATTCGCGGTGTGGATCCTCACGCAGATGAAGCGCTGGGGGCAGATCAAGGGCGACGTGGACTACAAGAAGATCGCCAGCGATGTCTTCCTCGCCACCGACGCGGCGCGCTTGATGAAGAGCAATGGCTTTGCGCCACCGGAGAGCACGACGAAGAAATTCTTCGTCATGAAGAAGGAGTTCGATCCGGCGAAACCCGAGGACTACATCAAGAGCTTTGCGATCAAGCGCACTTGATCCCCCTGCCGTCATTCCCGCGAAAGCGGGAATGACAGTGAATATGAATGTCGGACACCATGAACAAAACCAAACCCTGGCTCGCGCCACTCCTCTCCCTGCTGATCCTGTTGGTCGCTCTCTCCGCCTGGCATCTCGCCACGCGACCGAAGGAGGCAGCGGTCATTGTCGACCCCGAATACGCCGCACTGGTCGGCGGTGCGGCGGCCACCGGAGCGAAGAGTGCCTTCCCCGGTCCGGCCGATGTCGGGGCGAAACTCTGGGAGCACATCAAGGATCCGTTCTACGACCGCGGCACCAATGACAAGGGCCTCGGTATCCAGATCGGTTACTCCATTGCGCGCGTGATGGCTGGATATCTGCTGGCCGCGCTGGTGGCGATTCCGCTCGGCTTTGCCATTGGCATGTCGCCGCTGATCTACCGCGCGCTGGACCCGTATATCCAGATCCTCAAGCCGATCTCGCCGCTGGCATGGATGCCGCTGGCGCTGTACACGATCAAGGACTCGGGCATCTCGGCGATCTTTGTCATCTTCATCTGCTCGATCTGGCCGATGCTCATCAACACCGCCTTTGGCGTGGCTAGCGTGCGCCGCGACTGGCTCAATGTGGCGCGCACGCTGGAGGTATCGCCGCTGCGCACAGCCTTCTGCGTGATCCTGCCCGCGGCGGCGCCGACCATCATGACGGGCATGCGCATCTCCATCGGCATCGCCTGGCTGGTGATCGTTGCGGCCGAGATGCTGGTCGGCGGCACCGGCATCGGCTACTTCGTGTGGAACGAGTGGAACAACCTTTCCATCACCAACATCTTCACCGCCATTCTCGTCATCGGCCTCGTCGGCATGCTGCTCGACACGGCGCTGGCACGGCTGGCGCGCCTCGTCAGTTACAAGGAATAAGCGGACATGTCCTTCCTCAAGGTTGAATCCCTCGCACGACGCTATGACAAGGCCGGCCCGGCGGTTTTCGAGAACGTCGATTTCGGCATCGCGCGCGGCGAGTTCGTCTGCATCATCGGCCACTCGGGTTGCGGCAAGACGACCATCCTCAACGTACTCGCCGGCCTCGACGAAGCCAGCGGCGGTCACGTCTTCATGGACGGCCGCGAAGTGCGTGGCCCCTCGCTGGATCGCGGCGTGGTATTCCAGAGTCATGCACTCATGCCGTGGATGACGACGCTCGCGAATGTCGAGTTCGGCGTGCGTTCGCGCTGGCCCGAATGGTCGCGCGCACAGGTCGGCGCACACAGCACGAAGTATCTGGAGATGGTCGGCCTCGGCAAGGCACTGCACAAGAAGCCGAGCGAGCTTTCCGGTGGCATGAAGCAGCGCGTGGGTATCGCCCGCGCCTTTGCCATCGAGCCGAAGATGCTGCTGCTCGACGAGCCCTTCGGCGCGCTCGATGCGCTCACGCGCGGCACCATCCAGGACGAGCTGCTGTCCATCGTGCAGGCCACGCACCAGACCGTGTTCATGATCACGCACGATGTCGACGAGGCCATCCTGCTCGCCGACAAGATCCTGCTCATGAGCAACGGCCCGCAGGCGCGCATCGCCGAGATCGTCGAAGTGACGATGCCGCGCGACCGCACGCGCAGCAGCATCCACCACGACCCGCAGTACTACCGTATCCGCAATCACCTCGTCGACTTCCTCGTCAGCCGCTCCAACGACTACGCCGGCCTGCCGGCCAGCGAGCCGCTCGTAGTAAGGCCCGGCCTGGAAGAAGACGCCCCCATTGAATCCCATCCCCCCGGCGCACCTGTCGTGCGCCTCGTTTCCTGATCCCCCACTTGTCCAAGGAGAGCACCATGAACCGTTATGACGTCACCGAAATGATTGTCGCCAAAAAGATCCAGAAGAAACTGAAGTGGTCGCAGATCGCCGAAGTGGTCGGCCTGTCGAAAGAATGGACCACCGCCGCGCTGCTCGGCCAGATGACGCTCAGCGAAGAGCAGGCCACAAAGGTCGGCGCCCTGTTCGAGTTGCCCGAGGAAGCCATCAACCTGCTGCAGGTCGTGCCCTACAAGGGCTCGCTGCCGACCTCGGTGCCGACCGACCCGCTGATCTACCGCTTCTACGAACTGGTGAGCGTGTACGGCACCACCTTCAAGGAACTCATCCACGAAGAGTTTGGCGACGGCATCATGAGCGCAATCGACTTCAAGATGGACCTGAAGCGTGAGGCAAACCCCATGGGGGACCGCGTGAGCATCACGATGAGCGGGAAATTCCTTCCCTACAAGACCTATTGAGGCATGTATCAAGGGACCGCGCGCAGCGCTGGCTGCCCTGGCGCGCGCGCCTTGCTCCACGCCTCATCAGACTGAAGGCTTTGGGCCTGAGCTCAGCCTGCGCTCGCGCCCTGTGCAGCAACACGCTCGAGCACCTGCAGATAGGTGCGCGCCTCGGCCGTCGGCTCGGCATCGGGATAGTGGCGGATCAGCATCTGCAACAGGCGTATGGCATGGTCGTGCTGGCGCAGGTATTCGCTCGACAGCTGTGCAGCGAGGAAGAGCACGGCTGGCGTATCGCGATGCTTGGGGAAGCGCTTGTCGAAACCCTGGATGACACGCCCGGCACGCTTGAAATCGCGCGCTTGCCAGGCACCACGCGCAATGCACAGGATCGCATCGCCGCTTTCGACGACGAACTCCGGCTGCAGACGCAGCAAGGCTTCATGGGCGTCGTAGGCCTCGCGTGCCAGGCCGGCACGTGCCAGTGACTGGATCCACACCTGGCCGTGCGCCAGTGTCTGCGCGTCATCCCCTTGCAACATGTGGAGCTGGTGCATGCGCGTATTGAGTTTCGGATCGAGTTTGTCGTAACGCATGAAGTCGCGTAGCTCGGCCACCGCATCACTCACCTTGCCCCTCGCGAGCAAGGGCTGCAGGCGCGCCTCGAGGGGATCGTCCGGCACCACAGGCACACGACCGTCACGTTGCGACTTCTCCTTCGCTTCCCGTTCGCGATGGCCGTCGAAATCAACCGTCACTTCCAGTCCCAGCTCCTGGTGGTACTGGTACAGCACGTAGCCAATCATGCAGAACAGCACCATGCCGAGATAACCGGCAATGGCCATCTCGGCAGGAAAGCGCAACCAGGGCGCCCAGTCTGCGCCAAGGGACAGGGCTAGCTGGCGGCCACCCACGAGCAACAGACAGCATGCCCACAGGATGAAATAGTTTGCCCCCATGGTGCGGAGCAGGGACACCAGGTTGGCAGGATTGAGTGCCTTGAAGAATTTGTCTTCAAGCGCGATGACGATCACCGCGGCCGGCAGCATGAGACTCAAGGCCAGCACGACCAGCCAGTACC
Organism: Uliginosibacterium silvisoli; assembly: GCF_036017035.1. Lineage (NCBI taxonomy): Bacteria > Pseudomonadati > Pseudomonadota > Betaproteobacteria > Rhodocyclales > Zoogloeaceae > Uliginosibacterium > Uliginosibacterium silvisoli. The sequence goes on along the minus strand of NZ_JAYXHS010000001.1, from coordinate 1,221,356 downwards.
ACACAGGTTGCAATCTGAACCACAGGGCATCACCTGGTTGAGGCAGATCGAAGTCGGCGACTGCTTCGCCCGCAACAGGCAGCGTGGTCGCTACGGCTGCCGGCCCAGCCACGGTGGGCGTGTCCTCGGGCTCGGCGTGGTCTCCATCCTCGTCGCCAGCCTCCGGCGCGGGTGCTTCTGCCTCGACCGGCGCGGTAGCCGGCGAGGGATCGATGCCGATACGTTTGTCGTAGGCCGCTGCTTCACGCTGCATGGCCTCCATCGCGGCCTTTTCCTCGGCAGCTCGTACGGCCTGCAGCTGAGCCCGCACGACCGGATCGCTTTCCACACGATGCGCGACCTGCATGCTGCCAAGGGCCACAGCGATGGCGATGAACAGGACGAGAACAAGGCCGAACTTGGCCGGGCGACGCTCCGTCCCGGTCAAGGTCATATCCGGCGACTCGCTCTCGAAACGCCCCAGCGAGAAGAGATCGAGCAGGTTGAATGCATAGCGCAGGCTGAGATACGCCAGCGTCCCTTTCAGGATCACGGCAAAGCTGCCAAGAGCGACGCCCGCCAGCACGCTGCCTAGCGTGATGCAAGCGAGAAAGACCATGGGGCCGGTCTTGAGAGGGAAACCGAACAGGAACGGCAAGCGCGTCTGAAAGGGCGCAATGCCCGCCTGCTTCTCGTGAATCCTGAGCTGATCCGTCACATCTCCCCCTCTGTCATGATGGTCCGGGCATGCCGGAAAATGCACTTGTCCTTGCCGCGCGGGGCTCATTCTATACACAGGCCACAGGGCCGGTCGGAGTGAAACGTTATCCGTCGGGTATGCCACGAGGGCACCCTGCAGCTTGTAGTAGTGGCACTACACGGAAATCATGGATTCAACGATGGCGCTTCAGGGAACGGGGCCGCATGATCAGCGCCATCACGGTTGCCACTACGGCCGCATGAGCGTCGACTGCGCACGCACACTTCGAGAGGGATACACATGAACACCGCCGCTCGCCCACCCCTGCCACCCTTCACATTCGAGACCGCCGTGCAGAAAGCACGCATGGCGGAGGACGCGTGGAACTCGCGCGATCCGGTGAAGGTATCGCTGGCCTACACGGCAGACAGTGTGTGGCGCAACCGCGCGGAATTCCTGCAGGGGCGCGAAGCCATCGTCGAATTCCTCACGCGCAAGTGGGCGCGCGAGATCGAGTATCGCCTCATCAAGGAAGTGTGGGCCTGGCAGGACAATCGCATTGCCGCGCGTTTCGCCTACGAGTGGCGCGACGATTCCGGGCAGTGGTTCCGTTCGTACGGCAACGAGAACTGGGAATTCGATGCGCATGGCCTGATGCAGCGACGCCTTGCCAGCATCAACGATTTGCCGATCAGCGAAGCCGATCGCAAATTCCATTGGCCGCAGGGACGTCGGCCGGATGATCACCCCGGCTTGTCGGCCCTGGGGCTCTGAGACAGAGCCGGTCGATGGTTTTGCCGTTTCTCCGTGCAGAATGTAACGCTCACGGATATTTGCTTGATGTCTTTTCACGTGAGGCACGCGACATTAGTGCTGCGCCGACTTGCTTCTTGGCGCTCCCAATAATCCGGGCCTCACTCAATGAAAACAAAACTTCCAAAAATCCTCGCTGCAGCCCTCCTGGCAGCTTGTTGCACGCAAGCCGGTGCGACGCTCATCTCGAAGAACGACGCAGTCTTCGGCGCAAATTCCATCACCTATGACAGCGCCACCGGCATCGAGTGGCTGGACCTGACCTTGAGCACCAACAAGTCGTACAACTTCGTGTCGAGCCAGTTCGGCAGCGGCGGAATGTACGAGGGTTTCCGCTATGCCACGCATGCCGAGCTGAACCAGCTGGAGCTGGACTTCGGCTTCACCCTGATCAACAGCACCACCTATGTGACTGGCAACGGCGTACCCGCGTATAACTTCCTCTCCATGCTCGGCAACACGCGCCCACAAACCAATGGCTCAGCCAACCCATTTACCGATGGTCTGGTGAGTGGCGCCGAGGTGATGGTCGTAGGCGGCGTCTGCTACGTCGATGGCCGCTGCGACGGCTCGGCCAGCGATCAGGGTCACGCATTCAGCCGTGGCACGTACGGCACCAGCTATGCCTCGAACGATGTCGGCAGCTTCCTGGTACGTGCAGGCGACGTTCCCGAACCGGGCTCGCTGGCACTGTCCGGTATCGCACTTGCCGGCCTCTTTGCTGCGCGTCGCAAGAAGAAGCAGGCCTGACGCACACTTCGACTTTCAAATGAAAATGCCCGCTCGAACAGCGGGCATTTTTCTTTCCGATCTACGGGACAACGACCTGATGCTACAGGTAATGCACGCCTGCCACCTTCTCCACATGCGCAAGGAATCTGTCGATGCGTGCCCGATGATTGAAGGCGAACGCGAGCGTATCCACTTCGGATAAAGGCAGCCAGCGGATGTCGGCCGTTTCATTCGGCTCGTTATGCGCATTGCTCAGCGCCGGAAGCTCCTCCACCTTCGCGTACAGGCCGTGGTGGATCGTCACGTTCTGGCGTGTGCCGGTTGGCGTCGAGCTGACATCCCACGGATAGCTGAAGAACTCGCAGGTAGCGCCCGTGAGCAGTTCCTGCGCGTTGACGCCGCACTCCTCCCACACTTCGCGCATTGCGGCTTCTGCTGTGGTTTCGTCGTAGTCGAGGTAGCCGCAGGGCAGGTTCCAGTAGCCGGAGAAGTCGGGCACGCCGGTGCCGCGCTGATTGACGAGAATGTAGGGCCGGCCCTCACATTCGAGAAGAATGCATACGGCAGTCGTGACGCTGCGCGAGACCCAGATCTCGCGACCGTCAGTGGTCGTCACACATTCATTCGGACGGTTGTTGAACTTCACGGTTTCACTGCTCACGCATGGGCAGCGCGGAGCTGCGGTGGCACCGTTATACCACCGCAGCCTGTCCTGACGTCACACCGCCGCGAGCGCCTGCTCCAGATCGGCGAGGATGTCGTCGATGTGCTCGATACCGATCGACAGGCGCACCGTGTCTTCCGTGACGCCGGCCTTGACCAGTTCTTCCGGCCCGAGCTGGCGATGCGTGGTCGATGCAGGATGGCAGGCCAGCGACTTGCTGTCGCCGATGTTCACGAGGCGCGTGATGAGCTTGAGCGCATCCTGGAAGCGCGCGCCGCCTTCACGCCCGCCCTGTACGCCGAAGGTGAGGATGCCGGACGGCTTGCCGCCGAGATACTTCTTCGCCAGCGCGTGGTCGGCGTGATCTTCCAGCCCCGCGTAGTTCACCCAACCGACCTTGGCGTGCGCCTGGAGATAGCGCGCCACCTTGATGGCGTTGTCGGTGATGCGCTCGACGCGCAGACCGACCGTCTCGATGCCTTGCAGGATGAGGAAGGCGTTGAACGGGCTGATCGCGGCGCCGGTATTGCGCAGGGGCACGACGCGCGCGCGACCGATGTAGGCGGCCGGCCCGAGGGCTTCCGTATAGACGACGCCGTGGTACGACACGTCCGGCTCATTGAGGCGGCGGAAGCGCTCCTTGTGCTCGGCCCACGGGAACTTGCCGGAGTCGACAATCGCGCCGCCGAGGCTGGTGCCGTGGCCGCCGAGATACTTGGTCAGCGAGTGTACGACGATGTCGGCGCCGAACTCGATCGGGCGCAACAGGTAAGGCGTGGCGACGGTGTTGTCGACGATCAGCGGTATGCCATTGCGATGCGCGATGTCGGCCAGCGTTTCGATGTCGGTGATGTTGCCGAGCGGATTGCCGATGGTCTCGGCGAAGATCGCTTTCGTGCGCGCGTCGATGAGCTTCTCGAACGAGGCCGGATCGCGCGGGTCGGCGAAGCGCGTCTCGATGCCGAACTGCGGCAGCGTGTGCGCGAAGAGGTTGTAGGTGCCGCCATACAGCGTCGCCGACGAGACGATGTTGTCGCCTGCTTCGGTGATGGTCTGGATCGCATACGTGATCGCCGACTGACCCGACGCGAGGGCAAGCGCGGCGATGCCACCCTCGAGCGCCGCGACACGCTTCTCGAGCACGTCCTGCGTCGGGTTCATGATGCGCGAGTAGATGTTGCCCTGCACCTTCAGGTCGAACAGGTCGGCGCCGTGCTGCGTGTCGTCGAACGCGTAGGCAACCGTCTGGTAGATCGGCACGGCTACGGCATGCGTGGTGGGGTCGGGCGCGTAGCCGGCGTGCACGGCAAGGGTCTCGAATTTCATCATCCATCCTGTGTCTCGTTGTCGAGACAGCAGTATAGGAGTCGGTTTGCGAGGCCCTTCCAACTTAACGCAATATGCTTTGCGCTTTATTTTCCGGCATTTCCGATGCGCTTTTGACGCGCATCAAGGTGCGTCGGAACACACCTTCACCACCGCATTCAGGCCTGCCAGACGCCCTGCGCCAGCATCTGCTTCGTCGCTGCTTCGGACCAGCCGCGATTCGCCGCCGGACTCGCCGGGCTGGGGTGGAGCACTCGGCCATAGCGCACGTCGAGCCCCGCACACGCGAGGCGCGAGCGGTCTTCTGCCCAGGCGCCGACGCCGATCACCCAGTCCGGCTGCAGCGTCTCGACCATGATGCGCAAATGCGCATCGCATGCGGCGAGCAAAGGGAGTTGCTCCTTCGCGGGCAGTTTGTCGGGCGTGGCGTTGCGGCCTTCCTCGAAGAAAGCCAGCGGGCAGTAGTTGGCCACGAAGTGGTCGACAAAGAAGTTTTCAGCCGTGCCGAAGCGCTCGGCGAACAGGCCCCACAGGCGACGGCCGCTGACTTCCGAGCGCGGACAGGCGAAGCCTTCGATGGGGCGCTTGGGGTTCTGTAAGGCGGGCACTTTCACTTCGGCTTCGATGCCCATCCAGTCACGCACGGCTGCGACCTCGCCGAAGGGCACGCCGACCTGCACCATGCCGAAAGGCCCGGGATTCATGCCGACGAAAATCACTTTCTTGGCGCTGTTGCCGAAGCGCTCCAGGTAGATCTCGTGCGGCGCCCAGGCGTAATCCAGCGGGTTGTAGACGTGGCTGATGGGCGCAGCAAAGCGCATGGCATCAACTTCGGCGGACAGGTTGCGGGCAGCGGCGATCAGGTGTTGCGCAATGCTCATCAGGAACTCATTCGGTTTGGGTGGAAGTGGGGGACTCTGACAGGGCGAGCAATTGCGTTCGCATCCACCAGACCATCGCTACGCCCGGCAGGGCAAATACGACGGAGAGGATGAAGAAGCCAGACCAGCCAATGCTTTCAGAAAGAACTCCTGACAAGGGGCTGACGTAGATCCGGCCGACCGCGGCAAACGCCGAAAGGAGTGCGTAGTGCGTTGCCGTGAAACGCCGATTGCACAGGCCCATCAGCAAGCCGACGAAAGCGACCGTACCCATGCCGCCCGTGATGTTCTCGCCGGCAATGACGGCCAGCAGCAGGAAGTCGAGTGATGCGGGCGCTTTCAGCGCAACGATGACCCAGTCGAAGGGCTGCACCATGACCGCCCCCCAGGCGCCCTTGCCCATCACCGCCAGCGCATAGAAGCCCAGGTTCGACAGCAACTGGAAGAAGCCGAACAACAGCAGCGCGCGATACAGCCCGAGGCGCAGCATGAGGAAGCCGCCGATGAAGGCGCCAAAGATGGTAAGCCAGAAGCCGATCAGCTTGACTGCGATGCCGACCTCGGCCTGGTTGAAGCCCATGCCGCGGATCAGGAACGGCGTTGTCAGGCTGCCTGCAAAGGCATCGCCCAGCTTGTAGAGGATGATCAGCAGCAGGAAGGCTGCAGCGCCCTGCTGGGAAAAGTAACTGCTGAGGGATTGATTGAGTGTCTCGAATTTCGCCAGGCGCGCACCCCACCAGGCGAGCGGCAGGGCCACGGCGATCTCGGCCACGACAAACAGCAGCTGTATCCACTTGTTCGGATCATCGGGTCGCAGACCCGCCAGGATCAACAACTCGTGTGCCAGCCAGTAACCCAGTACAACCCCTGCCAGCATGGCGGCAAAGCCGCGCAGTTCGCCGAGGGGATTGGATGCCAGCGGCTTCGACTCGCTGCTCACGCGCGGCGCAAGCAGCAGCGACACGACAGCGGCGACGAGCATGATGACGGCCATCACGCCATAGACGCGCGGCCAGGATTGCCACTGCTCGGCCCACAGCAGCGACACGCCACCGGAGAGGATCATCGCAAGGCGATAGCCGAAGACATTCAGCGACGCCCCCAGGCCGTACTCCGACTTCTCGGTCAGCAGATCCGTGCGATAGGCGTCAATGACAACGTCTTGCGAGGCGGAGAGAAAGGCCAGCGCCAGCGCCGCCAATGCAAAGCTGCCCAGATCGAGCCTGGGGGACAGGCCCGACATCAGGAACAGCACCCCCGCCAGCGCCAGCTGCGTCAGCACCAGCCAGCCGCGCCTGCGCCCCAGCCAGGGCGGTTCGAAGCGGTCCATGAGCGGCGCCCACAGGAACTTGAAGGTGTACGGCACGCCCACCAGACCGAGGAAGCCGATGGTGGCAAGGTCCAGCCCATCCACCGTCAGCCAGGCCTGCATCGCTTGCCCGGTCAGGGCCAGCGGCAAGCCGGACGCAAAACCGGTGAACAGGATGATCAACATGCGCCGCGACAGCAGCGCACGCCAGACGGGGGCTTGGCTCATGCGTTCTCTTTTTGTTTGGACGGGCGACGGGAGGCGCGCCAGACGTCCGATTATCGCCGAATTGCCGGGCTGGACGTGGGCGCCCGGATACGCAGTGTTACCCCCGCTCCGATCATGCTTGTTTTCATACCGTCCGACTTCGCTCGGCCACGCGTCCGGACCCACCCATCCCGCATCCATTTCCGCTGGTCAGCGCTTTTTCCGACCCGTCCGGGCCTTACTAGAATGCCGCCAATAACAAAAATTTACAGGATGGGTCTGTATGTTTATCGAGAGGGGGCTGCGCATGCGGCACATGAATATCTGGGCAGTCTTGCTGCTGAGCAGCGCGCTGGCCGCCTGCGGCGGTGGGGGCGGCGGTGGCGGCAAGGGTGGCAGTTCGGGCGCCTCGTCGTCCGCGTCGAGCGAGATCAACCTGCCGGGCACGCCGCTCACCCAGCAGACCGCGGCACGTCTTCTTGTCCAGGCCAGCTTCGGCCCGACCCAGGCCACCATCGACGGCATGACCGGCAACACGGCGGAAACCTGGATCGCGCGCGAGTTCGAAAAACCGCAGGCCAGTGCGCTCGAGTACGTCGACCAGTTTGCGCCGACCACCCCTACACAGAACATGTTCTGGGAGAGCTTCTGGAAGGGCGCCATCTCCGGCCAGGACCAGTTGCGTCAGCGCATGGCCTACGCCCTGTCGCAGATCTTCGTCATCTCCTTTGACGGCGATGGCATCACCGTGCGCGGCGTTGCGTCTTACTACGACATGCTGGGCCGCAACGCCTTCGGCAACTTCCGCACCCTGCTGCAGGATGTCTCCCTGCACCCGATGATGGGGACCTACCTGACGCACATCCGTAACCAGAAGGAGAACGTGGCGACGGGGCGCGTGCCGGATGAGAACTACGCCCGCGAAGTGATGCAGCTCTTCACCATCGGCCTGTACCAGCTCAATCTCGATGGCACGCCCAAGCTCGCCGGCGGCAATCCCGTCGAGAGCTACACCAATACGGACGTCAGCGGACTCGCCAAGGTGTTCACCGGCTGGAGCTGGGGCGGGCCGGACATCACCGATACGCGCTTCTATGGTGGCGGCACGCAGGACCCCAATCGCGATGTCATTCCGATGCAGGCCTATCCCAAGTTCCACTCGGTATCGACCAAGGCTTTCCTCGGCACGACGATCGCCGCACAAGGCACGGCCAATCCGGCAGCCAGCCTGAGCGCGGCGCTCGATACTCTGTTCAATCACCCCAACGTCGGTCCTTTCATCGGCAAGCAACTGATCCAGCGTCTTGTCACCAGTAATCCGAGCCCGGCCTACGTGGCACGTGTTGCCTCGGCCTTCAACAACAACGGTGCGGGCGTGCGCGGCGACATGAAGGCGGTGATCCGCGCCATCCTGCTCGACAGCGAGGCGCGCGACCTGACGACGGCGCAGGGCAACAACTTCGGCAAGCTGCGCGAACCCGTCATCCGTCTCGCCAACTGGGGCCGGGCTTTCAATGCAGCACCGTCTTCCTCGCGCTACGCCATCGGCGACACAACGAACTCGGGCAGCTCGCTCGGACAGGCGATTTTCAAATCACCTTCGGTCTTCAACTTCTACCGCCCCGGCTACGTGCCACCGAACACCGGTGCCGCGACGGCAGGCCTGGTCGTACCGGAAATGCAGATCACCCACGAGACCTCGGTGGCGGGCTACATCAACTACATGCAGGGGGTGATTCCGAGCGGCCCGAGTTCGAGCTCGGGCGTGACGGCAGACCGTGTGATCGCCAACTACGCCAGCGAGATCGCGTTGACCGACAGCCCGACCCAACTGGTCGACCGGGTCAATCTTCTCCTGCTTGCCAATGGCATGAAGGCCGCGACGCGCACACAGATCATCAATGCCGTCAGCGCGATTGCGCTGACCGGCAATGCCGCTGCCATCGACACCGCCCGCAAGAATCGCGTGTACCTCGCCATTTATCTGGCGATGGCCTCGCCCGACTACCTCGTCCAGAAATGAGCGCACCATGCATCTGATCGGCTCTGCATCACGTCGTGAATTCCTCAAGCGTGCCGCCGCACTCGGCTCGCTCGGCAGCGCAGCACCCTTTGCGCTGAACCTTGCCGGCATTGGCTCGGCAGCTGCGGCAACCATGCCCAGCGACTACAAGGCCCTCGTCTGCGTGTTCCTCAATGGCGGCAACGATCACAACAATACCGTCATACCGTATGACACCGGCTCGCACGCAACCTATGCTGCTGCACGTGGCGGTCTCGTGTCCGCGGGCGGCATCGCGCTGGATCGCACCGGCTTGCTGGAAATTGTGCCAACCACCTCGCAAGGCTCGGGCCGCCAGTTCGCTGTGTCGGCAGAGCTCGCGCCATTGCAGGCCTTGTTCGCGGCCAACAAGGCGGCTGTCATGGCCAACGTCGGTCCGCTGATCACGCCCATCACCAATGCCGCGCAATACAAGGCCGGCACCGTCGCCGCGCCGCCCAAGCTGTTCTCGCACAACGACCAGCAGGCCACCTGGCAAGCCTTCAGCCCCGAAGGCGGCAAGGTCGGTTGGGGGGGGCGTCTCGGCGACATGTTTGCCGCCGCCAACAGCAACACCATCTTCACAGCCATTTCCGCTTCCGGCAACACGGTGTTCCTGTCCGGCCAGAACATCTTCCAGTACCAGATCGGCACCAGTGGTGCGACGGCCATCAGCGGCACCACCAGCACCAATCTGTTCGGCTCGGGCAATGGGGCCAGCAGCGGCGCCAACGTACTCAAGTCGCTCACGCAGCAGAGTAGCAGTCAGGTGCTGGAGCAGGATCATGCCAGCGTCGTGACGCGCTCCATCGGCGCTGCCAGCCAGGTCAGCACGGCACTTGCCACCGTGCCGGCGACCGACTCACGCGTCGCGCTCGGCGCCCAGGCCAACAACCGCCTCGCCCAGCAACTGCAGATCGTGGCACGCCTGATCGCTGTGAATACCACCCTCGGCGCCAAACGTCAGGTGTTCTTCGTCAGCCTCGGCGGCTTCGACACGCACGACAACCAGATCACCGCACAAGCCAGCCTGCACACACAGCTGGCCGGTGCCATCAATTACTTCTACCAGGCCACGGTGAATCTCGGCGTCGCCAACCAGGCCACGCTATTCACGGCTTCCGACTTCGGCCGCACCCTCACCAGCAATGGTGACGGCTCGGACCACGGCTGGGGCGCGCATCACTTCGTGGTCGGCGGCGCGGTCAAGGGCGGGGACATCTACGGTACCTTCCCGGTCGTCGCCATGGGCACGACAGACGACGTCGGCTCAGGGCGTCTGCTACCCAGAAGCTCGGTCGATCAGTACGCCTCGACGATGGCGAAGTGGTTCGGTGTCAGCGACAGCGAGCTGAGCCTGATCGCCCCCAATATCGGCAACTTCAGCACGCGCGACTTGGGCTTCATGCTCTGAGCCACCGGCGCAGGCCACCAATGAAAAAAGCCGTTCCAGCTACGCTGGAACGGCTTTTTTACTGCTGCAGACCCGGGAAACTGTGGGCACTGCGAATAAGTGGTCGGGGTGGAGGGATTCGAACTCTCGACATCTTGCTCCCAAAGCAAGCGCGCTACCGGGCTGCGCTACACCCCGACGGGGCTGCGCATCGTATGCGAAGTGAGCGCTCACGTCAAAGACAAATTTCCTCGTGGACACTTCCGAGCCTCCATGAGGCAGCCCGCCCGGTTGCACCTCGGGCATCACAGAAGCCATTTAGGCGACTAGAAATTCGCAAAGGGAGGGTTACGCGTAGATGTGATTACCAAAACTAAGCAAGAATGTGACTATTTAGCGCACGCAAGTGGAACGGGAGAGGCGATGGGTATAGAGACAAGAGCCCCCTTGCAGCACTGGAATTACTTTTTATCGATAGAAGACGATGTAGCCCGCTTAGCGCGCTATGTTGAACCGACTGAAAGCAACTTCGCTTGTCATTCAATTGAGCTGGCAAGAGTCCTGTTCGCAGCAGCGTCAGAGGTTGATGTCGTACTAAAGCAGCTATGCGAAAAGCTTGATCCCAATTGCCGAGCCAGCAGTATCAACACGTATAGGTCAGTAATTTTCTCAACCTTTCCGGGGCTCGAAAGCTACGTTGTTACCGTGCCTCGATTCGGACTTACCTTGACTCCTTGGGAAAGTTGGCACGAGGGTTCAAGCCCTTTGTGGTGGACGGCATATAACAAAGTCAAGCATCGCCGCCATACGCATTTTGAGGAGGCTTGCCTGAAGCATGCATTGAACGGAGTTGCTGCACTTTTTCTTGTCCTGCTGCTCTTTTATCGCGAAGAGGCGATGGGCGGTCTGCTCAGCCCTGATCCCTCTCTTTTTTGTGCAGGCCCGCCATTCTTCGTTGATAGGCATGTATGGGGAGATCAGGGAAAGACTTACAGGATTATTGGAAAAACATAAGCTGCTATCGAAGTCCATTGCCACTCTCAGATTGGCACTACTTCCTGCAACTGCCAGATCAGCCGCTGCGCATTGCGCTGCCCTTGATCCTCCTTGTTGGTATTGAGCACGGTGTGCACGTCATCAGCGAGGCCTGAAATGCGCTTGATGTCGATGGACAGCGATGCGAGTTCTTCGTCGGGGTACTCGTAGTCGAAGCGGCCGCCGGTACTCTTGCTGCGATTCTCCCAACTGACGGCATTGCGGCCATGCAAGCGCACCATGGCGAGTTTCGGGTTGGTCACTTCCCATACGGCAGGGATGCTGTTCTCGAAGCCCTGCGGTTCGTCGACGATGATGTTGACCAGGCCGCGGTCGCGCTCGAAGGCCAGCGTCTCAGCCGTCTTCCTTTCGTCCTGGAACCAGCTGCGGTTGCGGAACTCGACGGCGACGACGTGACCTGCCATGCGATCGGCACAGTGTTCGACGTGTGCCTTGCCGGCGCGGTTGTTGAGTATCCACGGCGCGAACTGGAACACCACGGCGCCGAGTTTGTTGGCGGTCTTTAGCGGGCGTAACGCGTCGATGAAGCGGCGCCAGAGTTCGTCGCGGATTTCCGGCGGGACATCGCGGTAGAAGACGTTGAGCTTCGCCGTTCGTGGCAGCGCATTGAAGATGTCTTCCGGCAAAGCGCTGAGCGGTGCAGGGTGGCCCGTGAACAGGCGGAAGGCTTTCATGTCGATGACGAAGTCATCCGGCGTACGCTCGGCCCAGAGTTGTGAGTTCTGTGCTGACGGCATGGCGTAGTAGCTGCTGTCGACTTCGACCAGCGGAAACTGCGTGGCGTAGTAGCGCAAGCGCGCCTCGGCCGTGGTGCAGCCGCGCGGATAGAAGCGGCCGCAGGCGATGAGGCTTTTGTCTGCCCAGGAGGCGGTGCCGGTTTTTATGGGCATGTTGTTTATTGTTTCCTTGGTGAAGCGCGCCCTCTCCCGGTCCTGACGGACCACCCTCTCCCGCAAGCGGGCGAGGGAACAGCAGCGGCCATCACGTAGCAGTTCCCTCTCCCCAGCCGGGGAGAGGGTGGCGCGATAGCGTCGGGAGAGGGTTGCCACAATTCCCGACGACTACAACTACGCCTTCCACATCTCCCGCATCTTCGCCGCCAGATCAATGAAGGCCTGTGGCGGTGGCGTTCCCGGCGTATTCAATGCAGGTGGCGAAGCAATCGGCCAGGCCTTCGTCTCAAAATGTGGAATCAACTCAGCGGGGATGAAGCGCGTGCAATTGGCATACACGTGACGGTCGCCCGTGCTCGACTGGCCGTGCACATAGAAGCGTTGTGGCGTGAGGATCTGCAGCTGGTCTTTGGCGCGCGTCATGGCGACGTAGAGCAGGCGACGCTCTTCTTCGATCTCTTCGTCGTTGCCGGTGGCCATGTCCGAAGGAATGCAGCCGTCGACCGCATTGAGCAGGAACACGTTATCCCACTCCTGCCCCTTAGCTGAATGAATGGTGGACAGGATCAGGTAGTCCTCGTCGAGCAGCGGTACGCCGGATTCATCGCTCGTCGCGTCGGGTGGATCGAGCGTGAGCTCGGAGAGGAAGCGCTCGCGCGTCGGGTAGCCGGCGGCGATCTTCTCCATCTGCAGCAAGTCGCCGCCACGTGCGAGGGCGTCTTCATGCTTGCGCTCCATGTGCGGTTCGTACCACTGGCGCACGAGTTCGAATTCGGCGGGCCAGCGTGAGTTGCCGCCGCGTGTCAGACGGATCATTTCAACGAACAACTGCCAGTCGGATTTCGCCTGAGCAGGTGGCGTGAAGGCTTCGATGATGGCCAGCGGCTCATCGCTCAACGAGATCTCGTCGAGCACCTTGCCCGCCGTCTTCGGGCCGATGCCGGGCAGGAGGTGCAGCACGCGAAAACCGGCGACGCGATCGCGCGGATTCTCGATCCAGCGCAGCACGGCAAGCAGGTCCTTGATATGCGCCGCCTCGAGGAATTTGAGGCCGCCGAATTTCACGAAGGGCACGTTGCGGCGCGTGAGTTCGATCTCGATCTGCGCACTGTGATGGGCGGCGCGGAACAGCACGGCCTGCTTTTTCAGTGTTGTGCCTTCCTCGCGGCGTTCGAGGATCTGGCTGACGACGTACTGTGCCTGATCCATCTCGTCGCGCACAGTGACGAGCAGCGGCGAGCCAGCCGCCGGCTTCTCGGTCCACAGCTCCTTGCTGTAGCGCTCGCGGGCCCTGCCGATGACGGCATTCGATGCGTCGAGGATGCCCGGCGTCGAGCGGTAGTTTCGCTCCAGCGTGACGATGGTGGCGGGCGGGTCGAACTGCTGTGGAAAGTCGAGGATGTTGCGCACCGTCGCGCCACGAAACGCGTAGATGGATTGCGCATCGTCGCCAACCACAGTGAGGCCGCGCCCGTCCGGCTTGAGCGCCTTGAGGATGGCCGCCTGCAGCAGATTGGTGTCCTGGTACTCATCGACCAGCACGTGCTGGAAGCGCGCGCCGACGCTCTCCGCCAGCGCGGGCTCGGTGAGCATCTGCGCCCAGTAAAGCAGCAGGTCGTCGTAGTCGAGCACCGCTTGCTTCTGCTTGGCTTCGACATAGCCCGCGAACAGGCGGCGCAGTTCGTCCTCCCATTCCGCACACCAGGGGAACGCAGTCTCCAGCACATGCTTGAGCGCTGCACTGGTGTTGATGACGCGCGAGTAGATGGACAGGCAGGTGTGCTTGGCCGGAAAGCGTTTCTCTTTGCTCGACAGGCCCAGCTCGTGGCGCACGAGGTTGAGCAGGTCGGCCGAATCCTCACGGTCATGGATGGTGAAGGAAGGGCTCATGCCGAGCTGCTGCGCATACTCGCGCAGCAGGCGCGCACCGATGCTGTGGAAGGTGCCAGCCCAGGTGAGGGCAGCACCGGCCAGTTGCGAGGCAGGTCCGTCGATGCTGGCGACGATGCGCTCCACGCGGCGGCCCATCTCGATGGCGGCGCGGCGCGAGAAAGTCAGCAGCAGGATGCCGCGCGGATCGGCGCCATGGGCGATCAGGTGCGCAACGCGATGCGCCAGCGTATTGGTCTTGCCCGAACCGGCGCCGGCGATGACCAGCAGCGGGCCCGCTGGCGCACCCGGGGTGTTGCCGCCGTGCGCGTCGATGCCGTGCTCGACCGCCTGCCTTTGCTCGGTGTTGAGTCTGGCGAGGTAGGCGTGGCTCGGTGGGGATGGAGGGGTTGCGGACAGGGTCATGAAAGCAATGGAGGGCATACGTACAGGTGGCCCGGCAGATTCAATGTACGAAATCGACTTGCAAAGCATGACTGTACAAATATACAGTCTCACATACAAGACCATTCCCGTATTCTTCACCGCCCGGAGAGGCAGGACGCCAAGGAAGCACCATGAACCCGATTACGTTCGAGCAAGTCCAGCAGGCAACGGCGCGCTGCCTGCAGGCACACCCGGCGGTAGATGCCGTGCTGCCGAGGGAAAGCCGCCTGCTGGTCGAATTGCTTGGCCTGATGATTTACGCGCGCAGCAATGCTGTCGATGCGGCCAGCCTGTCGCCCGCGACACTGGATGAACTGCGCCGCTGGAGCGCACCCGCGCCACTGCGCGCAGCCGCCTGACCTGCTTCCCCGCCCTTCGGGATCAGCCCCGCGCGCTGCACCTGATCGTTTTGCCCCGTGTCGGCTGATGGAACAATGCTCAAGGCACGTCTATAAAATGACGTAAGGTTCCAGACACGGGCTGACGCAGCGCCGAGGAATGACGACCTCTGCGCACGGATCGACCCGCAACCCTCGGGCGGAAAATGAACAAGAGACTGCGGCTCGCTTTCCTGATCGGCCTCGTCGTGCTGGTCATCAATACCATCGTGCCCTTCGTGCTGGCGCAGCGCGTGGTGGAGCGCCAGACGACGGCGAACGAGATTGCCGCTGATGTCGACCAGCTGAACCAGTTGCTGGGGGCCTACAAGGATGCCGAGACGGGCCAGCGCGGCTTCGTGCTCTCTGGCCTGCGCGAGTTTCTCGAGCCGTATATTGCGGGGCGCGGCATCGTCAATTTGCTGCTGCCAGAGATCGCGCAGCGGTTGACCACGACCCACAACGAGGCGACGGTTCACACGCTCTGGCAGCTCGACCAGCAAGCGTCCACCTACCAACGCGAACAGATCGCCATGCGTGCCGCCAGCAAGCTGGCCACCGATGAAGACTTCCTGCGCGGCAAGCAGATCATGGACGCGCTGCGCACGCTCATCGGCAAACAGATCGACGACGCCAACATGAAGTCGGCTGCGGCGCAGGCCAGCGCCCGGGACCTCGAACGCCGTACCCGTGACATCTCGGCCATCATTGCGATCTTGGACATGCTGTTGCTCGGCGCCTCCTTCTGGTTCGCCATGCGCCTGCTACGCAACGAGCAGTACGCGGCCGAAGCCACCGAAATGGCCAACCAGCATCTGCTGACCGAAGGCGGTTTGCGCCATGCCGCGATGCAGAAGCTCGAGATACAGGCCGACAAGCTCAACAAGATCATCGACACGCAGACGGCACTGGCGCAGACGGCGCTGAACCTGGAGGGTTTCCTGCCGCTCGTGGTCGAACGCATGCTGCAGATCACGCCCGCCACGGGCGCAGTCGTCGAGATGGTGGAAGACGACGAACTGGTCTACGTCGCCGCCAGCGGCGGCGTCGCCGAATACGTCGGCCTGCGCCTCAAGCGTGGCACGTCGCTCTCCGGCCTGTGTATCGCCAGCGGCACCGTCACGATTTCGGAGGATGCCTACAACGACCCACGCGTGAATCGCGAAGCGGCGCGCAAGATCGGCTCGGCGGCCATGGTGGTCGCGCCCTTGTTCCGCGCCGGCATAGCCGTAGGCGTGCTCAAGATCATCTCGTCCACCGCACACGCTTTCAGCGAGGAAGACGTACAGACCCTGCGCCTCGTCGCCGGCCTGCTCGGTGCCGCGCTGGGTGACCGGCTGGCTTTCGAGACCAATGCCGCCCTGCTCGAAGAACGCAGCCGCGCGCTGGCCGCCCTCAGCCAGCAGCAGTCGCTGCTGCGCTCGATTACCGACGACATTCCGGGCCTCGTCGCCGCCGTCGACAACGAGGAACGCTTCCAGTACTGGAACCGGCACTACCTCGAGATGCTCGGCCGCGAGCCCGCCCTCGGCCAGACGATCCACGAGTTCCTCGGCGACGAACACTATGCCCGCGTGCAACGTCATATCGTCAAGGTGCAGACGGGCCAGTCCGTCGAATACGAGAACATGCTCATGACCATGGATGGCGCGCGCCACGTGCAGGGCCACTTCATTCCGCAGCGCGATGCGCAGGGCACGCAGACCGGCTTCTGCATCATTGCCTGGGACATCAATGCGCTCAAGGAGCGCGAGATGAAATGGCAGGCCAAGGCCCTCGTCGATGAACTCACCGGTGCCTGCAACCGCTTCTGCTTCGTCGAGATGCTGGGGCAGGTCCTGCAACGTCGGCGCGGTGCTGCGCCCATCGCTGTGCTGTATCTCGATATCGATCACTTCAAGCGCATCAACGACACCTGGGGCCACGCCACCGGCGACAGCATGCTGAAGGCATTTGCCGATGCCCTGCGGCGTGCCCTGCGCGCCTCCGACGTGCTCGGCCGCATGGGGGGCGACGAATTCTGCATCCTGCTCGACCGCATCGGGCCGACGGAGAACGCGGGCCGCATCGCCGAGAAAATCCTCGCCGAGGTGAGCGGCATCCACACGCGCAATCACAATTTGCCGGCCGTCACGACCAGTATTGGCATCGCCTACATCGAAGGCCCGGCGCCCAAGGCAGAGGACATCATTGCGCTGGCCGATGCGGCGCTATACGAGGCCAAGCAGGGCGGGCGCAACCAGTTCGCCATGCGTCGTCCCACGACGGGTCCTGCAGCGACGGCGGCGGCCTGAGGGCGTGCGGCGGCCACGCAGGACACACTTTGCGCACTTGCAGCACTTGATACCGGCCCCCTCGGCCCCAAGTGCCACGGATGAGCACACCACGCATTCCATTTTCCGTTCTCGACCTCTCGCCCATCACCGAGGGCAGTGACGCGTCGCAATCCTTCCGCAACTCGCGCGATCTGGCGCAGCATGCCGAGCGCTGGGGCTACCAGCGTTACTGGCTGGCCGAGCATCACAGCATGCCCGGCATCGCCAGCGCCGCAACCGCCGTGGTCATCGGCCATGTCGCGGCGGGTACCTCGACGATTCGCGTGGGCGCCGGCGGCGTGATGCTGCCGAACCACTCACCCCTGGTCATCGCCGAACAGTTCGGCACGCTCGAATCCCTCTTCCCCGGCCGTATCGACCTGGGCCTCGGCCGCGCGCCGGGCTCCGATCAGGCGGCTGCGCGCGCCATGCGCCGCGCACTCACCAGCGGTGACGAATTCCCGCAGGACGTGATCGAGCTGATGAACTACTTCGCGCCCGCACAGGAAGGCCAGCGCGTGCGCGCCGTGCCCGGCGAGGGCTTGAACGTACCGGTGTGGATTCTCGGTTCCAGCCTGTTCGGCGCGCAGCTCGCCGCGGCCCTCGGCCTGCCCTATGCCTTCGCCTCGCATTTCGCGCCGGAGCAGATGATGGAAGCCCTGCGCGTGTATCGCGCACAGTTCCGCCCCTCCGTGCGGCTAGACAAGCCCTACGTCATGCTTGGCTTCAACGTCTTCGCAGCGGACACGGACGAGGAGGCAGCCGTGCTCGCCACCTCCATGCAGCAGGCCTTCGTGAACCTGCGCAGCGGCCGGCCCTCACGCCTCAAGCCCCCGCGGCCGGGTTACTTCGACACGCTGGAACCACCGCAACAGTTCATGCTCGCCAACGTACTGTCGAGTGCCGCCATTGGCGCGCCGGACACGGTGCGCGCAAAGCTCGCCGCCTTCATCGAAAAGACCGGCGCAGACGAGCTGATGATCACCTGCCAGATGTTCGATCACGCCGCGCGCTTGCGTTCGTTCGAGATCGCCGCGCAGGCGCGCGACAGTCTGTAAAGCACAGGGAAAGTCATGCTGGTTGCGGGAACGGGCCATGCCTGCGACCACTTAGCGCACCAATCAGCACAGGCCTGGTTGAACGCATGGTGTCGCGGGCATGGCCCGCTCCTACGAGGAAAGCCTCGCCGTTACGTTAGCTTCAGGCCCCTGCCAGTTTGCTTATTGCGTGGTGGGCGGCAATGGTCTCAAGACACGCACGCGCTACCTCGGTCCCCTTGGTCACGAAGTGCTCGGCAAAGAAACGCTGGTGCTCGGCATGGTCGTGGAAGGCGTGCGGCGTGAGCACGGCCGACAATACCGGCACATCCGTTTCGAGCTGCACGCGCATCAGGCCGTCGATGACCGCCGAGGCCACGAACTCATGTCGATAGATACCGCCATCGACAACGAAGCCGCAGGCCACGACAGCGGCATAGCGACCGCTCCGGGCGAGCTTTTTCGCAAGCAGGGGAATCTCGAAAGCGCCGGGCACCTCGAACTGCTCGACCTGTGACTCGCTGAGACCGCTGCTTGCGAATTCTGCGAGCAATGCGTCGCGCGCCTTGAGCACGATGTCGCGGTGCCAGGAAGATGAAATGAAGGCTATGCGCGTGCTGCCGGCGCTGGCCAGAGAACTGCTGGTGTTTTGAAAAGACTGATTCATGGTTTTCCTCTTGGATGGATTGGCCAGAATCAGGGCACGCGACAACACGGCGAACATGCAGACGCACGAACGCCAGGAGAATCGCGATCTCTTTTATCCGGACTATGACCGTCGGCCCTGGCGTTGTCTCTCGACTTACCAGATCTGCTGACCTCGCCCCCCCTTGCAGGTAGCGAGCGCTCGCGGGCTCACGCAACAAGTTGCGCATACCGCCGGTGGGGAATTCCGCCCCGCCCTGAGAACGCGTCGGCCACATGGCTGCCCATGCTGCCGACCATCGCATTTTAGCGGGCATGCCGGATGCTGCAAAGCAGCAGCGCTTTCCCTCAGACCCCGGCCAGGCCCCCTCATGAAAGTCTCATCGCCCCACGTGCATTGCCATGGCTAGAAAACCAGGCTGGTTGAACGCATGGAAGGTCTTGTCGCAGGCAGCGACGAGAAGCACTGTGCGCACGCAGAAGAAGGTCGGCAAGGCGATGAGCAAGGCCGTCGCCGAAGCGCTGGCGGAGACCACGACCAGGCAAATACGCCAAGCCCGCCAGACGACGCGGCAGGCGTTGAACGGCGTCGTTTCGCCCGCGCCGCCACCGATCAGTCGCGGCAGCGGCCAATGGCTGGAGGGGCGCTGGGGGCTTGGCCCCCTGGCGCAACGCAGCTACTGCCTGTTCGTGCCGGACGCGGCGAGCAAGTCGCGCCCGGTGTCACTCCTCGTATTGCTGCACGGTTGCGGGCAGGACGCCGCCAGCTTCGCGGCAAGCACGCACGCGGCCAGGGTGGCGCGTAGCGCGAACTGCATGATCCTGTTGCCGGAGCAATCCTCGCAGGCCAACGCACAACGCTGCTGGAACTGGTTTCGCTCCGACCTGCGCGTGGCGGCGGAAGCGGGCTTGCTCATGAGCATCATCGAACACGTCTGCAGTCAGCAAGCCGTGCTGCAGGAGCGTGTATATCTGCTTGGCATGTCGGCGGGCGGCAGCATGGCACTCACCCTGGCGCTGCGCTTTCCTCAGCGTTTTGCGGCCGTGGTCAGTCACTCCGGTGCGGTACCTCACAGCGCGCGCAATGCCGTGCAGGCAAGTCAGGCCATGCACGGCCATCGCGGGCCGGATGTGCAGGCTTTGCGTCTGGCTCTGGCAGGCCGGCAAGCACCGCCCCTGCTGCTCATTCACGGCGAAACTGACCGCACCGTCGTTCCGGACAACGCGCTGGCATCGGTTGCCCTGTGGCTCGAGCTCTTCCCACACGCGGCCCATGCGCGGCCGGCACCAGGACATGGGCGCGACATACGACGCGGCACGCGCAGGCCGTACAACGTGGTCGACTGGAAACTGGCGGGCCAGCCTTGCATACGCCTCATTCGTGTCGCCGGGCTGGCACATGCCTGGAGCGGCGGCCATGCAAAACAGGCATTCTCGGACCCTGCCGGGCCCGACGCACTGAAGCTGGCGTTACGCTTCTTCGACGAGTGCCCTCATTACGCGAGCAGCAGCCCCGCGGGCAAGCGGCGCGGGCAGGGTCCGGCGCCAATCTTGCGAACGGGATAATGGCAGACAGGAGAGAAAGGCCGGCGGCCTGCCCGGCGCCCGTCTCCCGCCCCCACGCGCGCACGATACAATGGCGCCCCACACCACTCCCGGGAATCCCCGTGTCCGATCGCACTGCCGTACTGCCGCAATATCTTTTCCCCAAGAAAGCGATCACCGTCTTCGCGGGCTTTGTCGCGGGCAATCGCTGGGGGGCAATCACGACGGGCATCATCCGCCGCTTCGTGCGCAAATACGGCGTCGACATGAGCGAAGCGGCCCAGCCGGACATCACGACCTACAAGACCTTCAACGATTTCTTCACGCGTGCCCTCAAGCCCGGTGCACGCCCGCTCGCCAATGCCGACCTGATCTGCCCGGTCGATGGCGCGATCAGCCAGTTCGGTGCCATCGATCGTCACCAGATTTTCCAGGCCAAGGGCCATCACTACACGACGCAGGCCGTCGTCGGCGGTGACGAGAAGCTGGCCGCACAGTTCGAGCATGGCAGTTTTGCCACGCTGTACCTGAGCCCCAAGGATTACCACCGCATCCACATGCCATGCGATGGCCGCCTGACGCGCATGATCTACGTGCCCGGCGATCTGTTCTCGGTGAACCCGACGACGGCGCGCGGCGTGCCGGGGCTGTTCGCGCGCAACGAGCGCGTGGTGTGCGTATTCGACGAGCTGGATTCATCCGGCATCAGCACCGGCAAGTCCTTCGTGCTGATCCTGGTCGGCGCCACCATTGTCGGCAGCATGGCCACGGTGTGGCACGGCGTGGTGAATCCGCCGCGCACCGGCGATGTACGCGAATGGCATTACGCCGACAAGTACGTGGTGGTGCGCAAGGGCGAGGAAATGGGCCGCTTCCTGCTCGGCTCGACCGTCGTGATGCTGTTCCCGAAACAACCCGGGCCGGCACTTCACTTCAACCCGGAGTGGATGCCCGGTCGCCCCATCAGACTGGGCGAAGAGATGGCGCACTACGCGCCCGCCACCTCCACCTGATTAAGACTTCATCGAGGCACCGGGCGTGCCTCGATCTGCATGGAGCCTCAGTGGCGCCCGGTGCCCCCTCAGTGGCCCCTAGTGGCCTTTGTGCTTGCCGTGGTCGCCGTGGCCCTTGTCGTGACCCGGCCCGCCGCCATGCCTTGGCGGCTCGGGCGCGCGTGGCGGCGGTGGCGCCTTGATGGTGCGATGCTCGCGGTACTCCACTTCGTAGCCCCGGTCGTGATGATGAGGCGGATGTCCGTGGCGCGCGCGCTCGGGTACGTAGACGCGCTCGTACCACTCGTCCTGCACGAAATAAACGCGCTCCCCGCAGGCGTTATAACGACCGCAATGCTTGCGCCAGTTCTTGCGATGCCCCGGCGGCACATGCAGATAGACCGGCTCGCGCTCGACCATGACGCGTGGCGGCGTAATGATTACCGGCGTCGGCACAATCAGCACCGGTGGCTGCGGCAGACCGCCAATGTCGATATGGCCATAGATGCTGACGTTTGCAGCCTTGGCCGGGCTCGCCGTGGCAAGCGCCAAAGCGAGCGGCACTGCGCGCAAAAGTGTGGGGGGGATGGTTCGAAACATGATCTGTCCTCGTGTGCGTGTTGCGTGCACGGCACGAAGGATCTCGTTACCGCACACGCGGGCAGACTAGCGCACGCCACGAGCAACACCCGCGCCGCCCGGCAGCGCTCCATGCGCCCGGTCGGCAAGGTGCAAGCCTCAGGCAGGCGACAAGACGCGCGTCTGCCACTTGCCCGCGCCGAGCAGTTCCATCTCTTGCGTATGGAACTCCAGCAAGCTGCTGCGATGGCCGACGCTGACGAGAATTGCTTCCGGCAAGGTCCGCCGCAGCAAGCCATACATGGCGTGCTCCAGCCCTTCGTCCATGGCCGAACTGGCTTCGTCGAGGAACAGCACCTGCGGTCGCGCCAGCAAGGCTCGCCCGATCGCCAGACGCTGCTGCTCGCCGAGTGACAACATGCCGGTCCAGTCAGCCTCTTCATCGAGTCGCGAAACAAGATGACCAAGCTGGCATTGCCGCAGGATGTCTTCGGCCGCAGCCCCGGCATGCTCCGTCGCCGGGTAATTCAGTGCAGCACGCAGCGTGCCCAGCGGCAGGTAAGGCTTCTGCGGCAGGAACAAAGCCTGCTCGCCGACCGGACGGATCACCTTGCCCGTCGCAAACGGCCACAGCCCGGCCACGGCGCGCAAGAGCGTGGTCTTGCCGGCACCCGAAGGGCCCCGGATCAGCAAGGCCCCGCCTGCCGAAAGACGCAAGGACAGGTCCTCCAGCAAGACGCCGCCATCCGGGCGCAACACCGTCAGCGATTCGAACGCCAGCAGCCCGGCCTCGCCCTGCGTCTCGATGACGGGCAGGCGCTCGGCCTCATCCATGCTGTCGAGAAAACCGCTGAGACGATTGAGTACGGCGCGGTAGCCGGTGAACTCATCGTACGAACTACGGAAGAAAGACAGGGCGTCCTGCACCTGGCCGAATGCCTCGGCGGTCTGCATGACGTCACCTAGCGTGATCTGTTTGCTGAACAGGCGAGGCGCCTGCACGATCATCGGAAAGACCACTGCCGCCTGCGAGATTGACAGGTTGAAACCCTGGAACTTGACCGAACGGTGGACGATCGCCCACATATTGCCGATCACGCCGGCGAAGCGACCCATCAGCGTCGCGCGCTCGACCGCCTCGCCGCGGAAGAAGGCGATGCTCTCGCCGTACTCGCGCACGCGGATCAATGCGTAGCGGAAATTCGCGTTGAGCTTCTCGTTGAGGAAGTTCAGCTGGATCAAGGGGCGACCGATCCAGATCGCGAACACCGTGGCGACGATCACGTAGAGATAGACGAGGAACACCATCGCACGCGGGATCTCGACGCCCAGCAAAGTCAGGGCGCCCGACAGGCCCCACAGGATCAGCGTGAAGGAGAACAACGAAACCACGGCGTCGAGCAAGCCCATCGACAAGGTCAGCGAGCTGGCGACGAAGCTGTCTACGTCCTGCTGGATGCGTTGGTCGGGGTTGTCGACTGCGTCCTTGACGTAGCGACTGCGGTGGTAGCCCTGGTTATCCAGCCAGCGCTTGATCACGCTGTCGGTCAGCGCCGTGCGCCAGTGGATCAGGAAGGCCTGGCGCAGATAGTAGGTCAGTAGCGCCCGCGCCACGTGCACGGTAGCGAGGATGGCGAAGACACCCAGCATGAACCAGAAAGCCTTTGCATCGAGCTTCTGCATGGCCGTGTAGAAGCCGTTGTACCAGAACGAGAACAGCACGTTCATGCGCACCGAGAAGAGGGTCATGAACACGATCAGCGCCAGTACCGCTAGCGGCTTCCAGCTGCGCGAAGGTGCGAAGTAGGGCCAGGCAAGGCGTTTGAACTGACGCCCCCAGCCGGTAAACCGGCACAGCCCCCAGGTGACGAAAATCAGACCGATGATGCTGATACCAAACGCCTTGCTCAGCCAGATGAAGCTGGCAAGCAGTTCATGACTCCAATCCATCCCTGTTCCTTTTGGGTGCGATGCAATGTTTTTTGTGCGGTACAAGCCGGGCCGCCGCGGAAGTATCCACCATTCAAGCCTCGCTCAGGCTTGCCGCCAACAGCATGAATACGGGCCTGCGGCGGCCACGCGGCCCCTTCAATCGGGGGTCTGACCGTACGACGGCACGATTGTTCGGCTTAATCATCATCTGTCATACTCGCCACTGCAGCATTCTGCGTGGCAGTAAGGCGCGTGCGGCGCAACAAAAAAGTCACAGAAAAGTGTTGGTCGAACTGCCCATATGTCTGTCTTGTGACAGATGAAAATCATGGCTCTGGCAGTATCGATCGTGTGGGTAGCTAAAGACTGATTCGAGGAACGCCGTGCGAGTGGTCAATACACGATGTGAGCAGACACACATGAGCACAGCGCGCTCCGGGATTCAATCCTTGTCTTCTGCAGGATCGCAACTTTCCGCGCCCCATCCAGTCGATGCCTTGCGCAACACGGCCTGTGTTGCGTCGGACATGGGCTTGCGCCCGGCCCGCACGACGGTCGACGGAGGAAATTGCTGATGATTGGCACGCGCAATCTGGCCCATACCGATTTTTCGCAATCGTCCCAGTGTCTCGCTGCGCTGCGCGCACTCAATCCCACCGATGTAGACGACTCCATGGCCGTCATGGGCTTCCTGCTCGATGGCATGTGTGCCCATCCGCCAGAGCCCGCCGAGCACCTGCAGGTGCTTGAAGAGATGCGCACGACGCTGGACTTCGTCATGGCGCAAGCCTCGCAACGTTACATCGCGCGCCCGCTCCCCCCCGCCAGCGAAGAAGACGAACGCCTGCAACGTGTCGTCGCCGGCTGGACCACGATGGCGCGCAGCTACTCCCTCATCGCCCAACGCTCGGCGATGGACCCCGGCTTCATGGACAAGCGCGCCCTGCTGGCGCATCGCCGTATCCAGTACTGCGCCTTGGCCATGGTCGAGAATTTCCGCGCACGCCGTGAAATGCCGCCCGGCCTGTGGCGCAATCTGCACACCTTGTTCGTCGCAGCCGAGCGCGCCGGCCTCGCCGATGTGCGCGTGCCGGATGCACTCAACGAAGTGTGGGGCGCCCAGAGTGCGCAGGAATGCTATGTCGCACTGCTGCTGGTCGACGCTGCCATGCCCAGCGGCCGCACGCCGCGCGAGCTGGTGTGGATCATGCGCTGGGCACAACGCTTTGCGCCGTACTGCATCGTGCTGCCGGACAGCGAACCGCGCCCGGAAAAGGCCACCCAGTTTGCGCTTGATGTGAACTCCGATCATGGCCTGCGCCCGATCGGCCTGATCGCCCCCGAAGCAAAGTTGCGCGGCATCGACACCAAGCGCCTCGCCAATCACATCCAGGCCGTCGTCGCACAACTCAAGAAAAGCGTCTCGCCCGCCTCGCTGGGGCTGGGCGATGACTGCGTGCAACCCGCTTGCTCGCGTCTGCTCGTCTCGCTGTATCGCCCCTGGGGCCACGCTGCGGCCGGCCGCAAGTTCCCGCGCCGCCGCCTCAATGCCAAGGTGCAGCTATGCGTTGATCAGCAGACGATTGCGTTCTTCCTCGAAGGCCGTGAGTTCTCGCAACCCACGGACGCGCGTCTCACCAGCTTTTCCGACTCACAGATCATCCGCACCTTCGGCGACCGCATCGATCCCGAGATCACGCCGGAGTACCTCGTGCAACGCGCAGCGCAACTGGGCTACGCACAGGAAGAGGTGTGGCAGGTCAATGATCAGTCCGTCGCCGGCTATCGTCTGGCACGCAACCAGGGCGACTCGCGCGTCGAGCATCGCCAGCTGGTCGGCCTGCGCGCCACGCCCGCTGCGCCAATGCTACTGGCGGAAGTCAGCTGGCTGCAGTATCAACACGACGGCACCCTGCAGGCGGGCGTCAATCTCCTGCCTGGGCCGCCCAAGGTAGTGGCCGTACGTCTGCATCTCGGCGATCGTTCGGCACGTGAGCGTTACCGGCTGGGCTTCATGGTGCCCGGCATTGCCGCGCTGAAAACTGAAGCCAGTCTCATCGTGCCTGCCGGTTGGTATCTGGCAGGGCGACGTGTCGAAGTCTATGAAGACGGCCAGTGGTTCGGCCGCATGTCCAAGCTGACCTCACGTGGGGCCAACTTTGACCGCGTGACCTTCGCACGCGAGCCTGGCGAAGACACCGTCGACTAGGCCCCGGCCTGCGTTGATGAACGTGGATTGGCCCACGCTTCATCAGCCACTCACTCGCCGGCTTTTTCCGTCTCGAGCTTGATCACGCGGCGCGCTGGAAAGTGTGCCGCGAAGCGGCTGCCACGACCCGGCTCGCTCTGGATCTCCAGCGTACCCTGATGGCGCGTCATCACATGTTTGACGATGGCCAGACCCAAGCCGGTGCCACCGCTCTCGCGCGAGCGGCCACGATCCACACGATAGAAACGCTCTGTCAGGCGTGGCAGATGCTGCGCCTCGATGCCAGGCCCGTTGTCCTGCACCGCCAGCTCGGCCCCTTCGTGCGTGGTTTGCCAGATGAGGCAGATCTCGCCACCCTCCGGGGTATAGCGCACGGCATTGCTCGCCAGGTTGGCAAGCACGCTGTGGATCTCTTTCTGCGAGCCGATGAGGGTTGCACCAGCCCCACGCTTGACGGTGACGCGATGACGCCCGGCCGAGAGCAGCTCGGCTTCCTGCGCCACGCTGCGCAGCAATCCATGCACGTCCACCTTGTCCTCCACCGGCATCGGCGCACCGGTTTCCAGCGCCGACAAAGCCAGCAGGTCTTCGATCAGGCGCTGCATGCGTACAGCCTGCTCACTCGCCAGATTCAGGTAGCGGCGTGCATCGTCGGCGGAGAAGTCTTCCAGCCCGTCATGCAGCATTTCGACGAAACCGCTCACCACGGTCAGCGGTGTCTTGAGTTCGTGCGACACGTTGGCGACGAAGTCGCGACGCATGTTCTCCAGCTTTTCCAGCTGGCTGATATCACGCGACAACAGCATCTTGAGGTCTTCACCGAAGGGCACGATCTGCATCGACAGGGTCAGGCTGTCATTGCGCACCGGCTTGAAAACCAGCGGCTCCTGGTACTCACCGCGCTCGACGTAGCCGACGAAATCGGGCTGGCGCACGAGGTTGCTGATGGCCGTGCCGACATCGCGGGTGGCGTCGAGACCGAAGTGATGCTGGGCGGCGACGTTGACCCACTCGATGGTGTTCTGGCGCGTCAGGTAGATGACGCCATCCGGCATCGCCTGCGCAGCTTCGCGAAAACGCGCAAGGGTTTGCGACAGGCGCTCGCGTTGGTCGTAAGCCACCCGCGAATGCCGCGACAGTGCGGCGAAGACATGATCCCAAGTGCCCCAGGCATGCGGCGTAGGCGTGCCGAGCGGCTCGCGCGCCCAATTCATGAGCTTGCCAAGGTTGCGCAGGTGATAAACGATGATGGCCAGCAGGCCAAAGCAGGTGACCAGCGCTGCCGCAAGGCCCCCGAAGAAAGCCCAGACAAACCCGGCTGCGATGAACAGGCCGGACAGGAAGCCGATTGCGTAAGTCCAGATCAGACGGCTTGGAAAAATGGCGTTACCTCACGCGGTTGTTGCGAAGCCCGCCGATGGCGGGTCGAAGGTGCGCAGCGGTCAGGCGTTGTCGGCCACGACGGCGTCTGCCGACAGGCGATAACCGCTGCCACGCACGGTCTGGATCAGGCGGTCGTGCTGCGTCGCTTCGAGCGCACTGCGCAGGCGACGGATATGCACGTCGACCGTACGCTCTTCCACGAACACGTGGTCGCCCCATACCTGATCGAGCAGTTGTGAGCGCGAGTGTACGCGTTCCGGGTGGGTCATGAGGTAGTGCAGCAAGCGGAATTCGGTCGGGCCGAGATTGATGCCCTGTTCGCCCGCAGTCACGCGGTGCGTGGCCGGGTCAAGCCGCAGGCCGGAGGTCTCGACCGCATCTTCGGTCGCTTCGGGCGCACGCCGGCGCAGTACGGCCTTGATACGGGCGACCAGTTCGCGCGGGCTGAAGGGCTTGGAAATGTAATCATCGGCGCCGGTCTCGAGGCCCATCACGCGGTCCTCTTCTTCACTACGCGCGGTCAGCATGATGATGGGGATCTGCTTGGTCCGCTCTTCGGTACGCAGGCGACGCGCCAGTTCGATGCCGGACATGCCGGGCAGCATCCAGTCGAGCAGCACGAGATCGGGCAGGGCGTCGCGCACGATGCGCTGTGCCGCCTCGGCATCGGCTGCGCGCACTACGGTGTGACCGGCACGGGTAAGATTGGCGGCGATCAGTTCCTGGATCGCGGGCTCGTCTTCGACCAGCAGAATATTGGCAGCCATTATGTTGCTCTCGCTAAGTAGTGCGCGCAGTGTATTGCCGATTCATGAACGATTTATGACACGTCATCGTCTTGAAATAAAGCGCCTCATCAAGCACCCACACGGAAACACCATGGCCGGTCTCGATAGCAACACCCCCATCCCCACCGAACTGCGCCTGCACCAGCAGTCGCGCCTGCTCGAAGTACATTTCGATAATGGCGTCAGCGCGCAGCTGAGCCATGAGCTGTTGCGCGTCCATTCGCCCTCTGCCGAGGTGCGCGGTCATGGTGCCGGGCAGGAAGTCTTGCAGACCGGCAAGCGGAACGTGGCCATCACAGCCATCGAGCCGGTGGGCAACTACGGCGTCAAGCTGGTGTTCTCCGACGGCCACGACTCCGGCATCTACAGCTGGGATCACCTCTACCTGCTCGCCACGCAGCACGAAAAGCTGTGGGCAGACTATCTGCAGCAGCTCGAAGCGGCGGGAGCCAGCCGCGACATCGCCACGCCACCACCGGCGCCGCGCGGCTGCCATTGAGCGGGGTCACGCGAGTCTGATGAACATCGCCATCGAATTCCATGACTCGCAAGTAAATGCCGTCCAGCCCGGCACGGATGGACTGCATATCGCCTTCTCGTCGGCTTTTGCACATCGCTCGGGCGGCGAGCCTGGCGATGCCGACAGCGGCTATGTCCGCCCCGTCGAGATACTGCTGTCCGACGCAACCTGGGTCGGGCCGCTGAATGAATGCGTGGGCAAATTGGCGAGCGGCAAGCTCGCAGTCGCAGGTGAAGAACTCGCCATCCTTCCGCTGCCCTCTGAATTCACAGGACAGATCGCGCTGGAGCTGGCCTTCAGCAATGGCGCCACGCTGACCACCACTGCAAAGTCCCTGGTCGTACGCTTTTCAGGTGAACCACATTTCGTCGAGTCGTTTTTCTGCTGATGAAAAAACGGGCGACAGGTATCTCGCTGTGTCTCGTTGTACTGGCGGCCCAGGCGGCCCCCGCTCCCTGGTACCAGTGGAAGAGCAAGCTCAACGGCAAGATCGCCTGCATGCAGACTTCGCCCGGCGACGGCTGGGAACGCGATGGCGGGCCCAAGGCCCAGGCCTATCCGGATGCACGCTGCGTCACCAACTCAAGCTCTTCTGCCACGACACGTCGATAAGCGATGCAGCAGTGGCCGCCATGCCGCTGTAAAATGGCCGACTTCGCGCAGACTCCCCGGAATCTGCGCTCCGGAATCCCCAAGTCACATTTAATGAGTACCTGACATGCGCAGCGATTGGGAAGTTGTCATCGGCCTGGAAACCCACGCCCAGCTCAACACCGTCTCCAAGATCTTCTCCGGCGCCAGCACCGCCTTCGGTGCCGAGCCCAATGAGCAGGCCAGCGCGGTGGATATCGCCCTGCCCGGCGTGCTGCCCGTGCTCAACCACGGCGCCGTGGCGCGCGCCATCCGTTTCGGTCTGGCCATCGGCGCCGAGATCGCGCCGCGCTCCGTCTTCGCGCGCAAGAATTACTTCTACCCGGACCTGCCCAAGGGTTACCAGATCAGCCAGTACGAGCTGCCGGTCGTCGTTGGCGGCACCTTGACGATCCAGGTCGGCGAGGGCGACAAGGCCTACTCCAAGACGGTGAACCTGACGCGTGCCCACCTCGAGGAAGACGCGGGCAAGAGCCTGCACGAAGACTTCCAGGGCCAGAGCGGCATCGACCTGAACCGCGCCGGCACGCCGCTGCTCGAGATCGTTACCGAGCCCGACATGCGCTCCTCCGCCGAGGCCGTGGCCTACGCCAAGGCCCTGCATTCGCTCGTGCAATGGATCGACATCTGCGACGGCAACATGCAGGAAGGCTCGTTCCGCTGCGACGCCAACGTCTCCGTGCGCAGACGAGGCGCGGAGAAATTCGGCACGCGCCGCGAGATCAAGAACCTCAACAGCTTCCGCTTCATGCAGCAGGCCATCGACTACGAAGTGCAATGGCAGATCGAACAGATCGAAGACGGCCACGCCATCCAGCAAGCCACCGTGCTGTTCGACCCGGACACCGGCGAGACGCGCGCCATGCGCAGCAAGGAAGACGCGCACGACTACCGCTACTTCCCCGATCCAGATCTGTTGCCGCTGGAAATCAGCGCCGACTGGATCAGCCGCGTGAAGAGCGAGATGCCGGAATTGCCGGAAGAAAAGCGCCAGCGCTATCAACGCGAGTACGCAATGGTCTCCTCAGACGCACAGGTACTTACAAGCTCATTGGGAATGTCTCGTTACTTTGAAGACACATTGGCAGCACTCCGAAGCATTCCTGGCATTCCGTATGGCACACAAGCTCCCGACGTAGCCAACGCAAAGCATGTCCAGAACTGGGTCATCAATAACATCGCATCCAGTCTCAACAAGGAGCAACTGGAGATCGAAAATTCAAAGGTTTCTCCTACTCAGTTAGCCGGCCTTCTCGCTCGTGTATTCGACAACACCATATCAAGCAGCGCTGCGAAGAAAGTTTTCGAAGCGCTGTGGAACGGCGAAGGCAAGGATGCCGACAGCATCATCGAGACGCAGGGTCTGAAGCAGGTCACCGACGCCTCCGCCATCGAGCCCATCATCGACGAAGTGCTCGCCGCCAACGCGAAGAACGTCGAGGAATATCGCGCCGGCAAGGAAAAGGCTTTCAACGCGCTGGTCGGTCAGGTCATGAAGGCCAGCAAGGGCAAAGCCTCGCCCGCGCAGGTCAACGAGCTGCTGAAAAAGAAACTCGACGCCTGAGTTTCGGCGCACGATTGAAAAGGCCGCTTTCGAGCGGCCTTTGTTTTGTAGGTCGGAAAAGCACAGCGCCTTCCGACATCCGGGCTCGCAAACAATCATGACGCGCGTTTGGGTGCCTGATGTCGGAAGGCGCTGCGCTTTTCCGACCTACGACGACACTGCGCCGCGATCCTGGCGCTTTACCGAGTGCGATCCTGCGGCCAGCGCTGCAGCAATATGCGTTGTCGCCCGCTCCGGCTGCGCATCACCACACATGAACACGTCCACCGCCGCGTAGCCATGCTCCGGCCAGGTGTGGATGCTGATATGCGATTCGCGAAGTAACAACACACCGGTCACGCCCATGCCGGCGCCGAAGTGATGGAAGTGCGCGTGAATGGGCGTGGCACCTGCCAGCCGTGCAGCCTCGCGCAGGATGATTTCGATCTCCTGTGTGTCGCCCAATAGCGCTGGCGAGACCTCATGCAGATCGAGCAGAAGGTGCTGGCCGAGTGCCCGGCCCAACGCAATCGGATTCATGCGCGAGTTCATTTGTGGACTCATTTATGAAATGAGCCGCCGCCGGAGCCCCCGTAGCTGGAGCCCCCCCAGCTGCGATAACTGCTGCCCCCGCTTCCCGAGCCGCCATTGATGGCAGTCGTGGCAATGGTCACAACGATGGCATAGACGATGTACAGAAAGCGCCACATCAGTCGTCATCTCCATCACTGTTGCTGGCGAACTTCAGGACCGGAAACCACAGCGCGACCAGGCCCAGTATGGGGATCTCGATACTGTCGAACCCGTTCCTGAAGAGGAACGGCAGGTTGAGCAGGACAATGAGGGCGGTGAAGATCCAGGCCACCTTGCGTAGCTGGCTGCCGGTATCGCCACTGTCGGCGGCCAGCGAGGCGGCACGCTCGCGCGGCAAAACGGCAGCCTGGCTCGCCTTGCCGAACCAGCCGAGCACATCGCGCGCCGCAACGCGCTTTGCCAGACTCCAGTTCAGCTCGCTACTGCTGCGCTCTGCCGTCAAGGTCATGATGCCTTGCTTGTAGTCGCTAACACTCACCCGGTCGCCAATGTGCACGCGCCAGTTGAAGGCGCCTGCGGCCCAAGTGACTTCCGAGCCGTAGTCGTAAAGCTTGCTGAAGACCTGGCCGCGCAAGCGCAGCTGGGAACCGCCTGCCGCTTCCGGCCATTCATCAAGCACGGTGACAAGATCCCAACCCTCCATGCTCTCGACGATCCACTGGAAACCCTTTTGCGGGTTGTGCAGCAGGTACTCGACCCACATCGAGGACTCTTCACCCGTCTCACGGCACTCCATCAGGCCGATCAGCGTCCACTCGGCACCGCCGATTTTCGCCACGTCGCCGAGCACCAGCGTCGTCGTGCGTTGCTCCAGCTCCTCGTTCTTTGCCAGCACTTCCACCTGCCCGGCGCGCGCACCGACTTCGGCGTGGCAAGTCTGGCAAACGAGGTGCTGGGCGAGGCCGGGACGGTAGGCAATCGAGGCGCCGCAATTCGGGCACTCGAGATTCGCAGTGCTGCCGCGCAGCTTGCCCGCGCTCTGCAGGATCTGCGTATCCTCGCGCAGCAGCTGACAGGCCATGCTCTCCAGCGTGACCGCCTTGCCGGTGTAGATGACCGGCGTCGCACCATCCGAGTAATCCAGCGTGACGAAGCGCTGGCCGTTGCGGTAGTCCGCAAGCTTCGCCTCCCAGCCCTCGCCGACCTTGAACGGCAGCTCACCCTGACCGCCCGTGCAGCGCGCCGTGCGTACATCGGCAGCGATGTAGCCGACATTGTCGAAAGACAGGCGACCGCCCGGCTGGATGCGCTCGAAGACCGGCACCTCGCGCGGTACGTTCGTCGACTGGACGGTCAGTGTGTACTTGCCCGAGGCATCCGACAGCCAGCACGCAGTACCGTCATCGAACAGCGCGTACCACTCGTTCCAGTAGCCATCCGCGTACTCAAGCTGGATGCGTCCGACCACGCCGAAGCGCTTGCCTTCGAACATGCCGCTGGTATTGATCTGGATCGGCGAGTAGTCCTCCAGCACGGCCGACATCTTGCCGATGTCGCGCACCGCGTCCGCATCGCGCAGCAAAGTGCTCTGGCAATAGCCGCACACCGCCATGACCGAAGCGGCCGAGCGGAACTGGACGGGTGCTCCGCAGCTGGGGCAGGCGACTTGATACATGCGTTAGTTCGGAGTTCTTCGCGTCGAGTGAGTGCGGCGTGGTTTGCGTAGGGTGGGTTCGCGAAGCAACCCACCATCGTCAGCGGACGGCGGTGGGTTGTCGCTTTGCTCCGAACCCACCCTGCACAACCCGCACGGAATAATGCTGCGCGCTTGGGTCAGCCAATCAGCTTCTTCAGGATCTCCGCCTTCGCCGTGTCGTAGTCGGCTTGTGCGATGAGGCCCTTGTCGAGCATGCCCTTGAGCTTTTCGAGGCGCACTTCTGGTGCGTCGCCCGCAGGCGCAGCAGCTGCGCCTGCGCCCGGATTCAGGCTGGATCGCATCGTATCGGCCATGATCTGGCCCACGCCCACGCCCGCCGCCAGCCCGGCACCAAGGCCCGCAATGCCACCTTCATTCTGCGCAGCCAGCGGAATGCTGCTGGCCACCTGGTACTGCGTGAACTTGCCGAGGTCGCCCATCATGCCCATCGAGATGCGCGTGTCGATGGCCTTCTGCAGTTCTTCCGGCAGCGAGATGTTCTCGACGGCGTAGTTGTCGAGCGCGAGGCCGTACTGATCGAACACCGGCGTCATGTGTTCTTTCATCTTCGTCGACAGCAAGGCCTGATTGCCGGCCATGTCGAGGAAGGGCAGCTCGGCACTGCCCAGCGTTGACGTCATCGTCGACACGACGAGATTGCGCAACTGCTCTTCGAGCTGGTCACGCGTGTAGGTTTCGCGCGTGCCGCTGATCTCCGTGTAGAACTTCTTCGGGTCGGTCAGCTTGTACGAGTACATGCCGAAGGCGCGCAGGCGCACCATGCCGAAATCCTTGTCGCGGATGGTGATCGGCTGTGGCGTGCCCCATTTGCGCGCGAGCTGGATGCGCGTGCTGAAGAAGTAGAGATCGGACTTGAAGGGCGACTCGAACAGCTTGTCCCAGTTCTTCAGGTAGGTCAGCACCGGCAGGGTCTGCGTGGTGAGCTTGTACATGCCGGGGCCGAACACGTCGGCGACCTTGCCTTCATTCACGAACACCGCCATCTGCGAATCGCGCACGGTGAGACTGGCGCCATTCTGGATTTCCATGCCGTCCATGGGGTGACGCCAGGCGAGCACGTCATCGCTGTCCTCCGTCCATTGCAGGACGTCGATAAACTGTTTCTTGATGAAATCGCCCAGACCCATGATGGCTCTCCTTACCGGCAATGATGACGCGGCGGGAATACCGCGTCGTGACAAAAGTGGATTGCGAGGTACTGCGTCAGAACTTTACGACAGCGCAGCCGCGTTGATGATGCCGACGACCAGCGACACAACGCCCATGAGACCACCCATGGCGACGTTATTGTTCTCCAGTGCTGCATTGAGATGCGGCAGCAGGCGTGCGACGACGGCATAGGCAATGACCTGCACGGCAGCACTGCAGGCAGCCCAGAACAGGAACATCGCGAAGGTGTCGTTGTGCAGGATGCTCGATGCCACCGTCAGCGCGAAACCGAACGTCGCACCGCCAAGCGAGAGCGCCGCCGCGACGCCACCGTTGCGGATCAGGTATAGCTCGCGAAATGGGGTGACGTGCAGGTAGACGGCCACAAAGACAGCCACCACGCCCAGCCCGGCAAGTAGATGAATCAGGTATGCGCTTAGTTGTTGTAATAACATCTGCCGTCTCCGTTGCCATGCGCCTTGAATGCCGTCGCAGCGTAACAAGCGGGCATGGGCGGTGCAAGCGTGTGCCGATGAAATGTACCAACGGGCAAGCGCGTAAGCCGCCGTCGCGGGAATGACGATTTCGGTCGCGTGTTCCCGGGGATCCGGGTTCAACGAGCGCGACATCAGTTCAATACAAAGTAGCTGCACATGCGTGATCGCGTCCTGATCCTCTCCGTCTTCGTTGTCGCCTCTTGCGGTCTCGCCTACGAGCTCATTGCTGGCGCCCTGGCGAGCTACCTGCTCGGCGATTCGGTGCTGCAGTTCTCATCCATCATCGGTTGCTACCTGTTCGCGATGGGTGTCGGCTCGCATCTGTCGCGCTATGTGAAGGATGAAGATGCGCTGGCACGCTTCATCGATGTGGAATTACTGGTCGGCGTCGTCGGCGGTCTGTCCGCGACCATCCTGTTCTCGATCTTTGCGTGGGCCTCAGCGCCCTTCCGCACCGTGTTGTATGCGCTGGTGTTTTTCATCGGCATGCTGGTCGGCATGGAGATCCCGCTCGTCATGCGGGTGCTCTATGGCCGCAAGGCCGAGTTACGCGAGATGGTCAGCCGCGTGCTGACATTCGACTATCTCGGCGCGCTGGCAGTGTCACTGCTGTTCCCGCTGGTGCTGGCGCCACGACTTGGCATGGCCCGCACGGCGCTGGTGTTCGGACTGCTCAATGCCGGCGTGGCGCTGTTCACTGCACAGATATTCGGCAAGGAGCTGCGTGGCAAGCGCGGCATCCACCTGCGCGGTACGGTCGTGGTCGCCGTGTTGATCGGTGGACTGGCGTTCTCTTCGCGCTTGACCCATTGGGCCGAGCAAAGTGTTTTCGGCGACCAGATCATCCACGCCGAGACGACGCCTTACCAGCGCATGGTGGTCACGCGCTGGCAAGACGACCTACGCCTCTACCTGAACGGCAACCTGCAGTTCTCCACACGCGACGAGCATCGTTATCACGAAGCGCTGGTGCATCCCGCCATGCAATCCCTGCCCGGCGCACGCCGGGCTCTGGTGCTGGGAGGTGGCGATGGTCTCGCCGTGCGCGAGCTACTCAAGTACAAGCAGCTGGAGCATGTCACCCTGGTCGATCTTGACCCGGCGATGACGAAGCTGTTCTCGACGTCGGAAGCACTGACCGCCATCAACCGGCATGCCCTGACCGACCCACGCGTCAAGGTGGTCAATGCCGATGCGGGCCAATGGCTGGAGACGGACACAGGCGCCTACGATTCCATCATCATCGACCTGCCCGATCCATCGAACTTCGCGCTCGGCAAGCTCTACTCGGTGCCGATGTACCGCCTTGTCAGCAAGCACCTTGCAGAGCATGGCTACGTGGTCGTGCAATCAACCTCGCCCTACTTCGCGCCACATGCTTTCTGGTGCGTGGTGGCGACCTTGAAAGAGGCCGGCTTCTACACCTGGCCGTATCACGCCCATGTGCCTTCCTTCGGCGAGTGGGGCTTCGTGCTGGCAAGCAAGCAGAACAACTTCACGCAGCCCGAGCGCTATGCAGTGCCGCTGCGCTTTCTCGACGCATCGAGCACGCGCGAGATGTTCCACTTCCCGCCGGACATGGTGGCGCCGGACGTCGAACCGAATCGCCTCAACAACCAGTCGCTGGTGCACTACTTCGAGCAGGACTGGCATCGGGTGATCCGTTGATGCGGGCAACGCGAGAAACCCCGCCCGTCATCCCGGCGAAAGCCGGGATCCAGTACCGAACGCCCGACCTGGATCCCGGCTTTCGCCGGGGTGACGATGATTTTTCGTGGGTACTACCCTCGTAATGGATCGCCGTCAGTTTCTCGCCGCGAGTGCTGCGAACCTGCTGTCAGGCTGCGACCGCTTGCCCTGGCAGGCGCCACCAGTGCGCATCCTCATGCCGGGCATGGCCGAAGGTCACCTGCTGCGCGATGCGGCGAAGCTGCCACCGCCCTCCGGCGATATCGACTGCGATGTCGCCATTCTCGGCAGCGGCGTGGCGGGTATTGCAGCAGCGTGGCGTCTGGCAAGGGAGGGGCGACGCAACATCCTGATGATCTCGGGCCCCGAACCTGATGGCAATGCGGCCGGGGCAAGCATGGCGGGGCAGGCCTGCCCGACCGGTGCGCACTACTTGCCGCTGCCGTCCATGGAGTCGCGCCATGTACGCGAGATGCTCGCCGATGTCGGCGTCATCACGGCAGACGCTTTCAGCCAACTGCCGGAGTTCGATGAGCGGATCCTCGTTCACCCGGAGGCAGAACGTCTGCTGCGCGCCGGCAAGTGGTACGAAGATCTGTTGCCGGAGCAGGCCAGCTCCGACATGGAGCGGGCAGAGCATCAACGCTTCCTGCGCCACATCGAGCACCTCAAGACCGCAACGGGGAGCGACGGCAAGCGCGCTTTCGCAATGCCGATCGCGCTGTCTTCACAGGACGAGACCTGGCGCGCACTTGACCGGCTGAGCTTTCGCGACTGGCTCGCGCGCGAGGGCTATCGTTCGGCGCCACTGCACTGGTATGCGAACTACGCCTGCCGCGACGACTACGGCACGGACTATCAGCACACCTCGGCCTACGCAGGCCTGCACTACTTCGCCAGCCGGGCGGGCGAAGCGCGCAATGCGGAACCCGGCACCGTACTCACCTGGCCGGACGGCCTGCAGGGACTGGTGCGTGCCCTGCGCGGCAGGATCGCCTTCGGCACCCGGCTGGACGACGAGCATGCGCCACGTCAGATGGCAGGCTTCGCTGCACGAGTACAACTCCGCAACAAAGGTATCGAAGTGCTGGTCGTACAGCCGGCGTCGGGCGACAGCCCGCTGCGCAGCATGCGCGTACGCGCACGTCATGCCATCTGCGCCATGCCGCTGCACGTCGCGACACATATCGTCGAGGACATGCGCGGCTTCGGCTTCGATCCTGCCATGCATCAGCCGCAGAACGCGCCGTGGATGGTCAGCAACTTCCTCATGCGGCGCTTTCCCGAGGAGCGCGGGGCCGCGCAGCTCGCCTGGGACAACGTGGCGTACGAGGGCAAGGGCCTCGGCTACGTCGTCGCCACGCACCAGCTGATCCGCGTCGCCAAGCCGGAGCAGACGGTCTTCACCGCCTACAACGCCTTGAGTGATGATTCGCCGCAAGACGCGCGGCGCTGGCTTCAGACAGCTTCGCCCGAGGCCTTGCTGGAGCGGGCTGCGGGCGACCTGCATCTCGCCTACGAACGTTTGTGGCCTTACGTCGAGCGCGTGGACATCACCCTGCGCGGCCACGCCATGGCCAGCCCGCGACCCGGCTACCTGAGCAATAAAGGCCTGCTAGCGCTGCGCGAAGTCGATGGCCCGCTGCAGTTCGCGCACAGCGATCTGTCGGGCTATTCGGTATTCGAAGAAGCAGCCTGGTGGGGCGACGTGGCGGCGAAGCGGCTTTTGTAGGAGCGGGCCATGCCCGCGACCACCCGGCTTGTGATGCAACCCTGACCTTGTGTAGGTCGGAAAAGCAAAGCGCCTTCCGACATCCAGATGCACAAACACGCCCGCGCCTCTTGGGCAGCCTGATGTCGGAAGGCGCTTTGCTTTTCCGACCTGTGACAACAGCCGCTAACGCCAGTCCTGTGTCGCGAAGCTCATGGTCTCCGATTCGCGCCGCCACACCACTTGCTGTCGCGTAGCGGTAAGCCACCAGGATTGCGTGAGCGGCTCGGGCTTGCGGCGCGCAAAGCCCTCCGGCGTCAGCAATGCCGCACACCAACCCTGCTGCGGATCGCGCACCGAGGCATAGACGATGGCTTGCAACTTCGCCTCTCGCGCGGAGCGTGCCAGCGCCTGGGTGGCGCCGTAGTCACGCGCGGCGGTCCATGCGGCAGCCTGTGCGTCGAAAGGCGGCTCACGCAGATCAATGCATATGGCATTCACCTTGGCGCGAAAGGCCGTGTGCAGCACAGGGCCAACCTGCTGCAACGCCGGGCTGTCGAGCAGGAAGCGCCAACGCCAGTAGCCCAGTTCGGCCGCCGCCGTACCCATGTTGGGTGCCCCGTAGAACACGCCCGGATCGGTACTGCTGCGAAAACGCGAACCTGCCGGATAGGGTGGATAGCGGAACGGGCTGGCCAACAGATAGTCCAGACCGGTCGTGCCGAGGGGCAAGGGTGGCTTGCCTTGTTCGAGCAGGATCTCGAGGACATCCTGCTCCGCTGCACTGTCGACCAGTTTCATCGTGCTCGCCACGTGTTGCGACTCGACCATGCGCCACAACGTAGCACGCAAGGGGCGGCCCAGCGCACCAAGCGCGGCGGCATCGAATGACGCCATCAACGCTTGATGGCTCGCAACAGGAAGATCAGCACGATGGCGCCGACCGTAGCAGTGACGATGCTGCCGATCAGGCCGGTAGACGCCAGCCCGAGCAGGCTGAACAGGAATCCGCCCAGCAACGCACCGAGCACGCCGATGACGATGTCACCGACGACACCGAAACCACCGCCCTTGACGATTTTGCCGGCCAGCCAGCCGGCGACCAGACCAATCAGGATGAACCAGACGAATTGCATGATGAACTCCTCGGGATGGATTTCAGACTGCAGGGGGACGACTGCGTGGCGGACGTATCGCGTTCAGATCCGTGCGCGCGACGCATCCAGATACTGCACAACCCGCACCAGGCCTTCAGTGGCCTGCATCAACTCGACAGGCTTGCCTGCCAGCGCGAGATTCTCACCATTGAGCCAGGTTCGCGCCGCTTCCTGCGTGCCGACAATGGAGTCAAGAGAACGGAACAGGCGTACCAGCAATACGGCGAATTCCCATTCCTTGCTATCGGTCTGCAAGCGATAGCGCCCGGCCACCAGCCGTGAAGCGGTTGCCGCGCTGACGCCCAGCACTTTGGCCAGCCTCGCCTGCGACAGGCCAAGTTGTTCGGCAGTGCGTACCACAGCTTTCGACAGCACCGTTGCGGGCTCCGACGCCTGTTCTGCAGCAGACCTGATTTCAGCGTTCGTCATGATTTTTCCTGATTTCCTCAGAAATATAGATCACATATTGATTCTGTGGAAATTATTTCTGCAGATCTGCAAGAGTTACCGGAACTCAATCGAGCAGTTTCTGCAGGAACACGGCGCTGCCCGCAGCCGGGTCGAGCGCGTAGGGCGCAAAACCAAAACCAAGATAGGCCGACATGGCGACCGCATTGCGGTCGAGCACCTCCAGCGTCAGCTTGCAGCAGCCCCGCGCCCTGGCCTGCGCCTCGGCCGCAGCCAGCAGCGCCCGGCCGATACCCTTGCCGCGATGTTCGCGCCTGACGGCGAGATCATGCACATTCAACAGCGGCCTGGCAGCGAAGCTCGAGAAGCCTTCGAAACAGTTGATGAGGCCAACTGCTTCACCCTCCAGCCAGGCCAGATGCGCAAAGTAGTCGGCGCGCAGACGCAAGGCCTCGACCAGATGCGTGCGGGCATGCACCGACAGGCCCGTGCCACCGCCCATGGGGTCGCGCGCGTAGTGATCAAGCAGGTCGATCAAGGCGGAGGTATGCGAGGGCTCGTGGAGATCGAGCGGAGAAATATGCAAGGACATACCGCCATTGTATTCAGGCCTCGCCCGTGCAGGCGCCGCAGGAACTGTGGCCAGATCGTCAGTGAGATGAGGGGCATTCCTCGATCACAGCCCCGCAGCCGGAATTGCGAACAGCCCCTCAGGCCGTACCGAACAGGTCGCGATCAATACCGTGCTTCTTGAGCAACTTGCCCAGCGCACGCCGCTCCTTGCCGGCGAGCTGCGCGGCACGCGTGACATTGCCACCCGTCTCTCGCAGCAAGTGCGACAGATATTGGCGCTCCCATGCACTCATGGCCTCGTGACGCGCATCGTTGAACTGTACGGGCCCGGCCTTCGGCCGCACGCCACTCGCCTGCCAGCCCTCGGGCGCCAGCCGCAGCTCGGCATCCTGACCCAGCAAGGTCTGGCGATGTACGAGATTGTCGAGTTCGCGCACATTCCCCGGCCAGGGATGAGCCTCGATCCATGCGAGGCTATCGGCGTCAAAGGGACGCACTTTCATGCGGTAACGTGCGGCATGCCGCTCGGCAAAGTGCTGCGCCAGCAACAACGCGTCACCCGTGCGCTCGCGCAGCGGCGGCATCTCGATGGACAGTACGTCGAGGCGGAAGGCGAGGTCAGCGCGGAAGCTTCCTTGCTCCACCATCTCCTGCATGCGGGGGCTGGCAGCCGCCACGATGCGCACGTCACCCGCCACATCGCCAGAAGCGCCCAGCGGGCGGAAAGTCTGGTCCTGCAGGAACCGCAAGAGCGCGGCCTGTGCACGCATCGGCAGGGAATCCACTTCATCGAGAAACAGCGTGCCGCCACGTGCCGCTTCAACCAGGCCGGCACGGCTCTGGCGCGCATCGGTGAACGCACCACGCTCATGGCCGAACAATTCGCTTTCGATCAGGGTGTCGGGCAGGGCGCCACAGTTGACCGGCACGAAGGGCGCTGCCGCGCGCGCGCTGAGGTAATGAATGGCGCGCGCCGCCAGCTCCTTGCCTGTGCCGGTCTCGCCCGTCAGCAGGACCGGCGCATCGAAGCGCGCCAGACAGGCGATGGTGTCGAGCACCCGCGCGAAGACGGGTGAAGCGCCAAGCATGTTCGGTACGACAGCAGCCATCGGAACCCCCGTCTGGGAAGAGCAAGCCCTGCTGTAGCACCACGCTGCCCGGACATCTGGCGCAGTCTCGGTGGTCGTTACGTCAGGTGATATTTCGTAAGAGGTTCTCTTTATAGCGCAGAGAGATTGTTAATTTATGTGTGCAAAAGGGCAGTCAATCAAGGCATCCGGAGAAATAAAAAAGTCCGCCGCCACGACAGGCTTTCACACCCCTGCAGGCGCAATCGGTTTGCTGTCGACCACGCCCCGGTTTCTCTCTCATCCACGTCTTTCTGGCGGCGTCCTTTTTCCTTCCTGCATCTGCGGGCGCCCTGCACTGGTTTGACAACAGGCAGCTCAGGCGTTAGTTTCCCAACTGCGCCAATTTGACTCAGCTTGCGGGCGCTTTATAAATATGGCTAAAGCGAGTGGGAGCGTATCCGCCAGCCCAGTCGCGCAGACCTGCCGACTGGGTTTTTG
Organism: Uliginosibacterium silvisoli; assembly: GCF_036017035.1. Taxonomy (NCBI): domain Bacteria; kingdom Pseudomonadati; phylum Pseudomonadota; class Betaproteobacteria; order Rhodocyclales; family Zoogloeaceae; genus Uliginosibacterium; species Uliginosibacterium silvisoli. The sequence goes on along the minus strand of NZ_JAYXHS010000001.1, from coordinate 1,179,527 downwards.
CTTTTCTGGTTCCCTGCTTTCCGACATGACGACATCCGCTTCATCCATTGGCATCGTTGCGCCACAGCGCGCGCATTTCGATACGCCGTTGTCACTTAAAAGTGGCGGTGTATTACCCGCCTACGATCTGGTGTACGAGACCTACGGCACGTTGAATGCCACGGCCAGCAATGCCGTGCTGGTCTGTCATGCTCTCTCCGGTTCACACCATGTCGCCGGTGTGCATGCGGACAATCCGAAGAGCGTCGGCTGGTGGGACAACCTCGTCGGCCCCGGCAAGCCGCTCGATACGGACAAGTTCTTCGTCATCGGCGTGAACAACCTCGGCGGCTGTTACGGCAGCACCGGCCCGATGTCGATCGAGCCGGCGAGTGGCAAGCCCTGGGGCTCGCGCTTCCCGTTCGTGACGGTCGAAGACTGGGTGGATTCGCAGGCGCGCCTTGCAGACCTGCTCGGCATCCAGCAATTTGCAGCCGTGCTCGGCGGCAGCCTCGGTGGCATGCAGGCACTGGACTGGACATTGCGCTATGCCGATCGGGTACGTCACGGCATGGTCATTGCCGCCGCGCCAAAATTGTCGGCCGAGAACATCGCCTTCAACGAAGTTGCGCGTCAGGCCATCCTCAGCGACCCGACCTTTCACGGCGGCGATTACTACGAGTACGGCGTCGTGCCCGTCAGCGGTTTGCGTCTGGCGCGCATGCTGGGCCACATCACCTATCTGTCGGACGATGCGATGGCCGAGAAATTCGGTCGCCGCCTACGTCACGGCGAGCACCAGTTCGGTCGCGGCGTGGATTTCGAGATCGAGTCCTACCTGCACTATCAGGGTGACAAGTTCGCCGGCTTCTTCGATGCCAACACCTACCTGCTGACCACCAAGGCGCTCGACTACTTCGATCCTGCCTACGCCTACGACGGCAATCTGCAGGCAGCGCTAGCGCGCGCCAAGGCAAAGTTCTTCATCGCGTCGTTCACGACCGACTGGCGCTTCTCGCCAGCGCGTTCGCAGGAGCTCGTATTCCCGCTGATGCACAACGGGCTGGACGTCACCTATGCCGAACTCGACAGCGCGGCCGGCCATGATTCCTTCCTGCTCGACGATCCGCACTACCATGCCGCGATGCGCGCCTACTTCAATAACATCGAGGTCTGAGACATGGTGCAACTGACACAGGATCTGCGTTTCGACTTCGACGTCATCACGCGCTGGATCACACGCGGCGAACGCGTGCTCGACCTTGGCTGCGGCGACGGCGACCTGCTCGCCCACCTCATCGCCGAACGCGGCGTGAAAGGCTACGGCATCGAGCGCGACGTGGAGCACGTCGTGGCCTGCATCAAGGCCGGCATCAACGTGCTGCAGATCGATCTCGAGAAGGGCCTTGCCGGCTTCGAGGACGCGCAGTTCGACCACGTCATCATGAGTCTCTCGCTGCAGGCCGTTCACAATACAGATGGCATATTGAGCGAAATGCTGCGCGTCGGTCGCGAGGCGGTCGTGAGCTTCCCGAACTTCGGCTACTGGCGCCATCGCGTATCGATCGCCGAAGGCCACATGCCGGTCTCCGACATCCTGCCTTTCGAGTGGTACAACACGCCGAACGTGCGCTTCTTCACCATGGCCGACTTCGAACTGCTGTGCCAGAAGCGCGGCATCAGCATCCTGCAGCGCGTCGCGTTCGACGAGGATCGCGAGATCACCACCGATCCGAACAACTACGCCAGCGTCGCGATTTACCGCCTCGGCCGCACCGCCTGAGCGCGGGCAAGACACGCTCGCAGCAACCATCCTCCGCAGCCAGCCAATGAGCAAGCCGTTCCGCAATGCCGATGGTTCATTTACGCTGCATGACGAGCGTACGCAACCTGCCGCCCCAATAGCGGGCGCGTCTGCGGACAAGCTATTGCGCGTGCTGTCCGTCATCCCGCCGATGACGCAGCTCAACACGCCCTACCCATCGACGGCCTACCTCACCGGCTTCCTGCGTTCGCGCGATGTAGACGCCGAGCAGGAAGACCTCGCGCTGGCCTTGGTACTGCGCCTGTTTTCCGTCGAGGGTCTGCAGGAAATCCGCCAGCAGATCGAGACCTTGCCGGAGCGGCGGCGCACGCCACTGGTACAAACCTTCCTCGCGCAGTTCGAGCGCTACCTGTCGACCATCACGCCCCTCATCGGCTTCCTGCAAGGGCGCGACTCCACGGTGGCGCATCGCATCTGCAGCCGCAACTTCCTGCCCGAGGGATCACGCTTCGCATCGCTCGACGAGTACATCGACCCGGATGGTGGTGACCCGCTGGCCTGGGCTTTCGGTGCGCTCGGCATGCAGGATCGCGCGCGACACCTCGCGACGCTATACCTGAACGATCTCGCCGATGTGCTGCGCGAAGCGATCGATCCGCGTTTCGAGTTCGTGCGCTATGCCGAATCGCTGGCGCAGAGCCAGCCGACTTTCGACCCGCTGGCGCGCGCACTGGCTGCGCCGCGCAACCTCGTCGACACCACGCTGCATGCGCTCACACTGCAAGCAATCGAGAAGCACGCACCGCAACTCGTGCTGATCTCCGTGCCTTTCCCCGGCGCGGTGTACGCCGCCTTCCGCATCGCGCAGAGCATCAAGGCACAGAACCCGGACATCGTCGTCGGCCTCGGTGGCGGTTTCGTGAATACGGAACTGCGTGAGCTCTCCGACACGCGCGTCTTCGATTATTTCGACTACGTGACGCTGGACGATGGCGAACGGCCGCTACTGGCACTGCTCGATCACCTGCACGGCAGGCGCACGCACGAACAACTGGTGCGCACCTTCCTTCGCGAAAAGGACAGCGGGCTGGTTCGCTACATCACAACCGATGAGTCCGACGTGGCCTTCGCCGAAGTCGGCACGCCGACCTGGGACGGCCTGCCGCTCGACAAGTATCTGTCGCTGCTCGACATGCTCAACCCCATGCATCGCCTGTGGTCGGACGGGCGCTGGAACAAGCTCACGGTGGCGCACGGCTGCTACTGGAAGAAGTGCAGCTTCTGCGATGTGAGCCTCGATTACATCTCGCGCTACGAAGGCGTTGCCGCGACGACGCTGGTGGATCGCATCGACACCATCATTGCCGAGACGGGGCAGACCGGCTTCCATTTCGTCGATGAAGCCGCGCCGCCGAAGTCATTGCGCGCGCTGTCGGAAGAGCTGATCCGGCGCAATCGCTCGATCTCGTGGTGGGGCAATATCCGCTTCGAAAAATCCTTCACGCCAGACCTGTGCCGGCTGATGGCGGAGAGCGGCTGCATTGCCATTTCAGGCGGGCTTGAAGTCGCTTCCGACCGCCTGCTCAACCTGATGAAGAAGGGCGTGTCAGTCGACCAGGTGGCGCGCGTCACGCATGCCTTCACCGAAGCCGGCATCCTCGTGCATGCCTATCTCATGTATGGCTTCCCGACGCAGACAGTGCAGGACACGGTAGATGCGCTGGAATACGTGCGCCAACTGTTCGAGGCCGGCTGCATCCAGTCCGGCTTCTTCCACCGCTTCGCCTGCACGGTGCATTCGCCGGTCGGCAAGAATCCGGAAGAGTACGGCGTGAAACTCGTGCCGCTGCCGCCGATTTCATTTGCCACCAATGATGTCGACTTCATCGACCCGACCGGTGTCGATCACGACGCGCTCGGCAAGGCCCTCAACAAGGCGCTGTACAACTTCATGCATGGCATCGGCCTGGAAGAGGATGTGCGCAGCTGGTTCGGCGGCCGCGTGCCACGCACGCGCGTGCCGCGCAATTTCGTCGAACGCGCACTGACGGCGCGCCAGCACTGATTCGCATTTCGGAACTACCGTCAGTCATGACGTTGGCACGTTTCAGCCCGGGCTATCTATACTGACAGGCAGCAAGGCACGGTGGCGAAGAACACCGGCCGTCGACCCAGGGACACCCAAACCATGCTGCGAAAACTCTTCGCGCTACTGCTCGTCATGTCCGGCTTGACCACGCTGCCCTGCACGGCAGCCGATATCACCTTGCGACTGGCTGCGGGCACGACCGGCAATCACAGGTACTACCACGCACTCCTGACCGAGGCCCTCAAGGCCGCGGGTCACAAGGTCACGGTCGAAGTCTATGAGAATCTGCCGCAGACACGCATCCTGGCCTACCTCGACATAGATCGGCTGACCGCGCACTGGATGCTGCAGACGCCTGAGCGCGACACACTGTACACACGCGTCGACTTTCCCCTGACCCAGGGGCTGATCGGCCAACGCGTGCTGTTCGTGCCCAAGGGCACGGAAGGCATCTATGCCAACGTCAAGGATCTCGCTCAATTCCGCGAACTCGGCAAGACCGCCGGGCTCGGCAAGGGCTGGTTCGATGTCAGCATCTGGGAGGCCAACAAACTGTCCTATGTCGAACAGGCCGGCGAGTGGCGACAGTTGTTCAGCATGCTGGCGGCGCAGAATCGCGGGGTGGATTATTTCCCACGCGGCGCCAGCGAGATCGGCGCCGAGGCACTGCTGCACCCGGAGCTGGCCATCGAGCCCAATCTGCTGCTCGTGTATCAACGCGACTTCGTGTTCTACCTGTCACGCGGCAATGCCCATCTCAAGCCCGTGATGGAGGCGGCGCTGCGCCAGGCCGAGAAGTCGGGGCTGCAGAAGCGCCTGATGGAGGAGCATTTCGGCAGCGCCTTGCAGCAGTTGAACCTGGACAAGCGCGTGCGCCTCAAGCTGCTCACGCCTTGATGGCAATAGCAGCCTGACCTGCACCCGGCACTTCCAGGCAGCGCTCCACGCGGCAGACTGGTGGACGCCGGCCGGCAGCGGCGTCGAGAGCAGGGCGATCAGCCCGCTGGTGGTAAAACCGTGTAGCCGTGTTCGTGCAGGTAGGTGATGGCGCGCTGGATATTGCGCACCTCCTCCTCTTCCGGCTCGCCAGCCTGTTCGCCGCGATCATTGCTCAGGCTGCGCCCCTGCTCGGCGAGCCAGGCGCGGATGTTGGCAATGCTCTTGCGCCCGAGACCAGGCACGCGAATCAGCCGCCCGTAATCCAGCCCTGCCACGTCATCAATCGAAACGTGGCGCTTGTCCAGCGCAACGCGCAGGGCGTTGAGTTCGCGTGTGCTCAGACATCGCATGCCCATGCCTGTCTCCTTGCAGACCAATCAGACCCTGCATGCTAAAAAACCCCGCCTCCAGCACCAACGCTTTTGTTTTCAGATGCTTATCCGACTTCGCGCATAGCGATCGATGTGGCTGGGCGCCCGGCCATCTATTGCACAAATTCGAATAAGCAGAGAATGTTTTATTGGTTATTTTTCTAAGGGCCGGCCTCTAGACTCGCGCTTTTCGTATAAGGATTGCTCGAAATGTGCGTTTCCAGGCACGTCACAACGCCTCGGCCCGTCGGGGGGCGACCAGCATGAGCGCAGCACGCAAAACCAATGTGTTGCCGGGCTTCAACCTCACGCTGGGCTACACGCTGGGCTATCTGTCGCTCATCGTGCTGATCCCGCTGGCGGCGATTTTCCTCAAGACGACGGAAATGACCTTTGACCGTTTCTGGGAAGTCGTCACCGCGCCGCGCGTCGTCGCCTCGTACAAGCTGAGCTTTGGTGCCGCCCTGCTGGCCGCCGCCATCAATACGGTTTTCGGCTTCCTGCTTGCCTGGTCGCTGGTGCGCTACCGCTTCCCCGGCAAGAAGCTGGTCGACGCGCTGGTCGATCTGCCGTTTGCGCTGCCCACCGCCGTGGCCGGCATCGCGCTGTCGACGGTGTATTCACCCAAAGGCTGGATGGGCGCCCTGCTGGCACCGCTGGGCATCAAGATCGCCTATACGCCGGTTGGCGTGCTCGTTGCACTGATCTTCATCGGCCTGCCCTTCGTGGTGCGCACGGTGCAGCCGATTCTCGAAGACCTCGAGACGGAGCTTGAGGAAGCGGCAGCGAGCCTCGGTGCGCAACGCTGGGTGACCTTCCGCACGGTCATCTTTCCACTGGTACTGCCGGCGCTGCTGACCGGTTTTGCACTGGCCTTTGCCCGCGCTGTGGGTGAATACGGTTCGGTGATCTTCATCGCCGGCAACATCCCGCTGGTTTCCGAAATCACACCCCTCATGATCATCACCAAGCTCGAACAATATGACTATGCCGGTGCCACGGCGATCGCCGTCGTGATGCTTCTGGCGTCCTTCTCCCTGCTCTTCATCGTGAATGGCCTGCAAGCCTGGTCAACACGCCGCATCGGGAGGAACGCGTAATGGCCGGCGCAGGAGGATTGCACGTTCATTCGGCGGCAAAGCACTACGAGGACAACCCGGCGACCAGCGAGGCGCCCTGGCTGAAATGGACCATCGTCGGCATCTCGCTCGCATTCTTCGCCCTGTTCCTGTTGCTGCCACTCTTCGTGGTGTTCTCGGAAGGCCTGAAGAAGGGCTGGGAAGCCTACTTCGCAGCGATGATCGACGACGACGCGTTGTCCGCGATCCAGCTCACGCTGATTGCCGCGGCCATTTCGGTGCCGCTCAACCTGGTCTTCGGTATCTCGGCCGCCTGGTGTATCGCCAAGTTCGATTTCCGCGGCAAGCAGTTCCTGACCACGCTGATCGACCTGCCATTCTCGGTGTCGCCTGTCGTGTCCGGCCTGATCTACGTGCTGATGTTCGGTGCGCAGGGCTGGTTCGGCCCATGGCTGCAGGAGCATGACATCAAGATCATCTTCGCGATTCCCGGCATCGTGCTGGCGACGATCTTCGTCACTTTCCCGTTCGTGGCGCGTGAGCTGATTCCGCTGATGCAGGCGCAGGGCAAGGAAGAAGAGGAAGCCGCCATCGTGCTCGGCGCCAATGGCTGGCAGACCTTCTGGCATGTGACGCTGCCGAACATCAAGTGGGGCCTCATCTACGGCGTGGTGTTGTGTAACGCACGTGCCATGGGCGAGTTCGGCGCCGTGTCGGTGGTGTCGGGCCACATCCGCGGCTACACCAACACCATGCCGCTGCACATCGAGATTCTCTACAACGAGTACAAGCTGTCGGCCGCCTTTGCGGTGGCCTCGCTGCTGGCGATGCTGGCCCTCGTCACCCTGGTGATCAAGACCTGGGTCGAGTGGAAGGCTTCGCAAACTTCAAGCGATTCGGAAAAACAGGATTTGCCTGCCGTACTGCACACACTGAGTGCCTCGGCGACAACAGGTTCAGGAGCTTAAGACATGAGCATTACCGTCAATAACATCAACAAACGCTTCGGCGATTTCGTCGCCCTCGACAACGTGTCGCTGGATTTCCCGAGTGGCGAGCTGGTTGCCCTGCTGGGGCCGTCAGGCTGCGGCAAGACGACCTTGTTGCGCATCATCGCCGGCCTCGAATCGGCCGACAGCGGCGCAGTGCTGCTCGAAGGTGAAGACGCCTCGGCCACGCACGTGCGCGAGCGCCAGGTCGGCTTCGTGTTCCAGCACTACGCACTGTTCCGCCACATGACGGTGTTCGACAACGTGGCCTTCGGGCTGCGCGTCAAGCCGCGCCGGGAGCGTCCGAGCGAGAGCGTAATCCGCAAGAAGGTGCACGAGCTGCTGGGTCTCGTCCAGCTCGACTGGCTGGCAGACCGCTTCCCGTCGCAGCTCTCCGGTGGTCAGCGTCAGCGTATTGCTCTGGCACGTGCCCTCGCTGTCGAACCGCGCGTGCTGCTGCTCGACGAGCCCTTCGGCGCACTCGACGCGCAGGTGCGCAAGGAGCTGCGTCGCTGGCTGCGCCGCCTGCATGACGAGCTGCACATCACCAGCATCTTCGTCACCCACGATCAGGAAGAAGCGCTGGAAGTTGCCGACCGCGTGGTGCTCATGAACAAGGGCCACGTCGAACAGGTCGGTACGCCGGACGAGGTCTATGACAGCCCGGCCACACCTTTCGTCTATGGCTTCCTCGGTTCGGTGAACCTGTTCCACGGCCGTGTCGATGGCGAGCACGTCAACCTCGCCGGGCATGCTCACCCGCATGCCGAAGAGCTGTCGCACGGCGCCGAAGTGATCGCCTTCGCACGTCCGCACGAGCTCGACATCGTGCATGATGCCCCCGGCGTCGAAGGCATCGCAGCCACGGTGGTACGCATTCTCAATTTCGGTGCGACCTCACGCGTCGAACTGCAGGGCGCCCCTGGCAGTGGCGTGCCCGAGCATGTCGAAGTCGAGGTGAGCCGCGTGCGCGTCCGCGAACTGGCCCTTGCCGAAGGCAATCGCGTGCGTCTCGTGCCCTCGCAACTCAAGGTATTCGAACAAAGCAAGAGCGCCGCGCCGGCAACTTCACAAGGCGCGGCGGCACAAGGAGCCACACAGTGAACTTCCAGCAACTCCGCATCATTCGGGAAACGGTTCGACAGAACTTCAACCTGACCGAAGTCGCCAATGCGCTGTTCACCTCGCAGTCCGGCGTCAGCAAGCACATCAAGGACCTCGAGGACGAGCTCGGTATCGAACTCTTCATCCGTCGAGGCAAGCGCCTGCTCGGCCTCACCGACCCGGGCAAGGAGCTGGTCGGCATCGTTGAACGCATGCTGCTCGACGCACGCAATATCAAGCGTCTCGCGGAACAGTTCTCGCAACGCGACGAGGGCAAGCTGACTGTCGTCACCACCCACACGCAAGCACGCTACGTGTTGCCACAAGTGGTCACGCGCTTCAAGCAGGCCTATCCGAAAGTGCACCTCGAACTGCACCAGGCCAGCCCGGCAGAAATCGTCGCCATGCTGCAAGCCGGCGACGCTGACATCGGCATCGCCACCGAAGCGCTGGAGAACCAGCCTGACATCGCGACCTTCCCGTTCCACCGCTGGCATCACAGCGTCATCGTGCCGGAAGACCATCCGCTGACCAAGGTCGGTGAGCTGACCCTTGAAACCATCGCCGAGTATCCGCTGATCACTTATCACGAAGGCTACACAGGTCGTGCACGCATCGACCAGACCTTCGCCAAGGCCGGGCTCGCGACCGATATCGTGATGTCGGCGCTCGATGCGGACGTCATCAAGACTTATGTCGAGCTGCAGCTCGGTGTCGGCATCGTCGCCTCGGTCGCTTTCATCCCCGATCGCGACAAGGGCCTGCGCCTGCTCGACTCCGAACATCTGTTCGAGGAAAACACCACGCGCATCGCCGTACGCCGTGGCCACTACCTGCGCGGCTTCGCCTATGCCTTCATCGAGTACTGCTCGCCCGAGCTGACCGAGACGAACGTAAAGCCGGTGATTACGCCGAGTCGCGACGCGGAAGAGTAGTCTGCATTCGCTGCATGGATGTACGAACGGCCGGGGCCAACACCCCGGCCGTTTTTCTTCTGGCGAAAAATTGCGCGAGCCTTTATGAGGCGCCGCGCCCTCTCGCGAGGTACGGCAGTGCAAACAGGTACAGGCCCGTGAGCAGGAGCAGCGCCAACGGGAGCAGGGGGGAATAGGTGAGCCAGGCTGGCGGCTCGCCGCGAGCTCGTGCAGCGAAGTTGGCGATCACGGTCAGCGTAAAGGCGATGGACAGCCAGCGGTGCGTCTGGCGGGTCCAGCTTCTTGCGCTGTGCGGCTTGTTTGATAGGGCGCTCATGGCGATCCCGCCCGCCTCAGCGGCGCGCCTCGATGATCTTCCAGCCGTTCCCCGACGGATCGCGGAAGCCTGCGTCCACCGTGCCATAGCGCTCCACCGGCTCCTGCGTGAACTCGACGCCCGCCGCACGCAGGCGCTCGCACGTAGCCCGGCAGTCATCCACCGCCAGCACCAGGGGCGGCATCGCCCCTTTGGCAAGCAGGGCGCGCAAGGCCTGCGCCGTCGCCGCGTCATGCACCGGCGGCCCCGGCGTGAAAAGACCGAGCTGGAATGACGCCTGCTCCGCGTGCTGCACCGTCAGCCAGCGATAGTCGCCATTGCGCACGTCCGCCACGACGCGAAAGCCGAGCTTGTCCACATAGAACGCGAGCGCTTCATCCTGATCGCGCACATACACACCTGCTACCTGAATTCCCTGACTCATTGGACCTCCGTGGTTGAGAGCCTGTCGATACCCATCCGGCAAATCATGGTCACGGATGCGAACTGGCCCTAGGCCTCATTTTTAGCGTCAGCGATGCGACGTCGCTTCTCCAAAACTGCGGTAATGAGATCGGGCCGCTGCGCAGCGCTGAGAATGCAGGCGGGCACGCAGCCCGCTTCACTCGCCGCGGCACGCACGAGCTGCCTGACCACGCTCGGCTTTTCGCCGGTGATGTCGCGGAAAATCCGCCCGAAAGTGCCCAGGCTGTGCCAGCCCGTCTGGAAGGCGATTTCAGTGATGGGCAGATCGCTGTCGCGCAGCAGCGCCACGGCCCGCTCGATGCGCCGGGTGAGGAGATAGCGATGCGGCGGTACGCCGAAGGCCTCCTTGAACGAGCGTGCGAAGTGCGCTTCCGACACATGACTGACACGCGCCAGCCGCCCGACAGGCCAGTCCTCATGCGACGCCGCATCCATGCGGTCCTTCGCGCGCAGAAGACGGCGCAATAGCTCGGGGTTCTGGTTCGGGCCGGAATCAGGTGGTGCTGGCATCTGACGACCTTTGCCGGATTTTTTCGAGTCGTTCATCGAGATCCTGAATGGATGCAAGGGACTGCGCGTCGTCACGGAAGTCATCGAACCTGCGCGTGCGCAGGACCTTGATGATCGGCGAGCGCCTGCCACCCGGGTTCTCCCCCCAGTAGAGCCGCAGCAGGCCATGCCGGATCGATGCAAACAAGCTGGCTGCGCCACGAGCGATGGGCCCTCGCAGCGGGAGTGACATTTCCGACGGGTCTTCGATGGCAAGATCCATGAACAGATCACCGTAGTAATGAATGCGGATGCTTCGGTCAGACAGCGGCCAATGCTCGTTGATCAGGAACGAGGCGTAGGGCACGAGCAGGCCTGCCGTGGCGATCAGGTCGAAGTGCGCGTCGAGCAGGAGAAAGTCGTTCGACTCCTCGAACGGGCAATCCTGGGAAGTGACCAGCAGATAGCCCTCTGCACAGCGATATTGCGCTTCGATGAGATAGCCGGGGATCTTCCTGCCGGTATCGATGCCATTGCAATACAGCCGAGTGAGCTTCGGCCAGTCCTTGTATTCCCCGTCATGCTTTTCCAGGGAGAGAATCGAGATCGCTTCCATCGCCAATGGCTGTCCTGATCAAGCAGCGGCGGTCGGCGCATGGCGCTACGACAGCCGATACGTCTCCAGATGAATACTCGTCTCGGTATTGCTGATGCCCTTGATCAGGCGGATACGCTCGAGAACCTGGGCCAGCTCGGCGAGATTCTGCGCGCGTAGTTCGGCGAGCAGGTCCCAGCGCCCGTTGGTGCCATGCAGGGTAGCCACACCGGGTTCGCCGAGGAGGCTGGCGATGACCAGGCGCGCCTCGTTGCCTTGCACGGCGATGCCCATCGAAGCCTTGATTTCGTTCGGTTGCGCATCCGGCCGCAGGCGCACGGTGTAGCCGACGATCACGCCGGCATCCTCGAGCCGGGCGATGCGGTTGCTCACCGTGCCGCGCGACACGCCGAGTTTCTGCGCCAGCGTGGCAACGTTGGTACGGCAATCCGTTCTCAACAGTGACAGCAGTTTCTGGTCGGTAGCGTCCATATCCGGTCTGCGATCTGTCAGATCGTCAATTTATCTTGGCGAAACGTCAGTTTTCTGACTATTACTACAAGATATTGACGATTTGAATTGACTTGTCAATGGACCACACTTGATTCATGGCTCGCGCATACGAGGTGAGAACATGAAATCCGCACATCGGCACTCCAGATCACGCTCGCTGGATCGTTTTGCCAACACCCTCTTCCTGAGCGCTGCCGACATCACGCACATCGTTGCGTGCAAGGGTCTGGCCCCATGCCTGTCGGGCATGGCCGACTACATTCGCGACGACTTCCTGCGCTGGCCCGATTTCGAGAAATCGGCGCGCACGGCCAGCCATTCACCGGAGGGCGTCATCGAGTTGATGCCGGTGGCAGACGCTCACAGCTATTCGTTCAAGTATGTGAATGGCCACCCGACCAACTACCGCTTCGGCCTGCCGACGGTGATGGCATTCGGCGTACTGGCCGATGTGCAGACCGGCCTGCCGCAACTCGTCAGCGAGCTGACCCTGACCACGGCACTGCGCACCGCGGCCACCTCCGCGCTGGCCGCCCGCGTGCTGGCGCGCCATGGCAGCCGCACCATGGCCTTGATCGGCAATGGCGCACAGAGTGAATTCCAGGCACTGGCGTTTCATCATCTGCTGGGTATCGACTCGCTGCGCCTCTACGACGTGGATGCAGCAGCCACGGCCAAGCTTGTGCGCAACCTGAGCGATCTGCAAGACGGAGGCATGCGGATTGCTGCGTGCAAGAGCGTGGCTGAAGCAGTTGATGGTGCCGACATCGTTACCACCATTACCGCCGACAAGACGCGCGCCACCATCGTGACGCCCGAGATGATCACACCCGGTATGCAT